>NZ_CP139976.1:5400000-6000000 GCF_034424625.1 Janthinobacterium lividum | reverse complement strand
GAAGCCAGCATGAAAATCCATGAGTATCAAGCCAAAGAAATCCTCCGGCAATTCGGAGTGACGGTACCACGCGGTATTCCGTGCATGTCCGTCGAAGAAGCCGTCAAGGCTGCGGAAACCCTGGGCGGCCCGGTGTGGGTTGTCAAGGCGCAGATCCACGCAGGTGGCCGCGGCAAGGGCGGCGGCGTGAAAGTGGCAAAATCGATGGAACAGGTCAAGGAATACGCTGACCAGATCATGGGCATGCAGCTGATCACGCATCAGACCAGCGCCGAAGGCCAGAAAGTCAACCGCCTGCTGGTGGAAGAAGGCGCCGACATCAAACAGGAACTGTACGTTTCGCTGGTCACCGACCGCGTCACCCAGAAAATCGTCCTGATGGCATCGTCCGAAGGCGGCATGGACATCGAAGAAGTGGCCGAGAGCCACCCAGAGAAGATCCACCACGTCACCATCGAGCCGAGCGTTGGCCTGACCGATGCCCAGGCAGACGACATCGCGACCAAAATCGGCGTGCCTGCCGGTTCCATCGTCGACGCCCGCGTCAACCTGCAAGGCCTGTACAAAGCATACTGGGAAACCGATTGCTCGCTGGCCGAAATCAATCCGCTGATCGTCACCGGCAGCGGCAAGGTCATCGCTCTGGACGCCAAGTTCAACTTTGACCCGAACGCCCTGTTCCGTCATCCGGAAATCATCGCCCTGCGCGACCTGGACGAAGAAGATCCAGCTGAAATCGAAGCGTCGAAATTCGACCTGGCCTACATCTCGCTCGACGGCAACATCGGTTGCCTGGTGAACGGCGCCGGCCTGGCCATGGCCACCATGGACACGATCAAACTGTTCGGCGGCGAGCCAGCCAACTTCCTGGACGTCGGCGGCGGCGCCACGGCAGAAAAAGTGACCGAAGCGTTCAAGATCATGCTGAAAAACCCAGGCCTGAAAGCCATCCTGGTGAACATTTTCGGCGGCATCATGCGTTGCGACGTGATCGCTGAAGGCGTTATCGCCGCAGTGAAAGCCGTCTCGCTGAACGTGCCGCTGGTCGTGCGCATGAAGGGCACCAACGAAGACCTGGGCAAAAAGATGCTGGCCGATTCCGGTCTGCCTATCATCGCAGCCGACACCATGGAAGATGCAGCCAAGAGCGTCGTTGCCGCTGCTGCCGGTCAAGCTTAATTAAGGAATCAACATGTCCATTCTGATCAATAAAGATACCAAAGTCGTTACCCAAGGGATCACCGGCAAGACCGGCCAGTTCCACACCCGCGGTTGCCGCGACTACGCGAACGGCAAAGCTGCCTTCGTGGCAGGCGTGAACCCGAAGAAAGCCGGCGAAGATTTCGAAGGCATTCCTATTTTCGCTAACGTTACCGAAGCGAAAAAAGAAACCGGCGCCAATGTTTCCGTGATCTACGTACCGCCAGCAGGCGCGGCAGCGGCGATCTGGGAAGCTGTCGAAGCTGAAATGGATCTGGCCATTTGCATCACCGAAGGCATTCCTGTGCGTGACATGATGGCCCTGAAAGACCGCATGGCTAAAGCCAACAGCAAAACCTTGCTGCTGGGCCCTAACTGCCCAGGCTTGATCACGCCAGACGAAATCAAGATCGGCATCATGCCAGGCCACATCCATAAAAAAGGCCGTATCGGCGTGGTGTCGCGTTCGGGCACCCTGACCTATGAAGCAGTGGGTCAGCTGACCGCGCTGGGCCTGGGCCAATCGTCGGCAGTCGGCATCGGCGGCGACCCGATCAACGGTCTGAAGCACATCGACATCATGAAGATGTTCAATGATGATCCAGATACCGACGCGGTCATCATGATCGGCGAAATCGGCGGTCCGGACGAAGCCAACGCGGCTTATTGGATCAAAGACAACATGAAAAAACCGGTCGTCGGCTTCATCGCTGGCGTAACCGCTCCTCCAGGCAAGCGCATGGGCCACGCCGGCGCGCTGATCTCGGGCGGTGCCGATACGGCACAAGCCAAGCTGGAAATCATGGAAGCTTGCGGCATCACCGTGACCAAAAACCCGTCGGAAATGGCGCGTCTGCTGAAAGCCATGCTGTAATTCCAGCCTGGTCATAGCAGTACAAAAAAGGAGCTTCGGCTCCTTTTTTTTGTCCGCAAGACAGGCCGATTCCCGGCCCGGGGGGACGGCGCTGGTCGGATACGGCCCAAATGCGTCGCTTTTCTTTCCACGTGCGCCGCCGCTGCCCGGGCGCGCCGCTGGCATGGCGCTTGCACCATGCACGGCGTGAGCAACGCACAATGGGAGGATACGATGCGCGCGCAAAGCGGATTTACCCTGATAGAGCTGATGATCGTGGTGGCCATCGCCGGCATCCTGGCGGCCGTGGCCATTCCCCAATATGGCGACTACACGATGCGGGCCAAGGTCAGCAATGTGCTGGCGGCCGCTGCCCCCTTGAAAACGGCCGTGGCCCTGTGCGTGCAGGAAAACGGCGGGCTGGCTACCGCCTGCAGCACCCCCACCCAGGCCGTGCCCAGCGCCATCCCCGTGTTCAGTGCCACGCGCGAAGTGGCCAGCGCCACAGTGGACAAGGGCGATATCGTGCTGACCCTGGCGTCCGACCTGGGCACGGGTATCGGTGGACAAACCGTGACGATGACCATGAAGTCGGGGACGAGCAGCCTGACCTGGTTCAATAGCACCACCGTGACGAATCCGGCGGCGAAGGAAGCGATTACCAAAAACAACATTCCCGAGGTGACGCCGACGCTGTAAGTGGCGCCTGCCGCGCCAGCGTCAGACGATTTTTTGCCGGTCCGCGATCAGCGCTTCATAGGTGAGGTTTTGCAGCAGGGTGTAGTGGGTCGGTTCCAGATCGATGAATTGCACGCCATACGTATAGATTTCCGCCACGCCGGCGGCATGGCCATTCGACGGTTTGCCCACGCTGACGTTCTGGATGCGGGCGCGCGTGTTGACGCGCATCTGGTGCTTGTTCGGCTGCACCAGCAGGGTAAAGCTCAGTGCCACGCCTTCGTCATCGGGCGTGAGCATGCTGGGCGCCTCGATCAGCGCGCCCGAGACGCTGAGGTTGACGATGAACACGGGCACGGCCGCCACGTCGCGATAGCTGAGCTGCGCCGGAATTTCCACTTTCACGCGCATGGCTGTGCGCAGGCTGGTGCCCTGGATGGCGTCGGGAAAGCTCAGGTGGACATAATTGAGGGGGCGGCCAAAGATGCGCAGCACGCTGCAGGAAAACGAACAGACGGTGACGCCGGAAAATACGCGGATGGTCAGCTTGTCACCTTCGTTGAGGACGATGGACGCGCCGTTTTCCATGGGAATCTTGACGATCAGGTACTCGTCTTTCACATAGCCGATCACGGTCGAGAAATGCTGGATGGGTTTGATGGTGCGGTGCGTGATGAACTGGATGCGTCCCCCCACCTGCAGATTCATGGCCTCGAATTCGAAGTCCTGGAGCTTGCTTTCCGCGGCGGGCTTGTTGCTTGTCATGCGATGCTCATCTGGATATGGACGACTCGCAGTATGCATGATTTCTTGATGAAAAAGCATTTATATCAATGAAATTCATATTGGCATCGAAAAATGCCATGCGCAGGTGCAGGTACGCGGTTCAGGCTTTACAATTGCGTCAATATTGACGAACGTAAACCTTATGCAACGCAGCTACTTCTGGACCATGTTGTTCCTGATCCTGCATCAAATCGACGCTGCCTACTGGAAAGAGTGGGAGATGTTTCATGTGCCGGGCGGCGTGCAGGGTTTTCTCGTGTTTAACCTGGCGGCGATTGCCGTGGTGCTGGCCGGTTACCGGCATGTGTTGCTGAACACCAGACACGCGTCCCGCTATGCGGCAGTATGCGCCGTGCTGGGGGTGGGAACGTGTCTGATCCACGCGGGCTTTGCGCTGGCGGGGCTGGAACAGTTCCACTTACCCCTGTCCGTGGCCGTCATCGCGCTATGCCTGCTGTGTGGCGCCTGGCTGCTGCGCGACTTGCGCCGCGTCAAGCTCCATCCTGCGCGCCAGGCAAAATAATCACACCTCGGCGTGCCAATCGCCCGACTTGCCGCCATGCTTTTCCAGCACGCGCACATTCGTCATGACCATGCCCCGGTCGACGGCCTTGCACATGTCGTAGATCGTCAACAAGCCGATCTGCACGGAAGTGAGCGCTTCCATTTCCACGCCCGTCTTGCCTGTGATATTCACCTTGACGCTTAAAGGTACTGAGTGCCAGGTACGCTTGGCAGACTATGTATATAGCATCTTTTTGTTTTCCTGCCATAGATTTCCGATTCATGAAGTGTACTGATTCATGTATTGATGACGGCTTTTGGTCAATGCCTTGTTGGTGATTTGAAGTTGTTGCTGATGCAGTGGATTATCAGCTATTCGCAGCCGCTGCCTTGCTTATCAAGTGCGTAACAAGTCTGCAAGTCTGCAAGTCCCACCCTTCCTGCTTATTACTTGCCACCTTCTATTCTATTGCTGTTTTAGTATTTTTCATGGATTCATGTGAAGACAGCAATGCCATTTTTTCCTATAAGACATATCTTTCGATTTTTCTCAATAACGAGCGTTTTTTTATTCGATATATTTCATTGAGTGTTGTTAGTGCTTTCTGAGATGTATGAGCAATATCCCCTTCATCCATGCTGCATGGAAGATGACCTGAATGTGGACGCCTGCGAACACCGTATGCGCCAGACGTGATGTTTTTCTATGGATGTCAACATGACTTCAATGATGAAAAATCTTCGTTTGTTTAAGTATCTTCTCGGGCTATCTTGTATTTTGGTAATTGCCGCATGCGGCGGCGGTACTGGCAGTGCGCCTGACGCACCTGTAATTATTCCCGTTACCCCCGTCACCCCCGTTCCGCCTGTCACGCCGGTCACGCCGGTGATCCCGGTTACCCCGGTCATCCCAGTCACCCCGGTCCCACCAATCATCCCAGTCATTCCCGTCACCCCCGTTATTCCTGATCCCTTGCCCGAACTACGAATTTTGGTCATCGGTCAATCGATATCGTCGAATTGCAATGAACATGTTTATCCTGCTGTGGATAATGTATTGCAGGTTGGTAAAGATGGCGTGATAAAAATCGCAAGCGATCCCTTTGAGTGGGCCGATTGTAAGAATGGATCAATGTGGATGCCGCTGGGGAAAAAGCTGATTGGAGCCGGTATCGCGCGTAAAGTGATTTTCATGCCGATCGGCGTGGGGGGAACCAAAGTGTCGGATTGGCAGGCAGGTGGCGTGGCATTTGGAAAACTCAACAGTGCAATCGGATTAATCCAGGCGCAAGAAATTAAATTTGATTTTGCGTTTTGGCACCAGGGTTCCTCGGATTTTGGTACAGATAAGGATTTATATGTGCGACGATTGGGTGAGGTAATTGACTACGTCAATAGTAAAGTCAAGGTAAACCGCTGGATGATTGCCGTTCATTCGCGTTGCGGGATGGCATATGACCGTAATATCGAGTCTGCTCAATTAGTATTTGGCAATGCTCCTCATTTGAAGCGTTATCCTGGACCAAACACTAATTTGCTGGGTGATGAGTACAGGTTTGATGCTTGTCATTTCACCGAAAAAGGACAAGAAAGAATGGCGTCGATGTGGCTCGATTCGGTGAAAGCTGCTCTTGAATGACATCTGCATGAAGGCAGCGCCCCTGTGCCCTTAGCCAGGCGATACACGCCATGGCGTTAGTGGTCCTGGCTCTTTTCATGGGAAGTGCCATGCATCTGCCTGCGTGCATCTGGCCGCCAAGCTAACGCCTTGACGGTGCTGCGTACTCAACTCGTGGCTTGCCGCTGGGACTCACACGGCCGCAGTCCAATCGCCCGACTTGCCGCCATGCTTTTCCAGCACGCGCACATTCGTCATGACCATGCCCCGGTCGACGGCCTTGCACATGTCGTAGATCGTCAATAAACCGATCTGCACGGAAGTGAGCGCTTCCATTTCCACGCCCGTCTTGCCCGTCGTGTCGACTTGGGCGCGGCAGTGCACGCTGTTGGCCGCTTCGTCCACTTCAAAATCGACGGTGACGCGCGTCAGGGCCAGCGGGTGGCACAGGGGAATCAGGTCGCTGGTGCGTTTGGCGCCCATGATGGCGGCGATGCGGGCGATGCCCAGCACGTCGCCTTTCTTGGCGGTGCCGGAAATAATCAATGCCAGGGTGGCGGGCTGCATGCGGATGGTGCCGGCGGCCACGGCGCTACGGCGCGTGTCTTCCTTGCTGCCCACGTCCACCATATGGGCCTGGCCCGTGGCGTCGAAATGGGTCAGTTCCCCGGCGGGGGCTTGCTTGTCTGCTGTTGTCATGGCGTCAAAATAGGTGAGGGGTGGGGGCGCGGCACGCCGGACCACGACGTCATGCCACTGGCATGGCGCATGCTTGGTGCGTGGGAATGGGGGCCGCGAACAAGGTATGATAGCACCCGTGAATTCAAAAACTTCCCTTCCGATCGTCCTTGAAAACGCCGCTGCGGCATGGCTGCGCGGCTCACGGCGCGCGTCGGTGCTGGCCGCCCTCTGTTTCGCTGCGCCCTGTGCGCTGGCGCAAACCTATACCTCCGCGCCAGCGGCGCCGGCTGCCAGCGTGTCCGCCAAGCCGGCCAGCAGCTGGACGCCGCTGGCCGTGCCGCCGGCGCCGAACCTGCCGAACCTGGGCGACACGTCGCGCGAAGACCTGTCGCCGGCGATGGAGCGCAAGATCGGCGAGGAAATCATGCGCGGCATCCGCGGCGACCGCGACTACCTCGACGATGCGCCCTTGCTGGAATACCTGAATACCTTCGGCAACGCCCTCGTGGCGGCGCGCCCCAGCGTGCGCGGCGAAACGAATTACGACTATTTCTTCTTTGCCGTGCGCGACCCTCAGCTGAACGCGTTTGCCTTGCCGGGCGGCTTCATCGGCGTGCACTCGGCCCTGGTGCTGGCGGCGCAAACGGAGGCGGAACTGGCTTCCGTGCTGTCGCACGAGATCGGCCATGTGGCGCAGCGCCATATCGCGCGCATGCTGGGCCAGCAGCGCCAGGATGCCCTGATGCCGCTGGCGGCCATGCTGCTGGCGGCGCTCGCTTCACGGGCAGGCGGCGACGTGGCGATGGGCGTGTTTGCCGCCGGCCAGGGCCTGGCCATCCAGCGCCAGCTCAATTTTGGCCGCGACGCCGAACGCGAGGCGGACCGCATCGGCTTCCAGATCATGGGCGAGGCCGGTTTCGATACCACCGGCATGGTGGCCTTCTTCGGCCGCATGCAGGCGGCCAGCCGCTCTTACAGCGACCTGATGCCCGCCTACCTGCAGACCCACCCGCTGACGACGGAACGCATCGCCGACATCCAGGCGCGCATCCGCGAACAGCCCTACAAGCAGCGTGCGGACAGCCTGAGTTTTCACCTGGCCCGGGCCCGCGCCCGCGTGCTGCAGGATGAAAGCGTGCAAGGCCTGTTGAACGCCAAGGCCGTCTTCAAGACGCAGCTGGAACAGCAAAGCCGCTTCCAGGTGACGGCCGCCCACTATGGCTTGTCTTTCGTTGCCGTCAAGCAGGGCAAGCCGGCGGAGGCGCAAAAGGAACTCGATGCGGCCAATGCGGCCCTGCACCAGCCGGCCGGGCCGAACGTGTTTACCTCGGGCGGCACGCAGGACCCCAATTCCCTGCTGGCGGCGATGGCGCTGGAAGTGCTGTTGATGCCGGCGCAAAAGAAGGAAGTGGCGCAACAGGCCCTGAAGGCGGCGGACGCTGCGCGCCAGCAGTTTCCTCTCTCGCGCGGCATTGCCCACCAGTATGCGGAAGCGCTGATGGCTGCCGGCAAGCTGGAGCAATCCACCCTGTATCTGCGCGAGCAGGTGCAGCTCTACAAGGAAGAGCCGGAACTCTACGATTTATTGGCGAAAGCCTATGCGGACCAGGGCAAGATGACCTTGCAGCACATGGCGCTGGCCGAATCCTACGTGCTGCAGGGCGCCACCATGGCCGCGCTGGACCAGCTGACGATCGCCCGCAAGTCGACGGACGCGACTTTTTATGACCAGGCCGTGATCGATGCGCGCGAGCGCGAGCTGCAGGAAAAGCGCCGCGAACAGATCAAGGACCAGAAGGGCTGACTCTTATTCGGCTTGCGGCGCCTGCTGGAAGCCGAAGGTCTGCGGTACGCTGGCATAGGCCAGCGGCTGCACGGCAATCTCCTTGCCGTTATGCAATAACATCAAATTGCCTTGCGCATCTTCCAGCCAGGCCAGCAGCGCTTCGTCGCCCACCGCTTGCCCGTCGAGGCGCAGCGCGGGCAGCACCTGGGCCATGTCGCGGTCATCGACCTGCGCGACGATGTCGCCGTGGCGCAGGATCAGCGCGCCGTTATCGCACCAATACGCTTGCTCGATCTGTTCCAGAGGCGCACCCGTCTGCAAGACAAAACCGTGCTGCGGGTCGCTGCGGGCGATATACGGCGTCGCTTCCAGATTCAGATACACGCGCTGTGGGCCGTTCTGGAAAAACCAGCAACCGCGTTCGTCATGATCGTAATTGCGGTTGATAAATCCCAACAGGGCCACGTGGGCGATCTTGTCGCCTGGCAGTTGTTGCTGTTGCGCATGCTGGTCGCGCATGCGCCAGTGGCCGCGCGCGTCCAGGCCCAGCCAGCCGTAGCAGTGGGGCACGTTCGGCCATTTGGCCAGGGCCTGCTTGACGAGTTCATCCATGTGTAGCGTTTTCCGTGTGAGTGCGCGTGCCGTCAGCGTGACAGGTTTGCGGTGCCGATGGCGCCGTGTTGCCGCCTTCAAAAAAATGGATCAGGCGTTGCGGCAGCCAGCGTGTGCTTCCCGGCAACTTGCCAGCGGCAAAGCCGACGTGGCCGCCGTGGCGCGGATATTCGAGCGTGACCTGCGGCGCGGCGCTGCGCGGCAAGAAGCGCCCGGGCAGGAAGGGGTCATTTTGCGCATTCAGCACCAGGGTCGGCACGGTGATGTCGTGCAAGACGTGCTTGGCGCTGGCGCGGTGCCAGTAATCGTCGGCGTCGCGGTAGCCGTGCAGGGGCGCCGTGACGACATTGTCGAAGGCGTGCAAGTCGCGCGCGGCCAGCATGGCGTCGCGCGCGAACAGGCCGGGATACTGTTCCAGCTTGGCCAGGCATTTCGGTTTGAGCGTGTTCAGGAACATGCGCGTGTAGAGCCGGTTGGCGCCGGAGGACAGGGCCTTGCCCCCTTGCGCCAGGTCCAGCGGGGCGGACACGGCCGCCGCCGCATCGATGAAATCGGCCTGGTGCTGCGACTGGCCCAGCCAGCACAGCAGGGCATTGCCGCCCAGCGACGCGCCGGCCGCGTAAAATTTTCCCGTGGCGCGCGGGCGCAGCGTGCGCACGACCCAGTCCACTTCCTGTGCGTCGCCCGAATGGTAGAAGCGTGGCGCCAGGTTCGCTTCGCCCGAGCAGCCGCGAAAATGCGGCACGGCGCCCGACCAGCCGCGCGCCGCCACCTCGGCCATCAGGGCGCGCGCGTAATGGCTGTTCGACGAGCCTTCCAGGCCGTGGAACAGCACCACGAAGGGCTGGCCCGGCTGGCCATCGACCAGGTCGACGTCGACGAAGTCGCCATCGGGCGCTTGCCAGCGTTCACGGCGGAAGGCCACGGCCGGCTTGGCGAGGCACACGGCCGGATAAATCGTCTGCGCGTGGCCGCCAGGCAGCCAGAGCGGGGCGGTGTAGGGGGCGTTGTAGATAAGAGGCAAAGACATCAGTGCAGGATCTGCGTCCCTGCGGCGTCGGCCGGTGCGCCGCCGGGGGCGATGGAGGCGTGGTGCAGCACGATGCGCCAGCCGCGCGGCGTTTTTACATACACATTCGTGGCCAGCAGATGCGCCGGACCGCCTTCTTCCTGGGTGACGCCTTCGATCACCGTGTGCACTGAACTCATCAGATTGTGCGTTTCATGCAGCTGCGCCGGCACGATGTGCAGGCCGCCGCCGGCCAAAATGGTTTCCCACGAGGCGCGGATGGCGGCGTGGCCGATCAGGCGCGCGCCGCCCGGGTGGATGCAGACGATCTCTTCATCGTCGGCCCATAGCGCCATCAGCGCTTCGAGGTCGGCGCGGTGCAAGGCATCGTAGAACGCCGCTTCGACTTCGGCGGCGCTGCCATTGAGTTCTTTCAGACGTTTCATGACGACTCCGGCTTGATCGGTACAGCTAGCTGTGTAAATGAAAACGGCGCGCTGGGGGCGCGCCGCTGGGCAGTTTAATGATGGCCGGCGCTGGCGCCTTCCTTCAGGGTGTAGGCCGTGCCGCAGTAAGGGCACTTGGCGATACCGTCCTTGTTGAATTCCAGGAACACACGCGGATGCGACGACCACAGCGGCATGGCCGGGTTAGGGCAGTGGGCTGGCAGGTCTTTACTGTCGAGTTCGACCGCTGGCTGGGTGGTTTTTGTCATCTTGTCATGCTCCGTGAGGCTGTATGGAAGGAAGTCGGCTGCTGCCAAAACCACGATTTTAACGGATTCAGGCAGACAGCAAAAATCATGGCTAAAATGGCGGCTCGATCATCTTCGGCTGCGGCGCGGGTTTTTGCGGAAATATGGCAGCTGCAGCGCCACACTGACTGGATTTGCCTTGCCGGTATCGCCGTTGCGGAGTCTTTCTCCGCGCACCATTGTTGTGCAGTTACCACAATACGCCTGCAGGAGCATCGTGTGAACGCCGTCCCGGCCGCCAGCGACGATGCCCTGCTGAAAGACGCCTGGCGCGCCGGGCTGAACCTGGGTGCGCCCACCCTGCTGGGCATCGCCGCCTGGGGCATGGTGGTGGGCGTGGCCATGGTGAAAAGCGGCCTGACTGTCGCGCAGGCGGGGGCCATGACCCTGTTTGTCTTTGCCGGTTCGGCCCAGCTCGCGTCCTTGCCGCTGCTGGCCGCGCAGGCGCCCGTGTGGGTGATCTTTGCCACGGCCCTCGTCGTTAATTTGCGTTTTGTCATCTTTTCCGTGCTGCTGGCCCCCCATTTTTCCCATCTGCCGTGGCGCCAGCGCTTTGCGCTCGGCTATGTGGCGGGCGACATCACCGTGGGCCTGTTCCTGCAGCGCTACCCCCATGAAACGCCGGACCCGGCCAAGCTGCCTTTCCTGAAAGGCTTGATCTATCCCAACTGGCTGGCCTGGCAAATCGGTTCCTTCATCGGCATCGTGCTGGGCGCCGTCGTGCCGGCCGAATGGGGGCTGGGCTTTGCCGGCACCCTGGCGATCCTGTGCGTGACGGTGCCGCTGATCCTCAGCCGCGCCGCCCTGTGCGGCGTGCTGGTGGCGGGCACGGTGGCCGTGCTGGCCTACGGCCTGCCCTATAAGCTGGGCTTGCTGGTGGCCGTGGTGGTGGGCATGGTCAGCGCCATGGCCGTGGAAGAGTTGACAGAAAAATGGACAAAACGCCATGTTTGACGGCATAGACTGGGGCAGGGCCGACGTGTGGATCGCCATCGCCGTGCTGGTAGTGGCGACAGCCGCCACGCGCAGCACCTTCTGGCTGATCGGTCATCACATCACCATTCCGCGCCGCGTGGGCGAGATGCTGCGCTATGCGCCGGCCTGCGCGCTGGCGGCCATCATCGCGCCCGACATGCTGATGGAGGGGCAGCAAGTGCACCTTGAATTGTCCAATTTGAAACTGTTATCCGGTATTGCCGCCACGCTCTTTTTTGTGATCCGCCGCAATATGCTGCAAACCATCGTGTTTGGCATGCTGGTTTTCACGGGCTTGCGACTGTTGCACGTTTTTCAGTAAAGCAGGACAAATCGGGGATTTGCGCTGGGCATTGCGGTAAAATAGCGCACTTCCTTCCACTCGTCATCTGGATCGCCATGTCAGCTGTTCTCAACTTCATTCGTCTGCAAGATTTGATCGCCCAAAATGCACTGCAAGGCAAGCGCGTGTTTATCCGCGCCGACCTGAACGTCCCGCAAGATGACAGTGGCAAGATCACCGAAGATACGCGCATCCGCGCCTCGGTGCCGGCCATCCGCGCCGCGCTGGACGCTGGCGCCGCCGTCATGGTGACGTCGCACCTGGGCCGTCCGACGGAAGGCGAGTTCAAGCCGGCCGACAGCCTGGCGCCCGTGGCCGCCCGCTTGTCCGAGCTGCTGGGCCAGGAAGTTGCATTGAAACAAAACTGGGTCGATGGCACCGGCCTGGAATCCCTGGCTGCCGGCCAGGTCGTCCTGCTGGAAAACGTGCGCGTCAACAAGGGCGAAAAGAAAAACAGCGATGAGCTGGCGCAAAAAATGGCGAAATTGTGCGATATCTACGTCAACGACGCGTTCGGCACGGCCCACCGCGCGGAAGCGTCCACGCACGGCATCGCCAAGTTTGCCCCCGTCGCATGCGCCGGCCCGCTGCTGGCCGCCGAGCTGGATGCACTGGGGAAAGCTTTGCACGCGCCCGCCCGCCCATTGCTGGCTATCGTTGCTGGTTCGAAAGTATCGAGCAAGCTGACCATTTTGAAAGCCCTGTCCGACAAGGTCGATAACCTGATCGTCGGCGGCGGCATCGCCAACACCTTCATGAAGGCCGTCGGCTTGAATGTCGGCAAGTCGCTGGTGGAAGCGGAACTCGTCGAGGAAGCCAAGGCCATCATCGAGATCATGGCCAAGCGCGGCGCGCAAGTGCCGATTCCTGTCGATGTCGTGTGCGCCAAGGAATTCTCGCCTGCGGCCGTTGCCACCGTCAAGGACGTGGCCGACGTGGCGGACGACGACATGATCCTCGATATCGGCCCGAAAACGGCGGCCCTGCTGGCACAGCAGATCGCCGCCGCCGGCACCATCGTCTGGAACGGCCCGGTCGGCGTGTTCGAATTCGACCAGTTCGGCAACGGCACCAAGACCCTGGCCCTGGCCATCGCCGATTCGAAAGCATTCTCCATCGCTGGCGGTGGCGACACCCTGGCGGCGATTGCCAAATATGACATTACCGATAAAATCAGCTATATCTCGACGGGCGGCGGCGCTTTCCTGGAGTTCCTGGAAGGCAAGACTTTGCCCGCAGTAGAAATTCTCATGCAACGTGCTGGCTGATAAAGCCTGACTGTAGTGCAATACCAAGCGCAGCCTGACCGCTGCGCTTTTACCTTGCCGGATGCAGCATCGAGCCGGCCTTGCTCACCTTCGCTCGCGCACAAGGACTCCTATGCCACGCGGTACAAAAATCGTAGCAACAATCGGCCCTGCCTCCACCGACTTCGATATCCTGGTGAAGATGATACGTGCGGGTGTCGACGTGGTGCGTTTGAATTTTTCCCATGGCAAGGCGCAAGACCATATCGACCGCGCGGCGCTGGTGCGTCTGGCGGCGGCCGAGTGCGGGCGCGAAGTGGCCATCATGGCCGACATGCAAGGGCCGAAGATTCGCGTCGGCAAGTTTGAAAACACGCGCATTCAGCTGGAAGCGGGAGAGCGCTTCATCCTCGACGCCAAGTGGGGCGAAAACGGCGAACTGGGCAACCAGGAGCGCGTCGGCCTCGACTACAAGGCCCTGCCGCGCGATTTGCACAAGGGCGACGTGCTGCTGCTGAACGACGGCCTCATCGTGCTGATCGTCGAGCGCATCCACGGCAGCGAAATCCACACCACCGTCAAGATCGGCGGCGAGTTGTCGAACAACAAGGGCATCAATCGCCAGGGCGGCGGCCTGTCCGCGCCCGCGCTGACGGCCAAGGATATGGAAGATATCAAGACGGCCATGAGTTTCCAGGCCGACTATCTGGCCATTTCCTTCCCAAAATGCGCGACCGACATGGAAATGGCGCGCCAGCTGGCCAATATCGCCGGCGAACCGTACCACCACAAGCCGATGATGATCGCCAAGATCGAGCGCGCGGAAGCCATTCCCGCGCTGCAGGAAATTCTCGACGCCTCCGATGGCATCATGGTGGCGCGGGGCGACCTGGCCGTGGAAGTGGGCAATGCGGCCGTGCCGGCCTTGCAGAAGCGCATGATCAAGATGGCGCGCGCGTCGAACAAGCTGGCCATCACGGCCACGCAGATGATGGAATCGATGATCGTCAACGCCGTGCCGACGCGCGCGGAAGTGTCCGACGTGGCCAATGCCGTGCTCGATGGCACGGACGCCGTCATGACGTCGGCCGAAACGGCCTCGGGCAAGTACCCGATCGAGACGGTGGAAATGATGGCCGCCATCTGCGTGGAAGCGGAACAGTCCGAATACAACAAGCTCGATGCCGATTTCCTCAACGTCACATTTACCCGCATCGACCAGTCGATCGCCTACGGTGCGCTGTTTACGGCCCACCACTTGCGCGTCAAAGCCATCGTGGCGCTGACGGAATCCGGTTCCACCGCCTTGTGGATGAGCCGCCACAGTATCGATACGCCGATCTATGCGCTCACGCCCAGCGTGACGACTTTGCGCAAAGCCGCGCTGTACCGCAATGTTCGGGCGTATCATCTGATGCAGAACGCCCCCAGCGCGCAAGTGCTGAAGCAGGCGGAAGAGCTGCTGGTGGCGCAGGGCATCGTCCGCAAGGGCGACATGATCGTCGTCACCTGGGGCGAGCCGATGGGCCAGGTGGGCGGCACGAATGCCTTGAAGATTGTGAAGGTAGGCGAATTCGACTAAGGTCCAAGAATTCAGGCGCCGGCGCGGTTATTGACCACCGCGAAGCGCCGCAACGGTTTCTATTGTTATCTGGAGTATTACCATGTCTCTCGTATCCATGCGTCAACTGCTGGACCATGCCGCCGAAAACGGTTATGGCATTCCTGCTTTCAACGTCAACAACCTGGAGCAAGTGCAAGCCATCATGGCTGCCGCCGATGCGCTCAACAGCCCGGTGATCATGCAAGCGTCCGCTGGCGCGCGCAAGTACGCCGGTGAAGCGTTCCTGCGCCACCTGATCGACGCCGCCGTCGAAGCGTATCCGCACATCCCTGTCGTCATGCACCAGGATCACGGCCAGTCGCCGGCCGTCTGCATGGCTGCCATCCGTTCGGGTTTCACGTCCGTCATGATGGACGGTTCGCTGGAAGCGGACGGCAAGTCGGTCGCATCGTACGAATACAACGTGGAAGTGTCGCGTGAAGTGGTGAAATTCTCGCACGCCATCGGCGTGACGGTGGAAGCGGAACTGGGCGTGCTCGGTTCGCTGGAAACCATGAAGGGCGACAAGGAAGACGGCCACGGCGCCGACGGCACCATGACCCGCGAGCAACTGCTGACGGACGTGGCACAAGCGGCCGACTTCGTGCAGCGCACCCAGTGCGACGCCCTGGCGATCGCCATCGGCACCTCGCATGGCGCCTACAAATTCACGCGCAAGCCAACGGGCGACATCCTGGCCATCGACCGCATCAAGGAAATCCACGCGCGCATCCCGAACACCCACCTGGTGATGCACGGTTCCTCGTCGGTACCGCAGGAATTGCTGGCCATCATCCGCGAATTCGGCGGCGACATGAAGGAAACCTACGGCGTGCCCGTCGAGGAAATCCAGGAAGGCATCCGTCACGGCGTGCGCAAGATCAACATCGACACCGACATCCGCCTGGCGATGACGGCCGCGATCCGCAAGTACCTGTTCGAGAATCCGTCGAAATTCGACCCGCGCGACTTCCTGAAGCCAGCCCGCACCGCCGCCGAGCAAATCGTGCGCGCGCGCATGCAGGCTTTCGGCTGCGAAGGCCAGGCGTCGAAAATCAAGGTCATCACGATGGAAAAAATGGCCGAGCGCTACAAGGCCGGCGAGCTGTCGCAAATTGTGAAGTAAAATTCTGTCTGGAACGGGCCGGATGCAATGCTCCGTGCCCGATTTTCTCGACCGGCGGGCATCCCCTGCCTGCCGGTTTCGTTTCATCCAACTATTCCCCCGCTATGAACAGCCTCTATCAGACTTCCATCCACTCCCTGCCATTGCTGGGCCACGGCAAGGTCCGCGACAACTACGCCGTTGGCGACGACAAGATCTTGATCGTCACCACGGACCGCCTGTCGGCCTTCGATGTCGTCATGAACGAGCCTATCCCCGGCAAGGGCAAGGTTCTCAACCAGATGAGCGACTTCTGGTTCGAGAAACTGGGCCATATCGTGCCGAACCACCTGACCGGCGTGGCGCCGGAATCCGTGGTGGCGCCCGAGGAAGTGGAGCAAGTCAAGGGCCGCGCCGTGGTGGCCAAGCGCTTGAAACCGATCATGGTCGAGGCAGTCGTGCGCGGCTACATCATCGGTTCGGGCTGGAAAGATTACCAGGACACGGGCAGCATCTGCGGCATCGCCTTGCCAGCCGGTCTGCAGCAAGCGGAAAAACTGCCGGAACCGATCTTCACCCCGGCCGCGAAGGCCGAACTGGGCGAGCATGATGAAAACATCAGCTTTGCTGAAATGGAAGAGCGCATCGGCGCCGACCTGGCCGCCAAGATGCGCGACATCGCCATTGCCCTGTACAAGACCGCCGCTGAATACGCTGCCACGCGCGGCATCATCATCGCCGACACCAAGTTTGAATTCGGCCTGGACGACAATGGCGTCATGCATCTGATGGATGAAGTGCTGACGGCCGATTCGTCGCGCTTCTGGCCTGCCGATTCGTATCAGCCTGGCATTTCGCCACCGTCGTTCGACAAGCAATTCGTGCGAGACTACCTGGAAACCCTGACCTGGGGCAAGACCGCACCGGCGCCAGCCCTGCCGGCCGACGTCATCGAAAAAACCCAGGCCAAGTATTTCGAAGCCATCGAACGCCTGACGGGCGAGAAGCTGAAGGCCTGAGATGAGCGAGCAAAATAAGCCGCTGGTCGGCGTCATCATGGGTTCGTCCTCGGACTGGGAAGTGATGCAGAACGCGGTTGCCATCCTGAAACAGTTCGGCGTGCCGTACGAAGCGCAAGTCATTTCCGCGCACCGCATGCCCGACGAAATGTATGCGTACGCGAAAAGCGCGCGCGCGCGCGGCTTGCGCGCCATCATCGCCGGCGCCGGCGGCGCGGCACACCTGCCTGGCATGGTGGCCGCGATGACCATCGTCCCGGTACTGGGCGTGCCTGTGCCATCGAAATACTTGCGTGGCGAAGATTCCATGCTGTCGATCCTGCAAATGCCCAAGGGCGTGCCGGTAGCCACCTTCGCCATCGGCGAAGCGGGCGCGGCAAATGCGGCGCTGACGGCGGTGGCGATGCTCGCGGCCAATGACGACGCCCTGGCCGAAAAGCTGGAAGTCTTCCGTACCACGCAAACGGCCGCCGCCAAGGCCATGGTCTTGCCTGAATAATGTGTTTGAAAAATAATGAATAGTAAATCGACTTCCCCATTGCTGCCCGCCGCTCATCCACCGGCGTGGCTGGGCGTGATGGGCGGCGGCCAGCTCGGCCGCATGTTTGCCCAGGCCGCCCAGAGCATGGGCTACCAGGTAGCTGTACTGGAACCGTCCGATGCCTGCCCTGCGGGGCAGGTGGCGCAGCGCCTCGTCAATGCCGGTTATGACGATGTGGCGGGTCTCGACGCCCTGGCGGCACAATGCCTGGCCGTCACCACGGAATTCGAAAACGTGCCGGCCGACAGCCTGTCGCGCCTGGCCAACCACGTCTTCGTGGCGCCGGATGCCCACGGCGTGTCGGTGGCGCAGGACCGCATCGCGGAAAAGCGTTTCTTTGTCGACTGTGCGGGCAAGTCGGGCGTGCTGCCGGCGCCGCACATGGTCATCGCCACGCAGGACGACATCGATGCCATCGGCGACGACTTGCTGCCGGGCATACTGAAAACCGTGCGCATGGGCTATGACGGCAAGGGCCAGTTCCGTGTGCGCACGCGCGACGATGTGCGCGCCGCCTTCGCGGAAATGGGACAAGTAACTTGCCTGCTGGAAAAGATGCTGCCGCTGGCGTATGAAGTGTCCGTGTTGACGGCGCGCGGCGTGGACGGCGAATCGGTCGTGTATCCGATCGCCGAAAACGTGCACCGTGACGGCGTGCTGTTTACCACCACCGTGCCGGGCCCGAACGTGTCGGACGACTGTGCCGCCAAGGCGCAGCGGGCGGCGCAAGCCATGGTTGCCGAACTCGGCTACGTTGGCGTGTTGTGCATCGAATTTTTCGTGCTGGAAGATGGCAGCCTGGTGGTCAATGAAATGGCACCGCGTCCCCACAACAGCGGACACTACACGATGGACGCTTGCGTCACCAGCCAGTTCGCGCAGCAGGTGCGGGCCATGGCGCGTCTGCCGCTGGGCGACGTGCGCCAGCATTCGCCGGCCGTGATGCTCAACATCCTCGGCGACGCCTGGTTTGCCGACGGCAGCGATGTTGCCTGCGAACCGGCGTGGGACCAGGTGCTGGCGCTGCCGGGTGCCTGTTTGCACCTGTATGGCAAGGATGACCCGCGCCGTGGCCGCAAGATGGGCCATCTGACCCTGATCGCCGCCACCTTGTCGCAAGCGCAGCAGCGCCTGCATGACGCTTGCCTGATCCTGGGAATCGCGCCGTGAGCGTGCCCGCACAAGACCTGGCAGCGGCCGCTGCCGTGCTGGAGGCGGGCGGCCTAGTCGCTTTCCCGACGGAAACGGTGTATGGCCTGGGCGCCGATGCGGAAAACCCGGCCGCCGTGGCACGCATCTATGAAGCCAAGGGCCGTCCATCGGACCATCCCGTGATCGTACACGTGGCGCCTGGCGCCGACCTGGCGCACTGGTCCGACGACATTCCCGTGGAAGCGCAGCAACTGGTGGCTTCCTTCTGGCCTGGTCCGCTGACCCTGATCGTCAAGCGCGCCGCGCATATCCCCGACGCCGTTTCCGGCGGCCAGGACACGGTGGGTTTGCGCTGCCCATCGCATCCGGTGGCTATCGCATTGCTACGCACCTTCAAGGGCGGCAACGGCGGCCTGGCGGCGCCGTCGGCGAACAAGTTCGGCAATGTCAGCCCGACCACGGCGCAACATGTGCGCGATGAATTCGCGGCGGAACTCGATAGCGGCTTGCTGGGCCTGGTACTCGATGGCGGGCAGAGCGACGTGGGCATCGAGTCGACCATCGTCGACCTGTCGCGCCTGGCCACACACGGTCCCGTGCTGTTGCGTCCCGGCCATATCAGCAGCGAGCAGATCGCTGCCGTCATTGGCCGCGCACCGGCCGTGGCGGACGCAGCTGCGCCGCGCGCCTCGGGCACCCTGGAATCGCACTACGCGCCGCACACGCCTGTTGCGATGCAACACAGCGACGACGTGGGCGCTACCTTGAACCGCCTGCTCAATGACGGGCGCCGCGTGGCCCTGATCCACTACTCGGATCTGCCGCCGGCCAGCGCCAGCGTGCGCCTGGCGGCGATCCCGGAAAATTACGCACATGCGCTGTATGCCTCGCTGCGCACGATGGACCAGGTCGGTGCCGAGCTGATACTCGTCGAAGCACCGCCCACCGGCCCCGCGTGGCTGGGCGTGAATGACCGCTTGCGGCGTGCCGCGTTCGGCTCAAGTGGTATCTTGCAGCAATTCCTGTCCCCATCATAAAAAGCCCCGCAAGGGGCTTTTTCTTGATGCAGCGCAATAGAGATGCTTGCCACGAAACATAGTAAATCCTCCATAATTCAGCGGATCGCCCGGTTGTGACAGGGCACCGGCGGTGTTGTTATTCCGTTGATTTTTAAAACATATTTTCTATACAAGCCTGAGGAACGATGGCATATTAGTTGGGTAGCGAATAGCACGCCCGTTCGTTTAGAAACCAGAAAAAAGACCGAGGAGACAAAATGCATCAAACAAAATTCGCGCTGGCCGTGCTGGCTGCGGCTGTCCTGGCAGGTTGCGGCGGTGCCAGTGGCGGTGATCAAACCTTGAAAGTCAAATACACGGCGCAGGTGTCGTTCGGCGACAGCCTGTCCGACGTCGGCTCGTATGCCGTGGGTACGGTGGCGGCGAAAGGTGGCGGCAAGTTCACCATCAATGGCGACAATACCAAGATCAATCCTGAACTGACGGGCAAGAACTGGACCGAGCACCTGGCCGCGCAATTCGGCCTGGCCGCGCCATGTGCTGCCGAGACTGGGTTGGAAGGCAATGCGGCGCAGGGCTTGGCCGTTGCCCGCGTCAAGCATGCAGGCTGTTTCGGCTACGCCATGGGTGGTTCGCGCGTGACCAATCCGGTTGGCCCGAATAACAAGGCGACGGGCAGTCCGCTGGGCGCCCTGACCGTGCCCGTGGTGACGCAGATCGCGAACCACCTGGCTGTTTCCGGCGGCAAGTTCAGCGGCACGGAAGCCGTTTTCGTGATGGCAGGCGGCAATGACGTGCTGTATCAGCTGGGCGCATTGCAAACGGGCGCGACTGCCGCTGGCCAGGCTGCTGGCGCGGCCGCTGGCGCCCAGGCCTTCGCCACCAACCTGACCATGGCCCTGGCGGCCGGCGCCACCAACCCTGCCACGGCAGCGGCTGCCATCGGCGCCGCCGTCAAGACGGCCAGCATGGCGACTGGCTCCACACCCACAACCGTCGTGGCCGCCGCCGTGCAAGCTGCTGTCATTGCCGGTAATACGGCCGTCGCTTCGCCTGCCGTATATGGTCCGCTGGTCGCCAAGGCGCAAGCCGATGCGACGGTGACGGGCAATGCTGCCGGCGCCAAGGCTGGCGCCGATTACGCTGCGGCTCAGGGGCCTTTGCTGGTTGCCGCCATGAAACAGGCTGGTAGCGAACTGGTGGCGCTGGTCAAGGACCAGGTCATTGCCAAGGGCGCCAACTATGTGGTGGTCAACAACCTGCCGGACGTGGCCGGTACGCCATCGGGCTTGAGCAAGGATGCCAACACCAAGGCGCTCATCAATGCCATGGTCAGCGCCTTCAATGGCGAACTGAGCGCCGGCTTGAACGGCAATGCGAAAGTCTTGCTGGTCGACGTGTTTGCCGTCAGCCATGACCAGGGCACCAATCCTGGCCCGTATGGATTGACCAACGTCAGCGAGACGGCATGCGACCTGAGCGCGCCGGGCAATATCCTGGGCAGCTCGCTGGTCTGCAATGGCTCGAACCTGAAAGCGGGCGACGTCAGCCACTACTCGTATGCCGACGATGTGCACCCTACGCCGTTCAACAACCTGTTGCTGGCCCGTTATGTGGCCAAGGACATGGTCGTGCGGGGCTGGCTGTAAGGGATGGCCGCACCGGCTGTGCCTGGGAGGCGCGGCCGGTGCCGGCAGCGACAAGACTCGAAAGCGGAACACTTCGCACATATTGAATCAGGAGACAAGATGAAGAATCGTTTGAATACCGCTGTACGCGTGCTGGCCGCGGCAGCCGCGATGGCCATGGCGACGGGCGCTTCGGCGCAAAGCGCAGGCACCTGGATGGCCAAGGCTGGCCTCAACAAGATCACGCCGCACGTGGACAGTGGCGACATTTCCGCGCCGGCACTGCCGGGCACCAAGGCTGACGTCAAGGCGGATACCAAGCCCATCCTGACCTTTGCCTACATGATCACGGACAATGTTTCCGCTGAAATGATCCTGGGCGTGCCGTACAAGCATGACTTGATCGGTGACGGTTCCATCAAGGGCACGGGCAAGCTGGGGACGGCGGAAGCCTTGCCGCCGACGGCCTTCATCCAGTACCGTTTCTTCCAGCCGAATGCGATGATCCGCCCTTACGTGGGCGCGGGCTTGACGTATGCATATTTCCAAAAGGAAAAAGGCTCGGGCCAGATGACGGCCTTGCTGGATCCGGGTGGGAAACCAGTGACCTACCGCATGGACAACAAGCTGGCAGGCAGCCTGGTGGTCGGCAGCACCTTGTCCATCAATGAGCGCTGGTTTGCCGACGTGGCCGTGGTCAAGACCTACCTGAAAACCAGGGCGAAATTCTCGACGGGGCAGACGCAGGATATCAAGCTCGACCCGGTTGCGGTGAGTGTCAGCATCGGGTACAAATTTACCCTGTAAAACAAAAAATCCGCCTCGGCGGATTTTTTTTTGTCCCGCTCAGGCTGGCGGTGTATTGAACTTTCCATTGTGGAAGATCAAGGGCGGCTGCGCGGCAAACGCGCATTGTTCCACTTCACCCACGAAAATGACGTGGTCGCCTTCCGGATAGCGGCTGCGGTTATGGCATTCGAACCAGGCCGATGCGCCTTTCAGGATGGGCTGGCCCGTGCGCGACAGTTCGTATTCCACGTCGTCGAAGGGATTGGGCGTGCGGCGTGAAAAGCGCTGCGCCAGTTCCGCCTGGTCGGCGCCCAGCACATTGATGACGTAGTGCGAGTTGCCGCTGAAAATGGGCATGCTGTTCGCCACGGAACCGAGGCTCCATAGCACCAGGGGCGGCGACAGCGAGACGGAATTGAAGGAACTGGCCGTCAAGCCCCGGAAACTGCCATCGGCCAGGCGCGTCGTAATGACCGTCACGCCGGTGGCAAACTGCGACAGTGCCTGACGGAAATGTGTCGTATCGAATTCTTGCGCTGGCGCGCGGGGAGAGCGTGTGTTCATGGGTGACCTGTCTATTTGCTGACATTATGCCAAAAATCGGCCGCGCCAGTGCAATCGTGGCCAGCATGCCCCTATGTGCGGTGCTTCACGCGCCGTTTCAAGCGGCGCTGCAGGCCATGGCGCTTTACGTTACAGTGGTGAAATGATACGTCGCAGAGGCGTTGCAGGAGGGCATCATGAATGAGCATACGGAAGTGGCGGTATTCGGCGGTGGCTGTTTTTGGTGCCTCGCTGCCGTGTACGCGGAAGTGCGCGGCGTGACGCGCGTCGAGTCCGGTTACACGGGCGGCAGCGTGCCCAACCCCACGTATGAACAGATTTGCACGGGCGATACGGGCCACGCGGAAGTGGTGCGGCTGGAATTCGATCCTGCCGTCATCCCTTACCACGACTTGCTGGAAATCTTTTTTACGCTGCACGATCCCACCACCCTGAATCGGCAGGGCAACGATGTCGGCACGCAATACCGTTCCGTCATCCATTACCAATCGGCCGGGCAGGCAAGCGTGGCGCGCAAGGTACTGGCCGAAATGGCCGGCGTGTGGGATGCGCCCATCGTCACGCAGCTGGCGCCGGCAGCCACCTTTTATACGGCCGAGGATTACCACCAGAATTATGTCGAGCAGCATCCCTTGCAGGGCTATTGCGCCCTGGTCGTCGTGCCCAAGGTGGAGAAATTCCGCGCCATGTACGCGGGGCGCCTGAAGTGATGCCCTGCGTGCCTGTCAGCCAGCGAGCACGGGCGCCGGCTTGGCGTCCTGCGCATACATATAGTTGCGCGACCAGGGCAGGGTGGAAGAGCGCCGGCCCGCCTTGACGCAGACGATCTGGTACAGGCTGATCAAATCTTGCTCGAAGGCATAGGCACAGCCGGCCAGGTAGACATGCCAGATGCGGAAGCGCCGTTCGCCCGCCAGCGGGCGGATCTGCTCGGCATGGGCTTCAAAATTCTCCGTCCACAGGGCGCAGGTGCGCGCATAGTGGCGCCGCAGGTTTTCCACGTCCAGCACTTCCAGTCCCCCTTGCTGCATGGTCTTGAGCACATTGCCAATGTGCGCCAGCTCGCCGTGCGGAAACACATATTTTTCGATGAATTCCCCGCCGCCATACGGCGTTTCGCCATTGTCAGGATCGGTCGATGTGATGCCGTGGTTCATCGCCATGCCATCGGGCGCCAGCAGCTTGTTGATGATGGAAAAGTAGTCGGGCAAGTGTTTCAAACCCACGTGCTCGAACATGCCCACGCTGGTGATGCGGTCGAACTGGCCCGTCACGTCGCGGTAATCCTGCAGGCGGATGTCGATCAGGTGGGCCAGGCCGGCCGCCGCCACGCGCTCGCGCGCCAGCGCGTACTGGTTTTCCGACAGGGTCACGCCCACGCAGCGGGCGCCATATTGTTGTGCGGCACGAATGACGAGGGCCCCCCAGCCGCAGCCGATGTCGAGCAGGGTCTGGCCCGGCTGCAACTGGATTTTTTTCAGGATATGGTCGATCTTCTTGACTTGCGCCTGCGCCAGGGTTTCATCGCCGTGTTCGAAATAGGCGCAGGAATACACGAGGGCGGGGTCGAGAAACTGTTCGTAGAACGCGTTCGACACGTCGTAGTGGTAGCGGATGGCTTCGGCATCCTTGCTCTTGTCATGTGTAAAGCTGCGCACGATGCGCGCCAGCTTGCCTTCTGGCTTCAAGGTATTGCGGGCCAGGGCATTGCAGATGGAAATCATGTCCATCGCCGTGCCCTTGACCTCGATATTGCCTTCCACGTACGCCGAGCCCAGGTTGGCCAGCGACGGGTTCAGCAGATAGCGGGCCGAGGCGACGGTCGGCAGGCGGATGGTGACTCTGGGCGCTTCGCTGGACAGGTCGACATGCTGGCCATTCCACAATTCTATGCGTAGCGGCAAGGCGGTCTTGCTGCGGATGCTGGCGATCCAGGACTTGAGTTGGTTTTGTACAAACAAAATGGCCTCCAATGCAGCAACCCCAGCTGGGGCCGCAAATTGAGAAACAATGTCATTTAGTAACTTCTACCCTCATAGCCTACACCTATATTGACCAGCTTGCTTTGCGCCGCCTTGCTTATCCTGCTCAGGGTTGCAAACGCTGCATGCTCCATTGCCCATCAGCACCGCGCGTAAACACGATGCGGTCGTGGAAGCGCGAACGGCGTCCCTGCCAGAACTCGATGCGTTCCGGCTGCAAGCGGTAGCCGCCCCAATGGGCCGGACGCGGCGGCTGCGCGTCGCCGATGGCGGCGGCCACGGCCGCGTAATGGCTTTCCAGCTCGGCGCGGCTGGCGATCGGTGTACTTTGCTGTGAGGCAATCGCCGACAGCCGGCTTTGCACGGGACGTACATTGAAATACTCGTCGCTCTCGGCCGCCGTGGTTTTCACCACCGTGCCCTCGATGCGCACTTGCCGCTCCAGCTCGCGCCAGAAGAACAGCAGGGCGGCGTTTGGATTGTGCTCGAGCTGCTGGCCCTTGTCGCTGTGGTAATTCGTATACCAGGTAAAGCCCCGTTCATCGAACTGCTTGATCAGTACGATGCGCGAGCTGGGCTTGCCATCAGGAGTGACGGTGGACAAGTCCATGGCGTTCGGCTCCATCACCTGCGCGTTGACAGCCTCGGCAAACCATTTCTGGAACTGGGCGATGGGATCGGCCAGTACATCCGTCTCGTTCAGGCTGGACTGGACGTAATCGGTACGCATGGCCGCCAGCACGGCGGCCGCGTCCGGCACTGCGGCTTCTGGCGCATCGGGTGCGATGCCGCGGCGGCGCTGCATGGCCGTGCCCAGCTGTTCCATCTGTTGCGCGCTGAACAGGCGCTTGGCCATGGGTGCCAGTTGCCCCTCTTCCTTGGCCATATGGGCCTGGTAGGCGGCGGCATAGTCGCGCACGCCATCATGCGACAACTGCGAGTCCGTGCCGGCCGCGATGGCGTCCAGTTCCGGGCGCAGGGTCAGCCAGGCCTGGTCCATGCGCTGGTGGTCGGCCAGGATTTCCGGCACCAGGGTGGCCAGCAAGGCGGCGTCCTCGCCCGTGGCCGTCGCCTGCAGCATGGGCATCAAGTCCTGCTCTTCATCGTCATGGTGCAGATGGGCGGCTTTATTAAAGTATTGCAACACGGCCTTGGCCGCCTGCTGCGCTTCCGGCGTGTTGCCATTCTGTCCCAGGTGGCCCAGCAGGTTTTGCAAGGTCGTCAACTGCTTGCGGATCTTGTCGTGGCAATGCTTGAGCACGGCGATGGGCTGGTCAAAGCCGGGAACGGAGTCGAACAGGGGAGAGGTCATGGCGTGTTCTCGTGGTGGGCGGTGTGGGGGCGCGGCGACAATGCAGCTTGTCGCTGTGTCAATTCGGCTATTTTAGAATATCCGCCAGCGCAGTGTCCGTTAAAATGGCGCCATGCATACCTCCACCAATGAACTAATTTCCATGGACTTGACCGAGATCGATTTTGAGCGGCGCTTCGGCGGCATTGCCCGCCTGTACGGCGCCCCCGCGTTGGCACGCTTCCGCGCCGCGCATGTGTGTGTGATCGGCGTGGGCGGCGTCGGTTCCTGGATCGTCGAAGCGCTGGCGCGCAGCGCCGTCGGCCGCCTGACCCTGATCGACCTGGACAATGTTGCCGAATCGAATATCAACCGCCAGATCCAGGCCATGAGCGATACCATCGGCAAGGCCAAGATCACGGCCCTGGCCGAACGCATCGAACTGATCAACCCGTTTTGCCAGGTCACGCAGGTCGAGGATTTTATTACCCCTGATAATCTGGACCAGTTGCTGGGTGGGTGCGATTTCGACTATCTCGTCGATGCTATCGACAATGCCAAGGCGAAAGCGGCCGTGATCGCGTATTGCCGCGCACGCAACATTTCCATGCTGACCATCGGCAGCGCGGGCGGGCAGACGGACCCGACCTTGATTGCCGTGCGCGACCTGTCGAAAACGGAACAGGAACCGCTGCTCAAGCGTGTGCGAAAACTGTTGCGCACCGAATATGGTTTCCCCCGTGGCGTGAAAAACAAATTCAATGTCGACGCCGTGTTTTCCATGGAACCGTTGAGCACACCCGAGAGCGCGGAAGCGTGCGCCATCGATGGCGCGCCCGCCGGCGTCACGGGCCTGAACTGTGCCGGCTTCGGTTCCAGCGTGGTGGTGACGGCCAGCTTCGGCATGGTGGCGGCCGCCCATGCGCTGAAAAGCTTGCGCCAGGACAAAGTTGCTGAAGTGCCAGCGCCAATGCCAGTGCCGGACGCCGCCTAGGTTAATTTCCTGCTGGCCAGGATGCGGTAGTCGCCGCTGCTTTTGAACGATTCCACCAGCACCAGCTCGTCCGCCTGCCAGGCGATGGGCGCGAAGTCCTGGCTGGCCGGTGGCGGCGCCTGGCGCGCCAGTGTCACGTGCGGCGTAAAGCGGTCGTGCTCGAAGCGCGGCGCCAGCCCCTGCTCCATCAGGCCGTGCATGCAGGCCGCGCGCACGTCCAGCAGGGCGGGAGAGGGCTGCGCCAGGGCGGCCCAGGCCAGCGCCAGCTTGGGGAAGTGGCTGGCGTGATCGAACAGCAAGGGCATGGGACGCGCCGGCAAGTGCGCCAGGATGTCCAGCAGGGCCGGCAGCTCGCTTGCCGGGCGCTGGCCCAGGAAAGCCAGGGTCAGGTGCAGCTTGTCCGGGCGCACGGGCTTGCCGTCCAGGCGCGCCTGCCAGGCGGCCAGCGCCGCGCGCGTGGCAGCATCGGGCCACAGGGCGTAAAACAGGCGGGGGCAATGGGTATCGGGCGACAAGTTTTTCCTATCGTTGCGGCGGTTTGCTATTATTGGCGTTCCCTGCCAGGTTCGTAGGTGCAGGGATCTCACCGAAACTCACTGAAAGAATACATCATGACGCGTAGCTCCGTTTTGTTTGCCCTGATCTGCTCCGTCGCCGCGTCGCTGGCGCAGGCACAGGCGCCAGCGCCTGTTCCCGCCTCCGCCGTCTCGCTGAGCCCCGGCCCTGTCGCCGATAAATTGATTCTGATCGACAACAAGGTCGGCACGGGCAAGGAAGCGTCCGCTGGCAGTAATGTCACCGTGCATTACACGGGCTGGCTGTACCGTCCCCTGGCGAAAGATTCGCGCGGCAAGAAGTTCGACAGCTCCGTGGGCCGTGGCCCGTTTGACTTCCCGCTCGGCAAGGGCATGGTCATCAAGGGCTGGGACCAGGGCGTGGCCGGCATGAAAGTGGGCGGCAAGCGCACCCTGATCATTCCAGGCGAACTGGCCTATGGTCCGCGCGGCGCGGGCAACGGCGACATTCCGCCGAACTCGGCACTGATCTTCGACGTGGAATTGCTGGACGTTAAGTAATTGTTCAGTTTGGCGGCGGCGCATGCTCGCGCCGTCGCTAAAAGCGGTAGACTGGGGTTTCTTGAAATAGCGGAGCCTCCTTCCATGAACATCGCCAACGACGTCACTGAACTGATCGGCAACACCCCCCTGGTGCGCATCAACCGCATCGCCGCCGGCAGTGTGGCCACCATCCTGGCCAAACTCGAATTCTATAATCCCGCGCACAGCGTCAAGGACCGCATCGGCCTGTCCATGATCGTCGCCGCGGAAGCCGCAGGCAAGATTCATCCCGATACCGTCATCGTCGAGCCCACCAGCGGCAACACGGGCATCGCGCTGGCCATGGTCTGCGCCGCGCGCGGCTACCGCTGCACCCTCGTCATGCCCGACACCATGAGCCGCGAGCGGCGCATCCTGTTGCGCGCCTATGGCGCCGAGCTGGTGCTCACACCCGGCAGCGAAGGCATGCTGGGCGCCATCCGCAAGGCCGAGGAACTGGTGGCGGCCGACCCGCGCTACCTGATGCTGCAGCAATTCAACAATCCCGCCAACCCCGCCATCCACCGCGCCACGACGGCGGAGGAAATCTGGCGCGATACGGATGGACAAGTGGACATCGTCATCGCCGGCGTGGGCACGGGCGGTACGATTACCGGCATCGGCGAAGTGTTGAAGGAACGCAAGCCTGGCCTGCAAATGATCGCCGTGGAACCGGAAGCGTCGCCGATGCTGTCGAAAGGCACGAAAGGGCCGCACCCGATCCAGGGCATCGGCGCCGGTTTCGTGCCGCAGATTTTGAACACGGCCATCTACGACGAAATCATTTGCGTCAAGAATGACGACGCGTTTGCCACGGCGCGCCTGGCCGCCAGCGACGAAGGCTTGTTGGTCGGGATCTCGTCGGGCGCCGCCCTGTGGGCCGCCCTGCAAGTGGCGCGCCGCCCGGAAAACGCGGGCAAGACCATTGTCACCATCATCCCGTCGTTCGGCGAGCGTTACTTGAGCACGGCTTTGTACGCGGGCCTGGGCGACTGATTCAATAGCAGCGGCAGGGCTATCCTTTCCGCCAGCGCCCGGTTGCCCGCATCGCCCGGGTGCAGGTGGTCGCCCGAGTCGTAGGCGGGCAGCAGGCGCAGCGGATGCGCGGGATCGCGCGCCCAGGCATCGAAGTCGAGTATGGCGTCGAACGTGCCGCTGTTGCGTATCCACGCATTCAGTTGCTGGCGCAGCGCATCTTTTTCTGGCTGGTAATAGTCGCTCAGGGGCGTGCCGGGCAGGGCGCCTGCGAACGGCGTCAGGGTGGCGCCGACCACGCGCACGCCGCGGCTGCGGGCCTGGGCCACCAGCTGGACGTAGCCGCTGCTCAGTTCCTCCAATGTCGGCCGTTTTTCCCGTGGCGCAAACGCCGTGCCGGGCCAGCTGATGTCATTGATCCCCAACAAGACGACCACCGAGCGCACGCCCGGTTGCGCCAGCACGTCGCGCTCGAAGCGCGCCAGGGCATTGACTCCCATTCCATCGGACAACAGCCGCGCACCGGAAATGCCCGCATTGATCACGGCCACGCCCTGCGGCGCCAGGCGTTCGGCCAGGAAATCGGGCCAGCGCGCATCCATCCCCAGGCTGGCGCTGGCGCCATCGGTAATCGAATCGCCAAGGATGGCCACGGCTTGCGTCCCCGGCGCCGCTTGCACCTCGATGGCGCTGAGTAAGAGGCGGGCCGTGGTGGTCTGCACGCCGGCTTGTGCATCATCGATGCGCGCGGCCCGCGTCTGGTCATGCGGGGCGATCCACGCCGTCTCGCGTCCATCCCAGTGAAACGTGGAGACGGGACTGGCTTGCGGCAAATGGATGCTTACCGTCAGCCGGGCCAGGTCCGGCACGGACAGGTCGACGGGGTCGCTGATGACCGGTGCGCCCGGCGCCACGCTGGCCGAGGGTTGGCCGGAAAACGTGAGCGTGCGCAGGCTGCCGGGTTTGATGGCTGAGCCGGATGCGGCCAGGGCCACGGTGGCCGTGCCGATGCGCAGCGGCACCTTGCCATACGCATTCGACAGCACGATGCGCACGCGCGGGCCGCCCACGCTGAGGCGCGCCACCTGGCGCACGGTGTGTCCGTGCAGCACGGCGGGCACATTGCTGGGGAACAGGAAGTCGCTGTTCCACACGGCTTGCGGGCTGGCCGTCCAGCTGGCCAGCCAGGTGGTATCGGCGTTGGCGGCCTGGACAGGGCTCGTGCCGAGTGCCAGGCTCAGCAGAGCGGCGGGGAGGAGGGAGAATCGTTGCATGGCGGTTCGCTTCATCAAGGGGAATGTGCGCATGATGAAAGCAAAGCCATTTATGCACTAGACTATCTCATCGAAGAACATTTATGAGTTGAATTCACAATGGCCAGACTGGAAGTGAACCGTTCCGGCGAGCTGGAAGTGTTTGTGCGCGTGGTGGAACTGGGCGGCTTTTCCGCCGCCGCGCGCGCCTGCGGCATGACGCCCTCGGCCGTCAGCAAGCTCGTCTCGCGGCTGGAAGAGCGCCTGGGCGCGCGCCTGTTGAACCGCTCCACGCGCCAGCTGCAACTGACGGCCGAGGGCTGCGGCCTGTATGAACGGGGCCGGCACGTGCTGGCGGCCCTGGACGAGGCCGAGCGCTGCGCCGGTGTGCAGGATGTGCCGCGCGGAAAGATCAGGGTCAATGCGAACGTGCCGTTCGGCCAGCATTTTTTGTTGCCGCTGGCGCCGCTGTTTCTGGAACGCTTTCCGGAGGTGACGCTCGACATCGAGCTCACGGATGCAGTGGTCGATATCCTCGAGCAGCGCACGGATGTGGCCGTGCGGGCCGGGCCCCTGAAAAGTTCCAGCTTACTGGCGCGCAAGCTGGGCCAGACGCGCATGGTGATCGTGGCGTCGCCAGCCTACCTGGCGCGGCGCGGCTCGCCGTTGACGCCCGCCGAGCTGGCATCGCACAATCTGCTCGATGCCAATTACGCGCGCGCCCGCTCGGGCTGGCCGCTGCGCTTGCCCGAAGGCGACATCGTCGTGCCGGTCACGGGCAATGCGCAGGCGAGCGATGGCGAAGCCTTGCGGCAACTGGCGCTGGCGGGCTTGGGACTGGCGCGCCTGGCTGCCTTCCAGGTGCGGGCCGATATCGCGGCCGGCCGTCTGCTGGCGCTGCTGGAAGACTGCAACCCCGGCGACAGCGAAGAAGTGCATGCCGTGTTCGTGGGGCAAGGTGGGCATGTGCCGCTGCGCGTGCGCGTCTTGCTTGATTTCCTGGCGCAGAATGTCGACCTGGGCTGAGCGTGTCCAGGCGCATTAGGCTGCAGGCGGACACGGCCGCGCAGTACAATATCGGACGGGCCGCAATGGTTCGGCCCGTATTGTGCCTTTGAATGGAAATATGTTCCTGGTAAAACCTGAACGCCGCCGCCTGCTGCAGGTGGGCGCAACCGTGGCTGTTATCGCGCTGGGCCTGGCCTCGCGCGCCTATCCCCAATTCGTCCCCGCCGCGCTCGGCAAGTATCCGGGCGACGCCCTGTGGGCCATGATGATCGTCTTTGCGCTGGGCATCATCGCCACGCGCATGCGTACCTGGCAACTGGCATCGTGGTCCTTGCTGATCTGCTTTGCCGTGGAATTCGGCCAGCTGGTCCAGGCGCCGTGGCTCGTCGCGCTGCGCGCGCATCCGCTGGGGCACCTGGTACTGGGTTCCGCCTTCGGCTGGGGTGATTTGATCGCCTACACGGCCGGCGTGGCCGTGGCGGCGATCATCGACAAGCTGGCGCTGTTCAAGCGCCGCTAGCCTTATTTGACGTTACCCTCCGCGTCGCGCAGTTCCACCGGCGCCAGTTTCAGCTTGGACAATTGCGGAGCGATCTTCGCCTTGTCGCCCACGCCGATGACGATCAGCTTTTCCGGCTGCAGGTATTTTTTCGCCACCTGCTGCACCTGCTTGTCCGTCACGCTGGCAAAGCGCTGCGGCAGGGTCGTGTAATAGTCGAGGCCCAGGCCGTAGATGTACGCGTTCGCCATGCTGGCGCTGATGCTGGCATTCGTGTCGAACTGGCCCGGCAAGGACAGCACCTGCGAGTTGCGCGCATTCGCCAGTTCCTTGCTGCTCAAGGACTTGGCGATCATGGCGCGGATCTCCTTGACGGTTTCCGATACGGCCGGGCCCGTCACATCGGTGCGCACGCTGGCGGCAATCGAGAATGGTCCAGGCTGATTGCGGTACTGGAATTGCGAACGCACGCCATACGTGTAGCCCTTCTCTTCGCGCAAATTGGTGTTCAGGCGGCTGGTAAACAAGCCGCCCAGGGCCGCGTTCATCACTTGCAGCGGCGCGTAATCGGGCGTGGCGCGCGGCACGGCGATGGCGGACAGGCGCACGGCCGTTTGCGGCGCGCCCGGCTTGTCGACCATAATCAATTTTGCCTGCGTCGTCTGCGGCGCGGCGGCCACGGACTGCGCCACCGTGCCTGCCTTCCAGCTGCCGAACTTCGCTTCGGCCAGTGCCTTCAATTCCGCCTCGCCGATATCGCCCGAGACGATCAGGGCCGCATTGTTCGGCAGGTAATGCTGCTGCCAGAAACCTTGCAGGTCGGCGCGGCTGGCCGCCTTCAGCGCCGCTTCCGTGCCCAGCTGGATGTAGCCGTAGGGATGCTGCGGGCCATACAGGGCCGTCGCTTCCACGCGGGCGGCCACGGCTCCCGCGTTTTCGCGCTGCTGCGCCAGTTGTCCGATGCGGCTGGCGCGCTGGCGCTCGACTTCCGCTTGCGGGAATTGCGGGTGCAGCACCACGTCGGCCAGCACGTCGAGCGCTTGCGGGAAGGTGGCTTTGAGCGACGTCAGCTGGGCAAACGAGGCATCCGTGTTGGAACCGGTGCTCAGCAGGGCGCCCAGCTGCGCCACATCGTCGGCGATCTGCGGTGCGCTGCGCGTGGCCGTGCCTTCCTGCAGCAACTGCGCCGTAAAGCTCGACAAACCAGGCTGCGCCAGCGGATTGGCGCCCGAGCCGCTTTTGATGACCAGCTGGCTGGAAACGAGCGGCACGGCCCCGTTGTAATGGTGGATCACGGTCAAACCGTTCGCCAGGGTGAACGATTTTCCTTGCGGTAAAACAATCTTCGGTGCGGGACCGGCCTTCGGCACGGCATTGCGCCATGGTTCGTCCGCATTGATGGCCGTGCCTGGCGCAGGCTTGACCTTGCCCGGCGCCGGCGTCGGCACTTCCGCGCCCAGGTCCGGCTTGCCCGGCACGCCGTAGACGACGACGCGCGACTGGTTTTTCAGGTACTGGTCGACGGCGCGCTGCACGCCGGCGGCCGTCACCTGGCGGTAGCGCTCGATATCCTTGGCCAGGTAGCCGGGGTCGCCCAGGTACTGGTTGTATTCGTTGAGCAAGTTAGCCACGCCGCGTCCGCCCATTTTTTCCACCTGGCTCAGCATGGTGGTCTCAATGCTGTTGCGCGCCCGCTCCAGTTCCTTCTCGGTGGGGCCCTTGGCGCGCAATTGCTCCAGCTCCGCCTGCAAGGCTTGTTCGATTTCCTCGGGCTTGTGGCCCGGGCGCGCCGTCGCGTCGATGGTGAAGATGGAGGTGAGGGCATTCGAGCCCTGGCTGGCGCCGACATCCTGGGCGATCTGCTTGTCGTACACGAGGGACTTGTACAGGCGGCTGGACTTGCCGCCGGCCAGGATGTGCGCCGCCATTGACAGTTCCGCGTCATCCCTGGTGTAGGCGGACGGCGTCAGCCAGGCCATGAAGACGCGCGGCAATTCCACCCGGTCCTGCACCACGATGCGGCGTTCCTGCGTGATGGGCGGCGTCACCACATTCGGTTTCGGCACGGCCGGGCCGCTCTTAAAGCTGCCAAAATACTTGTTGACCAGTTCCTTGGTCTTCGTCTTGTCGATATCGCCGGCGATCACCAGGCTGGCGTTGTTGGGGCCATAGTATTTGGTGAAGAATTCCTTGATGTCGGCCAGTTTCGCGTTCTGGATATCCGCGTGCGAACCGATGACGCTGGCGTAATACGGGTGGGTCTTGGGAAACAGCTGGTGGTACAGGGCTTCCTGCACGATGCCGTAGGGCGCATTCTCCACGCTCTGGCGGCGCTCGTTGCGCACCACGTCCTGCTGGTTCGTCAGCGCCGTCTGATCGAGCACGTCAAGCAGGTAGCCCATGCGGTCGGAGTGCGTCCACAGGGCCAGTTCCAGCTGGTTCGACGGTACCGTGTCGAAATAATTGGTGCGGTCGAAATCCGTGCTGCCGTTCGAGTCGGTGGCGCCCGCGCCTTCGAGCAACTGGTCGGCCATGCCGCGCGGCACGTGCTTGGTGGCGGCAAACATCATGTGCTCGAACAGGTGGGCAAAGCCCGTCAGCCCCGGCGCTTCATTCGCGGGACCCACGTGGTACCAGATATTGACGGCCGTGACGGGCAATTTATGGTCTTCCACGAGAATGACGTCCAGGCCGTTGGGCAAGGTGTATTTTTCATAGGCGATGTGCGGCACGGCCGTCGCGCCCAGGGGCGCCGTCGCGGCCGCATCGGCGGCGTGGGCGAGAGTGAGTGGGGCGCCGTACAGCGACAGCAGCAGAGCGGGGAGGGCCAGCAGTTTGATCGGTTTCATGCATGCTTCCAGGGATAGGTGGAGAAGACGCTGCTGCTCGCTCGTGGCTGGCGCAGCGCGACGGTGCTACGTTCAGTGCTACGGTCGGTGCTACAGTCTATACAGCAGGGCCGCGCCGCCCAGCACCAGCAGCGCGCTGGCAATGGAGACGATGGCCGCGGCGCCCAGCAGGCGCCATTCGCGCGGCGTGAAGCCGACGGTTGGCGCCGTCGCATTATCGGCAGGGCCGGCCAGGGCGGCTGGCGGCAGTGCAGGCAAGCCGCCCGCCGCGCGCGCCTGCGCCGCCAGCGCTTGCGTGGCGGCGTCCAGCAAGGCCAGCTGGCGCTCGACGGTTTCCGCCAGCACGGCTTCGTTCAGCGCCACGAGGGCGAATATCGGGTCATCGACGTCGATCTTGATGCCCGTCTTGTCGAATACGTGGCTGCGCAGTTTGTGCTGGTCCATCTACCACTGCACCTTGTCGAGCTGTTCGAAGATGTCGCGGTAGACGACCTTGATGCGCTGCTTTTCCATGATGTTGAACTTGTCGTTCTGCAGCACTTCCTGCATCGTCAGGCGCGCCGTGTTCATCTTCTTGACGTCCGCGCCGAAGGTGTCGGGATTGCGCTGGCTCAAGGTAATGCTGCCTTTCACGCGCACGCGGTTGTCGGCGTACGACTGCGATTCGATAAACTGCTTGCCGGACGCCGATTGCAGCAGGCCGAAATGTTCGTTTTGCCACAGCACCAGCGGCACCTTCGTCGATTGGGCTGTCGCCACAAAACCCGTGGCCGTGTCGTGCAGGGTGTCGCCGCCGCCGACGATGGTGTGGATATAGACCTTGCGGCCCGATTCTTCCAGCAGCGAAAAACAATCGTTTTCCAGCAGGTAGCCCATCAGCGGCGAAAACGTGTTCGCGCCATTGTCGATCACGCAGTTGCCGTCCGTTTCGAGAATGTCGATCATCAGCGCGTCGAAGCGTTTCGGGTCGATGTTGCGCGCATCCGTCATCACGGGCACATGCTTGACGTTCATCGCCTTGTAGCGCGAGAACGTGGCGTTTTCCTGATCGGTGTCATAACAGCGCAAAGGCGTGTCGTCCTTGCCGCCTATCCACTGGGCCAGCAGGGTAGAGACGAGGGTCTTGCCGATGCCGCCCTTGCCCTGCAGGATGAAATGTACCGTGTTTTGCATTGCGACTACTCCAAGTTGTTGCGTCAGTGACAATCAAAGATCCGTGACAGCGGCGCACGCGCCCGGCCAGGCCACGACTGGCATTTTTACCACAATCCTTTGCAAATATGCCATGCGGAACAGCGAATCTGGTTATGATGTTAATCAGGATACCATTGATACAGAGCAAGTTTTGTGTGAAAAATGCACCCCAGAGTGTGAACGAGGACGCAGTGCCGATCTCCAGTCTCGATAAAGCCGACATTGACCGTCTGAATCAGCAAGCCCTGGCTTGCCTGGTCGGCAACCGCCGCCAGGCGCGCCGGCTGGCGCAGATGGCGCTGGCGGCGGCGCAACGACAACAGTATGCGCGCGGCGGCGCGTATGCGGAACTCAATCATTGCTGGCTGGCGTATTACGCGGGCGAGGCCGAACCGTCGTGCGAGCGTCTGGGCGCGTATTTCCAGCAAAGCGGCGACCTGGAAGGGGGCATGGAAGTGGCCGCCCTGCAGGGCGCGTATGCGAGCCGGCGCGGCGATTTTGCCGATGCCGAGCAGCATTTCCTGCAGGCGCGCAGCCAGGCCGCGCAGATACCCGACTCCCTGCACAAGTTCATGCTGTACGCGCGCCTGGGCGTCGATGCCCTGAACCGTGGCGATACGCAGGACGGCCCGCGCAATTTCCTGCTGGCGCTCGACATCGCCGAGCGTTTCGGCAGCCCCGCGCACCGGGTCAACAGCCTGTCGAACCTGGCGTCGTCGCAGCATGACCTGGGCAACGATGAAGACGCCATCCCCCTGCTGGTCGAGGCGCTCGAGATCATCGGCACGCAAAAGCTCAAATACCAGCAAACCATCGTTTCGGCCAACCTGGCCATGTGCCTGCTGGCCACGGGCAAGCCGGCCGAGGCGCTGGCGCTGGTGGAACCGTTTTACGAGTGGCCGGAAGAAGACCTGGCCGTGCGCGCCTTTTTGTTCTGTATCGCCGCCCACGCCGCGATCCTGCTGCGCCAGCCCGACAGCGCCCTGCAATTGCTGCTGCGGGCCGAAGAATATGCGCGCCGGGGCCAGGACCTGGAAGAGCAGATGCATGCGTGGCTGGTGCGCGGCAAGCTGGACCTGCACGCGGGCCAGACGGCGCAGGCGCTGGCGTCCCTGACGCAGGCGCACAGCCTGCTGAGCTGGACGCGCAATCCGTTTCACCAGCAGCAGATCCTGCGCGGCTTGTCCGACATCAATGCCCAGCTGGGCGAATGGCAGGCGGCGTATGGTTTCCTGCAGCAATACCAGGCCGCCTACGAGGCCAGCAGCAAGTCGGCGCGCGCCTCGCGCAGCCTGATGCGCAACCTGGAAAAGGAAATGCACAGCCTGAAAGCCGAGCGCGACAAGGCGCTGGAGCTGCAGGCGGCGCGCGAATCGGAAAACGTCAAGCTCGAGCACCTGAACCGGGAACTGGCGCACCAGATCCTGCATGTCAATTCCCTGCAGGACAGCCTGAAGGAACAGGCCATGCGCGACCACCTGACGGGCCTGTACAACCGCCGCCATTTTGAAACCTGCCTCAACGCCATCCTGCACGAGGCCGATGCGGATGCGCCCGTGGCCATCGCCATCATCGACCTGGATTTTTTCAAGCGCGTCAACGATACCTACGGGCACAACTTTGGCGATGAAGTGCTGATCCAGTTTGCGCGCCTGGTGGAAAGCCAGCTGCGCGGCAGCGACATGGTGTGCCGTTATGGCGGCGAGGAATTCTGCCTGCTGTTGCGCGAAGCAGACAGCCTCATCGCGGCGCACAAGATCGACGATATCGCCGCGCGCTACCGCCAGTTGCTGATCCGGCAGGCGCCGCACAGCCTGTCCGGCTGCACCTTTTCGGCCGGCATCGCCGAATATCCGCGCCACGGCGCCGGCCGTCACGAATTGCTGATGCGCGCCGACAGCGCCCTGTACGCGGCCAAGCAGGCGGGCCGCGACCGCGCCTGCATCGCCGCCGCTACTGGATAAAGCGCAACAGTTCGCGCAAGGCGTGCGCCACGGCCTGCTCGCGCACGGCCTGGCGGTCGCCCGCGAATACCAGCCGCTGTGTTTGCACGCGCCCGTCCATGGCCCAGCCGAAGCAGACGGTGCCGACGGGCTTGTCCGGCACGCCGCCCGTGGGGCCGGCGATGCCCGTGGTCGAGACGGCCACCTGGGCCTCGCTGTGGGCCAGGGTGCCCCGCGCCATGGCGGCGGCCACTTCCTCGCTGACGGCGCCGTGCGCGGCGATCAGCTCGGCGGGCACGCCCAGCATGCCGGTCTTGGCCCCGTTGGAATAGGTGACGAAGCCCCGCTCGAACCAGGCGCTTGAGCCTGAAATATCGGTGACGGCCTGCGCCACGCCGCCGCCCGTGCACGATTCGGCCGTGGCCAGCAGCAGGCCCTTCGCCTGCAAGGCCAGGCCGACCGCGGTGGAGAGGGGGACGAGTTCGTTGCTCATGGATGACTCCTGCATGCGGTGAAAATGGTGGCAAGACTGTAGCATGGCCAACGGTAAAAGAAACTTTCCCCGGTACCAGCGAAAATGCGTACACTCTTTTATACATTTGCTACCACTTCGGGCTGGCAGGCGCTCTGTCGCTGCGCCACCCTGGTGCGCATCGCTCGAACAGGCAAGCGGCATGGTGCCGCGCCTTCGTATAGCATTATCTTTACTCGGTTGTCATGGTAATTCTGAACTGGACCTGGTGGCGTCATCCTGGCCCCCTGCGCTGCTCCGCGCGCGGTGCTGGCCGCCGCCCTCTCCGCTGGGAGTGGCTATTGCTGCTCCTGGGCGTGCTGTGTATCGAGGCGCGGGCGCAGGTGCCGGGGGAGCTGGAACGCCAGGTCAAGGCCGGGTATCTGTACAAGTTTGCCGGCTATGTCGAATGGCCCGACGGCAGCTTTGCCCGGCCCGACTCTCCGCTGGTGATCGGCGTGGCGGGCGCCGATGCGCTGGCCGAGCAGCTCGAACAGAGCGTGGCCGGGCATAGTGTCAACGGCCGCGCCGTGCAGGTGAAAAAAGTGCGGCGTGGCGAAGCGCTGGCCGGGCTGCACGTGCTGTACCTGGGGGCGCTGGATAAAACGGCGCTGCAGGAGATGCTGGCCGCCAGCCGTGGCCTGGCGTTGCTGACGGTATCCGATTCGGATGAGGTCTACGCGATGGGCAGCATGATCAATTTTGTGATGGCCGAAGACAAGGTGCGCTTCGACGTGGCCCTGAAACCCGTGGCGCAGGCGCATATCCGCATCAGCGCGCGCATGCTGCTGGCCGCCTACCGCGTGCAGACGGGAGGCGCCTAGATGATACGACTGCGTTCCATCCGCCACAAGCTGATGTCGGTGGTCTTGCTGACCACCCTGGTGGCGCTCGTCATTTCGCTGGGCACCATCGTCGTCTACGACTTGCGCGCCTACCACCGCAACCTGGTGGCCGACATCAGTACCCAGGCCGAGCTGCTGGGGCACATGAGTTCGGCCGCGCTGGCCTTTGACGACGAACGCCTGGCGCTGGAAAACCTCAACCTGATGCGCATCCGCCCGCGCGTGACAGCCGGCGCCCTGTACAAGGCGGACGGCAGCCTGTTTGCCAGCTACCGCGCGAACCAGCATGTGGGCGAACTGCCGGCGAAGGCGGGCAAGGAAGGCGAAAGCATCCAGGGCAGTTCGGTGGAATTGTTCAAGCCTATCGTCGACAATGGGGAACTGCTGGGCACCGTGTATTTGCGCGCCGATTACGAGCTGGCCGGCCGCACGGCCGATTATCTGGCCATCGCCCTGAGCGTGACGGTGCTGGCGCTGCTGGTGGCCTTGCTGCTGCTGCGCCGCCTCGATTTCGTCATCACGCAACCCATCCTCGATATCGCCGACGTGGCGCGCGAAGTGATCGAGACGGGCGACTATTCGCGCCGCGCGCGCAAGCTCAGCGTCGACGAAGTGGCGCAGCTGGTCGATTCCTTCAACAAGATGCTGGCCGAGATCGAATTGCGCACGCAGGCGCTGGAGCGCTCGAACGGCGAGCTGGCCAGCGAAGGCGAACAGCGCACCGAGGCGCAGCAGGAAGTCATGCGCCTGAACCAGGAACTGGAAGTGCGCGTGCACGAGCGCACGATGCAGCTGGAAATGACGAATGGCGAACTGGCCATGGCGATGGAAGAGGCGCGCAGCGCCAACTATGCCAAGTCGGCGTTCCTGTCATCGATGAGCCATGAATTGCGCACGCCGCTCAACGCCATCCTGGGCTTTGCGCAAATCCTCAGTTCCGACCGCCTGCCGTCGACCCTGGAGCAAAAGAAGGAATTTGCCGGGCATATCCTGAAATCGGGGCGCCACCTGCTGACCTTGATCAATGAAATCCTCGACCTGGCCAAGGTGGAATCGGGCACGGTCAGCCTGTCGCTCGAACCCGTGGGCCTGGACGCCATCTTGCAGGAATGCCGCGACATGATCGCGCCGCTGGCCAGCCAGCGCGGCATCGGCATGGCCTTTCCCGACACCTGCCCCCTGAACGTGCTGGCCGACCGCACGCGCCTCAAGCAGATTCTGTTGAACCTGCTGTCGAATGCGCTCAAGTACAACCGCGAGCAGGGGCAGGTGGCCATCGATTGCGCGCCGCAGGCGGGCGGCCGGGTGCGCATCAGCGTGCGCGACACGGGCGTGGGCCTCGATGGCGAACAGGTGGCGCTGCTGTTCCAGCCCTTCAACCGGCTGGGGCAGGAAGGCGGCACGGAAGAAGGCAGCGGCATCGGCCTGGTGGTCACCAAGCGCCTGGTGGAGCTGATGGATGGCAGCATCGGCGTGACCAGCGCGCCCGGCGAGGGCAGCACGTTCTGGATCGAACTGCGCGTGGTCGATGCCTTGCCCGCGCCCGCGCCCCCGGCCTTGCCGCGGCCGGACCTGGCCGGGGCGCTGCTCGAACACAGCGCCCCCGTGACCTTGCTGTACGTGGAAGACAACCCCGCCAACCTGACCCTGGTCGAGGAAATCGTGCGCTACTGCCCGCAATTGCAGCTGCTGACGGCAACGGATGGCCGCCTGGGCGTGGATATGGCGCGCACGCATTTGCCGCAGCTGATCCTGATGGACATCAACCTGCCGAACGTGAATGGCACGGATGCGCTGAAACTGCTGCGCGCCGATCCGCGCACGGCGCACATCCCGGTCATCGCCCTGACGGCCAACGCCATGCCGGGCGACGTGGAGCGCAGCATGGCGCTGGGCTTTTACCGCTATCTGACCAAGCCGATCAACCTCGATGAATTTACCGAGGCGATCAACAGCACCCTGGCCTACGTGGCGCAGCAGCGCCGGCAGAAGGGAACGGGCGCGCCATGATCAGCCAGGCCGATATCTATGCGGCGAAAATTCTCATCGTCGACGACCAGGAAGTCAATCTGCGCCTGCTTGAGCATCTGCTGCAAAGCGGCGGCTACACGGCCATCACCAGCACCCTCGACGCGCGCGCCGTGGCCGGCCTGCACCAGCGCCACCAGTTCGACCTGATCATCCTCGACCTGGTGATGCCCGGCATGAGCGGCTACGACGTGATGGATGCCTTGCGCCCGCTGGAACTGGAAGGCTATTTGCCCGTGCTGGTGATCGCCGCCGACCCGGACGCCAAGCTGGCGGCGCTGGAAGCGGGGGCGCGCGATTTCATCAGCAAGCCGTTTGACGCGCTCGAAGTGCTCACGCGCATCCGCAACATGCTCGAAGTGCGGCTGCTGCACCGCGCCGCGCGCCACTACAATACCCTGCTCGAACGCACGGTGGGCCAGCGCACGGCGGAACTGCAGCGCTTTCGCGGCGCCATGGACGCCACCACCGACGCCATCTTCCTCGTCGACGTGCTGGGCATGACCCTGGTCGACGTCAACGATGGCGCATGCCGCCTGCTCGGCTATGCGCGCAGCGAACTGCTGGCGCTGGCGCCCGGCACCTTGCTGCCGTCGCCGCCGGCCCCGCCGCTGGCCGCGCTGCCGGGCGGCCCGGCCCACCTGGCCACGGAAGTGACGGAATGCGAACTGGTGCGGCGCGACCTGAGCCTGGTGCCGGTGGAGCTGGGCTGGCACTGGTATGCGCAGGCGCCCGTGGCGGGCGGGCAGGGTGCGGGCGGCCTGCTGCTGATCGCCGTGGCGCGCGACATCAGCGAACGGCGCCAGGCGCAGGAGCGTCTGAAGCACCTGGCCCATTACGATGGCTTGACGGGGCTGCCGAACCGCAGCCTGTTTTACCAGACCCTGGCCCAGGCCGTCGAACTGGCGCAGGAAAAAAGCTGGCGCATCGTGGTGCTGTTCATCGCGCTCGACCGCTTCAAAAGCATCAACGACACCCTGGGCGCGGCGCTGGGCGACGAACTGCTGCGCCAGTTCAGCAACCGCCTGGTCGAATGCGTGCGCCTGCGCGACACCGTGGGGCGCCTGGGCAACGACGAATTCGCGCTGATACTCACCATGAGCCGCAACCAGCAGGAAGCCGTGGCCGTGGCGAACCAGGTGCGCGAAGCCTTGCGCGCGCCGTTCGACTTGCGCGGCCACGCGGCCACCCTGACGGCCAGCATCGGCATCGCCATGTACCCGGACGACGCCACCGACCCGGAAACCCTCATCAAATACGCGAATACGGCCATGGGCGGCGCCAAGCAGGCGGGCCGCGACGGCTACCGCTTTTTCACGGCCGGCATGAACGTGCAGGTGCTGGCGCGCCTGGACCTGGAACTGGCGCTGCGCCATGCGCTTGAACACGAGCAGTTCATCCTGTACTACCAGCCCAAGGTGGATTTGCGCACGGGCCGCATCAGCGGCGTGGAAGCGCTGCTGCGCTGGCGCCGTCCCGGCTACGGCCTGGTGGCGCCGGCCGAATTCGTGCCGGTGCTGGAAGACACGGGCCTGATCGTGCGCGTCGGCGCCTGGGTGATCCAGGCGGCCTGCCGCCAGATCGCCGAGTGGCGCGACAGCGAAGTGGGGCCCGTGCACGTGGCCGTGAATGTGTCGAGCCGCCAGTTTGCCGAAGGCGACCTGGAAGGCGAAGTGACGCGCGCGCTGGCGCAGCATGGCGTGGCGCCGGAATTGCTGGAACTGGAACTGACGGAAACGGCGCTGATGTCGAACGCCGAGCGCACCATCGTCGTGCTGGGCAAGCTGAAGAAAATCGGCGTGAAGGTGGCCATCGACGATTTCGGCACCGGTTACTCGAGCCTCGCGTATCTGCAGCGCTTCCCCATCGACAAGCTGAAAATCGACATCGCCTTCGTGCGCAACATCACCAGCAATCCGAACGACGCGGCCATCGCGCTGGCCATCGTCAGCATGGCGCACAGCCTGAAACTGAGCGTGGTGGCCGAGGGCGTGGAATCGCGCCCGCAGCTGGAATACCTGCGGCGCAACCGCTGCGATGAAATCCAGGGTTTTTATTTCAGCCGCGCCCTGCCGGCGCTGGAACTGGGGCAGATGATCGTTGCCGGCGCCGGCCTGCCGCCCGGCCACGACCCGGCCGCGCAGCCTGCGCAAACCCTGCTCATCGTCGACGACGACGTCAACGTGCTGTCGTCCCTGCACCGTTTGTTCCGTCCCGAAGGCTACCAGATTCTCACGGCCAGCACGCCGGCCGAAGGGTTTGAAATGCTGGCCCTGCACAGGGTGCACGTGATCGTCTGCGACCAGCGCATGCCCAGCATGAGCGGCACGGAATTCCTCAGTAAAGTAAAAGAGCTGTACCCGGAAACCATCCGCATCATCCTGTCCGGCTACACGGGCCTCGAAGCCGTGCTCGACTCGATCAACCGGGGCGCCATCTACCGTTTCTATACGAAACCGTGGGACGACACCCAGCTGCGCGACAACATCCGCCTGGCCTTCCAGCACTACTGGATGGTGAACCAGCCGGGGCTGGCGCGGATGGCGGTGCGCTGATTCGGCGGATTCCTTATTTTTATTCGCTGAAGTGGTCGAAAGAATTCAGCGCCAAATCGAGCGGCTGCCCAGCCGCATCCACCAGCCGCAAGCCCGCCTGCGCCTCTATGCTGCCCACGCGCGTGACGGGCGTGCCGCAGCTTGCCGCCAGGGCGGCGATGGCGTCGCGCGAGGAAGCCGGCGCCGTGAAGCACAGTTCATAGTCGTCGCCGCCGGCGGCCGTGTAGCGGCGGCGCACGATGGTTGCCTGTTGCGCCAGCACGGGGCCGGCCGGCAGGGCGTCGACGTCGAGGGTGGCGCCCACCTGCGACGCTTTCAAGATGTGGCCGAGGTCGCCCACCAGGCCGTCCGAGATGTCGATGGCCGCATGCGCGAGGCCCGCTTCGGCCAGCGCGCAACCGAGCGCCACGCGCGGCGTCGGCGTGTGCATGCGCGCGCTTGCTGTCAGCAGGTCGGATGGCGCCAGTTCCTGCTCCATGCGGTAGCCGGCCAGCGCCAGGCGCGCATCGCCCAGGGTGCCGCTGACCCAGATATCGTCGCCCGCCACGGCCGCGCCGCGACGCAGGGCCTGGCCCGGCGCCAGTTCGCCAAACACGGTGATGCAGATATTCAAAGGGCCCTTGGTGGTGTCGCCGCCGATCAATTCGCAGCCGAATGCGTCTGCCAGCGCAAACAAGCCTTCGGCAAAGCCGGCCAGCCAGGCGCGCTCGGCTTGCGGCAGGGCCAGGGCCAAAGTGAATGCCACGGGGCGCGCGCCCATGGCGGCCAGGTCGGACAGGTTCACGGCCAGGCTTTTGTGACCGAGCATGCGTGCGTCGGCGCCGGCAAAGAAGTGCCGGTCCTCGACCAGCATGTCCGACGAGATGGCGATCTGCTTGCCGGCGCCGGGCGTAATCAGCGCGCAATCGTCGCCGATGCCCAGGGTGGCGCGGCCGGGGCGCTGGCGCACGAAATATTGTTTGATCAGGTCGAATTCGGAAAGCGCGTCGTGTGGGGCCATGGCGTGGTCTGTTCGTTGAATGGTGGTGAGGCCCGGCTATTATAGGCTGGCATACAATACAGGCCTTTGCCACCGCCGAGCATGCCCCTATGCCCTTCCACGATATCCACGCCCTGATGCAATCCTATCTTGACGATGGCTGGCTGCGCGAGCCGCAGGCCGTCGGCCTGGCCACGTTCACGGCGCCGGAACTGCTGGCGCGCGGATTTTACGAGCTGTGCGACGGCGGCCAGCTGTGCCTGTATGAGGATGAGCGCTGGTTCCGCCGCGCCAGCCGGGCCGTGCAAACATCGTTCAAGGTGTATCTGCAAGGCGGCCGCTTGCATGCGAATGGATTGGAACTCGGTTATCAAGTACGCCTGGCCAGCGTGCTGCGCGCGGTGCGGCGGCCCTTGCCGCCGTATCGCCTGCTGCTGGAGGCAGGGGCGTGCAGCGGTGCGCTGCTGTTCGACAGCGGCCTGGTGCTGCAGTTCGCGACCAACCTGCATGGCGCGCCCCGCCATTATTTCCTGACCCTTGTCGAGGGGCAGTTGCCCGATCCCGGTGCGGGCGAACTCGACCTGCGCGCCGCCAGCGAGGGCCACGTCCAGGCCCTGTATGGACACTGTGCGCCGGAAGAATTGCAGCGCAAAGCCCAGCGCGGCCATGCGGCGCTGCGCGAACTGGCGCGTCTGCTTTCCTAAACTTAAACTTTCTTCGCCTGCGCCATGCCGTGCAGCAGCTTGGCCAGCAACTGGTCGAGCTGGTGCTGCTCGTCCGAATTCAAAGCCGAGAGCATCGCGCGCTCGTTCTCCACGTGCAGCAGCACCAGCTTTTCAATCAGTTCCAATCCCCTTTGTGTCAGGGCCACCAGCACGCCGCGCCGGTCCGTCGGATGCTTCTGGCGTTCGATCAGGCCGGCCGCTTCCAGCCGGTCGATGCGGTTGGTCATGCCGCCCGAGGACAGCATGGCCGCTTCGTACAGGGCCGTCGGCATCAGGCTGTAGGGCGCGCCCGAGCGGCGCAAGGTCGCCAGCACGTCGAATTCGCCCGGTTGCAAGCCGTGTTCGGCGAACAGCGGATTGAGCCAGTCGCGCGCCATCAGCTGCGCCACCGTGCCCAGCTGGCCCACCAGTTGCATGGCGCGCGTATCCATCTGCGGCAGTTCGCGCTGCCATTGTGCTGCGGCAAATTGTGCGCGCGTGTGTTCTTGCGGGGCATCTGTCATGGGTATCCTTGTATCTTGGGACCATCTATCTCGACCTCAAGATAGATTTCTATCTTTATGTTAAGATACTTTTCATCGAGTCATATTCTGATGACGCATTAAACCATGTGCCTCCCAGCGAGGCAAGGACTATCCCATGCCCTCCGCACGACCTGCCGCTCCCCTTTCTTCTTCAATGTCTTCGGCCCTGCTGGTGGCCGCCATCATCCTGCTGGGCCTGAATCTGCGGCCCATCCTGGCGGCCATCGGCCCCTTGCTTGACAGTATCCAGGCCAGCACGGGCATCAGCAATGCCGACGCGGGCTTGCTGACCACCGTGCCCGTGTTCGCCATGGGCGTGTGCGCGCTGGCGGGCGCGCAGCTGCAGCGCCGGCTGGGCGTGGCGCGCGGCATCAGTCTCGGCATCGCCATCATCGCTGCCGCCTGCGCGCTGCGCTGGCCCTTGCATGGCAGCGGCGGCCTGATCGCCACGGCGGCCCTGGGCGGCCTGGGCATCGCGCTGGTGCAGGCGCTGCTGCCGGCCTTCATCAAGCGCCATTTCCCCGAGCGGGCAGGCCAGCTGATGGGCTTTTATACGACGGGCATCATGGGCGGGGCGGCCATTGCCGCCGCGTCCGCTTCACCGTTGGCGCAAAGCTGGGGCTGGAATGCGCTGCTGGCCCTGTGGGCGCTGCCTGCCGTGGCCGCCGCGCTGCTGTGGCGCCGCGCATCGGCCGCGCGCGTGGAGGTGTCCGGCGGCGCGGGCGCCAGCCTGCCCGTGGGCAGTGGCCGTGCCTGGCTGCTGATGGTGTTCTTTGGCATCGGCACGGGTGCGTACACCCTGGTGCTGGCCTGGCTGCCACCGTTCTATACGGAACTGGGCTGGAGCGCGGCCGACAGCGGCTTGCTGCTCGGCGGCCTGACCCTGGTGGAAGTGCTGGCGGGGCTGGTGATTTCCAGCATCATCCACCGCTTCCCGGACCGCCGCATCCTGTTGCTGGCCGTATTGTTGTCCGTGCTGGCCGGCCTGGCTTGCCTGATCGTGGCGCCCGCGCAACTGGCGCTGCCCGCCGTGATATTACTGGGCTGCGGCATCGGCTCCCTGTTTCCCCTGTCGCTGATCGTCAGCATGGACCACGTGCGTGACCCGGCCGGCGCCGGCGCGTTGCTGGGCTTTGTGCAGGGCGGCGGCTACATCATCGCCAGCAGCATGCCGTTCATCGCCGGCCTGATCCGCCAGCACTCGTCCAGCCTGGTCCAGGCGTGGATGGTGATGGCCGGCGGCGTCGTGCTCCTGCTGCTGATCGCGGTGCGTTTCGCGCCGGGCGGGACACTGGTCCAGCCGTGCGCCAGCCGCGTATCCTGAGCTGCTATATTGCGCCAACCCGTCAAATCAGGAACCAGCCACGTATGGATATCGTCGACCGCTACCTCGAAGGCGTGCTCAATGCCTTGCCACCGGAACCGTTCGTGGACCTGGCGATGGCCAGCGGCGCCAGCGCGACACAACTGGCCAGCTTGCGCCAGACGTATCCGCTGTGCCCGGACAGCCTGCTGCGTTTGCTGGGCACGTACAACGGCACCTATTATCAGGAGTATGCCGGCGGCACGGTGCTGGTGTACATGCTGGGCTCGGACGTGTTCGAGTATCCGTATTACCTGAGTTCCGTCGAACAGATCCTGCAGGACGGGCAAGCGAACCAGCGCAGCATCGCCGATATCTATGGCCATTACCTGGAACAGGATCCCGGCATCGTCGACGTCCGCATCGACGCCGGCATCAAGCAGGGCCAGCGTCTGTGTTTTTCGCATTGCATGAACAATGGCGGCTCTTCGCGGCTGTATGTCGACTTCACGCCCACGGCGTCCGGCAAGGTTGGACAGATCGTGCGCTTCCTGCACGACCCCGACAACTACAAGGTCATCGCGGACAGCTTCGACGCTTATCTGCAAATGCTGATCGATGACGACTATGCCTTCCTGATCGAAGAAAACTTTGAATAGTCCAACCACGCCGCCCTCCCTGCTGCCCGCCAACCGCCGCATCGTGCTGTCCGGCGAGGATGCGCTGCGCATCCTGCGCGAGATCGAATTCCTGCTGCAGTCGCTGCATCACATCGGCCGCCATTATTATCCCGACGGCGACGATGATGGCGCCGATGCCCTGCGCCGCGCGCAGTATTGCGCGGAGACGACGCGTTTCATCGACGCGCAGCAGGCGACGACGCGCCTGGCGCTGATGCGCAGCATTTTGTCCGCGCCGTTCGACAGCAGCCTGGGCGCGGATGACATGGACGATATCGAGCGCGCCGTCGCCGCGCTGCCGCTGTGGCGCGCCTCCGATGTTCCATCGCAAAAACTAATTGAAATATAAAATTTGATAGTTTTTCCTGTTCAGGACGTTTGTGCCGCCGGACGGCCTTACAATGCTAGGTTATGCGTTTTCGTGATATCAGACTGTGGCTAGCGGAAAATACCTAGCTAATTGAAAGAATCGGTCTGATAAAATCCGGAACACCCGATCGACCAAACAGGAAGGCAGCACAGCATGGATTCGTCATCTGATAAAAAAGAAGAATTGCGTCAACAATTGCGCTTGGCCGCACTCGAGTATCACGAGTGCCCGCGCCCCGGCAAAATCAGCGTGACGCCGACCAAACAACTGACCAATCAGCGCGACCTGGCACTGGCCTACTCGCCAGGCGTGGCGGCACCGTGCGAAGAAATCGTCATCGATCCGGCGAATGCCTATAAATATACGGCGCGCGGCAACTTGGTGGCCGTCATCACCAACGGCACGGCCGTGCTGGGACTGGGCAATATCGGCCCGCTGGCCGCCAAGCCGGTGATGGAAGGCAAGGGCGTGCTGTTCAAGAAATTCGCCGGCATCGACGTCTTCGACATCGAAATCAACGAGATGGACCCGGACAAGCTGGTCGACATCATCGCTTCGCTGGAACCGACCTTCGGCGGCGTGAACCTGGAAGACATCAAGGCCCCCGAGTGCTTCTACATCGAGCGCCAGCTGCGCGACCGCATGAAGATTCCCGTCTTCCATGACGATCAGCACGGCACCGCCATCATCGTCGGCGCGGCCATCCTGAACGGCCTGAAAGCCGTCGGCAAGAAAATCGAAGACTGCAAGCTGGTCGTGTCGGGCGCGGGCGCCGCGGCGCTGGCTTGCCTGGACCTGATCGTCGATCTGGGCTTCCCGCTGAAAAATATCTACGTCACCGACCTGGCCGGCGTCGTCTACAAGGGCCGCACGGAACTGATGGACCCGGACAAGGAACGCTTCGCGCAAGATACGCCGCTGCGCACCCTGGGCGAGATCATCCCGGATGCCGACATTTTCCTCGGCGTCTCCGCCGGCGGCGTGCTGAAACAGGACATGGTGCGCAAGATGGCGCCGAATCCATTGATCCTGGCGCTGGCCAACCCGAACCCGGAAATCCTGCCGGAAGAAGTCAAGGCCGTGCGCAGCGACGCCATCATCGCCACGGGCCGTTCGGACTATCCGAACCAGGTCAACAACGTGCTGTGCTTCCCGTACATCTTCCGCGGCGCCCTCGATTGCGGCGCGACGACGATCACGCGCGAAATGGAAATCGCCGTCGTGCACGCGATCGCCGACCTGGCGCATGCCGAGCAGTCGGACATCGTCGCGACCACCTACGGCATCAGCAACCTGTCGTTCGGTCCTGAATACCTGATCCCGATGCCGTTCGATCCGCGTTTGCTGATCAAGATCGCGCCAGCGGTGGCCAAGGCGGCCGAGGATTCCGGCGTCGCCACGCGTCCGATCAAGGACTTGCAAGCGTACGCGGACAGCCTGCAGCAATTCGTCTACCGCAGCGGCACCTTCATGAAGCCGCTGTTCCTGATGGCCAAATCCACGCCGGCCGAACTCAAACGCATCGTCTACGCCGAAGGCGAAGAAGAGCGCGTGCTGCGCGCCGTGCAAGTGGTGGTCGATGAAAAACTGGCGCGTCCTATCCTGGTCGGCCGTCCGCCCGTGCTCGAAGCGCGCATCCAGAAGTTCGGCTTGCGCCTGAAGCAGGGCGTCGACTTCGACGTCATCAACCCGGACTTCGACGAGCGCTATCGCGATTACTGGAACACGTATTACGCGATGACGAGCCGCAAGGGCGTCACCGAGGAATACGCGAAGCTGGAAATGCGCCGCCGCCACACCCTGATCGGTTCGATGATGATCCACAAGGGCGACGCCGACGGCATGATCTGCGGCACCTTCGGCACCACCCAGCTGCACCTGAAATACATCGACCAGGTGCTGGGCAAGCGCGCCGGCAGCAACGTGTATGCCGCCATGAACGTTCTGATCATGCCGGAACGCCAACTGGTGATGGTCGACACGCACGTCAATGAAAACCCGGACGCCGAGCAGTTGGCCGAGATCACCATCATGGCCGCCGAAGAGATGACCCGTTTCGGCCTGTCGCCGCGCGCGGCCCTGCTGTCGCACTCGAATTTCGGTTCCAGCGACAGCGCTTCGGCGCAAAAGATGCGCGCCGCCCTGGCCATCATCAAGGAGCGCGCGCCGGACCTGGAAATCGACGGCGAAATGCACGGCGATACGGCCTTGGACAGCAAGCTGCGTCAGAAAATCATGCCCAATTCGGCACTGAAGAACGACGCCAACCTGCTCGTCATGCCGAACATCGAATCGGCCAACATCGCCTACAACCTGGTGAAGACGGCGGCCGGCAACGGCATCGCCGTGGGTCCGATCCTGCTCGGTTGCGCCAAGCCCGTGCACATCCTGACGCCATCGGCCACCGTGCGCCGCATCGTCAATATGACGGCCTTGTGCGTCGTTGACGCGGTAGCGCAACGCAAAGCCTAAGCTTTTAGCTGCCGCCTGAAAGCCGCGCCATCCGCAAGGAGGCGCGGCTTTTTTTACATGGGCGGCACGGGCAGGGCTGCGGCGGGCGGATGGCGGCGCAGGTAGTAATGGCGGTACAGCATGATCTCGCCCCATACCAGCAGCAGCGCCGCCAGCGCGAACAGGCCCAGCGTGATCTTGAGCGAATTGAAATAGGCGCCGGCTTGCCGTTTGATGGCGTCGATGAAAATCATCGGCACTGACTTGTCGAGTTTGCTGAAGTCGGCATGGCGCGCCACGTCGGTGGTCAGGCGCACGGCCAGATCGGTGCCCAGCGCGGCCAGTTCGCCCGTCGCCTGGCCACGGAAGTTGGCGCCCTTGAGCGCTTCGCCGAGCAGGCCGACCCTGGCGATCAGCTGTTCCTGCAGCACCTGCGTCAGCAGCACGCTGCCGCGGCGCAGAATGAATTCATTGATCCAGCGCGCCTTGCTGCGTTCCCAGTAGCTGCTGGATGTGGGCTGGTAATACATGCCTTGCACGAATGGTTCCAGCAGGCTGCGCACGCTGATGGGCTGGCCCGGGGCGATCAGCTTGACCTGCTGTTCCAGGTAGACGCGCAGCGCCGGCATCTGTGCTTCGACCACGGGCTGCAAGTCGCGCTCGAGGGCCTGGTTGACCACGCGGTGCACGCTGTGCACGGCGCCAAAGCCGGCACCGAGGAGCGGCAGCGCGAGCAGGATCAGCACATAGCTGAGCTTGGCGGCCACATGCCAGGCGCGGGGACGGCGCACCAGCAGGCATTTTCTGGCCAGCTGGTAGCAGATGCCGAGCGCCAGCACGAAGCCGGCCGCGCTGCACAGCAGCATCCACGGCAGGGCGGTCCACAGCAGTTCGCCGCCGAATGGCGCCAGGCTATTGCCCCAATTGACGAGTTGTTGGTTCATGTACATTGCTTTGATATGGATAAACAGGCAAGTATACCCATCGTGCAACGACATGGAGCGCGCTTGGTTTCAGTGCGCCATCAGCACCGGCAAGGTCATCTGGCGCAAGATCGTTTCCGTCACGCCGCCGAGTAAAATTTCGCGGAAGCGCGCGTGGCCGTAGCCGCCCATCACCAGCAGGTCCGCATGCACTTCGGCGGCCATGGCCAGCAGCGCCGCGCCGATGTCGCCCGTGGCGATGGCCGGACGCACTTCGACGGGCACGCCATGGCGGCTCAGGTAGGCGGCGATGTCGGCGCCCGGATGGCGGGCCGGCTGTGCATGGCCGGCCGGCGGGTGCAGCAGGGCCAGCACCACCAGGCGCGCCGCGCGCAAGAGGGGCAGGGCGTGGCCGATGGCGCGCGTCGCTTCCATGCTGCCATCCCAAGCCACCACGACGGTGTTGTCGATCTGCGTGAACTTGCCGCTGCGCGGCACGATCAGCACGGGACGGGCCGCGTTCAGCATCACGTAGGGCACCAGGTCGCTCATGGCGCCGGGCAGCGCTTCGCTGTCGTCGTGCTGGCTCAGCACCGTCAAGTCGCTGTAGCGCGCGCTGACGGCCATGCCGCCATCCTCATCGTCTTCGATCAGGCGCCGTTCCAGCGAGACGGTGCCGGCCTGGCGCGCCAGCGTTTCAAACTGGTCGAGGGCCTGTTCCGCCTGCCCATGCAGGGCGTTGATCTGCGCCGCCACGGCGTTGCCGCGCATGCCGCGGTTGTTTTCCACGTAAAAGCGCGACAGGCCCGTCATGGCGGCGCCGATCAGGTGCGCCTGGTGCGCGTGCGCCAGCCGTGCCGCGATGGCGATGCGCTGCGGCGCATGGCGCGACAGGTCGGCGTGGACGAGGATGGATTTATAGGCCATGTTGTCATTCGCTAGTCAGGATGGCAACAAGGCTAGAACGGCAACACGGGCAAGTCCAGCATTGCCTTGCTGGCGGGCGGTTTTCTTATGCTGGGCTTGATGTGGGTCAAAAAAAACACGGGCCGTGGCCATCCGCAAGTCCACAGCCAGGAAATGTTGATCCATTTGATGTGCATCAAAATGTCTGGCCCGTCGCCAGCCATAATGGCATTGAACTCCTTGCCTTTCCAGTGGTCTGCATCGGCGCCGGCGCCATCTGTCCGGCACGTCCCTGTGTGACGCAACAACGCTGGCCGTGGCGGGAGTTCATTCTTCAAGCGGGCGCGTGGTGTTCCTCTTTCTCTGCCCAGCGCAGCCGGATGGCGTCGATGGCGGGCAGTTCCTGCGCAAACAGCCCGACCAGCCGCGCATCGAAATGGCTGCCTTGTTGCGCTTGCAGATAGCCCACGGCGTCCAGTACCGACCACGCGCGCTTGTACGGGCGCACCGAGGTCAGTGCGTCGAAGACGTCGGCCACGGCGACGATGCGCCCCGCCAGGGGAATCGCTTCGCCCGCCAAGCCGTTCGGGTAGCCGCTGCCATCCCATTTTTCATGGTGCGACAGGGCGATCTCGCGCGCCAGCGCCAGCATGCCGCCTTCGGCATGTTCGCCGATGATGTCGCCGCCGATGCGCGCGTGCGTCTGCATGATGGCCCATTCATCCGCGTCGAGCTTGCCCGGCTTTTGCAGGATGCGATCGGGGATGCCGATCTTGCCCACGTCGTGCATGGGCGCCGCGTGCAGCAGGTCGTCAGCGGTGGTCTCGTCCATGCCGGCGGCCACGCCCAGCAGGCGCGCGTAATGGCTCATGCGGATCACGTGCAGGCCCGTTTCATTGTCCTTGTATTCGGCTGCCAGGCCCAGGCGCTGGACGATCTGCAGCCGCGTTTCCTTCAGCTCGTCGATGCGCACCAGCGACAGGTGCGTGCGCACGCGGGCGCGCACGATGGCGGGACTGAGCGGCTTGGTGATGTAATCGACGGCGCCCGCTTCAAAACCACTGAGTTCGTCGCGCATGTCGTTCAGGGCCGTGACGAAAATGACGGGAATGGCGGCCGTCAGTGGCGCGGCTTTCAGCTGGCGGCAGGCGTCGTGGCCGCTCATTCCCGGCATCATCACGTCGAGCAGGATCAGGGCCGGGCGTTCCTGCTGCGCCAGTTCCAGTGCCCGCGCGCCATCCTTGGCGAACAGCAGCGCGTAGTCGTTCTGCAATATCTGGCGCAGCAATTGCAAATTGGCCGCCTCATCGTCGACGACGAGAATCACGGGCCTGGCTGGTGCATTCATGGGGACTCCGGTGCGAAGGTGTGCAGCAAGTCGTGCAAGAGCGACTGCGCGAGGGGGAAATCGAAATCGTCGATGGCATGCCGCAGCGGCGCCAGCGCGTCCGCTTGCGCGCCCATGGCGTGCTGCAACTGTGTTTGCGCCGCGTCATCGAGTTCGCCGCGCCGCAAGGCGTGCAGCAGGGAACTGGCCGCTTGCTGGGCGGCGGGCGCGTCGAAGGCAGCCGCCGTTGCCGCCGGCAATGCAGTCGGCGCCAGCCGGGCGATGGCGGCCACGGCCGCCGGCCATTGGGTCAGCAGGGCGCCCAAGGTCTCGTCGAGCTGCCTCGCCGTGGCGGAGCCGGGGCTGGCGCAGCACTGCTCCAGCGCCGCCAGGCTGGCGGCCAGCTGTTCCAGGCCGAGGTTCGCCGCCACGCCGCGCAGCTGGTGACTCTGCGGCAAGAGCGCCGCGTGATCGCGCGCCTCGATGGCGGCCAGCAGGGCAGGCGGCAAGCGGGGGTGCTCGCGTGCGAAACGGGCCAGCGCCGCGTGGTAGGCACTGTCGTTGCCGGCCCAGCGCTGCAGGGCGCCCGCATGGTGCAGCACCCGTCCGCCAGCGGGCGCCGCCGGTTCGCCGCCATCGTCGCCCGCTTCTGCCGCCAGGCCCAGCACGCGGGCGATTTCCTGCGACAGCGCCTGCCAATCGACAGGCTTGGTGGCGAAACCGTCCATGCCGGCCGCCCGCGCCGCCTTGCGGTGCGCATCGAGCACGCTGGCCGTCATGGCGATCACGGGCACGCGCGGGCGGCCATCGCGCAGGGCGGCGGCACGGATGGCTTGCGTGGCGGCCAGGCCATCCATGCGCGGCATCTGCAAGTCCAGCAGCAGAATGTCGAAGTCGTCCTGCTGCGCCAGCTGCAAGGCTTGCGCGCCATCGCCGGCCGTCACCACCGTATGGCCGCGCTTGCCCAATAGTAAGCTCAGCAGTTCCAGGTTTTGCGGCACGTCGTCGGCGGCCAGCACGCGCAGGGGCGGCAGGCGCACGCTGCGGCGTTCGCTGGCGGGCAGTGCCGCCTGGCGTGCCGGCAGCAAGGGCAGCATGACGTGGAACACGCTGCCGTGCGGCAAGGCGGCATCGGCCCAGATGCGCCCCTGCATCAGGGTCACCAGTTGCCGGCTGATGGTGGTGCCCAGGCCCGTGCCGCCAAAGCGCCGCGTGGTCGAGGCGTCCGCTTGCACGAACGGTTCAAAGATGGCGTCGCGCCGTTCCGCGGGGATGCCGATGCCGCTGTCCTGCACCAGCAGGTGCAGCTGGCCATCCTCGAAGCGGGCCGCCAGGCTGACGGCGCCGCCGGGCGTGAACTTGATGGCGTTGTCGAGCAGGTTGCCCAGCACTTGCCGCATGCGTAATTCGTCGCCATGCAGCACGGCCGGCAGTTGCGGGTCGTACTGCACCTCCATGCGCAAGCCCTTGGCGCGTGCATGGATGCCATACGTGGATGCCAGTTCATCGACCAGCGCCAGCAGGCTGTAGTCGCGCAATTCCAGCGCCATGGCACCCTTGTCCAGCTTGGCCGTATCGAGCACTTCGTTGAGCAGGCGCAATAGTGAGCGGCCGGACTGGCGCACGGTATCGAGGTGGCGCCGCTGCTCGGGCGCCAGTGGCGAGTCCAGCAGCACATCCGTGAAACCGAGGATGGAATTCATCGGCGTGCGGATTTCATGGCTCATGTTGGCGACAAAGCTGGCCCGCGTGGCGGCCGCCAGCTCCGCTTTTTCCTTGGCCATGCGCAAGTCTTCCTCCATTTGCCGCCGTTCGCTGATGTCGAGGATGACGCCGTCGACCCAGCGCACGGCGCCTGCCGCATCGTGCACCACGGTGCCCCGCTCCCACAGCCAGCGCGCCGTGCCGTCGGCATGCAGCAGCCGGTATTCAAGCAGGTAGGGCTCGCCGCTGGCGACGCTGTGGTTGAAGACATCGATGACGTAGGCGCGCTCTTCGCTGGCGATCAGGCCCGTGATGGTGCGGCGCGGCACGGCGCCGAGAAAGTCGGCGGGCGGATAGCCGGTGATGGCTTCCACGCCATCGCTGATGAACAGCATGGGCTGGTTTTCCGCCGTGGTGCAGCGAAAGGCGATGCCGGGAAGATTGCCGATCAGCGAGCGCAACTGCTGCTCGCTTTCGCGCAGGGCGGCCAGCATGGCGCGCCGTTCGCTGATGTCCGTAATGAACAGCACATATAAATCCTGGTCGGCCAGGCGCGCGCTGGCCATCGAACGCTGCACGGCCACGGGGGCGCCATCCTTGCGCAGGTAGACGATTTCCTCGCTGGCGTGGGAAGCGTCGCCTTCGCCCGTGCGCAGGTAGTACAGCAGGCCGTTCTGTTCCGACTGGCGCACGTCGCTGACCAGCACGCTGACATGGCGGCCGACGATTTCCGCCGACCGCCAGCCGAGGATGCGCTCGGCGGCGCCGTTGAAGTCGACGATGCTGCCGTGGCGGTCGATGGTGATGACGCCGTCGACCGTGCTCGTCAGCAGCGAACGCGTCCAGTGTTCGCTCTGGTTCAGGTGGCGAAACAGTTCGCGGTAGCGCAAGATGCCCACGGCCGAGGCGACCAGGATCGTCAGGGCGATAGTCAGCAGGGTCACGCTGATCACCAGCATGGGCCGGTTGGCATCGGCATCATTGCCTGGGGGAATCGTTCCCACGAAGCGGGCCGCCTGCATGCCCATGTAATGCATCCCGGTAATCGCGCAACCCATGACGCAGGCGCTGATCAGCGTGCGCTGCGCTGCGGCTATGCGGCTGCTCCAGCCGCGCAAGCCGAAGCGTATCCACAGGGCCAGGGTGGCCAGCGCCACGGCAACGACGAGCGACAGCGCGAACAGCAGTGGTTCGTAGCGTAGCGACAAGCCCATGCGCATGGCGTGCATGCCCGTGTAATGCATGGCGCCGATGCCCAGGCCCACCAGCAAGCCGCTGCGCAGCAGCAGCGGCGCCGTGACGGTGCGCCGGCTGATGGTGGCCAGGGCGACGAACGAGGCCGCCACGCTGGGCACGATGGACAGCAAGGTCAGGCCCGGATCGTAGGCGACGCTGGTGCCCAGCTCGAAGGCCAGCATGCCGATGAAATGCATGGCCCACACGCCGCAGCCCAGGGCCAGGCTGCCGGCCAGCAGGCACAGCAGGTGCAAGCGGCGGCTGATGCTCGCCTGCGCGCGGCTGTACGCCGTCATCTGGAAAGCCATCCACGACGTGAAAATGGCGATCACCAGCGACAGCAGCACCAGTCCCGGCGCATGCACGCCGTGATGCAGCTGGGCCGGATCGGCGGGAACGTGGAACAGGTGCTGGACGCTGGCAGGTATCATCGTAGGCAAACAGGTGACGCGTTTGGCGCTGGCGTGTGCGCCTGCCGCCACTGCGGGTGATCGATGCGGATTACCTTACCAGATTTCAGGAAACAAATATCTTAATTGTAATTATTCTCCCTGTCGTGCAAGCCGTGCCCATGCGGGAAAGTAGGCCGCCCACCTTGCCGTGCCCGTGGAATGGTGGTGCTGGCGAGGAAGTTGCGATCAGGAATTATGTGGTTTTTTTGCAAAGTGCGACGTCGTGCCTGGTGTCATGCTACATTCGCGTCCTGCTTTTTTCTGAAAGGATGACGATGCCTTTAGGTAACAACTTCTTGCGGCATAATCAGCAAGCCTGGGATGCCCAGGCTGCACAGAACAGTCCATGGTCGCAGCCCGTCGACAGCGCCACCATCGCGGCGGCACGCGCCGGGCAGTGGCAAATCCACCTGACGCCCGGGCCGCTACCGGCCGGCTGGCTGGACGCCGTGCAAGGCAAGCGCATCCTGTGCCTGGCCGGCGCCGGCGGGCAACAGGCGCCCGTGCTGGCGGCTGCCGGCGCGCAGGTGACCGTCTTCGACCTGTCTGAGCAGCAACTGGCGAAAGACCGCATGGTGGCCGAACGTGACGGCTTGCAGCTGGCCACCGTGCAGGGCGACATGCGCGACCTGGCCTGCTTTGCCGATGCCAGTTTCGATGTCATCATCCATCCCGTGTCGAATCAGTACGTGCCCGATATTGCCCCCGTGTGGCGCGAATGCGCGCGCGTGCTGGCGGACGGCGGCGTGCTCTTGAGCAGCTTTTTCAACCCGGCCGTGTTCATCGGCGACCGCGACCCGCAATGGGCAAAACAGGGCTTGATACGGCCCCGTTTCGTGCTGCCGTATTCGGATGTGGAGGATATGCCGCCGGACGCGCTGGCGGCGCGCATGGAGAGGGGCGAGGCACTGATCTTCGGCCATGGCCTGGATAGCCAGATCGGCGGCCAGCTGGCGGCGGGCTTCGTGCTGGCGGGATACCACGAGGAAATGCATCCCCACCCGCGCTTTGAAATTGAAAAGTATCTGCCCAGCTTTATCGCCACGCGCGCCGTCAGGCAGGCGCGCGCGGGATAGCTTTTAGTTGTAGGGCTGCAAGTCCAGCCAGACGGCGTACGACAAACGCTTGCCATTCCACAGGCCGCCGCCGCGGATGACGGCGTCGCACGAGGTCAGCTGGCCCACCAGGTCCATGCGGCCCAGGTTGCGGCGCAGGCGCAGCGCGTCGTTGTGCGACAGGTAGCCGACCAGCTGGCCATCGATGAAGACGGCGATGGCCTTGTCCTGGAACGGATTGGCATCGTCGCAGACGAGCAGGGCCAGGCATTTTTCTTCCGCATTGCCGGGACCATGCTCGCCGGCCAGTTTGGCGATGGCGGGCTGGTACATCGATTCGTTTTCCACTTCCGACGCAAAGCGCCCCTCATCGGTCCAGTGATGCGCGGGTGCGCCCGCAGGAATCGCCGGCACGTACTGGCGCACCGACATGAGCGGCTTGTGCAGCGGTTTGGCGGGCGTGCGGCCACTGAAGACGTAGTACAGCAGGGCGATGACGATCACGATGGCAAGCAGGTAAAGCATGGTATCTCTCTGATTTCTGATGGGGGAGCCGGGAGCGCGGGCGCATTGCGCGGCGTTGCCGCTACTATAGCAAGTTCGCCGCCTGGTTCCGGGTAAATCTGGCCATCAGATGGCGGCGCCGGCGCAGCGCTAGCGGGTCGTTCAGCACGATGGGCGAGGCGCCCGTCAGTCCCGAATAATACTGGCCGTGCCGGCGCAGGACGAAGGCATAGTCGCGCAGCGCGTGGCCGTGCGCCAGCATGCGCGCGTCGCAATCGACCTCGATGGCAAAGCGCAGCCGGTGCAGCTGCCACCACAGGGGCAGGTTCCACGGCATGAGCACGATCAAGGCGTATGTCATGGCCAGCAGCAGCGGGTCGCGCGCGGCCAGCCGGCATTGTGCGTGCGCCAGCAGCAGGGCCTGCTGTGGCGGCGGAATCAGTTGCAGCCAGACGGGCATCACGATGCGGGGCCGCAGCAGCCCCGCCACGCAGGGACCGATGCCGCCGCTCAGGAAGACGGGCGTGCCCAGCAAGGTGGCTTTTTGCCAGCGCCGCTGGTGCGACAGCAGCCAGACGCTGCGCAGCGCCAACAGCAGCAGCATGCCGCTCGATAGCATGAACCAGCCCAGTTTCAGCTGCGCCTGTTCCGCCGGCATGGCCGCCAGCACGCCGGGCAGCCACGCCAGGGGCAGGAGGACGGACGCGGCGATGGCCGCCAGCCACAGCCAGCGCGTCGTGCGGCCGCGCCGCTGCAGCAGGCGCTCGGCCTGCCAGGCGGCAGCGCTCAACAGCAGCGCGAATGCCATGCTGCATACGAGCCAGGCCGGCATCGGGCGCCTAGCGCTTCAGCGCCATGCCGACCGAGGCGGGCGCCGTGTGCTTGAAACCGAATTGCGCGTACAGGTCTTGCGCCTGGCCGTCGGCGATCAGGCTGACATACGCGCTTTCCGGCACGTCGCTATCGATGAACTGGCGGATTTCGCGCATGATCAGCTTGCCCAAGCCCTTGCCCTGGTGGGCCGGCAGCACGGCGATATCGACCACCTGGAAGAAGCAGCCGCCATCGCCGATGATGCGGCCCATGCCCACCACCTCGTCGCCCAGCAGCACTTGCACGGCAAACAGGGAATTCGGCAAGCCCCTGGCGGCCGCCTCCGTGGTTTTTGCGCTCAGGCCGGCGGCGACGCGCAGGTGCTGGTAGGTGGCGCTGGCGGGAATGGCCAGGCGGATGGTGTAGGGCGATGCTGCGGTCAAGGCGGTCTCCTGTAGAAATAGTTTGGAGCGGTAATTATAGGCGGCGATGGATTTTCGTGACGGCAAGCTTTTTTCGCCGCGCGCTATGTTGCCCATGCCGCTTTTGCGCTATGGTGGCGGCATCCCTTGAATTGTTGAAAGCACGCCATGTCCGCAGGATTTACCGCCACCGAGTTGTCCGTCATCAATGAAGACGACGCCCTGATCACCACCCTGGCCGCGCCAGCCGGCAAAGGCGAGCCCGTCTACCTGATGCTGCAGCGTGCCGACGAGTATGACGAGCAGGACGTGGCCATGGGCATGGACGAGCCGTATATCGAATACTGCGGCCAGGAATTTGCCTGGTATGGCCACATGCACGCCGTGATCCTGCATCCGAACCGCCTGTCCGTGCAGATGGATGCCGAGGCTGCCATGCAGATGGACGACGATGGCCAGATCGACGTGCGTTTCAATTTGACGCCGGAGCGCTACGCCCAGCTCCAGCAGGCGCTGCGGACCACGTTCGAGGGCTGCGACTACTATCGCGAAGAACGTTGATCTGCGCGGAAGGCAGCGGCCATGGCGCCGCGTATGCTGGATAGAGGATATGGACTGGGGAGTGGACGATGACGGTGCTGATACTCGGTTTGTTGCTGTTCCTGGGCTTGCATTCGGTGCGCATCGTCGCCGACGACTGGCGCAGCGCCCAGTTGGCGCGCCTCGGCGAAAAGCGCTGGAAGGGCCTGTATTCGCTCGTGGCGTTTGCCGGGCTGGGCCTGATCATCTGGGGCTATGGCCTGGCGCGCCAGCAACCGCAGGTGCTGTGGACGCCGCCCATGGGCTTGCGCCACATCAGTGCCCTGCTGATGCTGTTCTCGCTGATTTTACTGGCGGCGGCCAATGTGCCGCGCAACCATATCAAGACCTGGGTGCACCATCCCATGCTGCTGGGCACGCAACTGTGGGCCGTCGCGCACCTGCTGGCCAACGGCAATGTGGCCGACGTGCTGCTGTTCGGCGGCTTTCTCGTCTGGTCATCCGTTGATCTGTATGCCGCCGTGCAGCGCGACCGCGCGGCCGGGGTGGCCTATCAGGGCGGCACCATGGCAGGCACCCTGAGCGCCACCGGCGCGGGTTGCGTGTTGTGGCTGCTGCTGGCGTTCTGGTTGCATGGCGTGCTGTTTGGCGTGCGGCCGTTTGGATAGCCGGAAGGAGCAAGCGATGGAGATTGCCCTGCGCGGCCAACTGGTCGAGCTGCTGCCGCTGCAACCGGAACACGCGCCACAGCTGCTGCAGGCGGCCGCCGATGGCGAACTGTGGAACATGACGGTGACCGTGGTGCCCGGCCCCGCCACCATGGCCGCCTACATCGCCACGGCCCTGGAAGGACGGCGCGCCGGCACGGTCATGCCCTTCGTCATCGTGCAAAAGTCCACGGGGGCCATCGTCGGCAGCACGCGCTTCTGGAAGATCGACCGCATCAACCGCAAGATGGAAATCGGCCACACCTGGCTGGCCGCCTCCGTGCAGCGTTCGGGCGTGAACACGGAAGCAAAATTGCTGTTGCTGACGCATGCCTTCGAAGCCATGCAGGCCGTGCGCGTGCAATTCACGACCGACGAGCTGAACGCCAAGTCGCGCGCCGCCATTGTGCGCCTGGGCGCGGTGCAGGAAGGCATCGTGCGCCACGAACGCATCATGCCGGACGGGCGCAAGCGCAACTCCGTGCGTTTCAGCATGATCGATACGGAGTGGGATGGAGTGAAGGCGGGGCTGGAGCGCAGGCTGGGGCGCTGACATAAAAAAACCCGCAGCATCTGGCGATGGGCGGGTTTGATCAGGTACTACCAGTGTGGGAGCCGGAATTGAATTACCTATTAAATTGGTGCCAAAGACGACGAACTCCATCATAAGCCCATTAAAATGTGAATTATTTTTTGGTTTGATTCCAGCATTTCAAAAAATGAACTGCCATAATATGTTAATTTAATAACTTTTTGACTTTTCTGGCATATCGATAACGATGAAGTTGTGGCCGCCAGGTCGTTGATGGGGCGGAGGCCGAATTTCGCCGAGAACAAGAGGTGTCTTGGGCAGAATTATGTCTGCGGAAATTTTAGTCGAAATCGTCATCAATAGTCATCTTGATCGTTGTCATAGTCATAGAATTCCTTGAGATCGTTGTCTAAAGTATCAAGCTGAACGTGCCCTTCTATTAAACCTGTCAAGTAGCGTCTTTCTAGTTTGTCACGAGTTGATATTATTGCCAAAAGATTATCTTTGCATTTTGTGACGTTCTGCTGTTTTTCCATAACATCTGTAATAATGTAGGTAATACTATCTGTCATTCGAGCAAATAGTACAAGTATTGATTTCCACCAAGGAGACGTTAGCAAAGGACCTACGTCGATTCCCCTATTTTGACATAATTCTGTTGCACATAGGTATTCTTGATATCGTAAATGTCCAAATCCAAACTCGCCATCATCCGTCATCGGTACTAATATATTGCACGGATCGATTAACTCTCGAAACGCGGTTCGTAGTTGTTGTTCTTCGACTCCTTCAAATCTTTTCCCTAGAAGCTCCACCGTAGCTGATTCAAGAAAGTCAGGAGATGCCGATCGCATATTCTTTGAATGCAGCAGAAATGCTAATCGTCTCGCGGCGGTCTCAAGTAACGAATGGTGGGAAACAATTCTTTTTGTTTTTTTGTGAATATCATAATGGCCTAACAGAAGTTTTATGCGTTCAGAATACATGCTCAATTCGCCTGCGGGTAACGGAACACGATTTTCCGCCAAAACACATAGAATTGTTGCTAGCAATGGACTGCGCACAATCTCCGCTAGAGAAGGTGTCTGAGATAGATGTGTCGTAACATTTCTTGCAATTATCTTGTCGTTGGAAAACCAACCATTCACGAAATTCAATACTTGGTTATCTGTAAATGGGAGTAATGTTAGACCTAAGTATTTTATATTTTCTAAGTAAGAACCGCTTGACCTGGCGGAAAGTATTATTTGACTATTTTTGTAAGTATTTTCTATTTCTTCAATTGCATTAATAATCCATGGTGCACTTTTAATTACTTCGTCTACGCCATCAAAAATAAAGGTTACTCGTCGTTTTGTTTTAATGAAATCTATAATCTCTGCGTAGTTTTCAGTTTTTTCATTTTTTAAAAATGATGCCAATCCATTTTCGAGCTTTTTAATTGGTGTGATATCCTCGCTGTCGCCAAAATTAATCACCTTTGCAAGTATTCTTGTGAGCGGAAGAAATAATGTGAGTTCATCTTCAGAGTCGGAAGTTGAGGCCATTGACGCGTATTTATGTAAAGTAGTTGATTTTCCAGCGCCTGCTTCACCATAAATTGCGCAGTGCAACCCGGTATTGAAGACCTCTCTAATCGGCATGCTAATTCGCTTGGCCGGGTTTCCAACTGAGAATTTCTTCGTGGAATCTGCGCCGACGGCATCAAGAAATATTTTCTCATTAAGCACTCGTCCCACAGTGCCAAATAGGTCTTGGCACTTTACAAAGAAATCTTTAATCTCTACTTTTTCGCGTTTTTTATTTCCTAGCTTTTCTATTTCATCTGAAACCCATTTTTTTCTATTTGTGAGTTCGTTAGCTAGTTTTTCCCCATTAAGAAAAAATTCATACAATGGTTCATTTGTTTTTCTTTTAAAGTTGCTGTCTAAGCGAATGTATAGGACTTCAGCGCTGTTTAAATCAACGTCTAAAACAGAAACTCTTTTCTCGGCATCTCGTCCTATTGCTTTTAGTTCGGCGGAAATGCTGTTAATATTTATTCTTGCAGCCGATATTAAATATTTTATTTTTTCGAGGATGTTGTTTGAGATGTACGAGTATCCCTTCCATTCTTCAAAGGAAAATATAGTTTTGGAGGTTGTGTCTCTGAGGGAAAATAATCGTGCAATTTCATCCTCCGTTAATTTCCCTCTCATTCCAGCTTTCATATTTTTTCTGGCAAGGTCACTGTCAATTGACAGAACCTCAGTAATCAATTGCTGTGATTCATCAAGAATCCTAGAAAGAAGGACTTCCAGTTCGAAGGAGTTATTAGAGATATCGCGAATAATATCTTGATTTTCCTGAGATCTCCATTTATCTAATATGCCTAAATAGTTTTCTATTACTAATTTTCTTGATGGGAGAAAAATATCAATACCAAGTAAATGTTCTATCTCAACTGCTAGTGACTCTAAATTATTCCATTTTGAAGGATGTATGGAATGTTTTGTGTTCATGGCACAAAATTCCATAGAGAGAAAAAGTTTTGTGGTAACTCTCCCGACGCCGAAATCTAAATCGCAATAGAAATCATTGGTATTTTTCTCGCCAGAATAGTTTAGAGCACTCAGTAAGTCTGAGTTTGAAATATTAGACAGTAATTTATTCTTAAGAACAAACGACTCGCCACAAATTAGATCCGCCAAATCTGGCAATTTTTCAATTAATTGGGAAGCTATAATGCGACCATCTAATACACGTACGTTTCGAGTTGTAAGGGTTGAGTATGTCTCAAACCGGCTCTCTAAAGCCCTGGTATCGATATCGAATGGGGTAATAAAATAGACAAAATTAGGATACTGGGAATGGCCTGATAGTGAAGGGACTTTCTTCTCAGAAGCTTGTTGAATTTGAGTAACAATCCCAGCAAAGCTATTGGAATCCCCGGCAGCGGCGGACGCAGTTGTTTTCTTCACTTGAATTACAGTGAGTTCAACGGATCCAAATCCATTTTCCTTCCAACAAATTAGGTCTTTTCCTCCTTCTAATGGACCACCGTTATAATCAACTCGGTGGCCCATTTCCTTAAAGATTGGAATAAGAATTTCTTTTGTAAACTCTACCTCACTCATTTCTTGCATTTTTAGCAATAATGCATCTTGCTTGGTAATCGATGTGAAAGATTCTATTTTTTTCATTTGCAAATGCTCCTAAATGAAACCACTTTACATCAAATCCTTTGTCTTTTGAGTAATTTATTAGTGACCTCCAACATGTCAATGGCTCGGAGCCGCTCGTCTATTACGCAATAAAATAGTTGGAGTGTTGCTGTAAAGATAATTATCATGTCATTTTTATCAGTAGCGCCGATAGTGCGTGGCGTGATTGGATGCGCATGGATCTGAGATGCTCAGATAGGTTTTTCAATATCCCTGCAAAATAAAATAGTCGTGCTGTTCACCATAAGGCATGTGCGGATTAACCTGAACACATAGCGGATGTGCTCGCCTCAGCTTTCTAATTTCGCTTTCCCAGCCTTTTTCTTCCACGCCTTCGTGCCAGCACGCAGTTCTGCGACCTCTTCAACCTGGACTTTTCGTTGCTCTTCCATCTGATCGATTTCGTACCACTATCAAGAAGCTGCCGCTAGCCCTTCTAGCCACAGCGCCAGCAGTGCAGGCTGCAATAGTTACCAGGCAGTGCCAGGAGAGCCACACCAGGGCTTGATCCAGATTTCCTTTCGCCGTCGCCATTTTTCTCGTGACGATCATTAGCGGAGGTAGCGCAGGCCCTATCGCCACTTTAAACGCGTGTTCAGACATCTGCACGCTCGGCGACTTTACCTTGCAGCATTAAAAGTTTGGATATGCAGTTTATTGGACTGTCGCCATTTTCTTGTTGTAGAAGAAAAATTTCATTCAGATTAAGGTTTTTTCTTGCCTCACTACAGGGAAATTACCTTGCGTTGTACGGGCATTGGTGAGTTTTTGATGAGCGAGCAATTCGAGGAAGACTTCCGGCGAATAGTGCGTGTAGCGAAGTTGAGCTCAATAGTCAGGTGAGGAGATTTTGTACTTCCACCACTGTATGGCGCTGCCATCGGCTTTAATCGGAAGTGATCGGATCAATCAGGCAAGAAAAAGCCACTAAATCCTTGATTTTATTGGATTTAATGGCTTTATCGGTACTTCTTCGATTTGTCTGGTGGTGCCGGGAGCCGGAATCGAACCGGCACGCTGTTTCCAGCGCGGGATTTTGAGTCCCGTGCGTCTACCTATTCCGCCATCCCGGCAACGCGAGACGCATTATCACTGATTTATCGCGATACGGCAAGTTTTTCGCTTGGCATACGGTTTAGCCCATTAATCGGATGCTGGCTTTGCATGAAAAACGCCGTCCGGGGCGCGGGCCCGGGACGGCGTTGTCGGACAGCGGCTGGGCCGGTATCAGTTATGCACGGAGTTCAGCTGGCGCGCGATGATGTCGTGGTTCAGCCAGACGACGGGGGCTTGTGGCTCCGACATGGCGTGGAACATCAGCGGGCCCGTGCCTTCCAGGACCAGCGAGCTCAGGTGGTCGGTGATCAGTTCCTTGCGGTCCTTGTGCAGCTTGGTGATGTCGTCCGAGGTGCCGATCATGACGTCGGCCAGCTCTGGCGTGTTGTCCATCGGCCAGGCGGCGAAGTTGCGGAACTGCACGCTGGTGGCGTCGCCATTGTAGGCGGCGATACGGTCGAGCAAGTCTTGCAGCGAGACGCCGTCTTCCAGCAAGCCCTGGCAGATTTTCCACTGCTCTTCGGCCCAGGCTGCGCCGCCTTCTTTTTTCAGCGCGTTGAGCAGGGGGAACAGGGACAGTTCCACGCCGACGAAAATGTCGGACGAGTTCGTGCGGATTTCCGGGCAGTTGAAGACGGTGGCCTTGATGCCTTTGTCCCACGCGGACTTGGCCACGTTTTCCAGGCGCATCTTGGCCAGGCCCTGGGTGTAGTTGCTGTAGGTTTGCCACTGGTACTTGCCGTCGATCAAGATCTCCGTGCCGTGGTAGCCGTAGGCGCTGTAGCGCACCTGGCCGCCCGTTTGCTCGATGCGGGCGCGGATGGCAGCGCTGCCGTCGATCAGGTGCTGCAGGGTGTTGGCCGTGACTTCGTCGAAGTTCATCAGGATCAATTTACCCAGGTCGCTGTCGAGCAGGGCGCGCGAGGACATGAAGCGCTCGCCGCGGCCTTTGTAGATGCGGTTGGCAATCGCCAGGAAGACTTTGACTTTCGGAATGCCGCCAGCCATGGTGTGGGCGAAATACACATTGCTGCCGTCAGGAATCAGGCTGTCCAGCTCGGCCATGGCTTTCGCCACGGAAGCGCTGAAGCGGGCGATGCCGGCTTCGCGGCAGCGTTCGATCTGCACCCAGTCCAGCTTGTCTTCTTGCCAGCTTTTCAGGGTCATGTCGGCCAGCAGGGCTGTCGGGGTCGGCTCGCCCGCTGGCGCGTCGAGGTCGAAACCGGCCATCAGCGGCACATTGATGATGCGGCCGCCCAGATTGGCTTCGGCTTCCGCCAGCTCTTCCGCGTTCAACGGACGCAGCGCCATGTTTTCATCGCGGCGGCCGACCGTCATGCCGACGATATTCATGCCCGCCTTGCGCGCTTCGTCCAGCAAGCCATTTACATAGCCGCGGCCGAACAGCTCGCCGAACAGCACAAAGGTGTCGCCCTTGCGGAAGATATTTTTTTGCGGGATGTCTCTTAAGGACGTGATCTCGGTCATGGTATCAATTCATTCAAAAATTAGCCGGCGGACGATGGGAAGTCCGGCGTGCTGGTTCAACATAGTGATAAATTATGCGCCCTTTCAGTGGCGACAATCTTCTTGCGAACGATTCTCGTCTGGAGCGGCATCTTCTTCTTGGGTACTGCTCTTATTCTTTCGCCATGGCGTATTTTACGCTGCCGCGGCGCACAGCGCCTGCAAACAGGGGCAGATAAGCCCGGCAGGCGCCGATATTACCTCAGCTTGGTCATGCCGGTCAGTAAAATTGATTTAAAACAAATCCTGCTGGCCCGATACAAGGCGCGAAAAATCGTCGCCCAGGAACGGCAGGATCGCGTCAGCCACCGGCTGCAGCTGGCGCGTCAGGTAATGGTGGTAGTCGATGGGCGAGCGCTGCGTTTCCAGCGGTTCCGGGCCGGCCACCGTGATGACATAGCTGATCCAGCCGCCGTTCTGGTATTGCAGCGGCCGGCCCTGCGCCAGGTTGTAGGCGTCGGCCGTGCGTGCCGCGCGCACATGGGGCGGCACGTTGCGCTGGTAGTCGTCGAGCGGGCGGCGCAGGCGCTTGCGGTAGACCAATAGAGCGTCGAATTCGCCGCGCACGGTGCGCGCCACGTAGTCGCGCACATAGTCCTGGTAGGCGGCGCGCTGGAAGATGCGCAGGTACAAAGCTTGCTGGAATTGCTGCGCCAGCGGCGTCCAGTCGCTGCGCACGGTTTCCAGGCCCTTGTAGACCATCTGTTCGCTGCCGTCGGGCTTGCCCACCAGGCCCGCATAGCGCTTCTTGCTGCCTTCTTCCGAGCCCCTGATGGTGGGCATCAGGAAGCGCCGGTAATGCGTCTCGAATTCCAGTTCCAGCGCATTCTCCAGGCCGAACTCTGCGCGCAGATACTGGTCCCACCACGCATTCACGTGCGCCACCAGGGCGCGGCCGATCTTGCCCGCTTCTTCATCCGTATGCGCCGTTTTCAGCCACACGAAGGTGGAATCCGTGTCGCCATAGATGACCTGATAACCCTGTTCCGTGATCAGCTCGCGCGTGCGGTGCATGATGTCGTGGCCGCGCAAGGTGATCGAGGAGGCCAGGCGCGGGTCGAAAAAGCGGCAGCCGCTCGAGCCCAATACGCCATAGAACGCGTTCATGATGATTTTTAACGCTTGCGACAGGGGCGCGTTGCGCTCGCGCTTGGCCGTCTCGCGCCCTTGCCACACCTGTTGCACGATGGCGGGCAGGCAATGTTTGACCCTTGAAAACTGCGCGCCACGGTAGCCGGGCACGGTATCGGCCTCGTCGCCGCTGGTGCCCACCACCAGGCCCACGGGGTCGATCAGGAACGTGCGGATGATGGATGGGTACAGGCTTTTATAGTCGAGCACCAGCACGGAGTCGTACAGGCCCGACTGCGAATCCATGACGAAGCCGCCCGGACTGTTGTCGCCGGAGACATCGCCCAGGTTGGGTGCCACGTAACCTTGCCGGTGCATCAGCGGCAGGTACAGGTGTTCGAACGCGGCCACGGAGCCGCCGCTGCGGTCGGCCGCCAGGCCCGTCACGCTGGCCCGTTCCAGCAGGAAGGTCAGCAGCTCGGTCTTGGCGAAGATGCGCGTGACCAGCTCGCAATCCTTGAGGTTGTAGCGGGCCAGCGCCGGTTTATCTTCGCGGAAACGCCGGTCGATCTCGGCCATGCGCTGGTAGGGATTGTCGATGGACTTGCCTTCGCCCAGCAGCGTCTGCGCCACGTTTTCCAGGCTGAACGAGGAGAAATTCCACGTCGCCGATTTTAACGCTTCAATGCCGTCGATGATCAGCCGGCCCGCGGCGGCCGCAAAATAGTGCTCCTGCTTGCCGCCATGCTCACGCCATTCCATCACGGCGCCGCCCCGTCCCAGCCTCAACGGTACTTGATAACGCTCGGCATGTTGCTTGAGCACGCGCAAGTCGAACTGCACCAGGTTCCAGCCGATGATGGCGTCCGGATCGTGGCGCTCCATCCATGTGTTCAGGCGCTCGAGTATCTGTGCGCGGCTGTCGCAGTATTCGAGGTCGAAGTCCAAGGCGTCATCGCCGCCGTTTGGCGGCCCCAGCATGTACACCTGGCGCTGGCCGCAGCCTTCCAGGGCCAGCGAATACAGCTCGCCATGGGCCGTCGTCTCGATATCGAGCGATACCAGTTTTAATGTGGGGCGGTAGCCGGGTGCCGGTTTCAGCTGTACTTCCTGCAGTGTTTCTCCGCTGAACGTTACCGGCGCCGTGATGAAGCGTTCCATCAGATAGCGCTCGGGCGGGCGGATATCGGCTTCGTACACGTCGATGCCGTGCGCGCGCAGCTGCTTTTCCAGCTTCAGCAAGTGCCGGTATTGCTTGCAGTACAGCCCCAGCACGGGACGGTGGTGGAAATCGCACAGCGACAGGGGCCGCAGCTCCGCATGGCGCTCGCCGCGCAGCAACTGTTGCGCCTGATCCTGCTGCTCCATGGGAAGGAAGGCGACGGCCGTCTGCACGGGCAGGCGCACATGGCGGGGCCCGGCATCCGTTGCCAGCCAGAAATCGACTTCCGTGCCGGCGCTGGTATCGCGCCAGTGGCGGGTCAGGATGAAGCCCTGTTCGGGCGGGTGCTGCGTATTGCCTGTCATGGTGCCGTGAATGTCTGGTGTGCTGGCCTGCACATTACAGCAAGCTGACGCAGGACGGGGGCGGTTGCGGCTATAATTTTCTGCATCAAAGACGATAACAAGAGCGCGCCGCGCCACACACCCTGGAGACAGCATGCAAGCAATCAGTTATGTACACGGCGCCCACGAGACGCCGTTGATCGGCGAAACGATAGGCGCCTACCTGGACGGCATTGCCGCCCGCCATGGCCAGCAGGATGCCCTGATCGTGGCGCACCAGAACGTACGCTGGACGTATCTGGAATTCCAGCAGCGCGTGCACCGCCTGGCCGCAGGTTTGCTGAAGCTGGGCTTGCAGCCTGGCGACAGGGTCGGCATCTGGTCGCAAAACTGTGCCGAATGGGTGCTGACCCAGTTTGCCACGGCGAAAGCCGGCTTGATCATGGTCAACATCAACCCCGCCTACCGGCGTTCGGAACTCGAATACGTGCTCGACAAGGTGCAATGCAGCGCGCTGATCCTGTCGCCCAGCTTCAAGTCCAGCGACTACCTGGCCATCGTGCAAGACGTGGTACCGGAAATCGCACGTTCGCGCGCCGGCGCCCTGCAGTCGCCGCGCCTGCCGCAATTGCGCCACGTGATCCGCCTGGGCACGGCCGCGACACCCGGAATGCACAACTTCGACGCCCTGATGGAGGGCATTGCCGACGCCGACCTGGCGCACCTGGAAGAAGTGAGCGCTACCTTGCAGTTTGACGATGCCGTGAACATTCAGTTCACGTCCGGCACCACGGGCGCGCCGAAAGGCGCCACCTTGACGCACCACAATATCCTCAACAACGGCTTTTTCATCGGCGAAGCCATGCGCCTCACGCAACAGGACCGCTTGTGCATTCCCGTGCCCCTGTACCACTGCTTCGGCATGGTGCTGGGCAACCTGGCCTGCGTCACGCATGGCGCGGCCATGGTGTTTCCCGGCGAGGGGTTCGATCCGAAAGCCGTGCTGGAAACCGTGCAGGCCGAGCGCTGCACGGGGCTGCATGGCGTGCCGACCATGTTCATCGCCATCCTCGACCATCCTGATTTCAAGCAATACGATCTGTCGAATTTGCGCACCGGCATCATGGCCGGTTCGCCGTGCCCGATGGAAGTCATGACGCGGGTCATCGAGCTGATGCACATGGCGGAGATCACGATTGCGTATGGCATGACGGAAACGTCGCCCGTCAGCTTCCAGACGGCCATCGAGGACCCGCGCGAAATGCGCGTGTCATCCATCGGCAGGGTTCACCCGCACCTGGAAGTGAAAATCATCGATGCGGAAGGGCGCATCGTGCCGCGCGGCGAAAAGGGCGAATTGCTCACGCGCGGCTATTCCGTGATGCAGGGCTACTGGGGCGACCCTGAAAAAACCAGTGAGGCCATCGATGCGGCGCGCTGGATGCACACGGGCGACCTGGCCGTGATCGACGACAACGGCTTTTGCAGCATCGTCGGCCGCTCGAAGGACATGGTCATCCGCGGCGGCGAAAACATCTATCCGCGCGAAGTCGAGGAGTTCCTGTACCGCCACCCGAGCGTGCTCGACGTGCAATGCGTGGGTGTGCCGGACGCCAAGTATGGCGAAGAGTTGTGCGCCTGCATCATCCTGCGTCCGGGCACGCAGGCCACCAGCGAGGATATCCGCGCCTTTTGCGATGGGCAGATCGCCTATTACAAGATTCCCCGCTACGTGCGCTTCGTCGAGGAATTCCCCATGACGGTGACGGGCAAGATCCAGAAATACCTGCTGCGCAAGCAGGTGGCGACGGATCTGGGGCTGAGCGCGGACTAAGTCTTTCGCCAGCCCATAAAAAAACACCGGGACGCTCGCGCGGCCCGGTGTTTTTTATTGATTCAGCGTAAAGCTCAGGCCATCGCTGCTTGTGGTGCGCGCGCTGGCGCGCGGCGGCGCATGAAAGCCAGCAAGCCCAGGCCGGCCAGCAGCATGGCGTAGGTGCCTGGTTCCGGCACGGCCGACACGCTCACCGTGTTGAAGCCGGAGCCGTTCATCGAAACGTGGCCATAATTGATCGAGCTGACCGAATTGGCGACCAGGGTGCCGTTCATGCTGCCCGAACCGGAAAACGCGCTGTTCGGCGCCAGGATGCTGCCGTTGATGCCGACGTTGTTCAGGCTGGTGGTAGTGGCATTGGCGAAGTTCAGCAGCGTGCGGTCGGCGAAGCTGCCGAAATTGTCGAAGCCGCCGCTCAAGGTAATGTTGGTGGCCGTGCCGTTGATGATGATGCTGGCCGTGCTTTTCAGCGAGGACAGGTCCAGGGTCAGGTTATGCAGGTTCGACGCATCGATGTTGAAAATATTCACGTCGGCGTTGATGTCGCCCACCAGCTTGAAGCCATTGTTTTGCGAAAGCACGGTGCCGTTCGATTGCAGCTTGGCCACGTCGCCCGACAGGGTCGTCAGTTGTTGCTTGGTACCCGCGAAGTCCAGGGTGGAAGCGTTGCCTTTGCTGATGCTGCCGGTTGGGAACCATTGTGGCGCTGTCAAGGTGGCGTTGGGATTGCTGACGCCATACACGGCGGAACCACCGATGGTGCCCCAGCCCGTGTTCAGGTTGCCGCCAGCAACGATCGCGTTGGCCGCGCTGCCTGGCTTTTTGTTCGTGCCGACGTTGTAGTTGTCCAGATAGATATTGCCGCCGGCGGCGATGCTGCCACCGACGCTGGTGAAGCCGCTGGCGCCGCTGCTGCCGATGTTGCCGAAGATGAAGGCCGAGTAGCCATTGGCGACGCCGAGGTCAATCACGGTTGCCTGGGCCGAAGCGCTGAAAGAGAAGGCGAACAGGGCGGCGCTGATGAGCGGCAAGGTACGGGCAGTAAATAATTTCATGGACAATCTCATAGTGAATTGGGGGACGAATAGGGCGGGAAAGCAAGACACCGCCATCGCGCAGGCCATCATTATAATCTAAAAAACAATTCTAGTTCAATTTAGGTAATTAACTATATTTAAAAGCAACACTTTTCCTGTCGATAGTGATTGTTTTGCGGACATAAAAAAACCGGGGCTGGCCCGGTTTTTTGCTGCTTACCTGACGCGCTGGTACAGGCGGAAACGTTCCACGTCATCCGTGGGACGGCGCCCCTCCCACAGCTTGATCCAGTCCGCGCCATGGTACTCGGGCAGTTGTTCCTTGCTGTCAGGCACCTTGATGCTGTCTTGCAACAGGAACACATCGCATTGCTGCTGCCCCACGCTGGCAAACGGCAAGTGGCCGAAGTAGGCGAACGAGGCGCGCTGTGCGGCGCCGACGTTGCTGTTGATGCACTTGCTGCCTGGCGGCAGGTGGACGGAAATCTGGTGCGCCACGCTGGCGTAGCTCTTGCTGTAGTTCAACGGCGGCAGGAACAAGGTCATGATCAGCACCCAGATCAGGATCAGGCCACCGGACGACAGGACCACGGCGCGCCACAGCACGGCCGGCTGGCGCGAGATGCGCCAGTGCACCAGCGCCACCCAGCCCGCGCTGGCGCAGGCGGCCACGAAAAAGGCCAGCAAGTCGAGTTCGGGCTTGAAGCCTGGCATGAGTTTCAGCGCATTATGCGACAGTTTCGGCGGCCAGCCCGTCAGGATGGCGAACCAGAACAGCCATAGCGCAAGGGCGCAAATGGTCAGCACCATCACGGAGAACCAGTCGATGGCGTTGATGGCGCCCCGTTTCATGGTCAGCAAGCCGAACGCGGCCATCACGGCCAGCGGCGGCAGCAGCGGCAGCAGCTGGCTCGGGTCGGGATCGGGATGGCACAGGCCCAGGATGGCCAGCATGGCGACAAAGGTCAGTGGCACGACGATGTGCAGCACGTGGTGCTGGCGGCGCCAGGCATACACGGCCCAGGCGGCGAACGGCCATGCTGGCCAGAAGAACCAGATGCCGACACGCAAGAAATACTGCAGGCTTTTCAGGCTCGGGGCGCTGAACTGGCGGCAATTCCATTCCATCCACGCGTGCAGCGGCGAGTGGCCATACGGTTGCAGCCATTCGCCCGGCAGCAGCCAGACGAGGGTCAGCGCGGCGCCGATCAGGATGGCCAGCGCCAGGTGGCGCACGCTGCGCAGCAGCGGCAGGCGCAGGAAGACGGTGCACAGCAGCAGGGCAATGCTCAGCGCTGCCGGCGTGATCCAGCCGCGCGCGAGGGTCAGGCCGCCCATCGCCAGGCCCAGCAGGGCCGCATTGCGCACGGACGGGCCTTCCATGTAGCGCACGGCGCGGTACAGCAAATAGGCCATCAGGGACACGTACAGCGCTTCGGCCGTGATGTCGTGGCTGTGCTGCAGCAGTCCCAGGCAGCCCAGGTAGATGAGCACGGCCGCATCGGCCAGGGTGCGGCCGAAATCGTCCGGCTCGGGCTGGCCGCCGAAGGCCAGGCGCAGCGGCTGGGCATCGTTGCGGCGGCCCAGGTTGAAGGCGGTGTACCAGACGGACAGGGTGCTGACGACGAAGATGCCGATGGTCGACATGCGCGCGCCAAAGACGTCGCCGTCGATCCAGCCGAACAGCTTGATGAAGATGGCGCCCAGCCAGAAGGCCAGCGGGCCTTCGTCGGGCAGCGACAGGCCGGCCACGTTGGGCCACAGCCAGTCGTTCAGGCCGCCATGCGCCATGGTCCACATGATGCCGAAACTGGCGGCGTCATCGTTCTTCCACGGTTCGCGGCCGATCAGGCCAGGCAGGATATACAGCAGGCCGAGCGCAAACAAGGCCCATCGTGGCAGCGCGAGTGTGGCAGCGGCGGGAAGGCGGACTGGCTTCATCGATAGTCGGTATCAGAAAAAAATGGCAAGACGCGACGAATGGCGTCGGGTATGCGCGAGTATAAAGTAAAGCGGCCAAAGACAAAAAAGGCAGCCGTGGCTGCCTTTTTCTTGGTAGCCGAAGCTGCCCTTTTTTGCCGCAGAGCGGCAAAAATTAGCCTGCTGCGACTGCGGTTTTCGAACCAACCGAACCGAACTTCTGACGGAACTTCTCGACGCGACCAGCGGTATCGACGATTTTGTGCTTGCCCGTGAAGAATGGGTGCGATTCAGCCGAAACCTCGATCTTCACCAGTGGGTATTCTTTACCGTCGTGGGTGATTTTTTCGCGGGTTTGGATGGTCGAGCGGGTAACGAATTTGAAATCGCACGACAGATCGTGGAAAACAACTTCGCGGTATTCTGGATGGGTATCGACTTTCATGGTCTTCTCTCTAGTTTGGTAGCCAAACAGCACTTCGTCGGTCGTCCAGCTTCTTGACCCGATTGCCGATCACTTGCCAGGGTTTAAAATAATGCAACCGTCGATTATATAGCGATTTTCGGCCGCAGGCAATAAAAAAGCCGCTCAATGAGCGGCTTGCACCTAAGTGAGAGGCGAGATAAAACCGTAGCGAGCAGGCCACAGTTGCGATTGAGTAGCGGAACTGTACTTTAGTACAGTGAGCAACGGAGATCGAAAATGTGGCCGCGCAGTAGGTTTTAGCCGCCTCTACGCATCATGTCGAAGAACTCGGCGTTATTCTTGGTGGCTTTCATCTTGTCGAGAATGAACTCCATCGCCTCGATCTCGTCCATCGAGTACAGCAACTTGCGCAAAATCCAGATTTTTTGCAGCTCGTTCGGCTTGATCAGCAGTTCTTCGCGGCGGGTACCCGATTTGTTCAGGTTGATTGCCGGGTAGACGCGTTTTTCGGCCAGACGGCGTTCCAGATGCACTTCCATGTTGCCCGTACCCTTGAATTCTTCAAAGATCACGTCATCCATGCGCGAGCCCGTTTCGATCAGCGCCGTGGCGATGATGGTCAGCGAGCCGCCTTCTTCGATATTGCGCGCGGCGCCGAAGAAGCGTTTTGGACGTTGCAGCGCATTCGCGTCGACACCGCCGGTCAGCACCTTGCCCGAGGCAGGGATGACGGTGTTGTAGGCACGTGCCAGACGGGTGATCGAGTCGAGCAGGATGACCACGTCTTTTTTCATTTCGACCAGGCGCTTGGCTTTTTCCAGCACCATCTCGGCCACTTGCACGTGGCGCGTGGCTGGCTCGTCGAAGGTCGAGGCGACGACTTCGCCGCGGACCGAACGTTGCATTTCGGTAACTTCTTCCGGACGTTCGTCAATCAGCAGCACGATCAGGGTGATGTCCGGATGATTTGCCGTGATCGCATGGGCGATGTGCTGCAGGATCACGGATTTACCGGATTTCGGCGATGCCACCAGCAAGCCGCGCTGGCCTTTGCCGATCGGGGCGATCAGGTCGATGATGCGGCCGGTGATGTTTTCCTGGCCATTCATTTCACGTTCCAGGCGCAGCGGCTCGTTCGGGTGCAGCGGCGTCAGGTTTTCAAACAGGATGCGGTGTTTCGACATCTCCGGCGATTCGCCGTTGACCTTGTCGACTTTGACCAATGCGAAATAGCGTTCGCCATCTTTCGGGGTCCGTACCTCGCCTTCGATCGAATCGCCGGTGTGCAGATTGAAGCGGCGGATTTGCGAAGGGGAGATGTAAATGTCGTCGGTGGACGCCATGTAGCTGGCGTCGGGCGAGCGCAGGAAGCCGAAGCCGTCAGGCAGCACTTCCAGGGCGCCGTCGCCAAAAATCTGTTCGCCGGACTTGGCGCGTTTTTTCAGGATAGCGAACATCAGCTCCTGTTTGCGCAAGCGGGCTGCGTTGTCAATGTCAAGACCGATCGCCATCTCAAGCAGGGCGGATACGTGTAGGGCCTTTAGTTCGGATAAATGCATATGTGTTGAGTGTCCCGAGACGGGATGTAAAGGTAGGGGAGGGGACTGCGTGGCGTTGATTAATTATTCGGGAAGGCTGTGCACGAATGAGGCAAAGCCGCTTCCCGGTGGTTCCAGTCAGGCGGCGCTGCGGGCGCAGCGCTGCCCATCATACATTAAATGTTGCTGTCGACGAAAGCGGTCAACTGGCCCTTGGCCATGGCGCCCACTTTTTGAGCAGCTGCAACACCATCCTTGAACAGGATCAGGGTCGGGATGCCGCGGATGCCGAATTTGGCAGGCACTGCCTGGTTGGCGTCCACGTCCATCTTGGCGATCTGGATGCGGCCGGCGTATTCCTTGGCCACTTCTTCCAGGATAGGGGCGATGGCCTTGCAGGGACCGCACCATTCTGCCCAGAAGTCAACCAGTACTGGCAACTCGGATTTCAGGACGTCTGCTTCAAAAGATGCATCGCTAATGTGTTTGATATTTTCGCTCATATTTTCCTCAAATGAGGGTGGGATCAATAATGCCTGGAATTAACCATACGCTGGTTCGCCATCCATGCTTCCTGGAATGCAGTGAGAAGATGGGGACAATGGGCACGACTTCAATGTCTTGGAAGGTGCGACCAGAGGTATGCAGGCGGGGATGGCTGAAATAATAACCCATTTTTTCAAAGCGTGGCGATTATTGCAGAAAAACTTGAGGCATATCGCCAGCATATCCCTCCTGTGCGTGCCCGCAGGGCGGCAAAGCCGCATGCCTGCTGGCCTGCAGCGCCGTGCCTGCCCTCCCGGCCGGCCCCTCGATCAGGCTTGTACGTTGGCCAGACGCGCCGTGTGCTGCAGTTGCAAGTTCACCATGAGCTGCAATTCCGCGCTTTCCATCGGCTTGCGGAAGGTGCCCAGGATATGCAGGCCATTCGCCATGGCCAGGCGCTCGGCCGCCAGGCGTACGGCCGAATGCAGGCCCGACAGCAGGACCACGCCGCCGCGGAAGCCGTTTTCCGCCGCCATGCGCAAGAATTCGATGCCGTCGATGTCGGGCATGGACAGGTCGCAGATCAGCAGGTCGGGCTGGTGCTGCTTGAGGGTGGCCAGCGCCTGATCGCTGTGCGACTCGCAGCGGATGTCGAACTGGCCCATCTGTTCGAGCATGTCGCTGAGCACGTCGAGCATGAAAACGTCGTCGTCCAGCAGCAGCACGCGCAATGGCGCCAGGCCTGCTTCGTTGTTTTCCTGGCTTGCTTGGTTTGATACAGTGTTCATCGTCATGTCTTTCTGTTGATATGCATCGCTGTCGATGCCGATACCTTGCCGCAACCCAATTTGGCGATAGCTAATCGTCATTGGCAAAGCTGGTGTTATTCATGATTTGTTCGGTAATCTGTTCCAGCAGGGGCCACAGGCGCGTAACGATGCGCCGTGCCCGCTCTGCCTCGTCGGCCGGTTCGCCCGGCGCCAGGGTTTCCAGGTTGTGGCACAGTTCGGCCAGCCCCAGGGCGCCCACGGTGCGCGCCGACGACTTGATGCGGTGTCCCAGTTCGCGCACCTGCTGCACGTCGCCGCGCGCCAGGGCCGCATCGATGTCGCCAAAGCCATCCTGCGTGGTCTGCAGGAACTTGAAGGCGAACTTGCGTACCTTTTCCGGGTTGTAGCCCAGCAATTTGGCCAGGATGGACAGGTCGATCACTTGCGGGTCGCCGGCCAGGGTGGTCTTGAAGGCGGGCGCGGCGCGGCTGCGCGCCGGTGGCGGCGGCGTTTCGTGCGCCGGCAGCCAGCTGGCGATGGTCTGGTACATCATGGCCGGCTGGATGGGCTTGGAAATGAAATCGTCCATGCCCGCTTCCAGGCAGCGCACGCGGTCTTCGCTGGTGGCCGTGGCCGTCATGGCCAGCACGCGCAGGTGCGCCAGCTGCGGGTCGGCGCGGATGTGGCGCGTTGCCTGCAAGCCATCCATCAGCGGCATCTGCACGTCCATCAGCACGCAGTCGAACTGTGTCTGGCGCAGCAGGTCGAGCGCCTCTTCGCCATTGTTGGCCAGGCAGACGGAGGCTCCCGCTTCCTCCAGCAATTCCAGCGCCACTTGCTGGTTGAACGTATTGTCTTCCACCAGCAGGATGCGCGCATGCTTGAGCGTGCGCATCACCAGGGCCGCGTCGGCGCTGGCGCGCATGGCGGCCGCCGTCTGCACCATGCTGTCGAGCATGGCGGGCGCGGCCTGATCGGAAATGCCCAGGTTGGCCGTGAACCAGAAGGTGCTGCCGGCGCCGGGACGGCTGTCGACGCCCACGTCGCCACCCATCAGCTGTGCCAGCTGCTTGCAGATGGCCAGGCCCAGGCCCGTGCCGCCATATTCGCGCGTGGTGGAGGTGTCGGCCTGCTGGAAGGACTGGAAGAGCTTGCTCATTTCATCCTGCGACAGGCCGATGCCGTGGTCGCACACTTCAAAGCGCACGAGGCAGTGTTTCGCGTCCGCCACCACCCTGCGCACTTTCACGGTAATGCTGCCCTGTTCGCTGAACTTGATGGCGTTATTGGCGTAGTTGATCAGCACTTGCCCCAGGCGCAGCGGGTCGCCCACGAGCACGGCGGGCAATTGCGGGTCGATCTCGAACAGCAGTTCCAGGTTCTTGCCGGCGGCGCGTGGCGCGACCACCGTCATCAGCGTTTGCACCACATGGTCGAAACTGAAGTTGACGCGCTCGATTTCCAGCTTGCCTGCCTCGATTTTCGAGATGTCGAGGATATCGTCGATGATGCCCAGCAAGTGTTCTCCGGCGAAGCGGATTTTTTCCAGGTAGTCGCGCTGGCGCGGTTCCAGGTCCGTCTTCAGGGCGAGATACGCCATGCCGATCACGCCATTCATCGGCGTGCGGATTTCATGGCTCATGTTGGCCAGGAATTGTCCCTTCGCCAGGCTCGCTTCTTCGGCCACCTGCTTGGCCTGGTCCAGCTGCTCCGTGCGCTGCGCCACGCGCTCTTCCAGATGTTCATTGAGTTCACGCAAGGCACTTTCGCTGCGCTTGTGATACGTGATGTCCGTCAGGCTGGCCACGACCATGCCCACCTTGCCGTATTCATCGCGGATGGCCTCGGTATTCACGGATAGCCACGACAGGCTGCCGTCGGGCTGCTGCACGCCCATCAGCACGTCGCGCATGGCCTCGCCCGTCGACAGGGTGATGTGCACGGGATGGCTGCGCTGGTCGAAGGCGGAACCGTCTTCGCGGATGGCTTGCCACAGGCTGTTGCCGGCCGGACTGGCCGCCAGCATGCGTTCGGCGGCGGCGTTGCTTTCCAATATGTGGCCGTGGCTGTCCTGCACCACCAGGCCATTCGTCACGGCGCCGAACACGGACGCCATGCGCTGGCTCGAGTTCGACAGCGCGATCGATGCCTGGCGCCGTTCCGTGATGTCGGTAATCATCGCCAGGGTGCCGCCCGGTTCGCCATTGTCCGACTGGATGCTGGTACTCGACAGCAAGCCCCACAGGCTGGACTGATCCTTGCGGAAGAAGCGGAAATCGACCTGGTCCGGCTGGCTGGCGAAGCTGCCGTGGCTGGCCAGGCGACGCTGCATCAGCAACTGGCTGTCGCGGTCCATGAAGTCGAGCAGGGGACGGCCCAGCATTTCCTGCACCGTGTAGCCCAGCATGTGCGCCATCTTCGGGTTCACGAACGTGGTCTTGCCGTTCGCATCCGTCATCCAGATGCCTTCGGCGGCCGTCTGCACGATCAGGCGGTAGCGTTCCGAGCTGGCGTGCAGCGCTTCCTCGGCGCGTTGCCGCTGCGTCATGTCGCGCAGCGAGACGATGGAAAACACTTGCCCGGCCATGCGCAGCGGCGACAGGCTGACCTTGGCGGGGAAGTGCGTGCCGTCGCGGCGCCGCGCCATCATCACCCGGCCCGGCAGGCTGTGCCGACCTTGCGGGTCGCCCACGGATTGGCTGGGCGTGCTTTCCGGTACCAATTGCTCCAGCGACATGCCTGTCAATTCGGCCAGCGGATAGCCGAAGCAGCGCGCGCCGATCTGGTTGGCATAATGCACCTTGCCCTCGACGTCGGCCACCAGCATGGCTTCGGGCGCCGCTTCCAGCATCGAGCGCATGCGCGATTGCTCGTCCTGCTTGCGCTCGCTGATATCGCAGACGATGCCGCTGGCCTGCGTGGCGGACCCATCCGAGGCGCGCGACAGGACGGCGCCGCGCGCCAGCAGCCAGCGCCAGTGGCCGTCGCTGTGACGCAAACGGAATTCGCAATTGAAGGTGCCGGGCGTCTGGCCGTCCAGATGCTGGCGAAAGGCCAGGCTCAGGCGCGCGCGGTCATCGCGGTGGACTTCGGCCAGCCAGTCGGCCAGTGCATGCTCGAGCTGGGCATGCTTGTCGCCCAGGATGTCCTGGTATTGGGGCGCGAACTGCAGCCGGTCGGACTGGCGCCGCCAAGTCCAGCCGGCCATGGTGGCGCCGCGCAAGGCTTGCATGGCATCCTGCTCAGCCTGGGCATGCGCGGGCTGGGGCTGGCGGCGCAACTGCTGGCGCAAGCGCCAGGCTTGCCAGCAAGCCAGTCCCGCCAGGGCGGTGGCACTGGCGGCAGCATACGGCCACAGCAATGCCGGCGCCATGCCGGGCGCCGCCGCCTGCACCGGCAGCGAAAGCGCCATGCCTGCCGCCAGCATCGTATGAGCGAGCCGGCGCAGCGCAGGGCGCCGAGGGCGTGGTGCGCTGAAACTCGTGTGGCTGCAATACGACAAATGCATCCCTTTCTGGGGCGTGATTGGACTAGGCTGGCAGTACATGAGGCGCGCTCAAATAAACGCCTGCGGCGCTTTCTGGCGGCAACTATAGCATCGAATATTTACTCGGAGTATTTAAGTTCAGAAACGGCCAAAACGGGATTTTTTTCACCCCGAAATGGCTGTTTTTTTCGCGATTTGGTGAGAATTCGTGAGAAAGTTGGCGCGAAATCGTGCTAATCAATCGAGGCGATAGCCTTAGCTAAAACTGCCGGCGAACTGATAGCGGTGTCCGGGATGCCACATGGTGGCGATCGAGGCGATCTTGCCGCCCGAGCGCGTCTGGCGGCGCAGCACCAGGCAAGGCTGTTTGGTGTCGATGGCCAGCATTTCGGCGATGTCGCGCGGCGCCGACAGCGCTTCGATGCTGTAGGTGGCGCCTTGCAGGGGCGCGGCGGCCATCAGGTATTCGTTCGGCGTGATGCTGGAAAAATCCTGCGTCATGTAGTCGGGCGCGCACTCGGGATTGACCCAGCGGTCTTCCACCTGGATCGGCACGCCGTTTTCAAAATGCACGATCAGCGAATGAAACAGCGGGTGTTCCGGCGGCAATCCAAATTGCTTGGCCAGCAGGTCGGACGCCTTGGTGCGTTCCAGCAATTGCAAGCTGCTGCGGTGGATATGTCCGCGCGCGCGCACTTCATCGGCGATACTCTTGATTTCCAACAAGGTCGCCTGGTACTTTTGCTGCGCCACATAGGTGCCGGATCCCTGGCGCCGCGTCAGCACCTGCTCGCTGGTCAGTTCGCGCACGGCGCGGTTGACCGTCATGCGCGAGACGCCGAATTGCTTCACCAGCGCTTGCTCGGAGGGAATCACGTCGCCTTCCTTCCAGCGTCCGGCAGCGATGCCGGCCAGCAGAAAATCCTTGATGCGCTGGAAAATGGGCGTATTTTCTTGTGTATTGTGGTCGTCCAATGTGGTTTCTCCGGGGCACGGGCAGGGCGCGCCGCCGGCTGGAGGCGCGATGGCCGATTTTAGCACCGAGCACGATGCCTGCCGCCAGCCTTTTTTGAATTCAAAAGCAAGCGCCGGAGTGCGGCGCGCATGGGCGCTGGCTATGCTGGTGACTTACTATTGACCTGCACGGAGTTCGCCATGGAACATGCTTACCTGACTGACGATGAACGCTGGGATGCCCTGCAGCGGCGCGCGCCCGACGCCGATGGCGTCTTTTACTATTCGGTGCGCACGACGGGCGTGTATTGCCGGCCATCTTGCGCGGCGCGCCCTGCCTTGCGCCGCAACGTGGCTTTCCACGCCAGTTGCGAGCAGGCGGAGGCGGCTGGTTTTCGTCCCTGCCTGCGCTGCAAACCCAACCTGCCGCCGCTGGCCCAGCGCCAGGCGGCCATCGTGGCCGATATCTGCCGCCTGATCGACGCCAGCGACGAGCTGCCCGACCTGGACAGCCTGGCACAGGCAGCCGGCATGAGCCGCTTTCACTTTCACCGCGTCTTCAAGGCGCACACGGGCATCACGCCGAAAGCGTATGCGGCGGCGCGGCGCGGCGAGCGCCTGAAGGCCGGCTTGCAGGGCGCGGGCAATGTCACGGAAACGTTATACGCGGCCGGCTTCAATTCCAGCGGCCGCCTGTATGCCGCCACGCCAGGCTTGCTGGGCATGACGCCGGGCGCGTTCCGCGACGGCGGCAGCGGCGCCGTGATCCGTTTCGCCATCGGCGCCTGCTCGCTGGGCGCCATCCTCGTGGCCAGCACGGACAAGGGCATCTGTGCGATTTTGATCGATGACGACCCGGAAGTGCTGCTGCGCGACTTGCAGGACCGCTTTCCCCGCGCCGAGCTGCGCGGCGCCGAGCCCGAGTACGAGCAGACGGTGGCGCAAGTCGTCGGCCTGGTCGAGGCGCCGGGCCTGGGCCTGGACTTGCCGCTCGACGTGCGCGGCACGGTGTTCCAGCAGCGCGTGTGGCAAGCCTTGCGCGAGATTCCCGCCGGCAGCACGGTTAGCTATGCCGAGCTGGCGCGGCGCATCGGCGCCCCGCAAGGCGCGCGCGCCGTGGCCGGTGCCTGCGCCGCGAATGCCCTGGCCGTCGCCATTCCCTGCCACCGCGTGGTGCGCAACGATGGCGCCTTGTCCGGCTACCGCTGGGGCGTGGAGCGCAAGCAGGCGCTGCTCGAGCGCGAGGGTGAACGGTGAGGGCGCTGGACTGGCAGCAGATCGAGGATGAGCTGAATCAATACGGCTGTGTCGTCGTGCCGGCCCTGCTGGCCGCGGATGCCTGCGCGGCGCTGGCTGCCCAGTACGAAGAATCAGCGCGTTTTCGCAACAGGGTGGTGATGCAGCGCCATGGTTTTGGCCAGGGCGAGTACCAGTATTGGGCCTATCCGCTGCCGCAGCCGGTCGCCGAACTGCGTGCTGCCTTGTATCCGCCGCTGGCGGCCATTGCCAACCGCTGGCACGCCAGCATGGGCATCGACAGCCGCTTTCCTGTGGCGCACGGGGATTTCCTGGCGCGCTGTCATGCGGCGGGGCAAACCCGGCCCACACCCTTGCTCTTGCGCTACCGCGAGGGCGATTACAACTGCCTGCACCAGGACTTGTATGGCGAGCACGTGTTTCCGCTGCAACTGGCCGTGCTGCTGTCGCGCCCGCACGAGGATTTCACTGGTGGCGAGTTCGTGCTGACGGAGCAGCGTCCGCGCATGCAGTCGCGTGCCGAAGTGGTGCCGCTGGCGCAGGGCGACGCCGTGCTCTTTCCTGTCGCGCAACGGCCCGTCAACGGCACGCGCGGCAGTTACCGCGTCAACATGCGCCATGGCGTGTCGCGCCTGCGTTCGGGCTTGCGCCACACCTTGGGCATCATTTTCCATGATGCGAGCTGAACGGTAGCAGCGGCGCTTGAGTTTCCAGGATTACATGGCATGATGGCTGCTTCTTGTCACTCTTTCATTTCTGCCATGTCCGCGCTGCTCCGCCTGTTGTGCCTGTTGACCATTTTCCTGCTGCCCGCAGCCCATGCGGACGACGGCGTGCCCGCGCTCGTTGCGGAGGCCGCATCCGTCGTGGCGCCGTCGCAGGCCGCAGCGGCCAGGACGGCGCCGTTGATGTTTGCCAACCGCAAGGTGTTTGTCTTCCGCGCCGCGCTGGCCGGCTATCCGCCCGATGAGCGGGCCACGGGTGCGCAGCGCCGGCTGGAAGGCGTGCTGGCCAAGAATGGCCCCCTGCAGACGAGCACGCGGATGATTCCCGAAGGCACGCAAGTGCTGCTCGATGGCGTGCAGCTGTTCGTCGTCGTGCCTGGCGACGTCAACCAGCTGGCCGGCGACACGACGGAAAGCGTGGCGAAAACGGCCGCCGGCGAGTTGAGCAAGGCCGTGCTCGATTACCGCGAACAGGGCAGCTGGCGCTACCTGTCGATCGCGGCCGCCGTGTGCGCGGCCGCCACCCTCGTGTTCTGGCTGGTGTGGATGGGCTTGACGCGCCTGTATCACTGGGCCAAGCGCCGCAGCGGCATCCTGCTGGCCTCGCGCCTGCGCGACGTGCGCCTGAAGAATGTGCGCGTGCTCGATGCCGAACACTACATCGCCTTCGCGTATCAGCTGCTCAGCGCCGTGCTGTGGGGCTTGCGCCTGATGGCCACGTATCTGTGGGCCGCCTTCGTCCTGGGCCGCCTGCCCTACACGCGTTCGTGGGGCGAAAGCCTGAGCGGCTATTTGTTCGACGTGGCCGCCGACGTCTTCCACGCCATCATCGGCGCCTTGCCGGGGCTGGTGCTGGTCTGCGTGATCTTCGCCATCGCGCGCCTGATCGCCGCCACGGCCGCCTCGCTGTTCAAGCGCGTGGAAAGCGGCGAATTGCAAATCGGCTGGCTGGACAAGGACACGGCCCTGCCGACGCGCCGCATCGCCAGCGTGGTGATCTGGCTGTTCGCGCTGGCCATGGCGTATCCGTATCTGCCCGGCTCGCACACGGCCGCCTTCCAGGGACTGTCCGTGCTGGTGGGCCTGATGGTGTCGATCGGCGCGTCGAGCATCGTGGGCCAGGGCGCCAGCGGCCTGATCCTGATGTACACGCGGGCCCTGCGCAAGGGAGAATATGTGCGCGTGGGCGACAGCGAAGGCACGGTGGTCGACGTGGGCATGTTCGAAACGCGGCTGCGCACGGGCCTCGGGGAAGAGGTGGCCTTGCCAAACGCCTGGGTGATGTCGCAAACGACAAAGAACTATTCGCGCGCCCAGCCCGGCGGCGGCTTCGTGCTCGACTCCACCGTCACCATCGGCTATGCCACGCCATGGCGGCAAGTGCACGCCATGCTGGAACTGGCCGCCTCGCGCACGACGGAGCTGTCCACCACGCCAAAACCGTACGTGATGCAGCTGGCCCTGCAAGATTACTACGTGCAATACCGCCTCGTCGCCTACGCCAGCGCCGAAGTCCCCCGCCAGCGCGCCGAAGTACTGAACCGCTTGCACCAGAACATCATCGACGTTTTCAACGAATTCGACGTGCAGATCACCTCGCCGCACTACATCGATGACCCGAAAGAGTCGCATGTGGTGCCGCCGGAGCAGTGGTTCAGGGCGCCGGCGAAGCGGGGGGAGGAATCGAGTGAGGTGGTTCCGCCCACCCCTTGAGTGTTTTGGCCAATTCCTTGATGCTGCATGCCTTATCGTAACTGTTCTTCGAGGGCACAGGTATTCTTGCCGTTTGTCAGTTGAACGACGTGAAATCCCCCGGAAGGCGCTATGAGCAGGCAAAAATCTGCCGAGTAGCGTGAAGTGGGATCTGACGCGGATGGCGGCCTTCCCAGGAAGGATACGCCATACACTTTCCCCGCAACCAGTGGCGTTGCATCGCTGCTCTCGGCCCCCTCGGGAGCCTTCCCGTAGCGCACGCATCCCCTGTTTGGCAGTTGATAGGAGGGATCGCCAAACGAGGCATTGGGGAACATGACCGTCCATACATCTTTCCAGCCATTCGGCTCAGGTGTGCTGATCGTCAGCATCTTCAGGCTGACAGGACCCCTTGATCTTTCCTCTTCATTGGCAATCTTGAAGCAGGGAAGGCCTGCCTCTGTCATGACGGCGGCGCGGCCCATGCGCGACCACGGCGAGACATCGACACTCGTTAGCGCCGCAAGCAGGAATAGCAGTGTGTGACGCCATGGCATGGCGATTGTTGCATTATGGGACGAGCGAATGTTCTGGGCAATTGTCATGTTTCCACGCTGGCGTGCCGCTGCCAATGGCGATGATTTTTCGTTCATCTGCGGAGGTGGCAGCGATGCAGAATTTTCCTCTATAGCCATAGGTAGGGTCGGAAGGATCATCTGGACGTCCATTCAAGAAGATGCTGTAAACCCGCCCGGTTTGCAGTTCAGGAGCGGGCATGCCATTTGCGCCCTGTGGAATATCGCCATAGAGCAGGCAGCTTTTTGATGAAAGCGGAATTTTTCTTCCTCCGCTCATCACATAGCTCCATACTTTGGTGGCCGGTTTTACTGACAGGTCTGAAATACTGAGTGCCCCCAGGAGTGGCTGACCGTTACGGTTCTCTTCCGTTTGTGAGATTGTGAAGCATGGCGTGCCATTGACTGAATTGATTTCAGCATCGGCGATGCGCGATGTTGCACACGCATCAAGGTATGTCGACGAGAGGAGTGCGCTCGATATTCCCGCCAGGTAAATTCTTTTCACTTTTTCTGTTGATGAAAAAATCATTGAGTACCTCTTCATAAACTGCTTGGTCGTTAGCATATTGCTCTTGGCGCATTGCGGAAGAATCCTTTAAGTATTTCAATGCGTAGTAGTCGGCTAACAAGTCTCCCTGTGCCTCCATGTTGTAGTCGGCTAATTTTCTTTCGGACGACAATACGTACTTGTAGTCCAGTCCTATTCTGAATGCTCCACGCATGGCCACCGGATATTTCAGTTGATATTGCCAAATATGGACCATTTCATGAATGAACCAATGACGCTCGGTGTTATCTGCATTGGAAAAATCGTCCAGAAATCTCGACTCATGGAAATACATTTCCCCATTGGGTGTCATGGCAGTGTTTTTTGGTTGGAGCAGCCATAGATAAGGCCTCTTGTGAATTTTGACTTTGCTATAGTCGACGGCATCTTCAAAGATCATCCATGCCATGTTTATTTCAGCCTGGGTAAGTGGGCGAGCCATGCTATCGATTTTTACCTGTTTGACTGATGTGTCGATATCCTTGTCGGTAGTTTTTACGTCTTGTAGTTCCAGTATGATCGCCGTCGGCGCCACCGGGACAGGTGCAGCGAAGCAGCAGGGAAGGCTATCTTCTTGTGGGAAAAATTCCACCATCGTTATCTGCTCCTCCCGCTTGCTGGCGACGCACCCCGTGCGCCCCTTCGCATCCGTCGTCCCCGTCCACGTTTCACCGTTGCTTAAAGTGAGGTGGTAGTCGGCGTGCGCCAGCGGTGCGTTGGCTTGCGAGACGAATTCCAGCTGCTCGTCATAGCCGCAGCACCAGCATTCGTCGGGCTGGCCGGCCAGGCGGTGCAGTTCGCAGCCACTTTTTGCATCGCGCAGGGCCGCGCCGCGTACAGGCTGGCCGTCGGCGCTGAAGGTGACGGTCATGTTGTCGAAGCGCGCGCCCAGGCTGCTCTTATGGTGCGCCACGAGCTTGAAGAACACGTCGCACGCGGTGGTGCTGATGACATGGTGCCTGGCCATGGGGACTCCGCGATAAAACGCCAGCGTAGGCCCGCGCCGCCATGCGGGTATTGACCGGGCGCAAGGCCTGCGTGCTTGCGTTAAGATGCCGGGCGTTTCATTGAGAAGAAAGAGTCCCCATGTCCAGCCCGTCCAGCATCGCAGTTTCCCACGCCGAAGCTTCCCGCACCGCCCGCAGCCTGGCCGCCGCCCTGGCCGGCGATCCGTTCTACCGCACCGTCACGGTGGCGTGCAGCGACGACGAGGCGGCGCGGCTGGCCATGCTGGAAGCCTACTTCGCGCTGGCGCTGGAAGAAGGCCGCCAGGCGGGGCGCGTCGACCTGGTGGATGACGCGGGCAATGGCGCCGCCATCTGGACGACGGATACGCCGGCAGCCCTGCGTCAGGCGGCGTATGGGCAGCGCGAAGCCGCCTTGCGCGCGCTGCTGGGGGAGCAGGGCTTTGCGCATTTCACGGCCATCGTCGCGAACATGGAGCACGCGCTGGCGCCGCACGGTTTGCAGGATGCCTGGTATCTGTCGATCGCCGGCATCGCCCCGGCCGCGCAAGGGCAGGGACTGGGCGCGTCCGTGCTGGCGCCGGGCCTGGCGGCCGTCGATGCGGCGCGTGCTGCATGCTTCCTGGAGACCTACAACGAGCGCAGCCTGCCGTTCTATGCCCGTCTTGGCTTCGTGGCGGCGGGACGCTACGCGGAAGCCGTCACGGGCTGCGACTACTGGCTGATGGTACGAGCGCCCCGCGCTGCCTGATTGACCATTTTGCCAATTTCTATACACTCGTCTTTTTGCTAACGACTAACAGACCTGGAGATGGAAATGCCGACCTTGCCACTGCGCCGCACCTTGCTCACGCTCGCCTGCCTGGGGGCCCTCGGCCACGCGCATGCCGATACCGTCATCGACAATGCCAACGGCTACACGCTCAACGCAGCCGGGAAGGTGCTGCGTTTCACGGCGCTGGCGTTTGACGACGCGGGCAAGCTGCTCGCCGTCGGCAGCGCCACGCAGGTGAAACGCAAGGCGGCCAAGGGCGCCATCCATGTCGACGTGCAGGGAAAAACCGTGCTGCCAGGCCTGATCGACGCGCATGGTCACGTGTTCGGCCTGGGGACGATCGCCAGCGGCGTGATGCTGTACGGTTCCGCTTCGCTGCCGGCCGCCGTGCAGGCCGTGGGCGACTTCGCCCGTGCACATCCGGAACGCAGCTGGGTCGTCGGCAATGGCTGGAACCAGGAAATCTGGAAGCTGGGGCGCTTTCCCACGGCAGCCGAACTCGATGCGGCCGAAAGCGCGCGGCCCGTGTGGCTGCGCAGGGTCGATGGCCACGCGGGCTGGGCCAACAGCCGCGCGCTGGCGCTGGCCGGCATCACGCGCGCCACACAAGATCCGGCGGGCGGCAAGATCGAACGCGACGCGGACGGCAATGCCACTGGAGTGCTGGTCGACAACGCCATGGACTTGATGGATGCCGTGCTGCCCAAGCCGGGCGACGTGGAAAACCGCGCCGCCCTCGATGGCGCGCTGGCGCAGCTGTCGCAAGCGGGCCTGACCAGCGTGCACGATGCGGGCATCGGCCAGATGCAGGACCGGCTGTTCCGCGATTACGCGGACCACGGCAAGCTGACGGTGCGCGTGTACGGCATGATCGCGGATACGACGGACGACTTCGACGCGCTGGCGAAAAACGGCCCCCTGAACAGCTATGCGCGCGACATGTACGCCTTGCGCGCCGTGAAACTGCTGTCCGACGGCGCCCTGGGCAGCCGCGGCGCGGCCTTGCTGGCGCCGTACAGCGACGATCCTGCTACCAGCGGCCTGCTGTTCTACCCTGACGCTGCCATGCGCGCGAAGATGGAAAAAGCCATGCGCGCCGGCTACCAGGTCAATGTGCACGCCATCGGTGACGCGGGCAACCATCAAATCCTCGACGCCTACCAGGCCTTGATCGCACAATACCGCAGCGTGGGCCTGCGCCACCGCATGGAGCACGCTCAGGTGGTGCAGTTGTCCGACATCCCCCGTTTCAAGGCGCTGGGCATCGTGCCGTCGATGCAGCCGACGCACGCCACCTCGGACCAGAACATGGCGGAGCAGCGCGTGGGTCACGAGCGCATCAAGGGCGCGTATGCGTGGCGCACCTTCCTCAAGCAGGGCTCGCGCATCGCCTGCGGTTCCGATTTCCCCATCGAGTCGCCGAACCCGTTCGAGGGCATCCACGCGGCCGTGACGCGGCAGAATAGCGAAGGCTTCCCTGCCGGTGGCTGGTACCCGCAGCAAGCCATGACGGTGACGGAAGCACTGCGCTGCTTCACCCTCGACGCGGCTTGGGCGGCGCACCAGGAAAAGGTCATCGGCACCCTGGAAGCGGGAAAGTGGGCGGACTTCGTCGTCGTCGACCAGGACCTGTTCAAGGTCGAACCCAAGGCCATCGGCAAGACGCAGGTGCTGCAAACGTGGGTGGCGGGCAAGCGCGTGTTCGAGAAAAAATAGCGACTTTGGGCCTGCAAAAATCTGTTGACTTGGTTGTATAGACAACCTATGCTGGTAGCACCAGAGCGGGCCAAGTATGCCCGCTCGCACCCTACGAGGAGACAGCATGAACAGCACAATGGACACCGATCCACGCTTTGATGCCAGCCGTACCATCCGCGCTCCGCGCGGCACGGTCATGGCTTGCAAGAGTTGGCAGGCCGAGGCGGCCTACCGCATGTTGCAAAACAACCTGGACCCGGAAGTGGCGGAAAATCCGCAGCACCTGGTCGTCTATGGCGGCATCGGCCGCGCGGCCCGCAACTGGGCCTATTTCGACCAGATCCTCGCCTCCTTGCGCGAGCTGGAAGACGACCAGACCTTGCTGATCCAGTCCGGCAAGCCGGTGGGCGTGTTCCAGACCCACGCGGATGCGCCGCGCGTACTCATCGCCAATTCCAACCTGGTGCCGAAATGGGCCAATTGGGAACACTTCAACGAACTCGATCGCCAGGGCCTGTTCATGTACGGCCAGATGACGGCCGGCAGCTGGATCTATATCGGCACGCAGGGCATCGTGCAGGGCACGTATGAAACCTTCGCCGAAGCGGGCCGCCAGCATTTCGGCGGCGACTGGGGCGGGCGCTGGATCCTGACGGCGGGCCTGGGCGGCATGGGCGGCGCGCAGCCGCTGGCCGCCACCATGGCGGGCGCCGTGTCGCTCAATATCGAATGCCAGCAAAGCAGCATCGATTTCCGTTTGCGCACGCGCTACCTGGACAAGCAGGCGGCCAGCCTGGACGAAGCCCTGGAACTGGTCAAGTACCATACGGAGCGCAAGGAAGCCATCTCCATCGGCTTGCTGGGCAACGCGGCCGAAGTGCTGCCGGAACTGGTGCGCCGCGCGAAAGCGGGCGGCCTGGTGCCGGACCTGGTGACGGACCAGACGTCCGCGCATGACCTGGTCAACGGCTATCTGCCGCGCGGCTGGAGCGTGTCGGACTGGAAGGCGGCACAGCAGGACCCGCAGCGCCACGCGCGCCTGACGGTGGCCGCCGCCGATTCCTGCGCCGCCCACGTACAAGCCATGCTCGATTTCCACGCCATGGGCGTGCACACCGTCGACTATGGCAACAATATCCGCCAGGTGGCGTTCGACCAGGGCGTGCAGAACGCGTTTGATTTCCCCGGCTTCGTGCCGGCGTATATCCGCCCGCAGTTCTGCGAGGGCCGCGGCCCATTCCGCTGGGTTGCCCTGTCGGGCGACCCGGAAGACATCTACAAAACGGATGCGAAGATCAAGGAGCTGTTCCCGCACCATAAACAGGTGCACCACTGGCTGGACATGGCGCGCGAGCGCATCGCCTTCCAGGGCCTGCCGGCGCGCATCTGCTGGCTGGGACTGGGCGAGCGCCACATCGCCGGCCTGGCCTTCAACGAGATGGTGCGCACGGGCGAGCTGAAGGCGCCCATCGTCATCGGCCGCGACCACCTGGACACGGGTTCCGTCGCCAGCCCGAACCGCGAGACGGAAAGCATGAAGGACGGCACGGACGCCGTTTCCGACTGGCCGCTGCTGAACGCCATGCTGAACACGGCCGGCGGCGCCACCTGGGTTTCGCTGCACCATGGCGGCGGCGTGGGAATGGGGTATTCTCAGCATGCGGGCATGGTCATCGTGGCCGACGGCAGCGAAGCGGCGGCGAAACGCCTGGCCAGGGTACTGGTCAACGACAGCGGTTCTGGCGTGATGCGCCATGCCGATGCCGGCTACGAAACAGCGGCCGCCTGCGCCAAGCGCAACGGCCTGATTCTTCCCATGCTTCCTTGAGACTTAGACGCGAATGACTATGACACAGCACTCCAAAAGTTGGACGTTAAAACCCGGCGCGATGACCCTGGCCGACCTGCGCGCCATCTGGGCCGCGCCGGCAAAATTGACCCTCGCTGCCGAGGCCTATCCCGTCATCGAAGCGTCGGCCGCCGCCGTGCAAGCCATCGTCGCCAAGGGCGATGCGGCGTATGGCATCAACACGGGTTTCGGCCTGCTCGCCAAGACGCGCATCCCCGATGAAAAGCTCGAGCAATTGCAGCGCAACCTGATCCTGTCGCACTCCGTCGGCACGGGAGAACTGCTGTCGGACGCCGTCGTGCGCCTGATCATGCTGATGAAGATCGGCAGCCTGGCGCGTGGTTTTTCCGGCGTGCGCCCGCTGATCGTCGATACCCTGATCGCCCTGTACAACGCGGGCATCATGCCGGCCATTCCCGCCAAGGGTTCCGTCGGCGCCTCGGGCGACCTGGCGCCGCTGTCGCACATGACGCTGGCCATGCTGGGCGTGGGCGACGTGCGCGTCAACGGTGAATTGATGGCGGCTCCCGAAGCGCTGGCGCAGGCGGGCATCGCGCCCGTGGTGCTGGCGGCAAAAGAGGGCCTGGCGCTGATCAACGGCACGCAAGTGTCGAACGCGCTGGCGCTGCATGGCCTGTTCATGGCCGAGCGCCTGCTGGAAGCGGCCATGGTCACGGGCGCGCTGTCGCTCGACGCGGCCAAGGGCAGCGATGCGCCGTTCGACGCGCGCGTGCACGCCGTGCGCGGGCAGCCGGGCCAGATCCTGGCCGCGCAGATGTACCGCCAGCTGGTGGCGCGCAGCGCGATCCGCGCCTCGCACCTGGAAGGCGACGAGCGCGTGCAGGATCCGTATAGCCTGCGCTGCCAGCCGCAAGTCATGGGCGCCTGCCTCGATTTGATCGTCAACGTCGGCCGCACCCTGCTGATCGAAGCCAATGCCGTCACGGACAATCCGCTGATCTTCCAGGATGGTCCCAACGGACAGGCGGAAATCGTCTCGGGCGGGAACTTCCACGCCGAGCCGGTGGCCTTTGCCGCCGACACCCTGGCGCTGGCGATTTCCGAAATCGGCGCGCTGGCCGAGCGCCGCATCGCGCTGCTGATCGACGCCACCTTGTCCGGCCTGCCGCCCTTCCTCGTGCGCGACCCGGGCGTCAATTCCGGCTTCATGATCGCCCACGTGACGGCTGCCGCGCTGGCATCGGAAAACAAGTCGCTTGCCCATCCGGCCAGCGTCGACAGCCTGCCGACTTCCGCCAACCAGGAAGACCATGTGAGCATGGCCACGTTCGCCGGGCGCCGCCTGGACGACATGGCGCACAACACGGCCGTCATCGTCGGCATCGAGCTGCTGGCCGCCGCGCAGGGCATCGATTTCCACCGTCCGCTGAAAACCTCGCCGCACCTCGAACATGTCCACCAGCAGCTGCGCCAGAAGGTGCCGTTCTTCGACGCCGACCGTTTCTTCGCGCCCGATATCGAAGCGGCCAAGCAGATGGTGCTGCAGGGTGAGTTGAGCAGCACGTGCAAGAATTTGTTCGCCCCGCTGTACGCCTGAGCGGGAGCAAGGAGACAAGCATGGATTTTCGCTTCAACGAAGGCAGCATCCCGCTGCTCGTGTCGATGCCCCACGTGGGCACCGACATACCGGACGATATCGCCGCGCGCATGACGCCGCAGGCCTTGATCAAGGCCGACACGGACTGGCATCTGCGTGAGCTGTATGGCTTTTTGCAGGAGATGGATGCATCCGTGCTGTCGGCGCGCTGGTCGCGCTACACCATCGACTTGAACCGCCCGCAGGAAGACACGAATCTGTATCCGGGCCAGGATACGACGGGCTTGCTGCCCAATGATACCTTTCACCGCGAGCCGCTGTACCTGGCTGGCCGCGAACCCGATGCGCAGGATGTGCGGCAGCGCTTGCAGCGCTACTGGGCGCCGTATCATGCGCAGCTGCGCGCGGAACTGGACCGTCTGCTGCGCGTGCATGGCGCCGTGGTGCTGTGGGATGCCCATTCCATCGCCTCGCGCGTGCCGCGCTTCTTTGACGGCAAACTGCCCGACCTGAACTTCGGCACGGCCGATGGCGCCAGCTGCGATGTGGGCCTGACCTCCGCCGTGGTCGATGTCGCGCGCGCGCAGGAGGCATTTACCGTGGCGCTGAACGGCCGCTTCAAGGGCGGCCATATCACGCGCCATTACGGCCAGCCGGCAAGCCGCGTGCATGCGATCCAGCTGGAGATGTGCCAGTGCCTGTACATGGATGAGGCAGCGCCATTTGGCTACCGGCCCGACCTGGCGGCGCAAGTGCAGCCGCTGCTGCGCCAGATGATGGAAGCGGCCGTGGCATGGGTGGCGCGTTGAGCGGCTGGCTGTTCGCGCGCCACGCGCTGCTGCCGCAGGGCTGGCGCCGCGACGTGCTGCTGGAGTGGGACGCGGCCGGCGATTTGACGGCGGTGGCGGAAAACGCCGCGTCGCCTGCCGGCGCCGAAGTGGCCGAATATGTCTTGCCCGGCATGGTCAACCTGCATTCGCATGCCTTCCAGCGGGCGCTGGGCGGCATGACGGAAGTCGCGGGGGATGGGCCGGATAGTTTCTGGACCTGGCGCGACCTGATGTACCGTTTCGCGCGCCACATCACGCCGGAGCAGATGGAAAGCATCGCCGCGCAGCTGTTTGCCGAATGCCTGCGCCATGGCTACACGGCGGTGTGCGAATTCCACTACCTGCAGCGCGATATGGCCGGTGCGCTGTATGCGCGTCCCGCCGAAACGGCCGAACGGGTGTTGGCCGCGGCGCGCATCAGCGGCATCGGCCTGACCATGCTGCCCGTGCTGTACAGCCATGCTGGCTTCGGCGAGCAGGCGTTGAACGCGGAGCAGGCGCGCTTCCGCACCGATGCGCAAGATGTGCTGCGCATCGTCGAGGCGCTGGCGCCGCAGCGCTGTGGGCAAGTGGAGGTGGGCTTTGCGCCGCACTCGCTGCGGGCCGCTGGCGTGGCGCAGATCCGCGAAGTGGCGCAAGCGCTGCCCGCGGATCGCCCCATCCACATCCACATCGCCGAACAGCAGGGCGAAGTGCGCCAGAGTCTCGATTACAGCGGCCGGCGTCCGGTGCAGTACTTGTACGACCAGGTCGACGTCGATGCGCGCTGGTGCCTCGTGCATGCCACGCATGTGCAGCCCGATGAAGTGGCGCTGATGGCTACGAGCGGCGCCGTGGCGGGCCTGTGCCCGACGACGGAGGCAAACCTGGGCGACGGCCTGTTCCCGCTGGCCGAATTCATCGCCGCCGGCGGGCGTTTCGGCGTTGGCAGCGACAGCCATGTATCGCAGTCGCCCGTCGAGGAATTGCGCTGGCTCGAATATGGCCAGCGCTTGCAGCGCCAGCAGCGCAATGTGGCCGCCACGCCGTACCAGCGCCATGTGGGCGACTACCTGTGGCAGGCGGCCTTGCAGGGCGGCGCGCAGGCGGCCGGGCGCAAGCTCGGTGCCCTGGCGCCGGGCTGCCGCGCCGACCTGCTGGTGCTCGACGAGACGCATGTGAACCTGTGCGGCGTGGCCATCGAAAATGTGCTGGGCAGCGTGCTTTTCTGCGGCAACGACAACCTGGTGCGCGACGTGCTGTGCGGCGGCCAGTGGCAGGTGCGCGATGGGCGCCATGTGGCGCAGGACGCCATCGCGGCCGGCTACAAGCGCACCCTGGCGCAACTGAGGGCGCTCTGATGGCGACCTTCATCCCGCAGGAATGCCTGCGCGCCGCGCCGTGGAAAAATGGCGGCGGCAGCACGATGGAAATCGCCATTTCTCCGCCCGGTGCCGGCCTGATGGAATTTGACTGGCGTATCAGCCTGGCGACGATCACGGCCAGCGGGCCGTTTTCCAGCTTTCCCGGCATCGACCGCAGCCTGATGCTGGTCGATGGCGACAGCGTGCAGCTGACGCTCGATGGCACGCGCAAGGTGACCTTGAGCGCGGCGCAACCGATGCTGTGGTTTCCCGGCGAAGCGGCCGTGCTTGCGCAGGTCAGGGGGACGACGACGGATTTCAATGTGATGACGCGGCGCGACCGCTGCCGTCACCAGCTGGAAAAGATCACGGCGCCGGGCAAGCTGGCGCGGCGCAGCGCGGCGACCCTGCTGTTTGTCGCCGGCGAAGGCCACGTGCTGGCGCGCGGTGGCGAGCAGCAGTTCGCGCTGGCCCGCCATGACGCGCTGCTGCTGGACGCCGACGATGCGCAGGAATGGCGGCTCGACGCCTTGCAGCGTTCGGCCGTCTTGTGCGTCGACCTGTTTACCTAGGGAGGGAAGCGATGCAAGACTGGGATCTGGTCATCCACAACGTCCATTTGGCCACCATGGAGCAGGGCTATGGCGAGCTGCTGGACGCGGCCATCGCCGTCAAGGATGGCCGTATCGCGTGGTTCGGCCCCGGCGACGAGCTGCCGGCCAGCGGCGCCGTGCTGCACGACGGCCAGGGCTGCTGGCTCACGCCCGGCCTGATCGACTGCCATACGCACATCGTCCACGCGGGCAACCGCAGCGACGAATTCGAGGCGCGCCTGAATGGCGCCAGCTATGAAGACATCAGCCGTGCCGGCGGCGGCATCATGTCCACCGTGCGCGCCACGCGCGCGGCCAGCGACGATGAATTGCTGCGGCAAAGCCTGCCCCGCGTGCTGGCGCTGCTGGCCGAGGGCGTGACCACCCTGGAGATCAAGTCCGGCTACGGTCTCGACGCGGACAGCGAGGCGAAGATGCTGCGCGTGGCGCGCAGAATAGGGGAGCAGCTGCCCGTGTCCGTGCGCACCACCTTCCTCGGCGCGCACGCGCTGCCGCCCGAATATGCGGGCCAGGCCGACGCCTACATCGAGCTGCTGTGCGCGCAGATGCTGCCCCAGTTGGCTGGCGATGGACTGGTCGACGCCGTCGATGCGTTCTGCGAGCGCATCGGCTTTACGCCGGCGCAAACGCAGCGCATGTTTGACGCGGCGAGGGCACTGGGCGTGCCCGTCAAGCTGCATGCGGAGCAGCTGTCGGATCTGGGCGGTGCGGCGCTGGTGGCGCGCTACGGCGGCCTGTCGGCCGACCACCTGGAATTCCTGTCGGACGAGGGCATTGCCGCCATGGCGCAACATGGCACGGTGGCCGTGCTGCTGCCTGGCGCGTACTACTTTTTGCGCGAGACGCAGCCGCCGCCTGTTGCGGCATTGCGCGCGGCTGGCGTGCCGATGGCCGTGTCCACCGATTGCAATCCGGGCACGTCGCCCATGACGTCAATACTGCTGGCGATGAACATGGCGTGCACCCTGTGGCGTCTCACGCCGCAGGAAGCGCTGGCTGGTGCTACCTGCCACGCGGCGCGCGCGCTGGGCCTGCAGAATGACACGGGCAGCCTGGCGGTGGGTAAGCGCGCCGATTTCGCCCTGTGGCGCATCGCGCGTCCGGCCGACCTGGCGTATGCGCTGGGCCTGAACCCGTGCGCGGGCGTGGTGCATGGCGGTGTCTGGCGCGCGCCGGTGGTAAGCTTGCCGGATTGATCATCCGTCCTGGAGCGCCGCGTGCGTGCTGCTTGTTTGCTGTTTTATCTGCTGTTGTCGCTCCTCTTCGCCGCCGCGCCTGCGCATGCCATGGATGGGGGCACCTTGAAGGTGGGCTCGAAGCGCTTCACGGAATCGTATATTCTCGGCGAAATCCTCCAGCAGAGCGCCGCGCCGCACGCCAAGGCGCAGCACCGCCAGGGCCTGGGCAACACGGCCATCGTGCTCGCTGCGCTGCAGGCGGGCAGCATCGACGTATATGCCGAATACATGGGCACCATCGCCAGCGAAATCCTCAAGCACGACAAGGCCATCGATCTGGCGCAGATGCGGCGCGAGCTGGCGGCGCTGGGGCTGGGCGTGGCCGTGCCGCTGGGCTTCAACAATACGTATGCGCTGGCCGTGCGCGCTGATGAAAAATCCATCACCAGCCTGGATCAGCTGGCGCAGCATCCTGCCCTGACATTCGGCCTGTCGCATGAATTCATCGGCCGGGTCGATGGCTGGCCGGGCCTGGCCGCGCGCTATGGCTTGCCGCAGCGCCCGCGCGGCCTCGATCACGGCATTGCCTATGAAGCGCTGGCGCAGCGCCAGGTGGACGTGATCGACATCTATTCGACGGACGCGAAGATCCGCCAGTACGGCTTGCGCGTGCTGGCCGACACGCAGCAGTATTTTCCCCGCTACGACGCCATGCTCCTGTACCGGCTCGACGTGCCGCAGCGTTTTCCCTCCGCCTGGCAGGCTTTGCTGCGGCTGCAGGGACGCATCAGCGAGGGCGACATGATTGCCATGAATGCGGCCGTGGAAATCGATGGCAAGACTTTCTCTGACGTGGCGCGGCAGTGGCTGGCGTCCGGCATGCAGGCGAACAAACCGGCCGCCGCGCGCAGCAATCTGCTCGATAAAGTCATCGGCGACGACTTGTGGACCCTGACGCGCCAGCATCTGACCCTGGTACTGCTGTCGGTGGCACTGGCGTGCGTGATCGGCATTCCGCTGGGCGTGCTGGCGGCGTTTTCGGCGCCGCTGCGGCAAACGGTGCTGGCCTTCGTCGGCGTGCTGCAGACGGTGCCGTCGCTGGCCCTGCTGGCGATATTGATCCCCGTGCTGGGCATGATCGGCACCGTACCTGCGCTGGTGGCCCTATTCGTGTATGCCTTGCTGCCCATCGTGCGCAACACGTGCACGGGCATCCTGCAGGTGCCGCAAGGCTTGCGCATGGCGGCGCTGGCGCTGGGTTTGAACAAGCGCGACCGCCTGCTGCACGTGGACTTGCCGCTGGCCTTGCCGGTGATGCTGGCGGGCGTGAAAACGGCGGCCGTGATGAGCGTGGGCACGGCTACCATCGCCGCCTTCATCGGCGCCGGCGGTTATGGCGAGCGCATCACCATCGGCCTGGCGCTGAATGACAACGACATGCTGCTGGCCGGCGCGATCCCCGCAGCCGTGCTGGCCCTGCTGACGCAAGGCTTGTTCGAGCTGGTGGAGCGCTGGGCCGTGGCCGGCCGGCAGCACTGACGGCATCACGGTTACAGCGAGTGCAGTTTGGAGCGCACCGAGACGACGGCCTGGTGCAGGATGCGTTCAGCCTGGAAATCGTTCTCGCGCTGTTCGGCGATGGCTTGCAAGTCGCGCGTATAGCGTTCCAGGCGGGAGCGCAGGTAGGCGCGGTAGATTTTCATGACGAGCGGTTTGGCAGAGACATTCATGATGTGGCTCCCAGGTGCGTAATGATGCGTTCATTTTGTGTGAGCGGAATGCCGCCACTTTGCGCCATATCAAATGCCATGACCTCGTCAAATTGGCGCGTTTGACATTGCACAATGCCCCCCAGACCTAAGATGCCACACTGAATCTTCCCTGCTGGCCTGGTCATCATCAGTCGTCGCAGGCCCTGATTCCCTCAAGCATACTCAAGGAGCGTCGCATGGTCATTTTTGCCGTGGTTGCTGGCTGCATCGCCTGTTTGACAGTGTACCAAATCTATAAAAATGCGCAGGGTGGCAGTGGGGTTGCGCAACAACATATCGGTTTGCACGGCACATTGATTGAACCACGGAAATAATCAGTGTCTTTCAAGCGACACTCGGTGACACTTGGTTGGCAGATTTAAGTCAAATGTAAGGCCCGGTAAGCAAATGTAAAGGTCGGCGTGTTGGCAAGCGGCAGCGTTTATATTGATAACCGTTGATTGCATTCTCCCCCCTCCCACTTGACAATGGGTTCACCCCGCGGTGCCGCTAGCCCGCGGGGATTTTTTTGGAACTTACTGCGCGGCGCGCCTTGCGGCCTGCGATGCTCCCTGTACCTCGCGTACAGTTCCGCTTCTCGGCCACAAATCGCATCCGCTCGCTACAGTTCCCCTCCTTACAGTTCCCCCTCCTTGCAATTCCCCTTCCTTGCAGTTCCCGCTCCAATCAGGCCGGCTTTGGCGTACCTGCCGACAATTGCGTCAAGGCATCGCCAGCGACCCGGCAGATGCGCCAGTCCGGCATCACGTCCGCGCCCATGCCCTTGTAGAAGTTGATCGCGTTTTCATTCCAGTCCAGCACCGACCATTCGAAGCGGCCGCAGTCGCGTTCGACGGCCAGTTGCGCCAGCGCCACCAGCATCTGCTTGCCATAGCCCTTGCCGCGCACCGATTGCTTCACATACAGGTCTTCCAGGTACAGGCCCTTGCGGCACAGGAAGGTGGAAAAATTATGGAAGAACAGGGCGAAGGTCACCACTTCACCATGTTCTTCGCCGACCAGCGCTTCGCATGCGGGATGGGCACCGAACAGGCTGTCGTGCAGCATGGATTCCCTGGCGATCATCATGTGTTCGAGTTTTTCAAACACGGCCAGTTCATGGATCATGCCAAAGATGGCAGCCACGTCGGATGCGGTCGCGGGACGAATGGCGAGGGAGGAAGAGGTGCTCATGTTGCCTTTGTTGGTGAAGTGGTGGAAAGGGATGCAATGGTACTTGTCTTGCGCGCGCCCGACGTCAGGGCCCAGGCCACGCTGGACAGGCACAGCACCATGCCCGCCCATTCGATGGCGGCGGGCCGGTAGTGTTCGAACTGCACCGACAGCAGTACGGAAATGACGGGCGTGACGACGCCGATGTACACGGTCTTTTGCGTGCCGATGCGGGCGATTAACGTGAAATAGGCGCTGAAGGCGATCACCGAGCCGAAGATGGCCAGGTACAACAATCCCATCCAGTAACTGGGGCGCGCGGGCAACTGCCAGGACTGCCCCGTGGCGATGGCCCAGACGGCCACCATCAAGGTGCCCCACAGCATGGTCCAGGCCATGGTCAGCATCACGTTGCCGGAATGTTCGCGCACTTTCATGACGAGGGCATTGCCCACCGTGCTAGACACGGTGGCCACCAGGGCCAGCATGAAACCGAGCAGGAAATGGCCATTCCCGCCGCCCAGAATATCGTGCAGTGCCGCGCCGATGGACTGGTAAAACAGCAGCACGATGCCGCAGATGGCGACAAACGCCGCGCAGCAGGTACTCCAGGTGATGGGCGTGCCGAAGGCGATGCGGTTGAGCAATGGCGTCCAGAACACCATCAGGGCAAACAGCACGCTGACGAGGGCCGACACCAGATATTGCTCCGAGCTGTACGTGCACACATAACTGAGGGCAAACGAGGCCAGTCCCTGCAGCAGCATCCATTGCTGCGCGCGCCAGGGCAGGCGCAAGCGGTCGCCGCGCAAGGCGCACCAGGCAAACAGGGTGGCGGACGCGAGGCCGAAGCGGTAGACCACGGAAACGGCGGGGGCGACATCGCCCAGCTGCAAGGTGATGGCCCAGAAGGTGGAGCCCCAGATCAGGCAGGCAATGATGAACAGGAGAGGAGAGGACATCGCGCAAGTATACGGATATCGCGCGGGGATGGCGAGTCCCGGCCGGGCTTGCCCAAGGAGACACCAGGATTGAGCCAGCGCAGTGCTTCTGGAAAATATTGAATTTATGAAAATATTTACATTAATATCAAGTAAATATTTTCTGAATTGCATCTTTGAAGGGGAGACGCCATGCCAGCCTCACTGCAGATCAAAGTATGGAGCGTGCTTGTGTATGTCGTCGTGACGGCTGTGCTTGCCATCTGGCTGCACCCTTCCGCCTTGCTCGCTGCCGGCGCATTCGGCTGAGCGCATGCGCCGGCAAGCAGATCAATGCGTGACGCGGGTCTTGCGGCCATCGGACAGCAGGCGCACGCGCTCGCCCGGGCGGAACAGTTCGTCGGCATCTTGCACGATGGCGCGCATGTCGCCATTGTCCAGGCGCACGGTGATTTCCAGGCCGGGTTTGTTCGAGGCATTCGCTTCGATGCTCTTGCCGGCCATGCCGCCCGCGACGGCGCCGAGGATGCTGGCCGCGATGGCGCCCTTGCCGCCACCGACGGTCGAGCCGGCCACGCCGCCCAGCGCCGCGCCGGCCAGTACGCCCGTGCCCGTTTCACCCTTGTCGATGGTTACCTGGCGCACGGATTCAACCGTGCCCATGCGAACCGATTGTTCATTCTGCGCCTGGCGCGCATTGTAGACATTTGCCGAGTTCGGTTGTACGGCGCAGCCGGCCAGGGTGGCGAGCAATGCCACTGCAATAATTGGTGCTTTCATATGGGACTCCCTTGGACAAAAGTTGGTTGCCGATTGCGTCGACCGGCAGATGATGACTTATCATAAGGACACTTGCCTCAGATAACTAGTTGCGAATAGTAAAAATCTGTTACCGGCCCAGCGTAACCACATGACTACGTAACCACATGACTACATGAGCACTTGCCGCTCAATACGCCAGCCGCAGGCGCCGGTACAAAAAACCCAGCACGAACAGCGGCCCCACCAGCAAAAAGCGCAAGTCGTCCAGAAACGACGGTTTCTTGCCTTCGATCTGGTGGCCGATGAACTGGCCTATCCAGGCCAGCACGAACAGCGCCAGCGACACGGGCAGGATGGTCAGCGCCGGCATGAGCAGCAGCAGGCCCAGCATGGCGGCCAGCATCGCCAGCATGCCGGCAGCAAACGGACGTGACAGCTTGTAATAATAGTATAAGGCCAGAATACTGCCGAGCAGCGCCACGCTGGGATGTATGCTCCACAGCAGCCCCAGCAGGCTGAAAACGATCAGCGGCACGCACACGATGTGCACCCATTCATTGACATGGTTGCGGTGGCTTTCGCCATACTGGGCCAGCAGGGTGTCGATGGTGCGCATGGGCGGTCTCTTGTATAGGGATGGTTGTCCGGGAATTCTACACCGTCGCGTGGCCGGGTAAAATGGCCCTTCATTTCCCCTTCCGGACCGCTCATTTGAATAGCCCAGCCTTCTTGCCAGACGTGGCCGCCGACCCGCGCAAGCGCTGTTTCGATCCCGTCGTCGATGCCGATACGCGCTTGCTGATACTGGGCAGCCTGCCCGGAGAAAAATCGCTGGCGCGCAGCCAATACTATGCGCATCCGCAAAACAGGTTCTGGAGGTTGCTGGGCGAGGTGCTGGGTGTGGATCTGACCAGCCTGCCCTATGAGGCGCGGTTGAGTACCTTGCTGGCGCACGGCGTGGGCCTGTGGGACGTGGTGGCGCAGGCGCAGCGCACGGGCAGCCTGGACAGCAATATCCGCGCCCGCGACGACAACGACCTGGTGGCACTGGCCGCCAGCCTGCCGCAATTGGATACGATCGCCTTCAACGGCGGCACGGCAGCCAAGCTGGGCATCAAGGTGCTGGGCGAGCACGCGCAGCGCTACCGCATCGTCAGCTTGCCGTCGAGCAGCCCCGCCTACACCTTGGCGTATGCGCAGAAATTGCAGGCGTGGCTGGCTTTGCGCCGGTGAGATGGCATGTCAGGCGGCAAGCCTGTGCATGAGGCGCTGCGCCTGTTCCTGCCGGTACTGGCGCCGCCAGAACCAGGCGATGCAGATCAAACCCAGCAGGGATGGCGCCAGCTGCGTCCAGGGCTGGCCCATGCGCAGCAGGTTGCCCGCGGCGGCCGAAAGCATGGCGAACAGCGAGGCGAGCAGCTTGTAGATATGTTCATAGCGCCATAACACGCCATGCCAGCGGCGGGGAAAAGCCCAGCGCGCGCTGTCGTAGACGAGGATGGCGGCCAGGCCGCCCAGCGAGGACAGCACGACGATGGCTTGCTGTCCGGAAGCATCGTGCTGCAGGCGCAACAGGATCATCCCGCCCGCCGCCAGCGCGGTGGCCGTCATCGCGCCATCGACGGCTTGCGGACCGGTCTCGCGCGTGTAGACGGCACGCCAGCCGCTCAGCAGCTGGTACAGCACCAGCACCGTCAGCACGGCAAAGACGGGGCGATAGTCAAACAGCAGATTGCCGACGGCGGCCGTAGCGCAGACCAGCAAGGTCAGCCACGCGAACAGCCTGCCGCGGCGGCGGTGCTGCGGCGTGCCCTTGGCCGTGGCCAGCAGGAACAGGCCCAGGCCGATGGCGGCGCTGCCGGCCAGCACATGGGTGGCAATATTGATCAAGTGCGGCTGGGGCATGCGCATCTCCGGAAGGTGCGCCAGGCTGGCGCGCGCTCGCGGAGATAGTATCTTGATAATTGCCGCTTGCCAAGATGGCAGGCGACGGGGGAGGCGACGGGACTTACGCCGGCGCGTACGGCTGCGCTTCCAGCGGCTGTCCCTTGGCGTCGAATTTCAGCGCCACGGACAAGCGGGTCACGCCGATGGTGGCCAGCGCATCGCAGATGTCGTCGACTTCCTCCTGCAGGTCGGCGGCCAGGACCAGCGGCTTGTCGGCGCTGTGCAGCAGCTGGCCGCCCGCCGTGCTGACGTTGACGCGCAACAGCATTTCGCCGTGTTCATCGGCCGGGCCGACGACCACCGAGACGTCGCCGGCATCGACGTTGTTTTCCGCCAATGCATGGTTGATGCCGGACATCATTTGCAGCATCGCATACTCGCTCATGCCTTGTTCCTTGCCGCCGTGGAACAGATCCTGATAGAGGAAACTCACTTCCAGGGCGTTGCCGGCCGGCGCCAGGCAGCGTTTCACCAGATCACCCACTTCCGTCGTCCATTGCTGGTAGCGGGCCATGCGCGCATCGAACCAGGCATCGAGCGCCGCTTCGTCCTTCGGTTCCGCATAGAACGGGTCGTCCACGCGTTTCAAGGCAAAGCCCAGCAGGAAGCGCAGCTCGACGGCCGTGTCCTGCGGGCCGAAGGCCGTCTCGCTCCAGCCGACGATGCTGCTTTCCAGGCCCGGCGTGGCGACGATCTTCTTGTCTGTCATCGACGCGTAGGCGTCGCGCACCATCTCGTGCAAATGGCTATAGGTGATGCGGTCGATTTCATCGAGGTCGTAGGCATGGCTCATCAAGACGACCTTGGCCTTGGCGCTTTCCAGTTCTGCCTGCTGGAAACTCTTCACCAGCGCTTCGAAAGCGTCCTGGTCCTGGAAGCTGTCCGCTTCCTTCAAACCGCCCGTGCTTTGCACCAGCAGGGGCACGACAAAGGCGTTGATTTCCATGGCCGGCGCGTTTTCGCGGCGGATCACGGAAATGGACGCCGCTTCCTCGATATGGCTGCGCAAATACTGGTAGGCGCCCACGTCTTCGTACTTGGCGCGCTCGATGGCGTCATACAGGATTTCATCCTTCTTTTGATTCAAGGCCTTGCGGATCAGGCGGCCGAACTCGACGGCTTGCTCGGCCAGCACCGTGCCTTGCGATTCGCTGTCTTCCTGCTCCGCCAGGTTCAGGGCCATCGTGCACAGCATGCGCGTGACGGACTCGTCCTTGTCTTCAGGCGTGTTGGCGGATTTACGGGGGACAGGGCGCTTATTTTTGGGCATGGCGATCAACAGGTTAAGAAATACGGGTCAGGCAAACGGAAACGGGCGCCAGGGCTATGCCGGGCGCCGGAGCAGATCATACAGGCGGCCGCGGCCGCCCGATACATCAATGGTCGGTATCGAACATCTCGTGCAACTCGTCGAGCAGGTCGGCAGCTTCTTCCTGCGACAGGCCGAGATGCTGGCAGGCAAGTTCTCCGCCCTTGTCCCACTCCAGCGAGGTACTGTTGCCATGGTAGCGCTGAATGCCCTTTTCGGCCAGCAGCGACAGGGCGACGAGCGAGCGGATGGCGTCGTCCGTGGACGGGTCGGCCAGCACCGTGTAGTCGTGGTGGTGCAGGATGGCCCACGAGACGTCCGAGGACAGGCCCCAGTTGCGTGCCAGCAAGCAGCCGATGGCCGCGTGGTTGGTCTGGTGGCGCGCGTCTTCCAGTGTCGTAAAACAATTGTGCGCATCGTTGGCCGCCGCCGCGTAGGTATTGACGTAGTCGGGAAAACGGTTCATCAGCAGGGGCACGCCGATATCGCAGAACAGGCCGAAGGTGTGGGCGATGTCGGGCGGGGCGATGCGCAGCTTGCGCGAAGTAAACACCAGGGCGCGCGCGCGCTTGGCCGACACATCCCAGAAGTTGGTCAGTTCCACGCCTTCCGCTTCCAGCGCCTGGCGTGCCAGCAAGCCCGTCATCATGGCGCTGCACTGGTTGATGCCGAGAAAGTTGATACCTTGCTCGACGGATTTGGCCTTGCGCGCGGCGCCATAGAACGGCGAATTGGCCAGTTTCAGCAGGGCGCCGGACATGCCGACATCGTCGGCGATGATGCGCGCGATGCGGCGAGGCGAGGGGTCTTGCTCCGCCAGTTCGCGCTGCAAGTCGACCAGCAGGCTGGGACGCGGCGGGATGCGGATGGAACGCATCAAGGCGTCAACCGGATCTTCCTGCACTACCTGCTTTTGCGCTGCCGCTCTCATCATCACGCTTTCATCATCATTTTTGTGCCCGGTGCTTATTCTGTCGCTCACTGCCGCTGCCCGCTTCATGAGCGTCTGGCGCAGTGCCCGACGATTATCGCTGTTTATGCATGGCAATAGTTCATATCTGCAATATATTGTCGCAAAAATTCCCATTTTGGCCTGGACTCGCCGCCATTTTCGTCATTTTACGACGCTGCCCATCCTGATATTCATGATGAAAAGATCAAGTTGTATTTGTTTTCAAGACGGGGCAAGGCGTGCGGCGGGATGTGCGGCAGTACAATTGCCGGATGAAAAAAATCCTTGCGGGTATCGATTTTGCGGACGATTCCAGCAGCGTGGCGCGCCAGCTGATCGGCGTGACTGTGCTGGTCGATGGCGTCGGCGGGCGTATCGTGGAAACGGAAGCGTATGACCGGCTGGATCCCGCTTCGCACACGTATGGCGGCATGACGCCGCGCAATGCGGCCATGTTCGGCCCGCCCGCGCACGCCTATGTCTACCGCTCGTACGGCATCCACTGGTGCCTGAATTTCGTGTGCCGCGAAGCGGGGCATGGGGCGGGTGTGCTGATACGCGCGATTGAACCCGTGGCGGGACTCGATGCCATGCGCGAGCGGCGCGGCGTCGAGGATGCGCGGCTGTTGTGCTCGGGGCCGGGCAAGGTGTGCCAGGCGCTCGGCGTGAGCCATCTGCATAACCGGCTGGCGCTCGATGCCCCGCCGTTCATGCTGCTGGCCCGCGAAGAAGAGGTGACGGTGCAGGCGGGCTCGCGCATCGGCATTTCCAAGGCGATGGAGACGCCGTGGCGTTTCGTGCTGGCCGGTTCGCCCTACCTGAGTAAGCCGATGCGCGCGCCTGCCATCTAGCTGCGCTGGCGCCGCGATGCATCCTTGGCGGCACGTAGGCCGGGCATGCCGCGTAGCGGGCTATGCAGTGCGCGCCGCTCCTGTTGCGCACTGGCCGGGTGCCGGAACGCTTCTTCGTCGGTATGGCCGCTCGGCGCGGCCGGGCGCTCGTCCAGGGTGAACACGGCCACGGCCGCCGACAATTTGACGGCCTGGTCCTGCAAACTGGCCGCCGCCGCTGCCGCCTGCTCCACCAGGGCCGCATTTTGCTGGGTGACGTCATCCATTTGCGTGACGGCCTGATTCACTTCCGTGATACCCGAGGCCTGCTCGGCGCTGGCCTGTTTCACGCGCTGGATGATCTCGTTGACTTGCTGCACCGAGGCCACGATGGCGTCCATGCTGTCGCCCGCCTGCTGCACGGCTACGCTGCCGCCATCGATGGTAGTGACCGAGGTGGCGATCAGGGTCTTGATTTCCTTGGCCGCCTGGGCCGAGCGCTGCGCCAGGGTGCGCACTTCGGACGCCACCACGGCAAAGCCGCGGCCCTGTTCGCCCGCGCGCGCCGCTTCCACCGCCGCATTCAGCGCGAGGATATTGGTCTGGAAGGAAATACCATCGATCACGCCGATAATGTCCACGATCTGGCGCGAATTGGCCCGTATCGTCGCCATCGTCGTCACGGCTTGCTGCATCGACGCGCCCCCTTGCACGGCCAGGGTCGATGCTTGCCCCGCCAGCTCGCAGGCCAGCTGGGCATTGTCTGCGTTGTCATTCACGGCTTGCGTCAGCGTTTCCATGGCGCTCGACGTTTCTTCCAGCGAACTGGCCTGCATTTCCGTGCGCGCCGACAGATCCAGATTGCCGGTGGCAATTTCGCGCGAGGCCGTGTCGATCGATTGCACGGCGTCCATGATGGTGCGCAAGGTCTGGTTCAGGTGGGCGATGGTCTGGTCCAGCACGCGCGACGTGGCGGCGATTTCATCATTGCCCTGCTTGGGGGCGCCGGCCATCAGCTTGCCCGCCGCCAAGTTTTGCACGGCGTCGGCAATGCCGCGGATTTCCACCAGCATGGCGCGCCGCACCAGCATGGTCACCACGATGGAGACGAGGATCGACAGCAGCACCGTCAACAGCAGGCTCCAGCCCAAGGTGCGAAACTCGGCGCTGGCCGTCGCATGGGCCTGGCTGCTGAGCGTCGTTTCCAAGGCGGACAGTTGTGTCAGCTGCGTATTGAACTGGACGAATTGGGTTTCCGCCTTGAGCATGGAATTGGTGGCGATCGATTGGTCCATCTGCGCCATTTCCATGGTTTCCAGCACCGCCTTGCGATAGCCGGCCAGGGCCGTGATGGCCGCATCGACCAGGGTGCGTTCGGCGCCCGTGGCCGTGGCGCGCAGCGTGCCCAGCTGGGTGCCGATGGCCGCATGGCGCGCCTTGATCTGTTGCTCCAGCGTATCGAGGCGGGCCTTGGCGAAGCTGCCATTCGTCCACGACAGCAACTGGTACATATTGCCGTGCACATGCCTGGCCTCGCCTAGTACGTCGGCGGCCGCCTTCAAATGCGTGATGCGCACCCGTACCATGTTTTCCAGCGAGGCATTTTGCCGCACCATGCCATACCAGGCGCCGGTCGAGCTGAGTATCAGCAGCAGCAGGACCAGGGTGGGCGCCAGCAATAATTTTGGTCCGATGCGTAATCGATTGAGCATGCTTGACTCCTGGCTATGGCTGTTCCAACCGCAGGCGGCGCGCGGCGTTCGTGCGCGCCGCCCTTGCCCTATTTCTTGTAGATCCCCGCTTCCAGCACCACGTCGTTGACGCGCAGGATGTACGTGGTCTTCGGTTCGATCTTGCCGCTGGTTGGGTTCTTGTACTGGTAATCGACCCAGCCCTTGCCCTGCTTTTGCGCCAGCTCGATGATTTCACGGCGATATTTCTTGCCATTCGCGTCAGGGACATCCGTCAAATCCTTGCCCACGATGGAAGGATTGATGGGGTGGGCCAGCACGATGCCCGTCTTGATGTCGCGCATGTCCACATACAGCGAGCCCTGCACGAAGTCCGGGTCTTTCGCCGTGATTTTCTTCATCATTTCTTCCTTGCCATGCGCCTTCATGAAGGCGGCGCCCCGTTCGGCCATGGCGATGGCGTCTTTTTCCGTTGGTTCAACCGCGGCGCTGACGCTGCCGCCGGCAAATGCCAGGCACAGCAGGCTACCCGTGAATAAGCGTTTCATGAAAGCTCCTTGTGATATCGAGGGATGTGTTGCCAAGTCGTAATTTACGTCGCCGGCGGTTCCATCAAATTGCGATGGAACAAACTAAGGTGTTGCTTGTAGGCAGCGTGCAACGTATCGACGGTATGTTGATATGTAGCAATTTGGTTCCAAGCAGCAAGAACTATGATGACTTTCACAGCATGCCGAGTTGGCCGGGCATGGGGGAGGAAGAAGCTGGAATTGGCCGATATGGGGCTGGTTTCATGAAAGTTATCGCTATTTACAGGCAAGGAGCAGATCGTGTCCGCACCCATTACCGAGCCGTTTTCACCCAAGTTCAAGCCGTACACGCGGCACACCATTCAACAGGCGCGGCAGTGGGAATGGCTGCCGGAAGAGCAGCGCGAAGCCGTGCAAGTGGTGTCGCACGTCTTGCCATTTCGCACCAATGCTTATGTACTCGATCAGTTGATCGACTGGAACAACATCCCGGACGATCCCATCTACCGCCTCGTCTTCCCCCACCGCGACATGCTGCCGCCCGAGCAGTACGCGCACTTGCGCGAGCTGGTGCTGGTGCAGCGCGACAAGGCCGCCATCGACGCCTATGTGCATGGTTTGCGCCTGGGCATGAATCCCCATCCGGCCGGCCAGATGACGCACAACGTGCCCCGGGTCAACGATGCGCCCGTGCGCGGTTTGCAGCATAAATATGCGCAAACGGTGCTGTTTTTCCCCAGCGCGGGACAGACCTGCCACGCGTATTGCACCTTTTGTTTCCGCTGGCCCCAGTTCGTCGGCATGGACGACATGAAGTTCGATGCGCGCGAGTCGCATGAGCTGGCCGCCTACCTGCAACTGCATCCGGAAGTGACGGACGTGCTGATCACGGGCGGCGACCCGATGATCATGAATACGCGGCAACTGGCTGCCTACCTGGAGCCGCTGCTGGCGCCGGGCCTGGAACACATCCAGAACATTCGCATCGGCACCAAGGCGGTGGCGTATTGGCCGCAGCGCTTCGTGTCGGACCGCGATGCGGACGACTTGATGCGCCTGTTCGAGCGCATCGTCAAGGCGGGCAAGAACCTGGCCGTGATGGGCCATTACAGCCATGCCGTCGAGTTGCGCCAGGACATCGCCCAGCAAGCCGTGAAACGCATCGTCTCCACGGGTGCCACCTTGCGCATGCAGGGGCCGCTGATCCGCCACATCAATGAAGATCCGGCAAGCTGGGCCGAGTTGTGGCAGACGGGCACGCGCCTGGGGGCAATTCCGTATTACATGTTTGTCGAACGGGACACGGGCCCGCGCGGCTATTTCGAGTTGCCCCTGGCGAAGGCGCACGAGATTTTCCAGGCCGCCTACCAGATGGTGTCGGGCCTGTCGCGCACGGTGCGCGGGCCTTCCATGAGCGCCTTCCCCGGCAAGATCGTCATCGACGGCATCGTCACCATCCATGGCGAAAAACTGTTTGCCCTGCAATTTTTGCAGGCGCGCAACCCGGACTGGGTGCGCCGGCCGTTTTATGCCAAGTTCGATGCGGAAGCGACGTGGATGGACGATTTGAAGCCAGCCTTTGGCCAGGAGAAATTCTTCTTTGAAACGGATGAACCCGTGCCGCACGTGCCGCATAAAATCATCCGCCTGGCACAGGCCGCCTGAGCATGCACGGCGCCGGCGGCTCTTCCCGTTCCGGCGTGGCCGTGTTTTGCCTCGTGTTCCTGCCGTTCGCGCTCGGGCACTACTTGTCGTGCCTGTTGCGCGGCGTCAATGCCGTGCTGACGGCGGAATTACTGGGCGCCATCGCCCTGACGCCAGCCCAGCTGGGCCTGCTGACCAGCGCCTTCTTTCTCGCCTTTGCGCTGGTGCAATTGCCAGTTGGCATGGCGCTCGACCGCTACGGCCCCCGCACGGTGCAACTGTGGCTGCTGGCGCTGGCCGCCCTGGGCGTGTGGCTGTTCAGCCGGGGCCACAGCTTTACCGAACTGATGTGGGCGCGCGCCCTGATGGGGGCGGGCCTGGGCGGCTGTTTCATGGCGGCCGTGAAGGCGATCTCGAGCGCCATCGCGCCATCGCGTCTGCCTTCCGTGCATGGCTACCTGATCGCCGTGGGTGGCCTGGGCGCGGCCACGGCCACCATGCCCGTCAAGCTGGCCCTGCACTACATGGACTGGCGTGGCGTCTTCCTGGGCCTGGCGCTGGCGGCGCTGGCCATCGGTTTGCTGATCCGCCTGCTGTCGCCGGCCCTGCCTGCGTCCGTCGCTGCCATGAACAAGGTCAGCGTGTGGAGTGTCTACCGTGACCGGGCCTTTCGCCGCACCATCGCGCTGATCCTGTTGCCGCACACGGTGTTCTTTGGCGTGCAAGGCTTGTGGGTGGGGCGCTGGCTGGCCGACGTGGGCGGCATGTCCGATGACAGCGTGGCATATCTGTTGTACCTCGGCATGGCGGCCGTCATCTTCGGCGCCATCGGCATGGGCATGCTGACGGAGTGGGCGGGGCGGCGCGGTATTGCACCCATGCAGGTGGCGGGCGTGGGCATCGTCCTGTTTGTCGCCGTGCAAGTGGCGATGGCGTGCAATGTGCTGCCCAGCCTGCCTTTGCTATCCGTGCTGTTTACCCTGCTGGGCACGGTGACAGGGCTCGAGTATGCGATCGTCGCGCAAAGCATGCCGGCCAGCTTGACGGGCAGGGCGGCCACTTGCCTCAATTTGCTCATTTTCACGGGCTCCTTCCTGGTGCAGGCGGGCTTTGGCTTGATCCTCGGCTGCTGGCCACTGAACAGCCAGCAGCAGTATCCGCCGCAGGCTTACCAGGCGGCGTTTGGCGTGCTGGCCGCCTTGCAACTACCTGGACTTGCGATGTTTTTCATTCACCGCTACAGGCGTGCCGGACCATCCGGTAAAATGGCAGCCTGCACAGCGGCAATGATCAACTCCAAGGAAGACTATGAAACTCGTTCGTTATGGACGTCCAGGCAAGGAAAAACCGGGCCTGATCGATGAAGAAGGCAAACTGCGCGACCTGTCCGGCGTGATTGCCGATATTGACGGCGCGCAACTGTCCGACAAGGCACTGCGCAAGCTGGCCAAGCTGGACGAAAAGACGCTGCCCTTGGTGCGCGGCAATCCACGCTTCGGCGTGCCGCTGGCGAAAGTCGGCAAGTTCATCGGCATCGGCCTCAATTACGCGGATCACGCAGCCGAGTCCGGCATGGCTATCCCGGCCGAACCCATCGTCTTCATGAAGGCCATTACTTGCCTGAATGGCCCGGACGACAATGTCGTGCTGCCAAAAGGCTCCAAAAAGACGGATTGGGAAGTGGAGCTGGGCGTGATCATCGGCACGCGCGCGCAATACGTGAGCGAAGCGGATGCACTGAAATACGTGGCCGGTTACTGCGTCGTCAACGACATTTCCGAGCGCTCGTTCCAGCTGGAGCGGGGCGGCCAGTGGGACAAAGGCAAGGGCTGCGACACCTTCGGCCCCGTCGGCCCGTGGCTGGTGACGCGCGATGAAGTCATCGATGAGCAGGATCTGGACCTGTACCTGGAAGTCAACGGCAAGCGCATGCAGACCGGCAATACGCAAACCATGATCTTCACGGTGGCGCAGATCGTCAGCTACCTGTCGCAATTCATGACCCTGGAACCGGGCGACGTCATCGCCACGGGCACGCCGCCGGGCGTGGGCCAGGGCCGCAAGCCGCAGCGCTTCCTGAAGAAGGGCGACAGCATGCGCCTGGGTATCGCCGGCCTCGGCGAACAGCAACAGGACGTGGTCGCCTGGACTGCCTGATGGCCGGTAGCGATATCGACCGTTTGCCGCCGCTGCCGCTGAACCAGCTCGACGCCCAGCAGCGCGCGGCCGCGCAAGCCATCATCGATGGTCCGCGCGGTGCCCTGTACGGCCCCTTCGTGCCGCTGATCCGCAGTCCCGAACTGATGGAAACGGCGCAGCGCATGGGCGAATATTTGCGCTACCGCAGCGCCATCGGCACGCGGCTGTCGGAACTGGCCATCCTTGTGACGGCGCGCCAGTGGGACCAGCAAGTCGAGTGGGCCATCCACGCGCCGCTGGCCGTGCAGAACGGCATCGCGCAAGCGGCCGTGGACGCCATTGCCGCGCGGCGCATGCCCCTGGCCCTGAAAGAAGATGAGCAAGCCGTGCACGACTTTTGCGTCGAGCTGCAGCAGAACAAGCGCGTCAGCGATGCCACGTATGCGCGGGCGCTGGCGCTGTTTGGCGAGCACGGCGTGGTCGACTTGATGGGTATCAATGGCTACTACACCTTCCTGGCCATGGTGATGAATGGCGCGCAGACGGCCGTGCCGGCATTGGGCGTGCCGCCCATGCCCGATTAGAATAGTTCTTCGGGCAAAGATGGACAAAGTGTAATGAAGTTGCAATTATTCAATATATAATTTTACTTCCCTTCCATTGCCAACAAGCTCAATGAAAACTCGTCCGTGCTTCACCCTGATGGGCCGCGCCTTCCTGGCGCTGGCCCTTTCTTTTTGTCCCTTGATGACGGTGCGTGCGCTTGCCGCCGAGACGGCCGCCAGCGCCAGCGCTTCCGCCTTGGAAAATTCCGTCGTCAAGGTGTTTTCCACCCTGCGCGGGCCCGATCCGTATAAACCGTGGAGCAAGGCGGCGCCGCAAGAAGTGACGGGCTCCGGCGTCGTCATCGAAGGCCGCCGCATCCTCACCAATGCGCATGTGGTCGGCTATGCCAGCCAGGTGCAGATCCAGGCGAATGGCGCGGGCGACAAGATCCCGGCGACCGTGCTGGCCATCTCGCGCGGCATGGACCTGGCCTTGCTGAAAATCGATGACGACAGTTTTTTCGCCAGCCACAAAGCGGTACCGCGCGCCAATGTCTTGCCGGACGTGCGCGATGCCGTGCTGGCGTATGGCTATCCGACGGGCGGCACCTCGCTGTCGATTACCAAGGGCATCGTCTCGCGCATCGAATTCGTGCGCTACAACTTTCCTGTCTCCGGCCTGCGCATCCAGATCGATGCGGCCATCAACCCGGGCAATAGCGGCGGCCCCGTGATTGCCGGCGACAAGATGATCGGCCTGGCCTTTGCCGGCATGCTCAATGCGCAAAACATCGGCTACATCATCCCCAACGAGGAAATCGAGCTGTTCCTGCGCGACCAGGAAAGTGGCGCGCCCAAGGGCAAGCCGGCCATGCGCGACGTGACGCAAACGCTGGAAAATCCGGCGCTGCGCACCTACCTGAAACTGGCCAAGGGCGTCGAGGGCGCCGTCGTGATGTCGCCGGCCAGCAAGGATGCCGCCTATCCGCTCAAGGAGTGGGATGTCATCACGCATATCGGCGATTTTCCCATCGATAACCAGGGCATGGTCAAGCTGAATGCCAACAGCCGCGTGCGTTTCCAGTACCGGGTGCAGCAGCTGGCGAAAGATGGCGAACTGCCGTTGACGGTGGTGCGCCAGGGCGCGCCCCTGAAAATCAAGGTGCCCGTCTCGGCCGCGCACCCGATGCTCATTGCCGGCCTGCAGGGCAATTACCCATCCTATTTCATCTTCGGCCCCATGGTGTTTTCGCGCGCCACCACGGAATTCATGGCGGCGCCGAATGGCAACCCAACGATTTTGGGCGGCATGGCGTTTGCCGGCAATCCGCTGGCCACGCGGCGCGGCGATGCGCCCGACAGCGAGCGCGAAGAGCTGGTGGTGATCGCCGCGCCGTTCTTCCCGCACAAGCTGATGAATGGCTACAGCACCCGTTTCTTCTCGGTCGTCGATTCCGTCAATGGCGTGCGCGTGCGCAGCCTGGCGCACCTGGTGGCCTTGCTGCGCGACCAGACGGATGAGTTGCTGACGTTCCGTTTCCAGCAGCGCGATGCGGAATTGGTCGTCGTGCCCCGCAAGGACATGCTGGCAGCGACGGAATCGATACTGACGGATAACGGCATCCGCTCGGAAGCATCGCCCGACATGCTGAAAATCTGGAATGAAAAAACGCCGGAAAACTGATCGTTCCCGGCGTTTGGCAAGACAACAGGCGCGGCGCATACCGCGCCTGTTTTGTTTTATGCCAGCACTTTTTTCAGCCACGCACCGATGGCGTCGATCTCTTCCTGGCACAGCGAGTGCTGCATCATGTACTCGTGCCATTCCACCTTGTAACCCATGTCGGTGAGCAAGTCGCGCGACTGCTGCGCGCGGGCGATCGGGACTACGGGGTCGGCCGTGCCGTGCGCCATGAAGATCGGCGTCTGCAGGCTTGCCGGCGTGCGTTCGGCCGCCGTCTTGTCGGCCAGCGGCAGGTAGCCGGACAGGCACATCAGGCCGGCCAGCGGTTCCGCGTGGCGCAAGCCCGTTTGCAAGGTCATGGCGCAGCCTTGCGAGAAGCCGGCCAGGATGATGCGGCTGGCGGGAATGCCGCGCGCCTTTTCGCGCGCGATCAGCGCTTCGACCTGTGCCTGCGAGGCGCGCAAGCCGCCTTCATCTTCGCGGCGCACGAGGTCGCTCACGAGGATGTCGTACCAGGCGCGCATCACATAGCCGTTGTTGATGGTGACGGGCATGGTGCCGGCGCTGGGGAAGATGAAGCGGATGGCGGGGCAGCCGCGCAAATCGAGTTCCTTCACCAGGGGCACGAAGTCGTTGCCGTCCGCGCCCAGGCCGTGCATCCAGATGATGGAGACGGTGGGATTCGGTGCGCTGTCGAGTTCTATGGTTTCCAGCAAGGTGCTCATGTATTTTCCTCAGGTAAAGGTTGCGCCGGACGCAGCGCCGATTTGGGACGGAAGGCCTTGCAGATGGCCGGGTCGGTTTCCATGTAGGGGCCGCCGATGAGGTCGATGCAATACGGCACGGCGGCAAAGATGCCGTTCACCAATTGATTCCCGTCAGCGTCCTTCAGTCCCTCCAGGGTTTCCTTGATGGCTTTCGGCTGGCCCGGCAAGTTCATGATCAGGGCGGCACGCTCTGGCGTCTCGCGGATCACGGCCACCTGGCGCGAGAGGATCGCCGTCGGCACGAAGCGCAGGCTGATCTGGCGCATCTGTTCGCCGAAACCGGGCATTTCCTTGGTCCCGACGCTGAGCGTGGCGTCCGGCGTCACATCGCGGCGCGCCGGGCCCGTGCCGCCCGTCGTCAGGATCAGATGGCAGTGGCTCAGGTCGACCATGTCGATCAGGGTGTTTTCAATCTGCGAGCGCTCGTCCGGGATCAGCCGTTTTTCCAGGCGGAAAGGCGTGCGGATGGCGGCGGACAACCAGCTTTCCAGGGCCGGGATGCCCAGGTCTTCATACACGCCGCCGCTGGCGCGGTCCGAGATCGACACGAGGCCGATAATCAATTCGTCTTCTATCGTGGTCATGGGGCACCTGTCTATGTCGTAAAAAAACCGGGCTGATCCCGGTTTTTGTCAACCCAAGCCCTGGAGCTGGGGTTTATTCGTCTTCTTCTTGCTCAACGTCATCTTCATTGGCATCTTTCTTGCCGCTGTTGTTCTTCTTGGCGATCTCTTTCAAGATCTGGAAGATTTCACGGTAAGCTTTTGGTGGCTTGTTCTCGGCCTGCTCCTTGCGGGCATTGCGGATCAGGGTGCGCAGGTGCTGCACGTCCAGTTCCGGGTTTTCCGACAGCAAGACGGTTAATGCCTTGTCATCCGTCAAGAGTTTGTCGCGGCGGCGCTCCATCGCGTGCATATTGGCCGTGTCGGCTTTCGACAAGCCTTTCCAGCTATCGATGGTGCGTTGGATGGCGGCAACTTCTTCCTCATCCAGGGTACGCATCTTCTTGCCCACGTATTGCAGCTGGCGGCGGCGGCCTTCGTGGTCCTTGATTTGCTGGCATTCGAGAATGGCGTCGCGCACGTCTTCCGGCATCGGGACGCGCTTGACGCGGTCACGTGCCTCATTGACGAGTTCTTCGCCCAGCTTTTGCAGGACGGTCATCTGGCGCTTGAGTTCCGACTTCGAAGGACGTTCATATTCCTGTTCGAATTCGGTCGATTGGAAGCCGCAAGCTCCCCGGTTTGGATTTGGCATGATAAGGCGGGATTGGCCGCGTAGGCCGCACCTGTAAACTGTAAACGACTGCTATGATAACCTTTTTAGCGGCTTTCCGAAGAAAACAGCGCATGAACGACTCCGTATTTACCCATAGTCAAGAGCAATTGCAGCAACTAGCCCGTGATGTGTTGTCTTTTGCGCGGGAAGCGGGCGGCACCGACGCTGCCGTCGAAGTCAGCGAAGGCGGTGGCCTGTCCGTTTCTGTCCGAAAAGGCAAGATCGAAACGATCGAGCAAAACAAGGACAAGGGCATGGGCGTGACCGTGTTTGTGGGCAAGAAGCGCGGCAATGCCAGCACCTCCGATTTCTCGCCGTCCGCCCTGCGCGCCACGGTGGACGCCGCCTACAACATCGCCCGTTTCACGGCCGAGGACGATTGCGCGGGACTGGCCGACGCCGACATGCTGGAAATGGCCCCCCGCGATTTGCAACTGTTCTATCCCTGGCTCATTTCCGCCGAGGAAGCCGTCGTGCTGGCCCAGCGGGCCGAAGCGGCCGCGTTTGCCGTCGATCCGCGCATCACGAACAGCGAAGGCGCCGGTGTGCACGTGCAGCAATCGCACTTTGTGTCCGCCAATTCGCGCGGCTTCATCGGCGGCTACCCGTTTTCGCGCCACACCCTGTCCGTGGCGCCCATCGCCGGCAAGGGCGCCAAGATGCAGCGCGACGACTGGTATTCGTCCGTGCGCGACGCCTCCAAAATGTCGAGCCCGGAAGCCATCGGCCGCTACGCCGCCGAGCGCGCCCTGTCGCGCCTGAACGCGCGCAAGCTGGGCACGCGCACCTGTCCCGTGCTGTTCGAGGCGCCGCTGGCGGCCGGTTTGCTCGGTACCTACGTGCAAGCGACCTCGGGCGGCGCCCTGTACCGCAAGTCCACTTTCCTGAACGATTCCCTGGGCACGCAAGTGCTGCCGTCGCACGTGCAGATATTCGAAGACCCGCACGTGATCGGCGGCGTCGGTTCGGCCCCGTTCGATGAAGAGGGCGTGAAAACCGTCAGCCGCGACGTCGTCAAGGATGGCGTGGTGCAAGGCTATTTCCTGTCGACTTACACGGCCCGCAAGCTGGGAATGCAGACGACGGGCAACGCGGGCGGCTCGCACAATCTGTACCTGACTTCGAAGCAGACGGCAGCCAGCGACGATTTTAGTGCCATGCTGAAAAAGCTGGGCACGGGCTTGCTGGTGACGGAACTGATGGGACAAGGAACCAATTACGTGACGGGCGACTATTCGCGCGGCGCCTCCGGTTTCTGGGTGGAAAACGGCGTGATCCAGTATCCGGTGGAAGAAATCACCATCGCCGGCAACATGAAGGACATGCTGCGCAACATCGTGGCCGTGGGCGCGGACGCCTTGCGCCGCGGCACCAAGGAAACCGGCTCCATCCTCATCGAGAGCATGGTGGTGGCGGGCGGTTAAGCCCCGCCCTGACACACCCCGGCCGGCGGCATGGTTGCCGGCAGGCCGGGGGACTACCTTACCGTTCTACGTCGTTTTGACGTTGACGCACATCCACGCAATATTCGAGGCGTCCCAGGTGGCTTTCCAGTTAATTGCCGTCTGGTCCCTGCATGCTTGCTCGGATGCAAATTTGCTATCCTGGTAGCGCTGGTAGACATAGCCGTCTTGCGGACGCCATACGGCGCCGTACCAATAGTTGTTGGCATCGACGGCGGTTCCCAATTGTTCCACCGGTTTATTCAGGACCGTGTTCTTGTAGTCGATCGCGACACTGCCGTCCTCGTTGTAAAGTCGGACCCATGCGGAATTATTCTGCGTGCCGGCCGCATCGACTGGAACGCAGATCCGCGTCTTGGTCTTGGACATGCTGCCAGGCATGGCCAGGCAGAAATAGGGATTTGGCGAACCTGCCGCAACCGACCATTCCACATTGGTGGTCGTGGTGGCGCTGGGGTCGCAGTAATTCGCGTACTTCCCCGCTTTGAAACCTTCGACATACGCCGACGTTTGCACGCCCGAAAAATACGTGCCGGATGCATTGCTGAGAGCGGGCAATGCTTCGTGGCCCGTGACGGACATGCACGCTTTGTAGCCGGCATCGGCATAGCCGAGTGCCATGCCGATGGGCTGCATGTTTGCGTCCAGATGCAGTTTCCAGGTGTTCCGGTATAGCAGCTTGCCGCTGGCATTGCTGCGCAGCAGTGAAATGACTTTGACGGACGCCGCTTGTTGCGATACGCCATTGGTAATGAATGGTGCAGGCTGTCCGAATTCCTGGCTGACGATTAACATCGCCGACCCCAGATAGCCATCATTGGAGGCCAGATTCGAGATGGTCAGGTCGCTGCCCAGGAATTTCTTTAATGCATCTGCGGCATTGATGGATGCCAGCACCGGTGTCGGTGGCACCACCGGTTTAGGATCCGGATTGCTGCCATTCCCGCCGCTACCTCCGCTACCTCCGCCGCCGCAAGCGGAGAGGGTGAGCAGGCTGACGAGCGCGCACAGTATGGTTTGTTTCTTCATCTTCACAACCTAATATAGCGACAAGCATGCGTGTCGTTGCGCGGTCGCATTATAGGGAGTGTTGATTGTAGGAAATCTATCGAATTGTCTCGTTGTTGCCCCCCATTTGCCCTCTCGCTGCCACCGCATGTTTCTCTCTGCGCGCGAATGCAAACTGGCGGTCAGGGGAATGCCAGTCGCCGCCGGCCGCCGGGGCAGTGTGCATGCGGCGGCTTGGTAGTAGTGATCAGCTCGTCATACGGATGAAATATTGCCTTCGTATGATGTCGCCATCTGACGTTATCTGCGCTATTTAGATGCTTTTAATGTAAGTAAGCTGAACTTCGTGATATTTCATGCAAGATGCGAGTCTTGCCGTGACGCGTTGTTGTTGATTCAACCTGCATAGTGACCCTCTCCATGACCTACTCCCGTACCCGCATCGCCCGCGCGGTGGCCCTGTTGTGTGCCATGAACGCCCTGTTCGCCCATCCGGCCCAAGCCCATGGCGCCGCGCCCGCTGCGCCAGCTTCCGCCAGCGACGCCAGTGAAGCTCCGCAAGCCGTGATCGTGACGGGCACGCGCGGCAGCAACCGCACGCAGTTCGACACCATGGCGCCCGTGGATGTGTTCAACCGCGAAGATATCGGCGCCGTTGAATCGTCGGACTTGAACGATGTGCTGGCGCAACTCGTGCCTTCATACGTGGTGCAGCGTCTGCCGATGGCTGACGGGCAAGTGTTCGTGCGCCCCGCCACCTTGCGCGGCCTGTCGCCGGACCAGACACTGGTGCTGGTCAATGGCAAGCGTTTTCACCGCAGCGCCTTGCTCGGCGCGCGCGGCGCGCAGGCGCCGGACCTGGCGCAGATTCCCGTCTCCGCCATCAAGCGCATCGAGGTGCTGCGCGACGGCGCTTCCGCCCAGTACGGCTCCGATGCGATTGCCGGCGTGATCAATATCATTCTCGACGATACGCTCGGCACGGAGGTCTCCGTGCACCATTCGCAATATTCGGAAGGCGACGGCAAGGGCAATGAAGTGAACCTGAAGACGGGCTTTGCCTTTGGCGAGACGGGCAAGGCGACGATTTTCGGCGCGCTGGCCAAGTCCGACCCCACGTCGCGCACGCGCCAGCGGGCCGACGCGATTGCTTTTCAGAATGCGCATCCGGAACTGAAGGTACCGAATCCCGTGCAGCGCTGGGGCCAGCCGGAACTCGACAGCAAGCGCATCGGCTTCAACGCCAGCATGGCCCTGTCCGACACGACGGAACTGTACGGTTTCGGTCTGTTCAGCCGCAGTGACGGCACCTCGGATTTCAACTGGCGCAACCCGGACACCAGCACGGGCGCGTATAAAACCAGCAGCCTGTTCCCTGGCTGGGACTTGCGCAGCATCTATCCGCTGGGCTTCAGCCCCAGCTATTCGAACGAGCAGGATGATGTACAGGTGGTGGCCGGCGTGCGCGGTCATTTCAACGACCGCTTCGGCTGGGACGTGAGCGCGTCCTGGGGGCGCAACCGCATCGATTACAACCTGGCCAATTCCATCAACGCCTCGATGGGACAGGGCAGCCCGACATCGTTTTACCTGGGCCAGTTGTCGCAGGTGGAAAAGATTCTCAACGCCAACTTCAACTATGAATTGCCCGTAGCGTCCCTGCCGCAACCGGTCAACATCGCCTTCGGCGCGGAGGCGCGCAATGAAACCTATGGCGTGAAGGCGGGCGACGTGGCGTCCTGGACGGTGGGGCCGGGCGCGGCCATCGGCCTCGACGCGAATGCGAATGGCGCGCCAGGCTTCAGCGACCGCCAGGCGGGCAGCTGGGGCCAGGACAGCTATGCGGCCTATCTGGACGTGGAAGTGCCCGTCACGAAGGCCCTGAGCCTGGGCGGCGCGGCCCGCTATGAACATTTCTCGGAATTCGGCAGCACCGTCAACGGCAAGTTGTCGGCCCGCTATGCCTTGAGAGAAGACATGGCCTTGCGCGGTTCCTACTCGACAGGTTTCCGTGCGCCAACGCCGGGCCAGTCGAACACCAACAGCACGAATCAAGGCCTCGACACCAAGACCCTGCTGCTGTTTACCAGCGGCCGCCTGGCCAACAACGATCCGCTGGCCATCCTGCTGGGCGCCAAGGCATTGAAGCCGGAAAAATCGAAGAACCTGTCGCTGGGCTTTACGTGGAAGACATCGGCGGGCTTCTCCGGTTCCGTCGACGTGTATGACATCAAGGTCAGCGACCGCTTCAGCACGTCCGCCGCGTTTGCCGTGCCGGCCGGCGTGGCTAATCCGCTGCGTTACACCTCGGTCAGCTATTTCACGAATGACTTCGACACCACCACGCGCGGCATCGATATCGTCGGCAGCCACCTGAGCCGTATCGGCGACGGCAAGCTGAACCTGACCCTGGCCTACAACTACAACACGACGAAAGTCGACGACGGCAAGTCCAGCCTGGTGACGAATGCGGCCCAGCGCCAGGTCTTCGAGGAGCGCTTGCCGCGCCAGAAAGCCACCATCAGCGGCAACTATGACCTGGGCAACTGGAATACCCTGGCTCGCGTGCGCTATTACGGCGCGTGGACGGACAATTCCGGCAATGCCACGGGCGATATCTTCCAGCGTTTTGGCGCCATGCAATTCCTCGACCTGGCGGCCAGCTACAAGATCAGCGACAAGCAGTCCGTGCGCGTGGGTATCGACAACGTGCTGGACAAGTATCCTGACGAAGCAACCTTCCAGGCCAGCCGCGGTCTGATCTATTCGCGCAATGCGCCGTACGACACGGACGGGCGTAACCTGTACGTCGAGTACAAAGTGAAATTCTAAGGGAGATGACGATGAATCCACAACGCCGCGCCCTGTTGCGCGCGGGTTCGCTGGCGGCAGCGCTGCCCATGGCGGCGGGCGCAGGATCGGCTGCGGCAGCATCTGCCGCCCTGCCTTCGTCCTTGCCATCGGTGCCGGCCGGCACCACGCCGGATGCCCTGGCCAGCAACCAGGCTTACTGGCAGGCCGTGGCCGCGCAGTACGACACGACCGATGCCATCGTGCAACTCGACAATGCTTTCTGGGGTTCGATGGCCAGGCCCGTGCTGCGCCACTACGAGCAGCAGCTGGCCATGGTCAACCGCGACAATGCCTGGTATGCGCGCATGCGCTTTCCGGCCGACTTCGAGGCGGCGCGCGCGGCGGCGGCCAGGGCGCTGGGTGTGGGCATCGATGAAATCGTGCTGACGCGGGGCGCCACGGAAGCGCTGCAAGTCCTGATCGCCGGCTATAACCGCTTGCGTCCCGGCGATACGGTGCTGTACGCGGACATCGATTACGACAATATGATCACCGTCACGCGCTGGCTGCAGCAGCGGCGCGGCGCCCAAGTCGTGTCGATTGCCATGCCGGAACCGTTTACGCATGATGGCGTCATCGCCGCCTATGTTGCTGCCATGGAACGCCATCCGACCTTGAAACTGATGCTGCTCACGCACGTCAATCACCGCAACGGCATGGTCTTGCCCGTGGCCGAGATCAGCCGCCTGGCACGCGCACGGGGCATCGACGTGATCGTCGATACGGCGCACGGCTTCGGCCAGCTGGACATGACGATTCCTGACCTGCAGGCGGATTTTGCCGGCATTAACCTGCATAAATGGATAGGCGCGCCCGTCGGCGTGGGCGCTGCGTATATCAAGCGGGGCAGGGTGGCCGATATCGATCCGTACATGGGGGAACTGCGGGGAGAAAAGGCGGGCGACGATATCCGCACGCGCGTGCACACGGGCACGGTCAATTTCGCCGCTTATCTGAGCTTGCCGGTGGCGCTGGACTTGCATGCGCAGATCGGCGTGGCCAACAAGCAGGCGCGGCTGCGGCTGCTGCGCAACCGCTGGGTGGAAGCGGCGCGCGCCATCGAAGGCATCGAGGTGCTGGCGTCAGCCGATCCGCGCCTGACGAGCGCCATCGCTTCGTTCCGCCTGAAGGGCAAGACGAGCGTGGCCGACAGCTATGCGCTGTCGAAAAAGCTGGTACAGGAACACGGCATCTTTGCCGTGCCGCGCGACGGTCTCGCTTCCGGCGCTTGCGTGCGCGTGACGCCGGGCATCTTTACGCCCGAGTCGCATCTGGACCGGCTGGTGGAAGCCTTGCGCAAGGTAGCCAAGGGCTGAGAGAAAAGCGCGGCCCGCCTGCGAGGTCGGGCCGCGTGACTGCGGTAAGGCTTAAGCGCGCAAGGTGGCCAGGATCGGTTGCAATACGGCAGCGCCCAGGGCGGCGCTGCGGGCGCCGCTCCAGCCCGTTTGCGGATCGGGATCGTTGGCGTTGTCCTTGAACGGCAGTTCCAGGGTCAGCGACAGGCAGCCGAAGGCGTGGGTGATATGGGGCGAACCCATGGTCAGCACTTCCGGCGTGAACGGGCCGTCTTCATAGCCGTGTTCATCCTGGAAGTCGGGGCTGGCCACCTTGAAGTCGGCGATGAAGCGGTCTTGCTCGGCCTTTTGTGCCGGCGTGAAATTTTCCAGCGCATCGCTGCCAGCCACGAAGACGTAAGGCAAGCCTTCGTCGCCATGCACGTCGAGGAACAGGTCGCAGCCGATTTCATGCATTTTTTGTTTTACCAGGAACACTTCCGGGCTGCGCTCCATGGTCGGCGTCATCCATTCGCGGTTCAGGTTGGCGCCGGCCGCGTTGGTGCGCAGGTTGCCGTGCACGGAACCGTCCGGGTTCATGTTCGGCACCACATAGAAGACGGCGTCCTGCAGGCACTGGCGGGCAAACGGATTGGCCTGGTCCAGCAAGGCTTCGAGCATGCCTTCAACAAACCATTCGGCCATCGTTTCACCGGGATGCTGACGCGCGATGATCCAGACTTTCTTCTCTGCATCGGCGTCACCGACCACCAGCAGGTTCATGTCGCGGCCTTCGACGGTGCTACCCAGGTCGATCAAGCGTACCAGCGGCGACGCTTGCGCGCTGTCGATCAGGGCCAGGTGGCGGTCCCATGGGTATGGCTCGAAGTAGGCGTAGTACACGCTTTCTTCCTCGGGCGTGTGTTCGATAGTCATCACGGTGCCATCAAAGCTGGTGGGCACGCGGAACCAGGTTTCGCGGTCGTAGCTGGCCACGGCCTGGTAATCTTTCCAGCCGTCCGGGTAGGCTGACTTGCCTGCATTCATGAAGCGGATCGTGCATGCCTCGCCTTGTGCGCCTTGCAGGCGGAAGTAAAACCACTGCGTGATGTCGGCGTGGGAATCCTTGCGGATGTTCAGCTCGATGGATTGGGCATCGTCGGCGCGCAGCACCTCGATCGCGCCGGCATCGAATTGCTGGCTGATTTTAATGGTCATGTGTGTTCCTGATAAAAACGTATGGGTTTTGCATCGTGTGCAATGGCGCGATGATACCTGTTTTGCGGTGGTCTTTGTGCTGGCGCAAACGACGATGGACGCGCTTTGCTAACGTGATAGCTCCAATACGGGGAGAGCATCATGGATGACAACGGCAAACACATACGCGAACTGGAAAAGAAAGTCAGCGCCCTCAGCGATGCCCTGGCGCACCTGGGCAAGGGTACGACCTTGCAGGAATTGCTGCGCATCATACGTTTCCCCGGCTACACGACGCCGGCCGAATTCACCTTCAATGCCGCCATCCTCGACACCATGCTGGTGCAGGCCAATGCGCTGGAAAAGCTGGGGCAGGATTTGTTGGCGGGGGCCAAGCAGGTCGTCGCCATGAACAAGCAGTGAACGCAGTAGTGAGCAAATCCTGAACGCCTGAAAAATGGCCAGGGCAAGGCGCAGGGCCGCAGGCAGTACGAACGTACGCCCAGGCCCTGCAACGCCGCCATGGACGTTTTGTCAGGTGTTCAGTCCGCCGAAACGTTCAAAAAACCATGGCTCGACAGATGCCGCCTGCTCATCCTCGCGCCGCAGGGTGGCCAGAATATGTTCCTCTGCCGCCGCGTAGGTAAGGCGGTAGAGGTCGCGCGCCAGGGCATAGGCTTGCGTGCCCGGCCACGGCTCGGGCAGCAGTTCGACGGGCAATTGCGGGTCGTGCAACTGCACACGGCGGTAGGCGTGCGTCAGCAGTGAGCGGATGACGAACGCTTGCTCGGCATCGAACACGGGCGCTTCTTGCAGCAGGGTCAGCAGCGGCTGGAAGCTGGCGATGAATTTTTCGTAGCCAGCCATCACTTCCGACAAGTCCCAGCAGTCGCCCACCATGTCGCGCAGGGGGCGCGTGCTGACGCCCGGCAACTCTGTTGTGTGGCAAACATACAGCTTGCCCTGCACCTCGTTGCGCACGAGGATATCTTCCAGCGCCTCCGTATTGCTGGCCGGATGGCCAAAGATGCCGGGAGAGATCAAACCATAGCCCGCCCACAATAATTCCTTGCGCAGCGCCCCCCGCTCGGCAGCGCCGATGCTGCCGGCCGGCCCGATCACCAGGGTCCAGCTGCCATCCCAGTGCACGACCAGCGGTGCATAAATGCGGCGATAGGCGCGTTCGAAGCGGGCCAGCGCCTCCGGGCGTATCGTATAGGCGCTGCGGCGGCCATCGCGCTGCGAGCTGAGCCAGCCTTCCTGCGCCAGGCGGAACACGCTGGTACGCAATAAACGGTCGTTGACGCCGAATGGCGCCAGCAGTTCGATCAGGCTGCCCAGCCAGATGGCGCCGCCGCGCGGCACGATGGCGTCGCCAAAGATGGTCATCACCAGGGACTTCGAGCGCGGTGGGTCGCTTTCCAGGAAATCGGCTATCCATGCCGTGCAGCGGGTGTTCTTCATGTGGTTCCGGTCTGGCCGTGTTGCGGTCGAATCAATAAAAGCAGCAGTTTACTTGGCTGCGCGGGTAGCGCGGCAATAATTTGCCGGAAGCGCTGGTGGCGCTCTGTAGTGTTTTCTCATCAGCAATATCATACGCACAAAAAAGCTGCACAAGATACGAATTTTTAAAATGATTCATATCAAGTGTATGCAAATCGTTTTTTGTATCGTATTATCTGTTCATCGCACCGCGTTGCTGCGCAAAATCAAAGACATGGGAGACAGATCATGTACGCACAAATGGTTGAAACCGGCCTCAAGAACGTCCGTTCCCTCGACGACATGGGTCAAGAAGAGCGCGCTTTCCAGGCACGCATCGACGAAGGCATCAAGATCGAGGCCAAGGACTGGATGCCGGATGCCTACCGCAAGACCCTGATCCGCCAGATTTCGCAGCACGCGCACTCGGAAATCGTCGGCCAATTGCCCGAAGGTAACTGGGTCACGCGCGCGCCGACCCTGAAACGCAAATCGATCCTGCTGGCCAAGATCCAGGACGAAGCGGGCCACGGCCTGTACCTGTACAGCGCCGCGGAAACCCTGGGCGTGTCGCGCGACGACTTGCTGGCCGCCTTGCACTCGGGCAAAGCCAAGTATTCCAGCATCTTTAATTATCCGACCCTGTCGTGGGCCGACATGGGCGCCATCGGCTGGCTGGTCGACGGTTCCGCCATCATCAACCAGATTCCCCTTTGCCGCTGCTCGTATGGGCCGTATGCGCGCGCCATGATCCGCGTCTGCAAGGAAGAATCATTTCATGCGCGCCAGGGCTACGACATCATGATGTCGCTGTGCAAGGGTACGCCGGCGCAGAAAGCCATGGCGCAGGATGCGCTGAACCGCTGGTGGTGGCCATCGCTGATGATGTTCGGCCCGTCCGACGCCGCTTCCGTCAACAGCGCCCAATCGGCGCAATGGCGCATCAAGCTGTTCTCGAACGATGAATTGCGCCAGCGCATGGTCGACCAGACCGTGCCGCAAATCGAATACCTGGGCCTGACCGTGCCCGATCCCGACCTGAAATTCAATGCGGAAACGGGCCACTATGAATTCGGCGAGATCGACTGGTCCGAGTTCAACAATGTCCTGAAGGGCAATGGCCCATGCAACCGCGAACGCCTGCAAACGCGCGTGAAAGCGTATGAAGACGGCGAATGGTTCCGCGATGCCTTGGTCGCGTATGCAGACAAGCAAGCTGCTAACAAAGCGGCAGCGTAAATACATAAGACAGATAGGGGATAGCAACATGAGCAAAGAATGGCCTTTGTGGGAAGTTTTCATCCGCAGCCAGCACGGCCTGGCGCACAAGCATGTGGGCAGCCTGCACGCTTCCGACGCCACCATGGCGGTCAACCATGCGCGCGACGTCTACACGCGCCGCAATGAAGGCGTGAGCATCTGGGTGGTGCGCGCGGCCGATATCGTCGCCAGCAGCCCCGGCGACAAGGGCGCCCTGTTCGAGCCGTCGAACAGCAAGGTGTACCGTCATCCCACCTTCTTCCCGATGCCGGAAGAAGTCAAGAACCTGTGATGGGAGCGCCGGCAATGGATGACAAAGTTAACTACTTGCTGCGCCTGGGCGACAATGCCCTGATCCTCAGCCAGCAGCTGTCGCAGCTGTGCGGCAAGGGGCCGGCACTGGAGGAAGACATGGCGCTGACCAACGTGGCGCTGGACTTGCTGGGCCAGACGCGTCTATGGTTCAGCTATGCGGCCGAACTGGAAAACGCGGGCCGCGACGAGGACGACATCGCCTTCCTGCGCGACGCCCACGATTTCAAGAACTGCCTGCTGGTCGAACAGCCGAACGGTAACTATGCCGACACCATGATGCGCCAGTTCTTCTTCGACAGCTGGCACTACTTCCAGCTGCTGGAACTGACGAAATCGACGGATGCGCGCATCGTCGAAGTGGCGCAAAAGTCGATCAAGGAAGTGACCTATCACCTGCGCCGCAGCGGTGACCTGATCGTGCGCCTCGGCGACGGCACGGCCGACAGCCATGCCAGGACGCAGGCTGCCGCCGACAAGCTGTGGATGTACACGGGCGAGATGTTCAAGTACGACGCCGTCGACCAGGCCATGGTTGCCGCCGGCATCGCGCCGCCATCGGACGTGCTGCGCCGGGCTTTCCTGGAGCACGTGGCCGAGATCTTCGCCGAGGCGACGCTTGTCATGCCGGCGCCCGACGCCTGGATGCAAAAGGGCGGCAAGCAGGGAACGCACACGGAGCACCTGGGGTTTATCCTGGCCGAGATGCAGTTCCTGCAGCGCGCCTATCCCGGGGCGGAGTGGTAATGAACACGGCCGCTGGCGCTGCGGCGCTGGACGCCGCCCAGGTCTGGGCCTGGCTCGGCGACGTCGCGGACCCGGAAATCCCCGTCATTTCGGTGGTGGACCTGGGCATCGTGCGCGCCGTCGAAGTCACGGATGGCGACGCATGCATCGTGACGATCACGCCCACGTATTCGGGCTGCCCGGCCATGCAGGTGATCGCCGACGCCGTCACGGATGCCTTGCGCAGCCATGGGGTGGCCAAGGTGACCCTGGTGAACCAGCTGGCGCCCGCGTGGACCACGGACTGGATGAGCGAAGCGGGCAAGGCCAAGCTGAAAGGCTATGGCATCGCCCCGCCGCAGCAGCAGGTGATCGACATCAGCGGCTTGAAAGGTGGCGTCAAGCGCCAAACGATGCCAAAGCTGGACGTGATCTGCCCGAACTGCGGCTCGACGCATACGCAACTGACCAGCCAGTTCGGCTCCACGCCGTGCAAGGCCCTGTACAAGTGCCTGGCTTGCCGCGAACCGTTTGACTACTTCAAGTGCCACTAAAAAAATCAGGCACACGTTCCGAAGAAACTGGAGATGAAGCATGAGTAAATTTTATCCGCTGTGCGTAGCGAACGTGCGCAACGAAACGCGCGACACCATCGCCGTCACGTTCGACGTGCCAGCCGAGCTGCAGCAGCAGTTCCGCTTCCAGCAGGGCCAGCACCTGACCCTGCGCGCCAATATCAATGCGGAAGACGTGCGCCGCTCGTATTCCATCTGCTCGGCGGTGCAGGACGGCACCCTGCGCGTGGCCATCAAGCGCACGCCGGGCGGCGCCTTCTCCACCTGGGCGAACGATACCCTGAAAGCCGGCGCCACCATCGAGGTGATGCCGCCCATGGGCCACTTCAACGTGCCGCTCGACTGCGTCAACCGCAAGCACTACCTGGCGTTCGCGGCCGGCAGCGGCATCACGCCCATCCTCTCCATCATCAAGACCACCCTGCTGACGGAACCCTTGAGCCGCTTCACCCTGTTCTACGGTAACCGCGCCTCGTCGTCCGTCATCTTCAAGGAAGAATTGACGGACTTGAAGGACGTGTACCTGGAGCGTTTGAACCTGGTCTACGTGATGAGCCGCGAGCAGCAGGACATCGAATTGTTCAACGGCCGCATCACGCAGGAAAAATGCGAGCAATTCCTGCAGCACTGGATCAAAGTCGAAGACTACGACAACGCCTTCATCTGCGGCCCGGAAGACATGATGCTCGGTGTCTCCGCTGCCCTGCAGGCTGCCGGCATGCCCAAGCAGAATATCAAGATCGAACTGTTCGCCGCCAGCATCCCGAAAAACGCCCACAAGCCGCGCGCGCAGCTCGACGCGGGCGTGGTGCAGGAAACGGAAGTGACCGTCATTATGGATGGCAACCACACCACCTTCACGATGGACAAGGACAAGGAATCCATCCTCGACGCGGGCCTGCGCCAAGGCATCGACATGCGCTACTCGTGCAAGGGCGGCGTATGTTCGACCTGCCGCTGCAAGATCCTCGACGGCAAAGTCGAAATGGATGTCAACTACGCGCTGGAAGACTACGAAGTGGCGCGCGGCTTTGTCCTCAGCTGCCAGAGTTTTCCTCTCACAGACAAGGTCGTGGTCGACTTCGACCAGGCTGAATAAGCCGGTGCAGGGCACGGGCCCTGCCTTACCTATTACACAAGCGAGACGCCATGACCTACCAAAACATCCTCTTTACCATCGAGCAGGGCATCGCCACGCTGACCCTGAACCGTCCCGACAAACTCAATAGTTTTACGCAAGCCATGCACGAGGAAGTGCGCGACGCGATTGCGAAAGTGAACGCCGACAGTACCGTGCGCGTCTTCGTGCTGACGGGCGCGGGCCGCGGCTTTTGCGCGGGCCAGGATCTGTCCGACCGCGCCGTGGAACCCGGCTCGAAGGGCGTGGACCTGGGCGAGTCGGTGGAAAAGAACTATGCGCCGCTGGTGCTGGCCCTGAAAGCGCTGCCGATGCCCGTGATCTGCGCCGTCAACGGCGTGGCCGCCGGCGCGGGCGCCAACCTGGCGCTGGCTTGCGACATCGTCATCGCCGGCAAGTCGGCCAGCTTCGTCGAAGTGTTCTGCAAGCTGGGCCTGATCCCGGACACGGGCGGCACCTTCTTCCTGCCACGCCTGATCGGTTCCGCGCGCGCCATGGGCCTGGCCATGCTCGGTGAAAAACTGACGGCGGAAAAAGCGGAAGACTGGGGCTTGATCTGGAAATGCGTCGAGGATGCCCAACTGGCGGAAGAAACGCGCAAGCTGGCCGTGCACTTTTCCACGGCGCCGACCAAGGGCCTGGCCTACACCAAGCAGGCACTGGCCGCCAGCGGCGCCAATACCTTGCCGCAGCAGCTGGCGCTGGAAGCGCGCATGATGAGCGATCTCGGTAACAGCGACGATTACCGCGAAGGCGTTGCCGCCTTCATGGAAAAGCGCGCACCGCAATTCAAGGGACATTGATATGGCAGCTTTGGACAACAACAGTATCGTCGCCGTCATCGGCAGCGGCGCCATGGGCGCCGGCATCGCGCAGGTGGCCGCCGCCGCCGGTTACCGCGTAAAACTGTACGACACGCGCGCAGAAGCCGTCAGCAAGGCGCTGGCCGATATCGGCAAGATGTATGCGAAGCTGGCCGAGAAGGGTCGCATGACGTTTGACGAAGCTACTGCCGCCACGGCGCGCCTGCAGGCGGCCGGCAGCCTGGCCGATGTGAGCGATGCATCCCTGGTGGTGGAAGCCATCGTGGAAAACCTCGACGTCAAGCGCGGCCTGTTCGCGGAACTGGAAGCGCTGGTCGGCGACGACTGCATCCTGGCGACGAATACGTCGTCGATTTCCGTCACGGCCATCGCCGCCAAGCTGCGCCGCCCGGAACGCCTGGTCGGCATGCATTTCTTTAATCCCGTACCCCTGATGGCGCTGGTCGAAGTGATCAGTGGCCTGGCCACCAGCGAGCCAGTGGCCGCCACCGTGTATGACACGTCGATTGCCTGGGGCAAGAACCCCGTGCATGCAAAATCGACGCCCGGCTTCATCGTCAACCGTGTCGCTCGTCCGTTTTACGCGGAAGGCTGGCGCCTGCTGAACGAACAGGCGGGTGACGCCGCCACCATCGATGCCGTGCTGCGCGAAGCGGGCGGTTTCCGCATGGGGCCATTCGAGCTGATGGACCTGATCGGCCATGACGTCAATTTCTCCGTCACGCAATCCGTGTTCGGCGCCTATTTCAACGATCCGCGCTTCACGCCGTCCGTGCTGCAGCAGGAAATGGTCAACGCCGGTTTCCTCGGCCGCAAATCGGGCCGCGGTTTTTACCTGTATGGCGAAGGCGCCGTTGCCCCCGTGGCGCAGGCGGAAGGCGCGCAGGCCAAGCCAGAATTCGTCGCCCTGTCGGCCGCCATCGGTGGCGATGGCCGTGGCCACAGCGGCATCATCCACAGCCTGGTGCAGCGCCTGGAGCAGGCGGGCATCACCGTCAGCCGCCGCGTGACGCAGGAAGGCCAGGCGCACGATGAGGCGCCGGCCCTGCATTGCCATGGCGCCGCGATTTACCTGACCGATGGCCGTAGCGCCACCCAGCGCGCGCACGACAACCAGCATCCGGACACGGTGCTGTTCGACCTGGCGCTCGATTACGCCGGTGCCAGGCGCATTGCCGTGGCCCGCGCCGACCAGTGCAGCGACGCCGCCTATGCGGCCGTCGTCGGCCTGTTCCAGGCGGCCGGTTTCATCGTCACGCGCCTGGACGACGTGCCTGGCCTGGCCGTCATGCGCACTGTCGCCATGCTGGCCAACGAGGCGGCCGACGCCGTCAACCAGGGCGTGTGCACGGTGGCCGCCGTCGATATCGCCATGCAGAAGGGCGTCAATTATCCGCGTGGACCGCTGGCCTGGGCCGATGCCGTCGGCGTCCAGCACATCGTGTCGGTGCTGCACCACCTGGCGCAAGGCTATGGCGAAGACCGCTACCGGGTCTCGCCGCTGCTGCGCCGCAAACTTGCCAATGGAGATCGCTTCTATGCCGAATGAAGACCACAACATGACCGCACAAGCCCTGGCCGAAGCGGCCGCTGCCTCCATGCTGTCGCGCGATAACGCCACCGCCGCCATGGGCATCGCCCTGGCCGAAGTGGGACCCGGCCATGCGCGCATGACGATGACGGTGCGTCCAGACATGCTCAATGGCCACCAGACCTGCCATGGCGGTTTTATCTTTGCCCTGGCCGACAGCGCCTTCGCCTTTGCCTGCAACAGCTACAACATGAACACCGTGGGAGCCGGCTGCACCATCGATTACCTGGCGCCGGGCCGCGAAGGCGACGTGCTGACGGCGCACGCCGTCGAGCAGGCGCTGGCCGGCAAGAGCGGCGTCTACGACGTCAAGGTCAGCAACCAGGAAGGGCGCGCCATCGCGCTCTTCCGTGGCAAGTCGATTCGCGTGGCGGGTGAAGTCATCAGCAATTGAAGGTACGAGAGCAGGCTTGAACTGCCGGAACGAATTACATAGTTATAGAACCGAATCAGGAGACAGAGATGGTCCAGAGAACCCCAGCACCGAATGACCTCGAGCCGATCGAGCGCGCCAGCAAGGATGAACTGCAGGCGCTGCAGCTCGAACGCATGAAATGGACGCTCAAGCACGCGTATGACAACGTGCCCCATTACCGCGCCGCTTTTGACGAAGCGGGCGTGCATCCGGACGACCTGAAATCGCTGTCCGACCTGGCCAAATTCCCGTTCACCGATAAAAAAGTCTTGCGCGACAATTATCCGTTCGGCCTGTTCGCCGTGCCGCGCGAGCAGGTGGTGCGCATCCACGCGTCCAGCGGCACCACGGGCAAGGCCACGGTGGTCGGCTACACGCAGAACGACATCGATACCTGGGCCAACGTGGTGGCGCGCTCGATCCGCGCCGGCGGCGGCCGCGCGGGAGACATGGTGCATATCTCCTACGGCTATGGCCTGTTCACGGGCGGCCTGGGCGCGCATTACGGCGCCGAGCGCCTGGGTTGCACGGTCATTCCGATGTCCGGCGGGCAGACGGAAAAGCAGGTGCAACTGATCCAGGATTTCAAACCGTCGATCATCATGGTTACGCCATCGTACATGCTCAACATCATCGAGGAATTCACGCGCCAGGGTCTGGACCCGGCCGAATCGTCGCTGAAGGTGGGCATCTTCGGCGCCGAGCCGTGGACGGACGCCATGCGCTCGGAAATCGAGGCGCGTGCCGGCATCGACGCCGTCGACATCTACGGCCTGTCCGAAGTGATGGGCCCTGGCGTGGCATCCGAATGCATCGAAAGCAAGGACGGTCCCGTCATCTGGGAAGACCATTTTTACCCGGAAATCATCGATCCGGAAACGGGCGAAGTGCTGCCGGACGGCGAAGAGGGCGAGCTGGTGTTTACCTCGCTGTCGAAGGAAGCGCTGCCCATCATCCGCTACCGCACGCGCGACCTGACCCGCTTGCTGCCGCCGACATCGCGCTCGATGCGCCGCATCGGCAAGATCACCGGCCGCTCGGACGACATGCTGATCATCCGCGGCGTGAACGTCTTCCCCACGCAGATCGAAGAGCTGATCCTCAAAATGCCGAAGCTGGCGCCACAGTATCAATTGGTGGTCACGCGCGACGGCCACCTCGACAAGCTGGAAGTGGTCGCCGAGCTGCGTATCGACCTCACTGCCACCATCTCGGCCAGTGAAACGGACGCGCTGGCGCGCGAGCTGGAACACCGCATCAAGACACACGTGGGCGTGAGCACGCGCGTGCGCCTCGTGGCCGCCGCCGGCATCGAACGCACCCTGACGGGCAAGGCCCGCCGCGTGGTTGACCAGCGCCCGAAGATTTTTTCCTGATAGCTCGCCCGAACAAGGAACCAGACATGAATGACGCTTTTATCTGTGACGCCGTACGCACCCCGTTTGGCCGCTATGGCGGCGCGCTGTCCAGCGTGCGCGCGGACGACCTGGGTGCGCTGCCGATTGCCGCGCTGATCGCCCGCAACCCGTCCGTCGACTGGGCCGCCATCGACGACGTGTTCTACGGCTGCGCCAATCAGGCGGGCGAGGACAACCGCAACGTGGGCCGCATGGCTGCGCTGCTGGCCGGCTTGCCGGCGGCAGTACCCGCCAATACCATCAACCGTCTGTGCGGCTCCAGCCTGGATGCCGTCGGCATGGCTGCCCGTTCCATCAAGGCGGGCGAGGCGGAACTGATCATCGCCGGTGGCGTGGAAAGCATGACGCGCGCGCCTTTCGTGATGGGCAAGGCCGACAGCGCGTTTGCGCGCGCGGCGAAAATCGAAGACACGACCCTGGGCTGGCGTTTTGTGAACGGCAAGATGAAGGCGCAGTACGGCATCGACACCATGCCGGAAACGGCGGAAAACGTGGCCGTGGAATTTGGCATCAGCCGCGCCGACCAGGATGCGCTGGCCCAGCGCAGCCAGCAGCGCTGGGCGGCCGCCCACGCGGCAGGCGTGTTCGAGCGCGAAATCGTGCCCGTCGCCGTGCCGCAAAAAAAAGGCGAGCCGAAAATGGTGACGATGGATGAACATCCGCGTCCCGATACCTCGCTGGACATGCTGGCAAAGCTCAAGGGCGTGGTCAAGCCGGACGGCACAGTCACGGCCGGCAATGCCTCGGGCTTGAACGATGGCGCCTGCGCCATCCTGCTGGCGTCCGCCGCCGCCGTCGACAAATACAAACTGACGCCGCGCGCAAAGGTACTGGGCATGGCCACGGCCGGGCTGGCGCCGCGCATCATGGGTTTTGGTCCATCGCCCGCGTCGCGCAAGGTGCTGGCGCAAACGGGATTGAGCATTGAGCAGATGGACGTGATCGAACTCAATGAAGCGTTTGCGGCGCAGGCACTGGCGGTGACGCGCGACCTGGGGCTGGCGGACGATGCGGCCCACGTAAATCCGAATGGCGGTGCGATCGCCATCGGCCACCCGCTGGGCGCATCGGGCGCGCGCCTGGTGATGGCCGCGCTGAACCAGCTCGAACGAACGGGCGGGCGCTATGCGCTGTGCACCATGTGCATCGGCGTGGGGCAGGGTATTGCCATCGTTATTGAACGCGTATAAAAGAAAGCAGTATATAAAACAAGGTGCAAGATAGCACCACCCAATTTGACCGTAGTGCCAACCTGGTGGAGACCACAATGATTGCCAATATCTTCAAGAAAACCCTGATCGCCGGCGTGCTGGCCATGTCCGCCGTGGGCGCGTATGCGGCCGATAACATCAAGATCGGCTCCGTGCTGTCCGTCACGGGACCTGCCGCCTTCCTGGGCGACCCGGAACTGAAAACCCTGCAGCTGTATATCGAGAAGATCAACGCGGCCGGCGGCGTCCTGGGACGCAAGCTGGAACTCGTGCATTACGATGACGGCAGCGATGCCGCCAAGGCCAACGGTTTTACCAAGCGCCTGATCGAGTCCGACAAGGTCGATGTACTGATCGGCGGCACCACCACCGGCGCGACGATGGCGATGGCGCCGCTGGTGGAGCGCGCCAGCATGCCGTTCATCTCGCTGGCCGGCGCCGTGGTCATCATCGACCCGGTCAAGAAATGGGTGTTCAAGACGCCGCATACGGATCGCATGGCGGCAGAGAAGGTGTTCGAGGACATGAAGAAGCGCGGCATCAGCAAGGTGGGCCTGCTGTCGGAAACGAGCGGCTTTGGCGCTTCGGGCCGCAAGGAATCGCAAATCGTCGCCTCGAAATACGGCATCACGCTGGTGGCCGATGAAACCTACGGCCCGAAAGACACGGACATCACGGCGCAGCTCACGCGCATCAAGAATACTGCTGGCGTGCAAGCCGTCTTCGTCTTCGGCCTGGGCCAGGGCCCGGCGGTCGTGACCAAGAACTATGGCCAGCTGGGCATGGCCGCGCTGCCGTTGTACCAGTCGCATGGCGTGGCGTCCGACGAATATCTCAAATTGTCGGGCAAGGCCGCCGAAGGCGTGCGTCTGCCAACGCCAGCCCTCCTGATCGGCGCCATGCTGCCGGACAGCGATGCGCAAAAGGCTATCGTCGTCGGCTACGACAAGACGTATAAGGACCGCTACAAGATCGACCCATCGACCTTTGGCGGCTATGCGCTCGACGCCCTGAACCTGTCGGTCGACGCCATCAAGCGCGCCGGCGGCACGGACCGCGACAAAGTGCGGGCGGCGCTGGAGTCGACCAAGGGTTTTGTCGGCACGACGGGCGTCTTCAACATGTCGGCCAAAGACCACATGGGCCTGGATCTGTCGGCTTTCCGCATGGTCGAAGTGAAGAACGGCGAATGGCAATTGTCGAAATGATGTAAGCGAGAAGTACCTGCGCGGGCCGCCCTCGAAGGCGGTCCGCGCATAGCCGAACATAATGGAGACACCATGGAAGTCGCACAATTTCTACAATTTCTGTATTCCGGGATGACGGTCGGTTCCGCCTACGCGCTGGCGGCGCTGGGCTTCACCATCATCTACAACACCAGCGGCGTGATTAATTTCGCCCAGGGCGAATTCATCATGCTGGGTGGGATGCTGGCTGCCGTGATGTCGGCCGCCGGCGTGCCGCTGCCGCTGGCCATCATCCTGGCCGTCATCGCCACCGGTATCGTTGGCCTGCTGATGGAAAAAACCGTGATCGAACCGGCGCAAAATGCACAGGTCATCACGCTCCTGATCATCACCATTGGCGCCTCGCTCGTGCTGCGCGGCCTGGTGCAAATCTGGCTGGGCAAGGACACGCATTCGCTGCCAGCGTTTTCCGGCGACGCGCCGATCGAGTTCCTGGGCGCCAGCCTGCTGCCGCAAAGCCTGTGGGTGCTGGGCGTCACCGTCGTCATCGTGCTGGTGCTGGGCTGGTTCTTCGGCCGCACGCTGATGGGCAAGGCCATGCTGGCCACCTCCCACAACAAGCTGGCCGCGCAACTGGTGGGCATCAACACGCGCAAGGTGCTGCTGTTCTCGTTTGGCCTGTCGGCCCTGCTGGGCGCTGCCGGCGGCATCCTCGTTGCACCGATCACGTATACGTCTTACGACGCGGGCATCATGCTGGGCCTGAAAGGCTTTGTCGCCGCCGTCCTCGGCGGCCTGGGTGGCGGCGCGGGCGCGATTGCCGGTGGCCTGATCCTCGGCATCGCCGAAGCCATGACGGCCGGCTACATCTCGTCGGCTTATAAAGATGCCGTCCCCTTTGTGCTGATTTTATTGATCCTGTTCTTCCTGCCGCAAGGCTTGTTTGGCGCTAAAAATTCGGAGCGTGTATGAAGAGTTTCTTTGCCCGCTCACGCCACGGTGGCCTGTTGTTGCTGGCCCTGGTGCTGGCCATCCTGCCCCTGTTCCTCACCAATGCGTTCTATTATGACGTGGCGATTCGCATTGCCCTGAACGCCATCGTCGTCATCGGCCTGAACCTGCTGATGGGCTATACGGGCCAGATCAGCCTGGGCCACGCCGGTTTCTACGGCCTGGGCGCGTATGCGTCTGCCGTGCTGACCACGCACTACAGCTGGCCGCCGCTGGCCGCGCTGGCCGCAGGAGCGGTTGCCACGGGCTTGCTGGCCCTGCTGCTGGCGCGTCCCGTGCTGAAACTCAAGGGCCACACCCTGGCCATGGCGACCCTGGGCCTGGGCATCATCATTTCCATCGTCATCAACAACGAGACGCAGTGGACGGGCGGCCCTGACGGCATCGGCGTGTCCGCCTTCTCGGTCGCCGGGCTGGAAATCGCCGGCGAAAAATCGTGGTACATCCTGTGCGCCGTGCTGCTGTTGCTGGTGACGTGGCTGGCCCTGAACCTGATCGATTCGCCTGTCGGCCGCGCGCTGCAGGCCATCCACGGTTCGGAAGTGGCGGCCCGCGTGGTCGGCGTCGATACGACCCGCTTCAAGGTACGCGTGTTCGTGCTGTCGGCTGTCATTGCCAGCATCGCGGGCAGCATCAGTGCCCATTACATCGGTTTCATCACGCCCAACCTGGCGGGCTTCTTCCACTCGATCGAGCTGGTGACGATGGTGGTGGTGGGCGGCATGGCGTCGATCTTCGGCTCCATCATCGGCGCGGCCCTGCTGACTATCCTGCCGCAACTGCTGTCCAGTTTTGAAGGCTGGGAAACGGTGGTGTTTGGCGTGATCCTGATGGCCACCATGATCTTCATGCCGAAAGGCCTCGTGCCCAGCCTGGCCAGCCGGTCACGCAAACGGGCAGGAGTGCCGCAGGTACCCAAAGCCCCCGAAGGCGCGGCAAAACCACCGGCGCAGGAGGTATGAGATGCTGACGATTAACAATCTGAGCAAGAGCTTTGGCGGCGTGCACGCGGTGCAGGATGTGAGCTTTACCGTCAAGGAGGGTAATATCCACTCCGTGATCGGGCCCAATGGCGCCGGCAAGACGACCCTGTTCAACCTGATCACGGGCGTCTACACGCCGAGCAAGGGAGAAATCCTGCTCAATGGCGAGAACGTGGCCGCCATGCCGCCCGATGCGCTGGCGCGGCGCGGCATGAGCCGCACCTTCCAGAACCTGCAAGTGTGCATGAACATGACGGCTATCGACAATGTGATGGTGGGCGCGCATCTGCGCCTGAACCAGAACCTGTTCGCTTCCATGCTGCGTTTGCCGTCCGTGCGCCGCGCGGATGCGGCTTGCCGCGACGAGGCGGCGGGCCTGATGGAATTCGTCGGCGTGGGCCGGCATATCGATGACGAGGCGGGACAGATGTCGTATGGCGCCTTGAAGCGCCTGGAAATTGCCCGCGCGCTGGCGGCCAAGCCGAAAGTGCTGCTGCTCGATGAACCGGCCGCGGGCCTGAACCACACGGAAACGGGCGAGATCGAAGCGCTGATCCGCAAGGTGGCGCAATCGGGCGTGACGGTGGTGCTGGTCGAGCATGACATGAAACTGGTGATGAATCTGTCGGACCATATCCTGGTGCTCGACTATGGCAAGAAGCTGGCCGAAGGGACCGCCGCCGAAGTGCGCGCCAATCCCGACGTGGTGGCGGCATATCTGGGGGTGGCGGCATGATGACAATGGAAATACCTCAGACTCCGCTGGTGCTCGATATCGCCGGCCTGACCAGTCATTATGGCCGCATCCAGGCTTTGCACGGCATCGACCTGCAAGTGCGTCAGGGCCAGCTGGTGGCGCTGGTGGGCGCGAATGGCGCCGGCAAGACAACCCTGCTGCGGGCGATCTCCGGCGTGCAGCCGATCAGCGCCGGCAGCATCGCCTTCGCCGGCCAGGACGTCAGCCGCATGAGCGCCGACAGGCGCGTGCGCGCCGGCATCTGCCAGGTGCCGGAAGGGCGGCAAGTGTTCGGCCCCATGACGGTGGAAGACAACCTGCGCCTGGGGGCTTTTACACGCCCACCGCAGGACGTGGCCGGTGACATGGAGCGCATGTACGGCCTGTTCCCGATACTGAAGGAAAAGCGCTTGCTGCTGGCCGGGACGTTATCGGGCGGACAGCAGCAGATGCTGGCCATGGCGCGCGCGCTGATGGGCCGTCCGCAACTGCTGCTGCTCGATGAACCGAGCATGGGCCTGGCGCCGCTCCTGATCGCGGAGATATTCCGTATCGTGGCCGAGCTGCGCGACCAGGGCATCACCATCTTCCTCGTCGAGCAGAACGCGCACGCCGCCCTGTCGATCGCCGACGTGGGCTACGTGATCGAGACGGGCGCCATCACGCTGTCCGGTCCGGGGCCTGAATTGCTGCATAACGAGCAGGTGCAAAGTGCCTATCTGGGCATGTGAAAATCCGGGGTCAGACCCGTCGGGACCCGGCGTCCCCGTCTGACCCCAGCTCTACGTTGCGTTTAGAAATAGCTTGCGCAACATGTGTATTGGAAAGTGAGTATGGTCAAAGTCTACGAAATCAACGGCGTCACCCCCGTCGTCCACCCCAGCGCCTATGTGCACCCGTCGGCCGTGCTGATCGGTGACGTGATCATCGGTCCGCGCTGCTATATCGGTCCGCTGGCCTCGATCCGCGGCGACTTCGGCCGCCTGATCCTGGAGGAGGGCGCGAACCTGCAGGACACCTGCGTCATGCACGGCTTCCCCGGCTGCGACACGGTGGTCGAAGTCGACGGCCATGTCGGCCATGGTGCCGTGCTGCATGGCTGCCGCATCGGCCGCAATGCGCTCGTCGGCATGAACGCCGTGGTGATGGATAACGCCGTCATCGGCGAGGAATCCATCGTCGCGGCCATGAGTTTTGTGAAGGCGGGCATGATCGTCACGCCGCGCAGCATGGTGGTGGGCACGCCGGCCAAGATCATCCGCGCGCTGACCGACGATGAAATCAAATGGAAAAGCTCGGGCACGGGCCAATATCACGAACTGGCCGTGCGTTCCATGCAGACGATGCGCGAGGTGGAGGCCCTGACGGAAGTCGAGGCCGGCCGCCAGCGCCTGAATTTCGAATCCGCCTTGCCGCTGCATTTGCACAAGAACGCAGCAGCGCAGTAAGCACGCAGTAAACCAACATAGGAGTAAACCACATGGCTCATATATCCACCCTGCAAAGCCTGATCGCCGACCGCTGGCTGGGCGAAAGCGCTGCCGTGCCCTTGCACAGCGCCTTGAACAACCGCGTCATCTATCACACGCATGCGGAAAAGATCGACTTCGACGAAGCCGTCACGTATGCCCGCAAGACGGGCGTGCCGGGCCTGATGGCGCTGGACTTCCAGCAGCGCGCCGCGCGCCTGAAGGCGCTGGCCCTGTACCTGGTCGAGCGCAAGGAAGAACTGTATGCGATTTCGCACCTGTCGGGCGCCACGCGTGCCGACAGCTGGGTCGATATTGAAGGCGGCACGGGTACCCTGTTCGCCTACGCCAGCATGGGCAGCCACGAGTTGCCGTCGTCGAACGTGCTGCACGAAGGCCCGGCCATCGCGCTCGGTAAAAAAGGCGGTTTCGCCGGCACGCACATCCTGGTACCGCGCGGCGGCCTGGCCGTGCACATCAACGCCTTCAATTTCCCCATCTGGGGTTTGCTGGAAAAATTCGCGCCCAGCTTCCTGGCAGCCATGCCCTGCATCGCCAAACCGGCCACGGCGACCAGTTACCTGACGCAGGCCGTCGTGCGCATGATGCATGAATCGGGCTTGCTGCCGGCCGGCAGCTTGCAGTTGGTGATCGGTTCCACGGGCGACTTGCTGGACCGCCTGAATGGCCAGGATTTCGTGACATTCACGGGATCGGCCGCCACGGCCGCCAAGCTGCGCACGAATCCGAACCTGATCGCCCAATCCGTGCCCTTCAACGGCGAAGCCGATTCGCTCAATTGCGCCATCCTGGCGCCGGACGTCACGCCAGACGACGTGGAATTCGACCTGTTCGTCAAGGAAGTCGTGCGCGAGATGACGGGGAAATCGGGCCAGAAGTGCACGGCCATCCGCCGCATCATCGTGCCCGAGCACCTGATGGACGCCGTCGGCACGCGCCTGCGCGAACGCCTGGCCAAGGTGGTGGTGGGCGATCCGTCCATCGAGGGCGTGCGCATGGGCGCGCTGGCGTCGAAGGAACAGCAGAACGACGTGGCCGAACGGGTCGCCACCCTGTCGCAAGGTAATGAAGTGGTGTTCGGCGCGGCTGACGGTTTTAGTCCTTTGGGCGATGGTGCCCTTGACGGCAGCTTTTTCTCGCCGACCCTGCTGCTGTGCCGCGACGCTTTCGGCAACGATGCCGTGCATGACGTGGAAGCGTTCGGCCCCGTCAGCACCATGATGGGCTATAAGGACATCGATGAAGCGCTGGCCCTGGCAGCGCGCGGCAAGGGTAGCCTGGTGAGCACCCTGGTGACGCGCGATCCGAAGATCGCCGCGCGCGTGGTGCCGCAAGTGGCGGCCACGCATGGACGCGTGCACGTGCTCGAGCGCGTGGCGTCCGTCGATTCGACGGGCCATGGCTCGCCGCTGCCGCAACTGAAGCACGGCGGCCCTGGCCGCGCGGGCGGCGGCGAAGAGCTGGGCGGCGTGCGCGCCGTGCGCCACTACCTGCAACGGGCGGCCGTGCAAGGCTCGCCGACCATGCTGGCGGCCATCACCGGCGAATACGTGCGCGGCGCGGACGTCAATGAAAGCCCGATCCACCCGTTCCGCAAGCACTTCGAGGACTTGAAGACGGGCGACTCGCTGCTCACGCACCGCCGCACCGTCAGCGAAGCCGACATCGTCGCCTTCGGCGGCATTTCGGGCGACTTCTTCTACATGCACTTCGATGAAATCGCGGCCAAGGAGTCGCAGTTCGGCAAGCGCATCGCCCACGGCTACTTTGTGCTGTCGGCCGCCGCCGGCCTGTTCGTCTCGCCAGGCGTCGGTCCTGTGCTGGCCAACTATGGCCTGGACAACCTGCGCTTCGTCGCGCCGGTGGCGATTGGCGACACCATCCGCGCCCGCCTGACGTGCAAGCGCAAGGTCGACCGCAACCGCAAGGACGTGTTTGGCGTGGGCCAGGGCGTGGTCGCGTGGGACGTGCAGGTGACGAACCAGAACGAGGAACTGGTGGCCAGCTACGATATTCTGACCCTGGTGTCGAAGCGCGAGTAAGTCCGAGAGTAAGCGTCTCTGGCAGGATTGGTTTGAACGGCGCCGCCCGCGATCTTCGCGCGGGCGGCGCTTTTTTTATGCGGATTCTTTTCGTCTTGAATTATCCATAAGTGTATGAAAAATATAGGCTAAGAGCCTATCCCAGTAGGGAGCGTCTTCTGCTGGCAGCACATCAGGAGCGCGGACAAGGCGTGAGGAGGACGCGTGGCGAGCCACGCGACGACGATCAACGCAGTCCCCGCTTCTGAGGCGCGCCAGCGGGGGATGTATTCATCTACTGGGATAGGCTCTAAGTGTGGTTTTGCACGGCGTGCTATTTAGATAAACCCCTCTAGAACGCGTGCTTTTTTCATGGAAATGGGCGAATTCGCTCATTGCCTCAAGAAAACTTTCCAACGTAAAACCTTTTCTCTGTAGCATGGTTTTACTCACTGGTCACGCCGCCATGGACGCCCAAGGCGATGGCGGCGCGAAAAAAACGGACCCGGCCTTTTACGGCCGGTGAGCCATCGACCGCGAGTCCCATTCCATGATTAACGTTCACCGCTACGGGTATTTAATTACTATGAATAAACACGTCCTGATTTTCCTGCTGGCCATGCCCCTGGCCATCAGCCATGCCTATGCCGAAGAGGCCCCTGGTCCCGCGGTCAAGATCAGCGGTTACGGCACCGCCGCCATGACCATGGCCGATACCGACAGCGCGCAGTTCGCGCGCCCGAACCAGGCTGCCGGCGCAGACCGCACCGCCCGCACGGGCGTCGATTCCAACCTGGGCTTGCAGGCCAATGTCACCGTCAATCCCTGGCTGTCGGCCACCGTGCAAGGGCTGGCGCGCAAGGATGGCGAAGACGATTTTGGCGCCGAACTGGCGTGGGCCTTTGCCAAGGCCAAGGTATCGGACAGCTTCAGCGTGCGCGTCGGCCGCATGGGCCTGCCTGTCTTCATGATTTCCGATTACCGTAACGTCGGCTATGCCAACACCATGCTGCGTCCGCCCGGCGAAATGTATTCGCAGGTTCCCCTGAACAGCATCGATGGCATCGATGGCACCTACCAGTTCAGCGCGGGCGACACCAGCATCACCACGCAGCTGGCGCTGGGCCGCACCAAGGCCACCCTGGCCACGGGGCCTGATTCGACCGTGCAGGTGGAAGGCAAGTCCATCGTCGCCCTTAACGTGGTGGCCGAACATGGTCCCGTCACCGTGCGTTTCGGCCGGGCCGAGACCAAACTGACGATCAACGATTCGCCCAGCCTGAATACCTTGATGGGCAGCTTGCGCGCGGCCGGCAGCGGCTACAGGATCGCCCAGTTGGGCGCCCTGGCCGATGCGCTGGAAGTCAAGGACAAGAAGGCATCGTTTACGTCCGTGGGCCTGGGCCTGGACTGGAACAATGTGCTGGTGCAGTCCGAATATGCGAAGCGCAAGACGGACAGCTATGTCAGCGACAGCACCTCGTGGTACGTGATGGGCGGCTACCGCATCGGCGCCTTCCTGCCGTACTACAGCCACGCCAGCCTGAAGGCCGATGGCCGCGTGAACAACACCGTGCCCTCATCCTGTCCTGCCGGTTATCCAGCCGCCTGCACGCCGACCTTGCGCGCCCTGTCGGCCGGCGTCGACACCCTCGCATATATGCGCAATCAGCTGGAGCAATCGACGGACAGCATCGGCGTGCGCTGGGACTTCCACCGTTCGGCCGCGCTGAAAGTGCAGATCGACCGCATCAAGCCGAAGAATGGCCCGGGCCTGTTCGTGCAAGCCAAGCCGGGTTTCCATGGCCCCGTCACGGTGGCTGCCGCCGCCATCGATTTCGTTTTCTAAGGAGCGCCGCATGAAACCAATGATCTTGAGTCTGGCTGCCTTGCTGGCGCTGTCGACCGCTGTTCCCGTCATGGCCGAAGTGGTCGTGGTGGTCAATCCGAAGAGCGCCGCCGGCGCCATGACGAACGAACAGGTGGCGCAATTCTTCCTCGGTAAATCGACGGCCATGACGCCGGTCGACCAGCCGGAAAGCGCCCCCGTGCGCGCGGAGTTCTACAAGAAGGTGACGGACAAGGAGCCGTCGCAGGCGAAGGCCCTGTGGTCCAAGCTGGTCTTCACGGGCAAGGCGACCTTGCCGAAGGAAGTGGCCAATAGCGCCGACGTGAAGAAGGCCGTGGCCGCCGATCCGAAAGCCATCGGCTATATCGAGAAGAGTGCCGTCGACGGCACCGTCAAAGTGGTGCTGACGACGCCATAAGGCCGCCATGACGGCATGCGGCGACGCATGCCGTCTTTTGCACGAGATAACATCAGGAGACAGCAATGAGCATCAAACGCAAGATATGGGCGCTGCCTGTCGTCTCGGCCATGATTTTCGGGCTGGGGCTGGCCGTCAGCGCCTACCTGTCCACGGCCACGCTCAATTCCATCCACGCCACGGAAAGCGCCGACTATCCCGTGCTCGACATGGCCAAGTCGCTGACCCTGGACGTGGCCGCCGTCGGCGACGCCCTGCGCGATGCCGTCAGTGAAGGCGACAAGGAGCGTATCGGGCAAGTCGGCGGCCAGGCAGTCAAGCTGCGCGCCAGGCTGGGCGACTTCGCGGCGATCCCTGGCCAGCGCGAGCAGGGCCTGCGCCTGGCCAGGGAATTCGATGCCTACTATGCGCCGGCCCTGAGTGCGGCGCGCATCATGCTGGAAATGGAAGAGGGTGACCCGCAAGCGACCGTGGCGCGCATGCAGGGCGCGCTGGCGGTGCTCAATACGGACCTGGCAAAGACCAACGAACAGGCGCAATTGCAGTTCAAGCAGGGCATCGAACGCAGTGCGGCGAATGTGCGCAATGCGCTCAATACCAGCATCGCCGTGGCGCTGGCCGTCATCGTCTGCCTGGTGGCCGTGTCGCATTTCGTCGTGCGCGCCATCTGGCAGCAGCTGGGCGGCGAACCCGAATATGCGCGCCAGATCGCGCGCGCCGTGGCCGATGGCGACCTGTCGATGGAGATCGCCACCGAGGCGGGCGACCAGGCCAGTCTGCTGGCGGCATTGAAGGAGATGCGCGGCCGGCTGGCCGGCATGGTGTCCGGTATCAAGGCGTCGGCCGAAACCATCCAAGTGGCCAGTGCCGAAATCGCCCAGGGCAATGCGGACCTGGCCGCGCGCACGGAATCGCAGGCGGGCAGCCTGGATCAGACGGCGCGCAGCATGGACAGCCTGACCTCCACCGTGCGCGACAATGCCGCCAACGCGGGCCAGGCGCATGAACTGGTGGTGTCGGCATCTTCGGTTGCCGTGAAGGGCGGGCAGGTTGTTAGCCAGGTAGTCACCACCATGGGCGAGATCAATGATTCATCCAGACGCATCGTCGACATCATCGGCGTCATCGACGGCATCGCCTTCCAGACGAATATCCTGGCCTTGAATGCGGCCGTGGAAGCGGCGCGCGCGGGCGAGCAGGGGCGCGGCTTTGCCGTGGTGGCATCCGAAGTGCGCAACCTGGCGCAGCGCAGCGCGGCAGCGGCGCGGGAAATCAAGCAATTGATCGGCGATTCGGTGGCCAAGGTGAATGTCGGCTCGAAGCTGGTCGACGAGGCGGGGCTGACCATGGGCCAGATCGTCGATTCCGTGAAAAAGGTGGCCGACATCATGGCCGAAATCAGTACCGCCAGCCAGGCGCAAAGCGCCGGCATCGGCGATATCGGCGTGGCCATCGGCAGCATGGACCAGATGACGCAGCAAAACTCCGCGCTGGTGGAAGAGGCGTCGGCGGCCGCCGAATCGCTGCAGGAACAGGCCGTGCAACTGGGTACGGCGCTGGCCGTGTTCAAGCTGGCGCAGGGTGGTTTGGCGCCGATTGCCACCGTGCCGGCGGCACGGAGGCTGGCGTTGACGAAGGCAGCTTAAGCCTGCAGACCGAACGGATCATCGATGCTGTGCGCCGGCTGCGTGAACCAGCGCGGACCGGCATCCGTCATGTAGAAATGGTCTTCATGGCGGATGCCGAATTCGCCGGGGATGCAGATCATCGGCTCGTTCGAGAAGCACATGCCCACGTCGAGCGGCGTCGTGTCATTGCCCACCAGGTAAGGCCACTCGTGGATATCGAGGCCGATGCCGTGGCCCGTGCGGTGCGGCAGGCCGGGCAGCTTGTAGCCGGGGCCGAAGCCATCCGCCTCCAGCGAGACGCGCGCGGCGCGGTCCACGTCGCCGCAGGGAACGCCCAGCCGGGCGGCCGCGAATGCGGCGGCCTGCGCCGCCTTTTCGCTGTTCCATACGGAGCGCTGGCGCTCGCTGATGGCGCCAAACACATAAGTGCGCGTGATGTCGGAGATGTAGTTCATCACCTGGCAGCCCGTATCGATCAGCACCGTGTCGCCCGCTTTCAAGGTTTGTACGTAGTTGACGCCATGCGGGTAGGCCGTCGCTTCGCCGAACAGCACGATGCAAAAATACGAGCGGGGCGCGCCCACCTTGCGGTGCGCGCGCTGGATGAATTCTTCCACTTCCACCGTCGTGATGCCTTCGTACAGCATGCTGGCCGTGGCCACGTGCACGGCCAGGGTCATGTCCATCACGCGCTGCATGAGGGCGATTTCCGCCGGTGACTTGCGGCTGCGGCAGTACGCGGTGACGGCGCGCGCGTTTTCCAGCGCGTAGCCGGGAGCCAGCGGCTTGATGCCGTCGTAGATGAAGAAGGCGGCGCTTTCGCAGATGCCCACGCGTGGCGGCGCAGCTTCATCCTGAGCTATCCCCATGCGCGCCAGTACGTCGACGAACAGCTGGTACGGGCTTTCATGCTCTTCCCAGCAATTGACCTTGCCTTCGATGAGCATGAAGCCTTGCAAGGTGCTTTCCTCGAAGGCGGGGGCGATGTATTCGATCTCTCCGCTGGCCGGCAGGATGGCGCCCACCATGCGTTCGCTGGCATACCATTTGGTGCCAGTGAAATAGGTGAGATTGGCGCCCGCGTTCAGGTAGACCGCGGCGATGCCCTGTTTGCGCATGAATGCCTGCGCCCTGGCGATGCGTTGCGCATGTTCGTCCTTGCCGATGGCGACCATGCCGCCCGTCATGTCCGACAGCGATGCCAATGCCTGTTCGATGGAAGTGCCACCTATGCTCATGCCTGCTCCTTTGCTCGATGCTGAATATGGAATGCGGGCATGATATCAGTTTGCGCTTTTCGGCTTGAGCCCGGGCGCGCCGCCGGCGGCATCGGGCGGGGCCAGCACCAGGTCGTGCGGATACGTGAACTGCCAGTCCGCGTAGCGCTGCTTGCGGCGCAGGCTGGCGTCTTCGTCGAGAAAATTGTCCTGCTTGATGGGGAGCTGTGGCGACAGCGAATGGATGCCGACGATGCGTCCCTCCTGCCGCAGCACACCCCATTCCGCCTTGCCCGTGACAGGGTCAGCATACAGGCGGCGCAAGTGCCGCCGGGCGTTGGCAAAGCGCGGGTCGCGCAGCAGTTCCTGCAAGGTCAAGGGATAGCGGGGCCGCCCGTCGCCCGGCGTGCTGTCGTAGTAGCGGCCCAGCGCATTGCGGAATTCATGGCCGATGAACAGCAGCTCGCGCTCCTTGTCGCGCCGCGCGGCCGTAGCAAACAGCTCGCTGGCCAGCACCAGGCCCACGCCCATGAAGGCCACCAGCATCAGGGTCCAGATGTAGGCGAAGCCCCGTGCGCGGCGTCGAAAATCAGAGCTGCTCAAAGGGGATGCCCTCGCGCGTCTTGCCCTTGGCGCCGCTGCGCACGTCGGCCACGCCGCCGATCTCGCCATTGGGCGAAGGGATCAGCTGCCAGGTGGTGGCGGACTCCGTGACGGGGTCCAGCGGCACGCTGCGGAAGTAATGGTGGGTCACCAGGTCGGCCAGCGCGGCCGGATACTCGCCCTTGTCGGCATAGTATTTATCTAGGCCGCTCCTGAGCACTTGCAGGTTTTCCTTCAGCGCGACTTCCTTGGATTTTTCCACCGAGCCGAAATAGCGGGGAATGGCAATCGTCAGCAGCAGCGAGATGATCGCCAGCACCACCAGCAGTTCGACCAGGGTAAAGCCGCGGCGTGAGATAGAAGAGGGCATCAAGTTCACCATTCCTTGAGCGGCACGCCGTTCAGGCCCACCTTGGTCGAGCGCGAGGCGACGTCGAACACGTCCTCGCCTTCGCTGGGATTGTCGGGCGGTGAGGCATAGGCGCGCTTGCTCCAGCTGTCGGCGGCGCTGCCTTCTTCCCTGGGCTGGAACGGGTCGCGCGGCAGGCGGCGCAAAAAATAGATGTTCTGCTTCGAGACGCTGCGCTGGTCGGGCACCCCTTCGACCAGTTCCTCGAGTTTTTTCGGGTAGCCGGAAGCGCCCAGCGACAGCTTGATGCGGCCATTGTCCGAGGCGCGCTTATAGGCATCGATCGCTTCGCGCATTTCGATCAGGGCGCTGCGCAATTGCTGTTCCTTCGCCCGTTGCAGGGCCACCTGCGCCATGGGCACGGCCACCGTGGCCAGGGTCGCCATGATCGCCAGGGTGATCATCAGCTCGATGAAAGTAAAGCCGCGTGGTTTCACTGGCCACCTTTGACCGTGGCCTGTGGCGTGGCGCTGGCCTTGTCGCCGGCGACGGGCGCTTCGTCGCCGCCCGTCATGGGCGAGCCGGTACGCGGTGGGGCCTGCTCGGGCGCGGTGATGGCTTCCGGCGTGCCGCCCACGCTGGCGCGGCCGCCCACGGATGCCTCGGTGCCGGAATTGAATTCGGCCGTCGTCAGGTCCGGGCGGCGGATGCTGCGCAGCAGGCGCGGCGTGATCGACAGCACGATCTCGCTGCGCATGGCGTCATCCTTCTGGCTGCCGAACAGGCGGTTCAGCACGGGCAGCTCGCCCACGCCGGGCACCTTGTTGGCCGTGCCCCGGTCTTCGTCGCTGATCAGGCCCGCCAGCACCTGCGTCTCGCCGTCCTTCAGGCGCAGCACCGTGGAAGCGCTGCGCGTGCCGATCTGGTAAGCCTGCGTGCCCGTCTTGCTGATCACTTCCTTGACCACGTTCGACACTTCCAGGTTGATCTTGATGGCCACCTCGTCGTCCAGGTAGACGTTCGGTTCGACGTCGAGCTTCAAGCCCACGTCGATGTAATTGACGCTGTCGGAGCTGACGCCGTTATTCGTCGTGACGGTAATGACGGGCACCCGGTCGCCGATCAGGATCTTGGCCTTTTCCTTGTTGCGCACGCGGATGCGCGGGTTGGCCAGGATATTGCTGTCACTGTCCGTCTTGTTGGCGTTCAGGGTGACGCCGCCGATGCCCAGGTTGATATTGTCGCCATTGATGCGGTGCAGGTCCGCCACCTTCAGGCCGCCGAGTCCTCCCGTGCTACCTGCGACGCCAGCCAGTGTCAGGCTGGCCTGGTCTGGCCAGCGCACGCCTAGTTCCATCAGGCGCGTGCGCTTGACTTCCAGTACCTCGACTTCCAGCATCACTTCCGGGTCGGCCAGGTCCTGCACGTTGATGATGCGCTCGGCCATGCGCACCATTTCCGGCGTATCGCGCAGCATGATGATGCCCAGTCGCTCGTCGGTGACGACATCCTTGGCCTTGAGCAGGGTCTTGATGGAAAACGCCACCGTCTTGACGTCGGCATTGGCGAGAAAGAAGGTGCGCACCACGAGCTGCTGGTAATCCTTCACCTTTTGCGGCGTGTTCGGGTAGATCGTGATCGACTTGTCGCTGGTGACGCTTTGTTCCAACTGGTTGGCGCCGAGCAGCATGGCAATCGCTTCTTCGATGCTGGTGTCGCGCACGGAAATGGTGGCGCGCAGGGCAGGGTCGACCTCCTTGTCGAAGACGAAGTTCAGGCCCGAGACCTTGCTGAGAAGATCGAACACGGAGCGCAGCGACGCGTCGCGAAATTCGAGGGTCACGGGTTTGCGGTAGGCGGCCGCCAGCTTGCCGCCGGCCGGCAGGCTTTTGGATTGCGCCTCGCCGATGCGGTTTTTCAGGGCCAGCGCCTCGCGCTGTGCGGGGCGCTCCTGCAGCACCTGGCGCAAGGCTTCCTGCGCCTGCGCGATATTCGCTTCGCCGCCGCGCTGGTAGCTGGCCTGCGCCTCCTGCACCAGCTTGCGGTGCCGTTCATCCTGCACCACGCCGGCCAAGCCCCGCTGCGCCACGTCGTTGCTGGCGTCCAGCGCGAGCGCCTGCTGGTACAACGCCTGCGCTTCGGGCAGCTTGCCCTGCCGGCGCAGCGCTTCCGCAGCGCCATTCAGCTTGTTCAGCGCGCGCATCCGGCCGCTGGTGACGGCGATGCGGTACTTGGCGTTGGTCGGTTCGGCCTGTGCCGCCTGTTCCAGCAGGGCCAGGCCCTGTTCCGTGCGGCCCGCGCCCAGCATGGCCTGGCCATCGTTATAGGCCTGGTTGCCGGCGCAGGCGGCCAGCAGGGACAGCACCGGGAGCAGGGTGAGGATAGTACGAGACTTACGTGCGGCGCGTCGTTTCAATTGAGGTCCCCTACGGCGAGTGTCTGTTTCAGGTTGAGCGGCAGATAGGTAAATTGCAGGGCGCCCTGCACCACGCCGTCGAAGCGGTAACGCTCTTCAAGCGTGTCGCCGGGGCGCGCCACCACGTTGCGTTCGCCCGCTTGCAGGAAATAGGCCGCCTTGCCTTCGTCGACAAAGCGGCCTAGGAATTGAAAGGGCAGCGGTGGCGGCGCGTTCGCATCGACGGGGACAGCGGGTAGTGCAGCCTGGGCTGCCTGCTGGTCGAGCATGATCTTTTTCGGCGTCTCCGGCTGCCAGCTCTGCTTGGCGAACAGGGTCGCTGCCTCTTCATCGTCGAGCGCGCGGCGTGGATGGATGGCCAGCGCGGACGGGGGCGCAGGTGGCGTGGCCACCGCAAGCGCCGCCGGTACCCGTTCCACCTGGCGCGTGGTGGCGGTGGCTGGTCCGACGATGCTGCCTTCGTCTTCCGGTGCGAAGAAGGCGGCCAGCAGGGTCGCCACGGCCGCGCCGGCCAACACGACTTTCTTCATGATCGCACCTCCGGCTTTTTCACCAGCAGGATGAACTGGATGCGCGCGTCGATCTCGCCCGCCTCGATCTGCTCGCGCTTGAACAGCACGGAGTCGAGCGTCAGGGTGGGCAGCGCCTGCAGGGCATCGACGATAAAGGTCTGCAACTGCGCGTATTCGGCTTTGACGGGCAGGGTGATCTGGTAGCGCAGGAAGGCCGTGTTGCCGTCTTCCTGCGGCTTGTAGTCGGCCTTGGCCAGGGTGACACCGCTCTTTTGCGCCACTTCCAGCAAGGCCTTCAATTGGTCGGGAATGCTGTCATGCGCGGGCAGGTAGGCGTGAAAGGCGGCCAGGCTGTCCGCATCGGCATCGAGCGTGATGGGTGCCGGCGGCAGCGCCGACTGTCTGGCAGCAGCGGCCAGTTGCGCCGCCAATTGCTGCTGGCGTGCGGCCAGCGCATCGCCCTGCTGCATGGCGAAAGCGGCCAGCGCCAGGCAGGCCGCGCCGAGGGCGCTGGGCCAGCCGAGGGTGCGCCACAAACGTTGCGCTTCCCACGCCAGGCGCGGCGGCATGCGCAGCTGCAGGCGCGTGCGGGCCACGGGCGTGCTGGCTTTGAATACGGGTTTTATTGCCGCCATTGCGCCTCCAGCTGAAAACGGTAAGGGTGTTCGGGGGCGTTCGCATTCATCTCGTGCTTGAGCAGATACACGGAGCTGAACATGGGCTGCTGGTTCAGGAAAGCCAGGTAGTTGAGCATGTCCTGCGGCGTTTCCGCCTCGGCGGCGATCTTCAGGACGCTGGCGCCATCCTGTCCCTGCTGTGCGTTCAGGTCCAGCCCCAGCAAGGCCACGCGCACGTCGCGCGGCGCCTGCACGGTCTTGACCAGGCGCGTGACGGGCAGGTTAAGCTGGCGCACGGCGGCAGCCACCTGTTTCAGTTCGATGTCGCGTTCGCGCTGCTGGCTGGCGGACAAGGGCGCGCGCACGGGACGCGCGGGCTGCAGCTGCGCCAGCTGCGCTTCCAGGCGCCGCGTTTCCTGTGCCTGCACCAGCCAGTACCCGGCGGCCGGCAGCAGCAGCAAGCCGCCCGCCAGGCACAGGGCCAGGCGCCAGCCCTTGAACGTCTGCACTGCGCCGGGCGCCAGCAATTCCAGGCGGCTCAGGCCCATGCTGCCTCCCGCATCAGGTGGGCGGCGCCGGCCACGGGAAGGGGCTGGAAGCGTGCCGGCAGCTCGTCCTGCGGCATGCCGCTCAAGTCGAGCAGCGCCACGTGTTCGATCTCGTCCAGTTGTGGTGCGCGCAAGTTCCAGCGCCGCCACGCCCGATCCAGTTCGTCGCCCCAGGCGGCGCTGCAGGACTGGCTATGCAAGCCCGTGATGCGCCCGCCGCCCGTCGTTGCCAGCAGCAGCCGTCCCGCTTCCACCAGGGCGAAGGCGGCAGGTTTGCCGCCGGCGATGCTGCGCCAGGCCGGCCCGACGATGGGTTCGAGGGACAGGCAGCGCCGTCCATGCGCGGCCGCCGCCTCCTGCACGCCGTGCAGCAGGGCCGCATCGATGCCGCAGGCCAGGCGTGGCTTGCCATAGGGCGCATCGTCGGCAGCCAGGCGCCAGGCGCGCGCGCCATCGCCGTAGACGGCAGCGAACTGGCTGTGCAGGAAGCGCTGTGCGCTGGTTCGGTCGAGCAGGGCGCCGCTCCACGGCACCATCAGCATGGCGCACCAGCGGCTGGCCAGGCTGACGGCCAACGGCAGTTTTTTTTCATTGTGCTGTTCGAGCCAGCCGCGCAGGGCGGCCAGCGCCACTTCCCAGCTGGCGTCGGGGTTCGTAATGGGCAGGTGGAAGGCGCTGTCGGGCACGGGACGGCCGGCGCGGCGCAGCACGCCGTGCAGCCCGTGCGGCGCCAGGTGCAGGCACAGGGTGGCGCGGGTAAGGCGTTCAATAAGTGACACGATTGAGCTCCGCTAAAGTGGTTTCGCCGCGCCGCACCAGATCCAGGCCCGCTTCGCGCGCCAGGCGAAAGCCGTTGCGCGCCGCTTCTTCCTTCATCTGGCTCAAGGGCGCCCGCGTGCAGATCATTTCGCGCATGGCGTCACTGAGCATCAGCACTTCGGCGACGGCCTTGCGGCCCTTGTAGCCGGTGCCGCGGCAGTGGCCGCAGCCCTTGCCGGCCATGAATTGCCAGTCCTGCACCTGGTGCAGGGCCAGGCCGCTGTCGCGCAGCTGCTGCGCATCGGCCAGCACCTCGGCGCTGGCATCGACGGCGCAATGGGCGCAATTGAGGCGCAGCAGGCGCTGCGCCACGATGCCGTTCAGGGCCGCCGCAAAGCTGTAGGCGTCCACGCCCATGTGCAGGAAGCGGCCCACCACATCAAAGACGTTGTTCGCGTGCACGGTGGTAAACACCAGGTGGCCCGTGAGCGCGGCCTGCACGGCGATCTGCGCCGTCTCATCGTCGCGGATTTCGCCGATCATGATCTTGTCGGGATCGTGGCGCAGGATGGAGCGCAGGCCGCGCGCGAACGTCAGTCCCTTCTTTTCATTGACGGGTATCTGCAGCACGCGCGGCAAGCGGTATTCGACGGGGTCTTCGATGGTGACGATCTTGTCGCGGCCCGTATTGATTTCCGTGATGGCCGCATACAGGGTGGTGGTCTTGCCGGAACCCGTGGGCCCGGTCACCAGCAGCATGCCGTGCGGCTTGGCGGCCAGGCGGCGTATCTGCTCGATGGCGTCCTCGTTCAGGCCCAGGCTTTCCAGGCGCAGCGCTTGCGCCGCTTCCGTCAGCGCGCGCCGGTCCAGCAGGCGCAGCACGGCGTCCTCGCCAAAGATATTCGGCATGATGGAGACGCGAAAGTCGATCTCCGCCCCTTTCACGCGCACCTTGAAGCGGCCGTCCTGCGGGATGCGGCGCTCGGCGATGTCGAGATCGGCCATGACCTTGATGCGCGAGATGATCTGCTCGGCCATCGCCAGTCCCTGCACCTGGCCTGCCTGTACCAGCACGCCGTCGACGCGGTATTTGATGACCAGGCTGGCCACGTCGCATTCGAGGTGGATGTCGCTGGCCTGGAATTTCAGGGCATCGTAGATGGTGGAGTTCACCAGTTTCACTACGGGGCTGCTGTCTTCGCTGATGCGGATCAGCGAGATATCCTCGATACTCTGGTCGAGTCCCGGCACGTCATCTCCGTGCTGCATTTCCTGCATCGCCTGCTGCACGCTTTCCTGCTGCAGCAGATAGGCGGCCAGGTCGTCCGGGTGCGCCAGCGCTACCGTGAAGGGCGTGGACAGGGCGAAGTCGGCCCACTGCAGCAGGTCTTCCGCAAACGGGTTGCCGACGACGAGCACGGGCGGCGCGCCGGGGACGCCCGGCTGCAGCAGCACGCAGTCGCGCTGGGCGCAATCCGTGTAGGGCAGCAGGGCAAAGGCGGGCAAGGCGGCTTGCAGCTCGGCCATCGTCCAGGCCGGGTAGCGGAACAGGGCGGCCAGCTGGCGCAAAAAGACTTCGGGCGGCAAGGCCGCCATTTCCTGCAGCACGGCCATCCGCGGGCGGCCCTGTTCCAGCGCGCTGGCGTGGGCCCGGCGCAGCATGGCAGCATCAAGCACGGCCCGTTCTTCGTCGCGCGCGTTCATGGCAGGCACCACATGGTAAAAACCGTCACGATAAGCTCCCGGCCAGTTCAAAGATCGGCATGTACATCAGCACCACCACGCCGCCGATGACGACGCCGATGATGGTCATCAAGAGCGGTTCGAGCAGGCGCGAGGCCCAGTCCACCCAGCGGGCGAATTCCTCGTCGTGGAATTTGGCCGAGCGTTCCAGCATGTCACCCAGGCGGCCCGTGTTCTCGCCCACTTTCAGCAGCGATTGCGCCACCGGCGTGGCCATGCCGGCGTGTTCCAGCGCGGTGGAAAACGGCATGCCTTCCTGCACCGCGCGGCGCGCCTGCGCCAGCTGCTCCTGCTGCGCCGGCAGCAGCATGGGCGCGACCATGGCCAGCGCCTTGTGCAGGGGGATGCCGGCATGCAGCAGCAGGCTGAGAGCCCGATAGAAGCGGGCCAGGCGGAATTCGGCAGCCTTCTCCGCCAGCACGGGCAGGCGCAGCAGGCGCAAGACCAGGGCCTGGCGCGCGCCGGCATTGGCGATGCCGAAGACCACGGCGGCCACCACGGCGGCCAGCGCGCTGGCGCACAGCAGCGGATGCGCGGCCAGGGTCTGGCCAAAGCCGAGCAGCATTTGCGACATCCAGGGAATCTCGCGGCCCGAGCTTTCGTAGACGACGCTGAATTTGGGCACCACGTAGCCGAGCAGGAACAGGGTCACCAGGCCGCCGACGACGAGCAGCATGCACGGGTAGATGGCGGCGGAAATGAGTTTCTTGCGGATGGCGTCGAACTGCAGCTGGTAGCCGACGAAGCGCGCCAGCGCCTCGGGCAGGTTGCCCGAGCGTTCGGCCGCATGCACGGTGGCGATGTAAATGTCGGGGAAGATGTCGGGGAAACCGGCCAGGGTGTCGGAAAAGCTTAGGCCCTGTTGCAAGGTGAGCACGATGGCGGCCAGCGTGGCCTTTGCGCTTGGTCGCGTTTCCTTGTTATGCAGGGTGGCCATGGCCTCGCCCAGGTTCAGGCCCGCTTCGAGCAGGGCCAGCAGCTCCTGGCTGAATTGCAGCAGAGGCAGGCCCTGTTTGCCGGGACGCAGCGCGACGCCCGTCTCCTGCGCAGCGCCAGCGTCGACGGCCAGCACGCGCCAGCCGCCGCGCACGGCCGCGCGGATCGCTTCGGCCTCGCTGGCGGCGTCGATGGCCAGCGCCTGGCTGCCCGCCGGGCCCTGCACCTGAAGGTGGAACTGCATCGTCGGCTCAGGCGAGCATGGCGAGGGCCTGGGGCGTCAAAATGGGGTGATGTGAAAAGGGGAATGCGCGTGCGGACAAGGTCGAAGTAGGCATCGGTCAGGAACAATCCAAAAAAAAGTTCAATTCGTCGCGGGTACCAGCAGCAGGCAAGATGCAATCACTGCTTCAGGGTAGACTGGAATTGCCAGGAAATCAATCGTGCCGTGCGGGCAAGCCTTGTCGCGATGGCTTGCCCGCATGTTCAGCCGCTTACTGGGTGACCAGGCTGACCTTGTCGATCACGAACGAGGTTTGCAGCGATGCGTCCTCGGTCGCGGCAAACGAGATCTGCACGGTCTGGCCCTTGTAGGCGATCAGGTCAAACGTGCGGATCTGGTAGCCGGCAGCCTTGTTCACGTTCGAGTACGAGGCCAGGGTGCCCAGCACCGTGCCGGCGCTGTTCTTCACGGTGACGACCAGCTTGTCGTACACGGTATTGCCCGTTTCAGCCGTGTCGATATGCAGCGCGAAGCTCAGGCTGGCCGAGGTGGCGGCGGCCGGAATGGCCACGCTTTGCGTCAGCGATTCGCTGGCTGTCGTGCCATTGCCGCCCAGCCAGGCGTACTTCGTGCCTTCGTACGCGGTTTGGCCCGTGAAGGTGCCGATGGCGCCCGTGGTGCCGCTCCAACCCGTGGCGCCGGACTCGAAGCCGCCGTTCGTCACGCGTTCGGTGGCGCTGCTCGTGCCCACCGTCAGCGTGGCGTTGTTCGACGTGGCCGTCACGGCAGGCGAGGACGAATCCGTCACCGTGGCCTTGAAGACGGCGCCGCTGTCGGCCGCTACGGTCGTGAAACTGTAGGCGGGCGATGTGGCGCCGCTGATCACGGCGCCGTTGCGGTACCACTTGTAGGTGTACGGTGCCGTGCCGCCGCCCGCGCCCACGGCGAACGAGGCGGTGGCGCCCGGTGCGACGGTGATGCTGGCCGGCTGGCTGGTGATGGTCACCGCGCCGCCCGTCGTCGATTCATCGACGTCGGCGCCCACGTTGATGGCCGCATACGCGCGCTTGACGGCGATCGCCTCGGCGCTGCCCACGCCATACAGTTCCTCGGCTGCCAGCAGCACCTTGTTGCGCGCGTCGGCGTAGTTGGTCGACGAAGTGAACTTGGTGGTGGCGGCCTTGAACCAGATGCGGTAAGCCTTGTCGCTGCCGATACCGGTCATGGCCAGCGGGCTTTTGTTCAGGTAGGAGCTGTAGTAGTCGCTGCTGGACGTGGAGTTCGACCCTTGCGACAGGAAGTAGAACATGCGGTTGTTCGGGCCGCTGCTGTAGTGGACGTCGAGGTTCTTGATGGTGCTGCTCCACGCATTCGGGCTGCTGCCATCCTTGCTTGGCTTGTACAGCCAACGCAGCGGCTGGCCATTCTTGGCGATTTCCTTGCCCGTCATCCAATCGTTGCCCGTGTTGGGGATCGTGGTGCCCGTGCCGCCGGCGCGCGCATACGCTTCCACCATTTCACCGGCGATGTCCGAGCTCGATTCGTTCAAGCCGCCCGACTCTTGCGAGTAGATCAGGCCCGAGGTGGCGTCCGTGATGCCGTGGCCCATTTCGTGGCCGATCACGTCGATGGAACCGAGGTTGTTGAACGAGCTGCCGCCGTCGCCGATGTACATGCACTTGCAGCTGCTGTCGTAGTAGGCGTTGTCGTAGGCCGTGTTGACGTGGGCGGCGATGTGGGTTGCCGTGTTGTTGCCGTCCAGGCTGGACCAGCCCAGCACATTCTTGTGCGTGTCGTAGGTGTTCATCAGGCCCCACATCGCGTTCACGGCCGCCGTCTGGCCATTGGCGTTGGTGGTGCTGCCGCCGTTGATGTATTGCTGGCCGTCGCCCCAGGTATTGCTGGTGCTGCTGTACACGCTGCCCGAGCTGGTGCCGTGATTGGCATTCGTGATGGCCATGCCGCCGAAGCTGCCGCCCGTGCCGCGGCTGGGGTCCTTCATGGTGTAGGTGCTGCCCGTGAGCGTGGTGTTGAGCGGTACCTGGCCGTTGTACTGGCTGTTGCCGATGCCGGCCACGGTTTTCAGGGCTTTCCATTGACGCAGGATGCGGCCATCCTTGGCGCTGACGACGGTGTCGTAGTAGACGGGTTTGTTACCGCTGATCATGCGCGTCTGCACCAGATAGGCCAGTTCGTAGTGGTCGACCACGTCCTGCACGTCGAGGGCGTTCAACGCGGCTTCCGATTTGTTCTCGGCGCCGGCCACGCGCACGGTTTTCATGACGGGGTAGATCAGCAGTTGCGCATGCGGCGGCACGTGGTCGACGGCGCGCACGCCAATGCTGTCCACGGCGGCGGCGATGGCTGCCGCCGCGCTGATGGCGGGCGTGGTGTCGATATCGGTGGTGGCGCTGCGGGTGACGGAATTGACACCGCCGCTACCGAGGCCGGAAGCGCGGTCCGACACGGATTCGCTGACGATGTCGCCGGCGCTGTTGCTGACCACGACCGTTTCGGAACCGAAGACGGGCAAACCCTTGTAGGTGTGCTGCACGCGGCTCACGCGTGTGCCGCTGACGCCAGGATGCTGGGCGCCGACGGCAAAGCCATGTTCGGTATTCAGGCCGCGGCTGCGCGCCTGCGCAGCCAGCTTGTTGACCAGGCTGGCGGTCTCTTGTGGAGAAGCCAGGGCGACCGGGGCGGCCATCAGGGTCTGTGGCAGCGGCGTGGCGGCGTCTGCCGTGGTAGCCATCAGCGGCAGGGCGGCGATGGATGCGGCAACTATCGTCAAACGTAAATTCATTTCTGCTCCATGGTATCGGTTAAGGAAATGGTGAATGAGCTGGCCGCGATGCCTGATGGCCACCCCGGCGTGCCTGACAGGCGGATAGCCTGCCGTTTTGTGGTGGCATGACGCCGGGTAGGGGGACACTAAACTTGTCGATATCGCCATGTCAAAAAATTCAAGAAATGGGTCACTACGCGAATTTTTGTTAAGAATTGAACATTTGTCGGTGCTACATCAGCGCAAAGTTTGATCTACCACAAGCTGTAACTTTTGTTTTGGACTACTTCCCCTAATGGCGCGTTCTGTTGGAAAAACACTGTTGCATTTTCTAAATGTTGCGATCTACACTAGGTATTCGCGTGGCCCCAACGGACCAGGCGAAGACAAAAAAAGCGCACGCGGCAATGACCGCGTCCAGATACAGCGCATCGGGAAAAAAATTCGGGAGTTTCACATGACGTCAGTTCTGTTTTCTGCTGTTGGTTTCAGCCATTTCCCCTCTGGAGCGGCATTCATGCTGCATCCGCCTTCCTAGCCGCCGCCAGCCGGTTCTTCCCCCCGCGAGGGGGTTCTTTTCCGCGAGTCCGACCGCGCCGCCCGGCGCGGCCGCTGGCGCAGTGCATCCTTTTTTCAGGAAGGGTTGCCGGCTCCTGGTGCGTGCACCGGAATCACCGGCCCGACGAACTATGCTTTCGATAGCGACCAAAGTGGAACAGATCGTGATGGAATCGGCCTTTCTCAGCGAGGGATTGGGCCGCGGCTTGCTGAACCTGTCGGAACTGGCGCGCCAGCTGCAGCCGCAATTGCAGAGCGACTTATGGAAACCGGTGGGGCAGGCCGCCGTGGTGATGGCGCTGCGCCGCCTGGCCGAACGGATGCCGCAGCAGAAAAGCGGCGAAATCGTGCTGGCGCACCGCGCGGGAGAACTTTCCACGCGCAGTGAATTGATGATTTTTACCTACCGCTATTCCGACCAGACCTATGACTGCCAGCGCCAGTTGCTGGCGCTGGCCGCACCCCAGCGCGGCACCTTCATCACGGTCACGCGCGGCGTCAACGAGGTGATGGTGATCTGCAGCCGCAGCCTGCACGCGCTGGTGGAAGAGGTCTTCGGCGGCGAGCAGGAACTGGCGCGCCTGGAGCGCGTGACGGCCGTGACCCTGCACCTGGCGCCCGAGACCTGCTATACGCCAGGCGTGTATCACGCCATCCTCAAGCGCCTGGCCTGGGAGCGCATCAATCTGATCAATATCATCTGCACCTACACGGAACTGACCTTGCTGCTGGAAGCATCACAGACGGGGGCCGCCTTTTCCGTGCTGTCGAAGATCGTCGCGCAATGAAAAACGCCCCGCTGCAGCGCTGCAGCGGGGCGTTTGCGGGATGGAAGCCGCTTATTTTTCCAGCTGCGTGCGCACGCGGGCAATCGCGGCGCGCACCTGGTTTGGTGCGGTGCCGCCCACGTGGTCGCGCGCGGCCACGGAGCCTTCCAGGGTCAGCACTTCAAACACGTCTTCGCCCGTCAGTGGCGAGAAGGCGCGCAGCTGCTCCAGCGACAGGTCAGCCAGGTCGCAGCCCGCATCGACGCAGGCGCGTACGGCCAGGGCCACGGCTTCATGGGCGTCGCGGAACGGCAAGCCTTTCTTGACCAGGTAATCGGCCAGGTCGGTCGCCGTGGCATAGCCCTGCAGGGCTGCCGCGCGCATCGCTTCCGGCTTCACCGTGATGCCGCCGGCCATGTCGGCGAAGATGCGCAGGGTGTCGATGACGGTGTCGACGGTGTCGAACAGCGGTTCCTTGTCTTCCTGGTTGTCCTTGTTGTAGGCCAGCGGCTGGCCTTTCATCAGGGTCAGCAGGCCGGTCAGGTGGCCGTACACGCGGCCCGTCTTGCCACGCGCCAGTTCCGGCACGTCCGGGTTTTTCTTTTGCGGCATGATCGACGAGCCGGTGCAGAAGCGGTCCGCGATGTCGATGAAACCGATGCGTGGGCTCATCCAGATCACCAGTTCTTCGGCCATGCGCGACACGTGCATCATCAGCACGGCGGAGGCGGCGCAAAATTCGATGGCGAAATCGCGGTCCGAGACGGCGTCGAGCGAGTTGTGGCACACATCGTCAAAGCCCAGCGTTTTTGCCACGCGCAAGCGGTCGATGGGGAAGGTGGTGCCGGCCAGCGCGGCGGCGCCCAGCGGCAGGCGGTTGACGCGCTTGCGGCAGTCGGCCATGCGTTCGGCGTCGCGGCCGAACATTTCAACATACGCCAGCATGTGGTGGCCAAAGGTGATCGGCTGGGCCACCTGCATGTGGGTAAAGCCCGGCATGATGGTGTCGGCATGCTGCTCGGCCAGGTCCGTCAGCGCGCTGCGGAACGTCGCCAGCAGGGTGGTGATGTCGTCGATGGCGGCGCGCACGTACAGGCGGATGTCGGTCGCCACCTGGTCGTTGCGCGAACGGCCCGTGTGCAGGCGCTTGCCCGCGTCGCCTACCAGTTCGGTCAGGCGTTTTTCGATATTCAGATGGACATCTTCCAGGTCCAGCAGCCATTCGAACTGGCCGGCGGCGATTTCCTGCGAGATTTGCGCCATGCCGCGCTGGATTTCCGCGTAATCGGCCGGGCTGATGATGGCTTGCGCATGCAGCATTTCCGCATGGGCCAGCGAGCCTTCGATGTCGAACAGCGCCAGGCGCTTATCAAAAAATACAGAAGCTGTGTAGCGCTTGACGAGGTCCGAGACCGGTTCGGAAAACCGGGCCGACCAGGCTTCGCCCTTTTTGGAGAATTGATCAGTCATGAAAGAAGTCCTTTAGTGTACGGCGATTATAAACAAGGTTGGCCGGCGGTAGGGCTTTTAGGACCTTGCAGGGCGCTGAAATGGCCAGGAATGGGGCTCGCAAGCCTCAAATGCCACGACGCGGGCACGTTGTGCGTTTCATCCGGGCTTTTTGTATTCTGTCCCGCGAATCGTGCGTTTGGTCGCAATCCGATGGCAGTTCAGGGGGGATCGGTCTACAGTTCAATCATCGCAGCAGACAACCAGCCACCCAAAGGACACCATCATGAACATCGCTAAAAACATGGAAGCCATCTTCGTCGCCATCATCGCCATCGCCGCTGCTACCAGCCTGGCCACCGCCGCCGTGCCGAAGTTCCGCGCCGCGCCGGCCGCTTCCGTGACCTTCGTCGCCAGCGCCGATCAAGCCACCATGCATACTGTGTATGTCAGCGCCAAGCGTCTGAACGCCGAAGAGAAAGCCGCCCTGTAAGCATGGCGGCAGCGTGCCAGTCGCAGCTACGGCAGCAGCAGGCAGAGTACCCCCGTCATCAGCAGTCAGAAGGGGCGGCAGCCCGATTCTTTCCTGCTCAGGTGACAGCAGCGCGCAAATCGCCGATGATCGGCTTTTCCCACGACAGGCGGACAGCGTGATGCCACACTTGAAGATCAGTAGCGACAAGGCGGAACTTGACGTTCCGGCCATTCACCATTTTCTCAGTACGCAATCGACATGGGCCATCGGCATCGCGCAGGCCACCGTACAGCGCGCTATTGACCATTCGCTATGCTTCGGCGGCACGCTGGACGGCCGTCAAGTGGCGTTCGCCCGCGTGGTCAGCGACTACGCCACGTTTGCCTATCTGGTCGACGTGTATGTGCTGGAAGAGTGCCGCGGCCGCGGCTACAGCAAGCGCCTGATGGAGGCCGTGATGGCGCATCCCGACTTGCAGGGTTTGCGCCGTTTCATGCTGGCCACCAGCACGGCGCATGGCTTGTATGCGCGTCACGGCTTTACGGCGCCGCTCAGGCCGGAGACGCTGATGGAGCGGTATCTTCCCGATATTTATCGGCGTTGAGCAGCTGGAGCCGTTTGCGCGCGGCCCCGGTCCTGCCCTGATATTTCCGTTTTCTTGATCAACAACGCGACAGCCCCCTATCGGACCCTGATCCCATGACCTCAAATTTTTTCTGGCCTCTGCTTGCCGTATCGTTCTCGGCGACTGCTGCGCCCATGCCGGATGCATTCAGCCCGGCGCCTTGCGAGACGGGCATTTTTCGCCAGGACCAGACGGGCTTTGTCGCCGTCACCAAAGGGGGAAAAGGGTACAGCTATACCTTCAGCGACGGGACCGTTGGCAACACGCAGGATGCCGGGGCACTGGTTGTCTGCGGAGAGGACGCGGTGCTTGTCAGCGGCAAGGGGCGCTGGCCGAAAGTGGCATTGGCCGAATCGAATACGCGCTTTGAATCGCATGGCGTCATGCTCGCGGGCCGTTTGATGGAAGCGCCGGGCGCAGGCAAGGACACGCCGCTGGTCGTGTATGCCCATGGTTCCGAAGGCAGCGGCTGGATCGACCGCGCGCGCGATCCCTATCAGATGGTTGGACGGGGCGTGTCCGTTTTCGTGTATGACAAGCGCGGCACGGGGCTGTCCGAAGGCGAATATACGCAGAATTTTCCGCGCCTGGCCGATGACCTGGTGGCCGCGTCGCGCGAAGCAAAACGGTTGGCGCAAGGGCGCTACGGCCGCTTCGGCCTGATGGGCGTGAGCCAGGGCGGCTGGATCGCCCCGCTGGCGCTGGCGCGCGCCAAGGCGCAATTTCTCGGCATCGGCTACGGCCTGGTGGCCGATATCACGGAGCAGGATGCGGCGCAGGTCGCCATGGAATTGCGGGACAAAGGCTATGGCGGCGACGTCATCGCCAAGGCCAGGACGGCGACGGATATCACGGCCAGAATCGTCAAATCCGGCTACAGGGATGGACTGGGCGACCTGTCGGCATTCCAGCAGCAGTTTGGCAAGGAACCGTGGTTTTCCCTCATCAAGGGAGGCTACACGGGGGTGTTGCTGGGCATGCCGGCTGATGAACTGCGCAAAAATGGCATACCGCGGTTCGACAAGCTCGATATCGACTGGTCGCTCGATCCCGTGCAGGTTGTAAGTCAAGTGACGGCGCCGCAGTTATGGGCCCTGGCAGAGGACGACCGCCAGGCGCCGCCAGCCGTCACCGTGGAGCGTCTGACGGCATTGCGCAGCCAGGGCCAGGCCATCTCCGTCTACCTTTTTCCGCAGGCCGATCACGGCATGCGCAGCTACGCTCAGGCGCCGGATGGAACGCGCAAGCCCACCATCATCACGCCCGGGTTTTACGACTTGATGGCCGACTGGGCAAAGGGCGGCGTCCATGGCGCCTACGGACAGGCGTATAGAAAATAAGAAAGCCACGGCGATTGTGCATCGCCGTGGCCTTTTTTACTGCCAGTGCATCAGGCAGGGCGGAATCAGCAACAGCAGCGCCAGCACCAGGTAAATCAGCTGCAGCGGAATCATCCACTTGGCCCACGTAATCCAGGGCACGCGCGCCAGCGCCAGCACGCCGACAGTGATGCCGGAAGTGGGGATCATCGGCGTGGTGAATTCGCCGAACTGGAAGGCCAGGATGGCCGTCTGGCGCGTCACGCCCACCAGGTCGGCCAGCGGCGCCATGATGGGCATGGTGAGAGCCGCCTGGCCGCTGCCCGAGTGGATGAAGAAGTTGATCACAGACTGCATGAAGAACATCTTTTGCGCGGCGAAGATGGGACTCGACGACGCCACCAGGGGCGTCAATGCGTGCAGCATGGTGTCGATGATCTGCGCGTCGCGCGCCAGGATCATGGTGCCGCGCGCCAGCGCGATGACCAGCGCCACGCTGACCATGTCGCGCGCGCCCTGCACGAACGATGCCACCAGGCTGTCCATGTCGAGCCGGCCGACCAGGCCGACGACGATGGCCATCACCAGGAACAGGGCGGCGATTTCATCGATGAACCAGTCGTACTTGACGACGCCGACGACCATCGTCAGCAAGGTTGCCATGAAAATCCACAGCACCGCGCGGTGCGTGCGCGTCATGCCGGCAAAGCTGTTCAGGTCCAATGTGTGCTCGCTGCGCTTTTCGATATCGAGCAGGTAGGTCGGGCTTTTTTCCGGATGGCGCTTGATGCGCGCCGCGTACCACATCAAGAACACGATGCTGACCGCCGTGGCGATGGCCCACACGATCAGGCGGTAGCCGATGCCGGAAAAGATCGGCACCCCGGCGATGCCCTGCGCGATGCCGACGTTGAACGGGTTCAGGAAGGCGGCGGAAAATCCCACTTGCGAGCCGATGAAGGGAATCGACACGCCCGTGATGGTGTCATAGCCCAGGGCCAGGGCCAGCGGCACGAAGATCAGGATGAAGGGAATCGCTTCCTCGTTCATGCCGAAGGTGGCGCCGCCCAGCGAGAACATCGTGAAGAAGACGGGGATGATGGCGGCGCGCACGAAGCGCGAACTGGTATGCGCCTTGGCGACGGCCTTAATCAGCGAATCGAAGGCTTCCGTTTTTTGCAGCACGGCGAAGGCGCCGCCGACGATCAGCACGAAGCCGATGATCAGGCTGGCGTCGACGAAGCCCTTGATGGGCGCCATCATCAGCGCGGCGAGTCCCTGAGGCTTGTTGTCGACATAGTGAAACGTGCCGGGGATGATCAGCTGCTTGCCGTTGACCAGCTGGGTATCGAATTTCCCGCCCGGCACCAGCCATGTCGCCAGGGCGATCATGGCCAGGATGCCGCACAGCAGGACGAAGGTATTGGGGAGCTTGAATTTTCTCATGGCGCTTTTTTGTGACATTTATTGGCTCAGCAGGCTGCCGCCGCGGAAGGCGACGGCGCCGGCGACCTTGCCGACGTTCATGCCCCGCAGGACGTGGCGGTGGGCGCTGCGCGCAAAAAAGACGCCGGCCACGGTGCAGCGCAAGGTTGTCGTCTCGCCGCTGACGGGGTCGATCAGGTCGGCCACGGCGTCGCCGGCGGCCAGCACGTCGCCCATTTCGCGCAGATACACCAGCACGCCATGATGCGGCGCAAGGATCGGTTCTACGCCGGCCAGCGGCGTCGGTTCGCATTGCGGCGCGGGCAGATCGTCGCCGGCGCCGGCTATCTCCAGCACGCCCTCGATGGCGAGAAAGCGCAGCAGGGCGGCGGCGTCGCGCTCTGCCAGGGCGTAGCTCACTTCCACTTCGCCGCGCAACTCGACCGTGGTCGACAGGCAGGCGGCGGGAATCGGATAGCGTCCGCCGAAGTGCGCGCCGAGATCCCACCACAACCGGCTGCACGCTTCGTCGAACGGCTCTTCGCCAGCCGCCAGTTCCAGCAGCACGGCGCGCGCGCCCAAGAGTGCGGACAGGGGCGCGATCTGCGCCGCCAGCGGCGTGCCCGTGTAAATGTGCAGGGCCGCCTCGTTATCGCAATGCAGGTCGAGCACGATGTCGGCGTCGATGGCCATGCCCAGCAGGGTTTTCTTCAAGGTCTCCGCATCCGTGCCCGGCCGCCAGGCGGCGACGGCCGCGCGCGCATGCTCGCGTATCAGCGCCACGTTGGCTTGCGCATCCTGTCCCAGCTGGCCATCGAGCGTGGTTTTCAATTCATCGGCCACGTGGCGGTAGGCGCGGTTGAAGTTGATGCCGGTGGTCAGGTCGAAGCGGCCGAACGGCGCGCCATGGATGGCTTGCGCCAGGCCGATCGGATTGGCGGCCGGCACCAGGATAATTTCGCCATGCACCTTGCCCGCCGCCTCCAGCGCCAGCAGTTCGCGGCGCAAAAATTGCGACACCAGCATGCCCGGCACTTCATCCGCATGCAGCGCCGCCTGGATGTAGACCTTCTTGCCGCTGCGGCTGGTGGCTGCCGCGGTGCCGAAGTGAAAGCTGCTCAATTGGCACGCTACGCTGGCGTGCGCGGTGGAGATGGGGTGCTGTTGTACTTGCATGGTGAATTCGCCCCAAAACGGGGCGCGGTTGATGGATTTCGGTCGATTATGTAGCAATATTTTCACGAAGTAAATCAATGAAAATCCTTTTACAAATATTTGTTGAGTTTTCTTTTTGATATGAGTACAGTAAGTTCCAGCGACCCGATTTCGCCTTCCGCCAGTGATCCGCAGTACCCCAGAATACAGGCCGCCAGTGATATGAGAGCATCCGCCAATCCTGCACGCAGCAGTCCCCACACGCCACGGGCTGGCATGCTGGCGTCGCCCGATGCCGCGTTCGCGCAGTCTCCGCTGGGGCAGGCGCTGATGCACGTGCTGGCCGGCGGCTCGGCTTCGCAGCGGCAGATCGCCGACTACCTGCTGCGCAACCAGATGCGGGTGACGGCGCTGGGCATCGAGGAACTGGCCGACAGCTGCCAGGTATCGACGGCCACCATCAGCCGCTTCGCGCGCGACATCGGCCAGAAGAATTATTCGGCCATGCGCGGCGCCATGGCCGAAACCCTGCAATCGCTGTTGCAGCCAGTCGACAAATTGCGCCGCACGATAGAGCGCCGCGCGCGCACCACGTCGCCCATCACGGAAAGCCTGGAATATGCGGCCGCGAATATCGCCGCCACGTCCGATGCCCTGTCGCCGCACGCCATGCAGGCCGTGGTGCGCCGCCTGACGCGCGCCAGGGTGGTGTATGTGATGGGTTTTGGCCTGTCGGCCAACCTGGCAGGCATGCTGGTGCAGCATCTGCAGCCATTTTGCCCGCATGTGGTGGAGGTGGTGGGCATCGGCGGCTCGGAAGTGGCGGCCGGCCATTTGGTCAACCTGACGGCGCACGACGTGCTGGTGGTGATCTCGTTTCCCCGCTACACGCTCGACTGCATCGGCCTGGCCAGCTTCGCGCGCGACCGCGGCGCCTGCATCGTGGCGCTCACGGATTCGCCCGCCTCGCCCCTGGCCGAACTGGCCGATCACGCGCTGTATGCGCAAAGCACACACCCCGTCCTGCCCAGCAGCGCCAGCACGGCGCTGGCCATGATCGAAGCGCTGGCTGTGGCGCTGATGGTGTCGAACAAGAAGAACGTTGAAAAAGCGGCCCGTCTGAGCGAAGTCATCGCCGCCTATCTGTACGGCGGCGAGCATGGCGTGCAGGGACCCCGGAAAACAGCTTCAAAGCAACGCAAGGCAGTCTCAAAGTCATTATAAAAATCAGGCATCATCATTGGGGAGAATGGCAATGCACATGAAAAGACAAGACGGCGGCTCCTTGCCACGCGAGTCGGTGCTGGCGCAAGGCGTGCGACTGGCGCTGGGCGCCCTGAGCGTGTCGGCGGCGCTGGGCATGCTAGCCGGCGGCGCGCAGGCACAGGAGCAGGTGCAGGACGGCGACGCCGCACCGAAAAAAATGCAGCGCGTGGAAATCACGGGGTCGGCCATCAAGCGGCTGGAATCGGAGACGGCGCTGCCGGTGCAGATCATCACGCGCGCCGAGATCGAAAAGGCGGGCGTGACGACGGCGGCCGAGCTGATGGCGCGCGTGTCGGCCAACGTGGGAGGCCTGACGGACGGCGCCAGCATCAATATCGGCGGCGACCAGCGCGGCTTCAACAGCGCCAACCTGCGAGGCGTGGGCACGTCATCGACCCTGGTGCTGCTCAACGGCCGGCGCATGGCCAATTTTGCCTCGCCCGGTGACGATGCGGGCGTGGATCTGAATAACATTCCTGCCGCCGCCCTGCAGCGCGTGGAAGTGCTGCTCGATGGCGCCTCGGCCCTGTATGGCACGGACGCCATCGGCGGCGTGATCAATTTCATTACGCGCAAGGATTTCCAGGGCGTGGAGCTGAACGTCTACGGCAGCCGCACCGATGAAGGCGGCGCCGGCAAGCGCACGGCCAGCATCACTGCCGGCACGGGCGACCTGGGCACGGATGGCTACAATATCTTCGCCGTGGTCGACCTGCAAAAAACCGACCGCCTCAGTTCCTCGCAACGCAAGTTCATTCCGAACCTGCAGGTTCCGCAGCGCCTGGGGCATTTGCTGTCGAGTTTTACCAGCCCGGCGAATATCCGCCTGTCGGGGGAGCAGCGCGACTATTTGCAGGAACAGGGCTTCCTGCTCAATGGCCAGCCGATCAGCGGCCGGCAGATCAATCCGTCGATCCCGAACTGTTCGCCGCCGGCCAATCTGTACCTGCCAGCGGGAACGGGCGGCGTCGATGCCTGTACCTACGATTACATGGGCGACACGGAGCTGTATCCGAAGACGGACAAGCAGAACCTGCTCACGCGCGGCGTACTGAAACTGAATAACGAGCACCAGCTGTACGCGGAAGTGGCGCTGAGCCGTTCGCGCAGCTATTACGTGGGCTCGTCGGCGCGCGTGATCGGCTATCTCGATTACAGCAAGGTGCCGCAGCTGGCCAATACCGGCCTCGATAGCATCGTCGACGAAGACGGCAATCCGACTGCGCGCGAACTGGAGCTGCGCATGCGGCTGAACGAGGCGGGCATGCGCACCAGCCAGTTGACCAGCGAGAGCCAGCGCTTCGTGGTGGGCGCCAGCGGCACGCTCGCCGGCTGGGATTACGACGTGGGCTTCAATCACAGCGTCAACGTCGTGAAGGACCGCGACACGCATGGTTATGTCCTGTACGACAAGCTGTTGGAAGGTATCGCCTCCGGCGACATCAACCCGTTTGGCCCATCGGGCGCGAAGGGCAAGGCGCTGCTCGACAGCATTCAGGTCAATGACGAAGTACGGCATGCGCGCGGCACCATGGATGCGCTCGACTTCAAGGCATCGCGCGCGCTGATGGCCCTGGGTGGCGGCGACATGGCGCTGGCCGTGGGCGGCGAAGTGCGCCGCGAGCGCACCGAGTTCCGTCCCTCGGCGTTGCTGATGAGCGACAACATCAATAACGACGCGGCGCCTGAAGGCGGCGTGGCCACCAGCGACAGCCGCATGGTGCAAGCCATCTACAGCGAATTGCTGCTGCCGTTTACCAAACAGTGGCAGGCGCAGTTGTCGGGGCGTTATGACCACTACCAGCAGGTGGGCGGCGCCCTCAGTCCGAAGATCGGGCTGACCTACATGCCCAGCAAGCAGGTGCTGCTGCGCGCTTCGGCCGGCAAGGGCTTCCGCGCACCATCGATGTCCGACCTGCACCGGCCCACTGCCTACAGCAGTACGGCGACGCTGCCGGATCCCGTGTATTGCGCGAGCGAGAACAATGATTACTCCGTCTGCGCCGATAATTGGGATACGCGCCGCTACAGCAACGACAAGCTGAAACCGGAGCGCAGCCGCCAGTTCACGGCCGGTCTGGTGCTTGAGCCGAGTCGGCACTGGACCTTCAGTGCCGACTACTGGAACATCAAGCGCACGGACCTGATCAGCGAAATCGGCGACGACATCATCCTGGGCAACCTGGCCAAGTATGGCGACCTGGTGCACCGCGACGAAGACAATGAAATCGACTACATCGAGCTGCGCAAGGAAAACCGCGGCGCGCAAAAGGCGGCGGGTCTCGACATCACGGCCGACCTGCATGGCGTGCAAACGGCGTGGGGACGTTTCGGCGCCCACCTGAGCGGCACCTACGTGCTCGATTCGAAAATCCAGACCAGCCCCGGCGACGTCTTTATCAGCAACCTCAATAAATTCGTCACGGAAGGCGTGGTGCAGCGCTGGCGCCATACGATCACGCTCGACTGGGACAATGGCCCGTATTCGGCCAGCCTGTCGAACACGTATTCGAGCGGCTACGATGACCAGAACTCGGCCATCAACACGGATAACGGCAGCGTCGTCAAGCCGAATCGGGTCAAGGCGTACACGCTGTGGGACATGTCGGGCGCGTATGCCGTCAGCAAGCAGTTCAAGCTGCGCGCAGGCATACAGAATCTGTTCAATACCAGCCCGCCATATTCGAACCAGGCCTACTTTTTCCTGTCCGGCTATGACCCGACCTACACGGATCCGCGGGGCCGGCGCTTCTATGCGAGCGCCAATTACAGCTTCAAGTAAGCAGTTTTACATAGAAGCGTGGAGATACCGCAACAACGCCGTCATCTACGGCGGGTAGCATCGTAGTGCGATGGCGCTGGGTTGCAAGCAGCAGTATTGCAAGCAGCAGTATTGGCAGCAAGGGCGCGTGCCTGCATCAACAAGCGTGCGCCACTTTTCTTGTATTTGAAAGGCACCATGAAATCATCCGCAAGCCTGTATCACACCTTCCGCGCCGCGCTGCTGTTCGCGCTGGCATTGTGCAGCGTCCATGCCGTGGCGGCGCCGGGCGGCAGTGCCATCGGCAGCGCGCCGCAGGGAACGCTCGTCATCATCGGCGGCGGCCTGCGCGCCGACAATGCCGAAGTCTGGCAGCGCATCGTCAAGTTGTCGGGCGGGCCAGGCGCGCGCATCGCCGTGCTGGCCTCGGCCGCGATGAACCCGGAAAAATCGGGCGAAAGCATCATCAAAAAGCTGAACCAATATGGCGCCGATGCCTTTTTCGTGCCGCTGGCCGTCAAGCTGCCGAACAGGGATTACCGCAAGGCCGCTGAAGACCCGGCCATCGTCACGCAGATCAAGTCAGCCAGCGGCATTTATTTTGCCGGCGGCGACCAGGGACGCATCACGCAAGCCTTGCTGCGCCCGGACGGCAGCCGCACTGCCGCGCTGGAAGCCATCTGGTCGGTCTACCGCAACGGCGGCGTGATCGCCGGTTCCAGCGCCGGCGCCGCCATCATGAGCACCACCATGTTCTACGACGCCAAACCCGTGCTCGACATGCTCAAGATGGGCGTGACGGATGGCCGCGAGATCGCGCCTGGCCTGGGCTTCATCGGCAGCGATGTCTTCGTGGACCAGCATTTGCTGGTGCGCGGCCGTTTCGCCCGCATGATTCCCGTGATGCTGAAAAAAGGCTATCACCTGGGCCTGGGCATCGATGAAAACAGCGCCATGGTGGTCGACGCCATGCGCGACGTGGAAGTGATCGGCTACAGCGGCGCCTTGCTGATCGACCTGTCGGGCGCCATCAGCGACCGTGGCGTGAAAAATTTCAATATCAGCAATGCGGCCATCAGCTACCTGGACCGGGGCGATAAATTCAACCTCGTCACGCGCGTGTTTACGCCGTCGCCGGACAAGGCCGACAACAAGCTCGATCCGAACCAGCCCGACATGCGCGAACCCGTGTTCACCAACGATATCCTCGGCAATAACGCCGTGCTGGACCTGATGGGCAACCTGATCGACAACGCGCAGCAGGAAGCCATCGGCATCGCCTTCGGCAACCCGCGCGATCCGTATCCGGACCTGGGCTTTGAATTCCGCTTCAGTAAAACCGTCAACAGCGTCGGCTACAGCTCGACCGAGGCGGAAGCGTATTCGGTGCTGAAGCTGCGCCTCGATATCCGCCCCATCCAGTTGCGCCAGCCGCTGTACCGCTACAAGTAAGCGCCGCGCTACCGCCGCCAGCACGGCCACGCGGCGATCGTCAAGGCCCTGAGCAGCCACTCGACGGGGCCATACGCGTGGCCGCGCAGCCACCAGCGGCTTAACGGCAACTGCGCGCAAAAGATGATGAGCGCCAGCGCCAGGGCACCGAGCGGCGAGACGCTGCCCATCAGCCGTGCGCCATACGCGAGGAACAGCATGGCGCAGATGGCCGACTGCAGCAGGTAGTTCGACAGGGCCATGCGGCCCGTGTCGGCCAGCAGGGAAAACAGCGTGCCGTCGCGCAGGCGCTCGAACAGGGCCAGCGCCAGCGCCACATAAGCGCCAGCCAGCAGCGGCGCGCTTGCCAGGCCCACGGCCAGTCCCGCCACCTGCCATGCCTGGCTTTGCGCATACACGGAGGTCCACGCATAGAAGGCGGCGCCGGGCAGTCCCGCCAGTGCGCCGGCCCACAGCAGGCGGCGGCGCAGCGGCAGATAATCGCTGGCATGCAGCAGCATCTCGCGCTTGCCGGCGGCCAGGCCGCACAGGAACATGGCCAGCGCGCACGGTGCCTGCACCAGCAGCAGGACGATCCAGATTTCACGCAGTTCGCGCAGGTGCTGCTTGACGACGGCGGCCGGCGTGGCGTGATAGGCGGCCAGCGCGCTTGCCGCCTTTTGCGCCATCGCCACGGCGTTGTCCGCGACGTCGCCCGCCGGTTGCAGGCTTTGCAGCCACGCCATGCCGGCCCAGAATGCCACGCAGACGGTGACGAGGATGCCGGCCAGAGTGAGTGCCCGGCGTTCGCCGTAGCGGTGCAGCGCCAGCAGCACGATGCCCAGCACGGCGTAGGTGGTGAGTATGTCGCCATGAAACAGGAATACGGCATGCAGGGCGCCGATCAGCCACAGGCCCGCTTGCCGGCGCAGCATGCGCGGCACGAACGGCGCGTCGGCACGTACCGCCGCCTGCATCTGCAAGGTGAAGCTGTAGCCGAACAGGAAGGAAAACAGCAGGTAGAACTTTGTCTCGAACAGCAGGGCGACGAGGAAGTGCGTGGCGCGGTCCACGCCGCCGTGAAAGGCGGGATCGGTCAAGCCCAGGCCGAACCAGGGCGTGGCGAAGGCGCCGATATTGACGACCAGGATACCGAACAGGGCGCAGCCGCGCAGGGCGTCGACGTCGGCGATGCGCGCGGACGAAGTTTTCATGGCGCCGCTCATGCCACGACAGGGCGCAGGAAGCGCGCCAATAACAGGTGCAGGCTGGCCCGCTGCGCCACCGGGGCGTATTGGGGATCGACGGCGACCCGGTTGAAGATGCCGTCGATCAGCGCGGCGATCCAGCTGGCCGTCTGCGCGGCGTCCAGCGCGGCGTCGGCCTGGCCCGCTGCGGCCGCCTCTTCCAGCAAGGTTTGCAGGCCGCGGCGCAGGGTAGCGTCGTTGCGCGCCACCCTGGCCGCGATATCCGTGTCGCGCATCGCCTCGGCGGAAATGTCCAGCGCCAGCCCCGCAAAGTCGCCATCGGCCGCCAGCGCCAGCACCAGGTCCATGAAATCGAGCAGGGCGCCGTAGGCATCGGCGCTGCCCTGCACGCCGGTGAAATACGCGGCCGTCTCGCTGCCTTCCTGGTCGACGATGGCGGCGATGATGGCTTGCTTGGTGGGGAAGTAATGAAACAGGTTGCCGGGGCTCATGCCCGCTTGCGCGCAGATGGCGGCGGTGCTGGTCTGGTGAAAGCCCTTGCGCGCAAAGCAGCTGCGCGCGGCGGCGAGAATGGCGTCGCGGCGGGCCGCGTGTTTGCCGGGATCGATGGTGCGCATGGTTCTGTCCTTTTATAAATCGACTAGTCGATCTAATATAAAGCGATTGCATCGCCTGGTCAAGCGCATCGGCTGAAATGGGCGCTTTGCACGCTCCCGTCCTGTCGCTACAATGTGCCGCAGCGGTTTTTCCCGCGCCTGCCGGCAGGCCCGCCGATTGTTTGGAAAACCGATCCCTTCACCTGTTTTTCTACCGTTTTAGGAATAACATGCAGCAGACCCCGATTCGATCCTTCCTCTGCGCGCTGGCGCTGGCCGCCGGCATCGTCCCTGCCGCGCAGGCGGACAACGCGCCGCTGCCGGCCACCATGCGCCTCGATTACCAGCACAGCGGCAATGCGCTAGGCGAGCATTATGCGGTCGAGCGCGTGCTGGTCGAGCCCCTGCCATGGCCGGGCAACCTGGCGCGTCCCATCGATGACAGCAACCGCGGCAACAATCTGCTGGAAGTGGTCGACGTCAAGTCGGGCAAGGTGCTGTACTCGCGCGGTTTTTCCACCATCTTCGGCGAATGGGCCAGCACCGATGAAGCGAAAACCACCACGCGCGCCTTCCAGGAATCCGTGCGCTTCCCGCAGCCCGAGCACCCCGTGCGCGTGCGCATCCTCAAGCGCGACGAGCGCGGCCTGTTTTCCATCGTGTGGAGCACCGATGTCGACCCGGCGGCGCAGGACGTGATCCGCAAGCAGCCGCCAGCGCCCGTCAAGCCTATCCCGATCCGCATCAGTGGCCCCTCGTCCGGCAAGGTTGACCTGCTGATCATGGGCGATGGCTATACGGCCGCCGAAATGGGCAAGTTCGAAGCGGCGGCGCGCAAATTGGCCGAGCACCTGTTTACCGTCTCGCCATTCCGCGAGCGGGCCAATGACTTCAATGTGTGGGCCATGGCCGCGCCGACGCAGGAATCGGGCGTGTCGCGTCCATCGACGGGCGTGCATCACGCCTCGCCGCTGGGCACGCGCTACGACATCTTCGGCAGCGAGCGCTATGTGCTGACGACGGACAACCGCGCGCTGCGCGACCTGGCGCAATTTGCGCCGTATGAATTCATCGAAATCCTCGTGAATAACGATACCTACGGCGGCGGCGGCATCTTTGGCCAGTTCAGCACGGCGGCAGCGAACAACGACTGGGCCAATTACCTGTTCGTGCATGAATTCGGCCACCATTTCGCCGGCCTGGCCGACGAGTACTACACCTCGCCCGTGGCCTACCAGTCGAATGGGGAGCGCCAGGAGCCGTGGGAGCCGAACGCCACCGCGCTGCGCGATCCGGCCAGGCTGAAATGGAAGAACCACGTCAAGGCGGGCACGCCGCTGCCGACGCCCTGGCCGAAGGAAGCGTACGACAGCCATGCGCGCGAATACCAGAAGCAGCGCGCGGCCCTGCGTGCGGCCAACCGTCCTGAAAGCGAGATGAGCGACCTGTTCAAGGCCGACCTGGCGTACACGCAGCAGTTGTTCTCGAAGGCGCCGCAGCGCCATGCGGTGGGCGCTTTCGAGGGCGCGAACTACGAGTCGTCCGGCTACTACCGGCCAGAGATGCAGTGCATCATGTTCGACCGCAGCGAGACGTTCTGCTCCGTATGCCAGGATGGCATCAGCACCATCATCGACCTGTATTCGCGTCCCGCACCGGCGCCGGAAAAATAAGACCGTTCAAGTCTGTCCTGTAATGCATGGTGGGCCATGTTGCAACGCAATAGCATGGCTCCCTTTCTGCCTCGTCCTGCCGCCTGCCTTCCGCCACTGCCCAGATTTGCTTGTTTTTCAGGCGATATGCATCTGCGCCCGCATGCCTCCTTTTCTTCCCGTCAGCCCGGTAGTATTATCAAATACATACGCTCGCACGCTTGCCTGAAAAATATTTCATTTAGATAATATTGCGGTAAAATTTGATTTACATCAATGTTGCATTGCCGCAATCGCACTTATAGTTGACCTAGCTCAAAACGATAAGCATGTGGACCGGACTCATCGCGAATCACGTATCTAAATGCTGTAGAGTAATTTTCGCCCTGTACCAGTTCCCCGAGAATGCACTGGTGCCGGCCTCGAATTTCAGTGACGGAAGCCGATTCATGAAGATGCAGACCCCCGCGCCTGACGCGTGCAGTACCTTACACCCCCATACTCCGATAGCCTTGCCGTATGCGCGCGCCGGTGGCGTCACCCTGGCCATGTGCGCCGCCGCCATGCGCGCCGGCGCGGTGCGCTGCGTGCATGCGGCCACGCCGTGGCCCGCCCTGCGTCCAGTCCAGGCATGATGGCCGCCTTGCCGCAGCACTTGCCTTTGCAGGGCAAGCGGGGCCTGGTGGTGGGCATTGCCAATGGGCAAAGCATCGCCTGGGGTTGCGCCAGCGCCCTGCGCGCGGCCGGCGCCGAACTGGCCGTCACCTGGCTCAATGACAAGGCCAGGCCGCACGTGGAGCCGCTGGCGCAGCAAGTGCAGGCGGCCATCATGGCGCCGCTCGACGTGGCCGTGCCGGGTCAACTGGAGGCGCTGTTCGCGCAGATCGAACGGCAGTGGGGGCGGCTCGATTTCGTCGTCCATTCCATCGCCTACGCGCCGAAGCAGGACTTGCATGGCCGCGTGACGGACAGTTCCGCCGACGGCTTTGCGCAGGCCATGGATGTCTCCTGCCACTCCTTCATGCGCATGGCGAAACTGGCCGAACCGCTGATGCCGGACGGCGGCAGCCTGATGACCATGAGCTATTTGGGCGCCGAAGAAGTCATCGCCGACTATGGCCTGATGGGTCCCGTGAAGGCGGCGTTGGAAGCGTCGGTGCGCTACCTGGCCGCCGAACTGGGGCCGCAAGGCATCCGCGTCAACGCCATTTCGCCCGGCCCCCTGGAGACGCGGGCCGCTTCCGGCATTGCCCATTTCGACCGCCTGATGGCCGACGCCATCGAACGCTCGCCCATGCGCCGCCTGGCCACCATCGAGGACGTGGGCGCGCTGTGCGCCTTCCTCGCCGGCGACGGCGCGCGCGCCATCACGGGCGGCACCCTGTATGTCGATGGCGGCTACAACATTCTGAATTGACTGGAAGAAGATGACCATGGCTGTTTCTACTTTGCCCAACCGCGCCAGGATGGCCGCGCTGGCCACCATGCTGGCCTTGGCCGGCTGCGCCTCGATGGCGCCGCCGTACGCGCCACCGCCGCTGCCGGTGGCGGCGCAATATCCGGAAACCGATCCGGCCGGCGCGCACGCCCCCGACGTCGCCTGGCAAGCCTACTTTGCCGACCCGCGCCTGCAGGCGCTGATTGCGCAGGCGCTGGCCAGCAACCGCGACATCCGCATCGCCGCCCTGCGCGTGGAAGAGGCGCGCGCCGCGTATGGCATCCAGCGCGCCGAACAATTTCCCACCATTGCGCTGGGCGCCTCCGGCAGCCGCGCGCGCGTGCCAGGTGACCTGAGCGTGACGGGCCGCCCCATGACGAGCGCGCAGTACCAGGCGGGCTTGAACGTGAGTGCCTGGGAGCTCGATTTCTGGGGCCGCGTGCGCAGCCTGCAGGACAGCGCGCTGCAAACCCTGCTGGCCAGCGACGAGGCGCGCCGCGCCGTCGGCGTGGCCCTGGTGGCGCAGGTGGCGAATGGCTACCTGGGCTTGCGCGAACTCGATGAACGGGTGGAACTGGCGCGCGCCACGGTCGACAGCCGCGCCGAATCGCTGCGCATCTTCACGCGCCGCTTCGAGGTGGGGGCGATTTCCAAGCTGGACCTGACGCAGGTGGAAACCTTGCTCAGCCAGGCCTTGTCCCTGTCGGCGCAGCTGGAACAGGCGCGCGCCGTGCAGGCGCACGCGCTGGCCCAATTGGTGGGCGGCCCCGTCGACCTGGCGCCGGTGGCTGGCGAGGTGCGCCGCTTCGACGACGCCAGCGTGCTGCAGCCGCTGCATGCGGGCCTGCCCTCGGCTTTGCTCACGCAGCGCCCCGACCTGATCGCGGCCGAACACCAGCTGCGCGCCGCGCAAGCCAATATCGGCGCCGCGCGCGCCGCCTTCTTCCCGACGATTTCGCTGACGGCGGCCTACGGCACGGCCAGCGCGGAATTGAGCGGCTTGTTCGATTCGGGCAGCGGCGCGTGGAATTTTGCGCCGCGCCTGGTGTTGCCGATCTTTGACGCGGGCCGTATCCGCGCCAATATGGACCTGGCCGAAGTGCGCCGCGACGTGGCCGTGGCCAATTATGAAAAGAGCGTGCAGGGCGCCTTCCGCGAAGTGGCCGACGCGCTGTCGAACCGGCGCTGGCTGGCGCTGCAGGTCGACATCGGCAAGACGACTTTGGCCGCGCAGAGCGAACGGGCGCGCCTGGCCAAGCTGCGCTACGACAATGGCGCAGCCCCCTACCTGGAAGTGCTCGATGCACAGCGCGACTTGCTGACGGTCGAGCAGCAGCTGGTGCAGACGCGCCGCGCGCTGCTGTCCAGTCAGGTCAGCCTGTATGCGGCGCTGGGCGGTGGCGCGCCAGCCACTTCCGCCGCCGCTTCCACCCACTAATTTGATCGCCCCGATACCATGACTCCACAACTGAAGAAAAAACTCATCCCCGCGGCGCTGGTCGTGGCCGTTCTCGTGCTGGGCTATGTGGCCTGGCAAAAAATGCGTCCCACGGGCCCTGGCGAAGGCTTTGTCAGCGGCAATGGCCGCATCGAAGCGACGGAAATCGACGTCGCCACCAAACTGGCGGGAAGGGTCAAGGAGATCCTCTTGCGCGAGGGCGACTTCGTCAAGGCGGGCCAGCCGCTGGCCACCATGCAGGTCGATTCGCTGACGGCCCAGCGCGACGAGGCGCGCGCGCGCCAGCAGCAGGCGTCCGACGCCGTGGTCGGCGCGCAGGCGCAAGTGGCCGTGCGCGAGAGCGACAAGGCCGCCGCGCTGGCCATCGTGGCGCAGCGCGAAAGCGAACTCGATGCGGCGAAGCGCCGTCTGGCCCGTTCCGAAACCCTGTCGAAAGAGGGTGCCTCCTCGGTGCAGGAACTCGACGACGACCGCGCCCGCGTGCGCAGCGTGGCCGCCGCCCTGAATGCGGCCAAGGCGCAGGTGACGGCGGCGCAGGCGGCCATCGACGCGGCCCGGGCGCAGGTGGTCGGTTCACGTTCCGCCGTCGTTGCGGCCGAGGCGACCACGGCGCGCATCGATTCCGACCTGGCCGATGGCCAGCTGACGGCGCCGCGCGACGGCCGCGTGCAATACCTGGTGGCGCAGCAGGGCGAAGTGCTGGCGGGCGGCGGCAAGGTGCTCAACCTGGTCGACCTGTCGGACGTCTACATGACCTTCTTCCTGCCCGAGACGGCGGCCGGCAAGGTGGCCATGGGCGGCGAAGTGCGCATCATCCTCGACGCGGCGCCCAATTACGTGATTCCGGCAACGATCTCGTTTGTCGCCGCCAGCGCGCAGTTCACGCCGAAGACGGTGGAAACGGCCAGCGAACGCCAGAAACTGATGTTCCGCGTGAAAGCGCAGATCAGCCGCGAGCTGCTGCAAAAGCACCTGGCGCTGGTGAAAGTGGGCTTGCCCGGCGTGGCCTGGGTGCGCCTCGATGCGAAGCAGGCATGGCCCGCTGAACTGACGGCGAAGGTCCCGCAGTGACCATGGACGTGAACAATTTCGTCGTCAGCATCCGGGGCGTCAGCCAGCATTACGGCAAGACGGTGGCGCTCGACGGCATCGACCTCGATGTGCCGGTCGGCCGCATGGTGGGCCTGATCGGGCCCGATGGCGTGGGCAAATCGAGCCTGCTGTCGCTGGTGGCCGGAGCGCGCGCGGTACAGGAAGGCAGCGTCATGGCGCTGGGCGGCGACATGCGCGATGCGCGCCACCGCGACGACGTCTGCCCGCGTATCGCCTACATGCCGCAAGGCCTGGGCAAGAATCTGTATCCGACCCTGTCGGTCGAGGAAAACCTGCAGTTTTTCGCGCGCCTGTTCGGCCACGACGCGGCCGAACGCCGCCGCCGCATCGACCAGCTGACCCGCAGCACGGGCTTGCAGCCCTTCCTGGCGCGTCCGGCCGGCAAGCTGTCGGGCGGCATGAAGCAGAAGCTGGGCCTGTGCTGTGCGCTGATCCACGATCCCGACCTGCTCATTCTCGATGAGCCCACCACCGGCGTCGATCCGCTGGCGCGGGCCCAGTTCTGGGACTTGATCGCCGGCATCCGCGTGCAGCGCCCGCAAATGAGCGTGATGGTGGCCACCGCCTACATGGACGAGGCGCAGCGCTTCGATTGGCTCGTCGCCATTGACGACGGCAAAGTGCTCGACACGGGCACGCCGGCCGAACTGCTGGCGCGCACGGACAGCAGCAATCTGGAAGCGGCCTTCATCAAACTGCTGCCGGAAGCCAAGCGCGCGGGCCACCAGCCCGTGGTCATCACGCCTCTGGACGCTGCCAGCGCGCAGGACGTGGCCATCGAGGCGCAAGACCTGACCATGCGCTTTGGCGATTTTACGGCTGTCGACCATGTGAATTTCCGCATCGGCCGCGGCGAGATCTTTGGTTTTCTCGGCTCGAACGGCTGCGGCAAGTCGACCACCATGAAGATGCTCACGGGCCTGCTGCCGGCCACCGAAGGCAAGGCCTGGCTGTTCGGCAAGGAGGTCGACTCCAGCGATATCGACACGCGCCGCAGGGTCGGCTACATGTCGCAGGCCTTCTCTCTGTACAGCGAGCTGACGGTGCGCCAGAACCTGGTGCTGCATGCGCGCCTGTTCCACGTGCCCGACGGCGAGATAGGGGCGCGCATCGACGAAATGGCGCAGCGCTTCGACTTGCGCGCGGTGATGGACGACTTGCCCGACAGCCTGCCGCTGGGCATACGCCAGCGCCTGTCGCTGGCCGTGGCCATGGTGCACAAGCCGGAAATGCTGATCCTCGACGAACCGACGTCCGGCGTCGATCCGATTGCGCGCGACAATTTCTGGCGCCTGATGATCGAGCTGGCGCGGCGCGACCGCGTCACCATTTTCATTTCCACCCACTTCATGAACGAGGCCGAGCGCTGCGACCGCATCTCGCTGATGCATGCCGGTAAAGTGCTGGTCAGCGATGCGCCGGCCGAACTGGTGCGCAAGAAGGGCGCGCCGTCGCTGGAAGCGGCTTTCATCGCTTACCTGGAAGAGGCGGGCGGCGGCACGGCGCCGGCGGAGCAGGAAAGCGAGGTGCCCGCGCAGAAGGCTGAAGTGGCCGCACCGCAGCAGGAACACCGGCGCAGCCGTTTCAGCCTGAGCCGCATGCTCAGCTACATGTGGCGCGAGACACTGGAACTGCGACGCGACCCCGTGCGCCTGACCCTGGCGCTGGGCGGCTCCGTGTTGCTGCTGTTCGTCATCGGCTTCGGCATCAGCCTGGATGTCGAAGATCTCAGTTATGCGGTGCTTGACCACGACCAGACCACCTTGAGCCAGAATTACACGAACAACCTGGCCGGTTCGCGCTACTTCGTCGAACGTCCGCCTCTGCGCGACTATGCGGATATCGACAAGCGCATGCGCAGCGGAGAATTGTCGCTGGCCATCGAGATCCCGCCCGGCTTCGCGCGCGACGTGCAGCGCGGCGCACCGGCACAGGTGGGCGCGTGGATCGACGGCGCCATGCCGATGCGCGCCGAAACCGTGCAGGGCTACGTGCAGGGCATGCACCAGTTGTGGCTGGCCGACCAGGCCTTGCACCGCTATGGCATCACCATGAACAACCCCGTCGCCATCCAGACGCGCTACCGCTACAACCCGGACGTGAAAAGCCTGCCGGCCATGGTGCCGGCCGTGATTCCCCTGCTGCTGCTGATGCTGCCGGCCATGCTGGCGGCGCTGTCCGTGGTGCGCGAAAAGGAACTGGGCTCCATCATCAACCTGTACGTGACGCCCGTGACGCGCCTGGAATTCTTGCTCGGCAAGCAGGTGCCGTACGTCGTGCTGGCCATGTTCAACTTTGTCCTCATGGCGCTGCTGGCCGTCACCGCCTTTGGCGTGCCGATCAAGGGCAGCTTGCCGACCCTGATCGGCGCCACCTTCATCTTCAATATCTGCGCCACCGGCATCGGCCTGTTCGCTTCGACGTTTACGCGCAGCCAGATCGCGGCCCTGTTCGTGACCATGATCGGCACCATGATCCCGGCCATCCAGTTTTCCGGCCTGCTCAATCCCGTCTCGTCGATGGAAGGCGTGGGCAAGGCCATCGGCCTGATGTACCCGGCCACGCACATGCTCAATATCAGCAGGGGCGTGTTCAACAAGGCGCTGGGCTTTGGCGATCTGCACGCCTCGTTCTGGCCCCTGATCGTCGCCATTCCCGTGATCCTCGGCGTGACGGTGGCGCTGCTGAAGAAACAGGAGAGCTGATATGCGGCATCTTGAAAATATCTACCGCCTGGGCGTGAAGGAAATCTGGAGCCTGATCCGCGACCCGATGATGCTGATCCTGATCCTCTACACGTTTACGTTGGCGATCTACGTGGCCGCCACGGCCAAGCCGGAAACCCTGCACATGGCGTCGATCGCCATCGTCGACGAGGATGGCTCGCCCCTGTCCGGGCGCATCGCCTCGGCCTTCTTCCCGCCGCAGTTCACGCCGCCAGCCATGATCAACCAGAGCCGGGTCGATGCGGGCCTGGACGCGGGCCAGTACACCTTCGTGCTGACGATACCGCCCAAGCTGCAGGCGGACGTGCTGGGCGGGCGCCAGGCGGAATTGCAGCTGAACGTGGATGCCACGCGCATGAGCCAGGCTTTCAGCGGCAGCGGCTACATCCAGCAGATCGTCGCCGGCGAGGTGTCCGAGTTCGCCAAGCGCTATCGGGGCGCGACCGTCTCGCCCGTGGAGCTGGTGATGCGTGCGCGTTTCAATCCGTCGCTGAGCCAGGCCTGGTTTGGCTCGCTGATGGAGCTCATCAACCAGGTGACGATGCTGTCGATTATTCTCACGGGCGCGGCCCTGATCCGCGAGCGCGAACACGGCACCATCGAGCATTTGCTGGTGATGCCCGTGACGCCGGCCGAGATCATGCTGGGCAAGGTCTGGTCGATGGGCCTGGTGGTGCTGCTGGCTGCCGCCCTGTCGCTGAACCTGGTGGTGCGCGGCATGCTGCACGTGCCCATCGAGGGTTCCATCGCGCTGTTCCTGTGCGGCGCGGCCCTGCACCTGTTTGCCACCACCTCGATGGGCATCTTCCTCGCCACCGTGGCGCGCAGCATGCCGCAGTTCGGCATGCTCCTGATCCTCGTGCTGCTGCCGCTGCAGATGCTGTCGGGCGGCAGCACGCCGCGCGAAAGCATGCCCGAACTGGTGCAGAACATCATGCTGATCGCCCCGACCACGCATTTCGTCGAGTTGAGCCAGGCGATTCTGTACCGGGGTGCCGGCATCGACGTGGTGTGGAAACCGTTCCTGGCCTTGCTGGCCATCGGCACGGCCCTGTTTACCTTCGCGCTGGCGCGCTTTCGCAAGACCATCAGCCAGATGGCGTAGCCCCCGCGCCGGAATGGTCCGGCGTTTTTTGCATGAAAAGGATAGCCATGAAGATCGAAGCTGCACCATTTTTCTCCACCGGCGGTTTGCCGTCGCTGGGCGTGCTGGGCGACTATGCGCGCGACTCGTGGCAGCGCATCGTGCTGTATGCGGACGTGATGCGCCGGCGCGGCAACCAGTACCAGGAGCACATGGCCGAGGAAGTGCCGAACGTGCTGGACTTCCCCGCCGAACTGGTGATGTCGGGCCTGGAACTGGCGCGGCCCGTCAACTACGGCCTGGCGCGCATCTTGACGCCCGATGCGCCGGAACCCGATCCATCGAAGCGGCCATTCGTCGTCGTCGATCCGCGCGCCGGCCACGGTCCCGGCATCGGCGGCTTCAAGGCCGAGAGCGAGATCGGCGTGGCCCTGCGCGCCGGCCACCCGTGCTACTTCATCGGCTTCCTGCCCGATCCCGTGCCGGGACAGACGGTGGAAGACGTGATGCACGCCGAGGCGGCCTTCCTGGAAAAAGTCATCGCCCTGCATCCGCTCAGCGAAGGCAAGCCCGTCGTCATCGGCAATTGCCAGGCGGGCTGGCAAATCCTCATGACGGCGGCGATGCGTCCGGAATTGTTCGGCCCCATCATCGTGGCCGGCGCACCCGTGTCCTACTGGGCCGGCTGGCATGGCCGCAACCCGATGCGCTACGCGGGTGGGCTGATGGGCGGAAGCTGGGCCACGGCGCTGGCGGGCGACCTGGGCAACGGCCGCTTCGACGGCGCCAGCCTGGTGCAGAATTTCGAAAAGCTCAACCCGGCCAATACCCTGTGGAGCAAGCAGTACAACCTGTATGCGAACATCGATACGGAAGCGCCACGCTACCTGGAATTTGAAAAATACTGGGGCGGCCATGTCTTCCTCAACGACGTCGAGATGCAGTACATCGTCGATAATCTGTTCATCGGCAACCGTCTGGCCACGGCGGAATTGATTACCTCCGACGGCGTGCGCCTGGACTTGCGCAATATCCGTTCGCCCATCGTCGTGTTCTGCTCGAACGGCGACAACATCACGCCGCCGCCGCAGGCGCTGGGCTGGATCACGGACCTGTACCGCGACGACAAGGATGTGCTGATGCACGACCAGACCATCGTATATGCCGTGCACGACAGCATCGGCCACCTGGGCATTTTCGTCTCGGCCAAGGTGGGACACAAGGAACACCAGAAATTTGCCAGCAATATCGACCTGATCAACCTGCTGCCGGCCGGCATCTACGAAGCGAGGATCGTCGACAAGACGCCCGATACGCCGAACGCGGACCTGGCCAGCGGCGACTATGTGCTGCAGGTCGAACACCGCGGCATCGACGACGTGCGCGCCATCGTGCAGCCAAGCGTGGAAAACGACCGCAAATTCGCCGCCGCCGCGCGCGTGTCCGAAGTGAACCTGGCCCTGTATCGCACGTTTGCGCAGCCGTGGGTGCGCGCCATGGTCACGCCGCAGACGGCGCGCTTCCTGCAGCTCGCGCATCCGCTGCGCGTGTCGTACGAGCGCTGGACGGACCATAATCCGCTGGCCAGGCTGGTGGCCAAGGAGGCGGAAAAAGTGCGCGCCCACCGCCAGCCGGTATCGCCCGACAACCCGCTGCTGGCCATGCAGGAAGCCATCTCCGGCGCCATCACGGCCGGCTTGAACAGCTGGCGCGACTGGCGCGATACGCTGCAGGAAACCACCTTCGACCTGGTGTACGGCTCGCCGCTGGTGCAGGCGCTGACGGGACAAGCCATCGGCGATACGGCGCCGCCGCGCCCCCATCCCGGCATTTCGCCCGAGCATTGCGAATACGTGCGCTGCGAAACGCGCAAGATGGACGAGGACATGCAGCGGGGCGGCCTGGTGGAAGCGGCCGTGCGCGCGCTGTTCTACATCTACCGCTTCCGCATGATCGCCGACGAGCGCAGGGTCAACCTGGCCCTGAAATTGATCAAGCCGCAATACCGGCAGGATGTCGGCATGGAGGAATTCCGCAGTATCGTGCGCCAGCAGGCGCGCTTGATGCTGCATGATTTCGATGCGGCCATCGCGGCCTTGCCGACCTTGCTCTCTCGCGCCGACCCGGACGACATCGGCGCGCTGGCCGAGTGGCTGCAGCAAGTGCTGCAAGTGCCCGAAGCGCCGACGCCGGACGAGGAGGCGAGCCTGCAGCAGATGCTGGACGTCTTCGACCGGGCGGTCAAGGCGCAAGCGAAGGCGTTGCCGTCGGACGCGGGCGCATCCCCTGCCGGGCCAAAAGCCAAGCCGGCCAAACACATTACCCCTGTATAGAAGACCACGATGACCACTACCCAAGACGATGATTTGAATATCGTGCGTAACCGCACCTTCGACCAGATCGCCATCGGCGACACAGCCAGCATCACGCGCACCCTGAGCATGGACGATATCGCCCTGTTCGCGGTGATGTCGGGCGATGACAACCCGCAGCACCTCGATACCGAATTTGCCGCCGCCACCCGCTACCAGGGCGTGATCGCCCACGGCATGTGGGGCGCGGCCCTCATTTCCGCCGTGCTGGGCACGCGACTGCCCGGTGCCGGCACCGTCTACACGGGCCAGACCCTGCGCTTCCTGCAACCCGTGCGCGTGGGCGATACGCTGGCCATCAGCGTCACCGTCACGGCGCGCGAGCCGCGCAACCGCCACGTGACCCTGGCTTGCCGCTGCGTCAACCAGCACGGCGCCGTGGTGCTCGATGGCGAGGCGCAGGTGATCGCGCCCGCCGAGCAGATCGAAAGGACGCGCGCCACCTTGCCCGAAGTGCGCCTGCATAACGGCGACGGCACGCGGCGCCTGCTGGAACACGCGCGCACCCTGGGTCCGATCAGGGTGGCCGTGATCCACCCCTGCGATGAACTGAGCCTGTCCGGCGCGCTCGACGCCTACGCGGCAGGCCTGATCACGCCCGTGCTGGTGGCGCCGCGCGCGCGCCTGGAGGCGGTGGCGCTGGAGGCGGGCCTGAGCCTGGACGGCATCGCCATCGAAGACGTCGAGCATAGCCATGCCGCCGCCGCGCGCGGCGCCGAACTGGCGGGGAAAGGGGAAGTCGAGGCGCTGATGAAGGGCAGCCTGCACACGGATGAGCTGATGTCGGCCGTGCTGTCGGCCAGCGCCGGCCTGCGCACCAAGCGCCGCATCAGCCACTGCTTCCTGATGCAGACGCCTGCGTATCCGCGTCCCTTCATCATCACGGACGCGGCCATCAATATCGCGCCGAACCTGGCCATGAAGGCCGACATCGTGCGCAACGCCATCGACCTGGCGCACGTGATCGGCGTGGCCTGCCCGCGCGTGGCCATCCTGGCCGCCGTGGAAACGGTGAATGCGGACATGCCGGCCACCCTGGACGCGGCCGCCCTGTGCAAGATGGCCGACCGCGGCCAGATCACGGGGGCGATCCTCGACGGCCCGCTGGCCTTCGACAACGCCGTGTCGATCGCCGCCGCCACCGTCAAGGGCATCGTCTCCGAGGTGGCGGGCCGCGCCGACATCCTGCTGGTGCCCGACCTGGAAAGCGGCAACATGCTGGCCAAGCAGCTCGAATACATGGGCGACGCGGACAGCGCCGGCATCGTGCTGGGCGCGAAAGTCCCCGTCATCCTGACCAGCCGCGCCGATTCGCGCGCCAGCCGCATCGCCTCGTGCGCCATCGCCGTGATGCTGGCCAACCATTACCGGAGCACGCCGCCATGAACGAAGCAGTCCAACATGCCGACGGCACCTTGATACTGGTGCTCAATTGCGGCTCGTCGAGCATCAAGTTCGCCCTGTTCGAGCAAGCGGGCGGCGTGCTGCCGCAGCAGGCGCAATGGAGCGGCAAGGTCGAAGGCATCGGCCGCGAAAACGCCACGTACCGCGCCGGCGGCCTGCCGGCAATCGCCTTGCAGCTCGATGCAGAGCAGCCGCATCACGCGGCCCTCGAATACATCCGCGCGCAAGTGGTGGCGCAGCTGGCCGGGCGTCCTCTGCGCGCCGTGGCGCACCGCGTGGTGCATGGCGGCAGCAAGTATTTCACTCCCGTGCGCATCGATTTCAAAGTGCTGGCCGACCTGAAAAGTTTTGTGCCGCTGGCGCCCCTGCACCAGCCGTTCGCGCTGGAGGCGATCGAGGTGCTGCTCGAATCGCGGCCCGATATCGCCCAGGTGGCGTGCTTCGACACGGCCTTCCACCACACGGTGCCGCAGGTCGAGCAGATGCTGGCACTGCCGTACGATGCGTGGGAACGGGGCTTGCGCCGCTATGGCTTCCACGGCCTGTCGTATGAATACCAGTCGCTGGTGCTGGAGCAGCGTTTTGGCGCTGCCGCGCGCGGCAAGGTCATCGTGGCACACCTGGGCAGCGGCGCCAGCCTGTGCGCCATGGATAATTTGCACAGCGTGGCCACCACCATGGGCTTTTCCGCCTTGGACGGCTTGATGATGGGCACGCGCTGCGGTTCGCTTGATCCGGGCGCCGTCATCTACCTGATGGAGATCGAAAAGCTGTCGCTGGAAAAAGTGGCGCATGTGCTGTACCACGAGTCGGGCTTGCTGGGCGTGTCCGGCGTGTCGGCCGACCCGCCGGTCTTGCTGGCGCAGCAGGGCCGGCAGGATGCCACGGGCGAGCGTATCCGCGCCGCGCTGGCCTTGTATATCCGCCGTATCGTGCGCGAGATCGGCGCCCTGACGGCCGTGCTGGGCGGACTGGACATGCTGGTGTTTACGGCAGGTATCGGCGAACACAGCGCCGAGCTGCGCCAGCGCATCTGTGCCGAGCTGGGCTTTATTGGCCCCGTGCTCGATGCGGATGCCAATGCGCGCAACGCCAGCCGTATTTCCACCGATGCCAGCCGCATCGTGGTGGGCGTGGAGCCGGCCAACGAGGAGTGGGTGGCGGCGCGCCACGCGGCGCTGGCAGTGCGCGCATGAGGTCCTGAAGCGTACAGCCGCGCTCCATGGGAAATTTGCCGAATTGCACATATTTTCCGTTGAGTGCGCTAACGCACTGTGTGGTTTGCCAGTTATCTTTACTATGAAGTCATGCCATTGCGCTACATCAAGAAACAGCGCGATGCCTGGCAAATTTTGAACATTTTGCCCGCCTTTAGTAAGAATAAAATTAAACCATATTGAAAGGTCTCATCATGAACAAATTACTCGCCGCCCTGATCGCTACCCTGTTTGCCACCGCTGCCATCGCGCAAACGTCGCCAGTCACCCCAGCCGTTGCCAGCGCCCAGGCGTCTGCGCAGCATGACATCAACAAGGCTGCCAACAAGGAAGCCAAAGTCGATGCCAAGGCTGACGCCAATGTCGCCAAGGCTGAAATGAAGGCTGACGAAAAGAAAGCCGACGCCCAGCACAAGGCGAATAAAACCAAGGCCAAGGCCCACGACAAAGTGGCCGATGCCGATCCGGAAGACAAGATGAAGGCGCAAGCCAAGGCTGACAAGGCTGCCGCCAAGGCCGATGCGAAAGCAGGCAAAACCTCCGTGAAAGCGGATGCCAAGGTCGCCAAGGAAAAAGTGGAAGCGAACGCCGATAAAGCCATCGCCGCCACCAAGACGGAAGAAGCCAAGGCCAAGGCCGACGCTGAAGTCAAGGCCGCCGCCGCCAAGTAATTCCCTGTTTGCGGGCCACGGCCTGCAAGCCCAAAAGACAGCTTCGGCTGTCTTTTTTTCGTCTGTCACTTTTCTTTTGCACCGCTTGCCAGTCTTGATCTGGCACAAATGCTCCTCTTTTCGCCGTGCCATAGTGAATTGGCAAACAGACGAAGGGAGACATCATGAGCACCGCTAAAACGAAAAAAACACCGGCTACCGGTTCGGCTGAAGGCGCGCCTGCCGTGTCCGCCATGCAGCCCATGCCGGTCGAAGGCGACATGCAGGCCGGCGCCGATGCGGCGGGCGGCGACGCCATGCCGGGGCCGCGCCTGGGCATGTCGTATGCCGACCAGGCTGCGCTTACCCAGGGTGCGGCCGCCGCGGATGCCGGCGCCATGCCGGGCGGCGGCATGCAGCAGGCACCGCAGGGCATGGCGGCCACCAGCTGCATGCAGGTTGGGGCTGGCGGTGGCATGGGGGGCGATGGTGGAGGTGGCGGTGGCATGGGTGGCAGCGACGGTGGACAGGGCGGCGGTACACCGCAGACGCGCACCTGCGCCACGATGGACGTGCATCGCCGCCTGCTGAGCGAAGATCCATCGTATGCGAACGTGCGCGCCGATATCGAAAACCTGGCCGGGCTCTACGAGGGCGACGGCAGCATTGCCGGACGTTCCGGCGTGACGCAGATACCTGTGGTGGTGCACGTGGTATGGAATACGGCCGCGCAGAATATTTCGGATGCGCAGATCGCCAGCCAGATCGATGTGCTCAATCGTGACTTCCGGCGCGTCAACCCGGATGTCAACAGCACGCCGGCGCCATTCCTGCCCCTGACGGCCGATGCGCGCGTGGAGTTTGCGCTGGCCACGACCGATCCGCATGGCGCGGCCACCAGCGGCATCGAGCGGCGCCAGACGACGGCGGCCTCGTTTGGCGCGGACGATGCCGTCAAGTCGCAGGCGACGGGCGGCATGGATGCCTGGCCGGCCGACAGCTACCTGAATATATGGGTGTGCCAGCTGGGCGGCGGCTTGCTGGGCTACGCGCAGTTTCCCGGCGGCCCGGCCGCCACCGACGGCGTGGTGATCCTGCAATCGGCCTTTGGCACGACCGGCACGGCGGCGCCGCCGTTCCACCTGGGGCGCACGGCCACGCATGAAATCGGCCATTGGCTGAATCTGAACCATATCTGGGGCGACGACGGTACCGGGTGTTCGGGCACGGACAACGTGGCCGACACGCCCAACCAGGGCGGGCCGAACACGGGCCAGCCCTCGTTTCCGCAGGTGTCCTGCAGCAACGGGCCGAATGGCGACATGTTCATGAACTATATGGATTACGTCGACGATCCCGCCATGTTCATGTTCACGGCGGGACAGGTGGCGCGCATGCAGGCCTGTCTCGATGGCCCGCGCGCCAGCATCGGCACGGGCGGCACAGGCGCAGGCGCCACGCCGCGCCAGAGCTCGTCTCCCGTCGTGGCCTGGGGCGCGACCCGCCTCGACGTGTTCGTGCTGGGCACGGACCGCGCGCTCTACCACAAGGCATGGAATGGCACGGCCTGGGCGCCGTCCGTCACCGGCTATGAAGGGCAGGGCGGCATTTGCACCAGTGCCCCGCAGGTGGTGTCGTGGGGACCGAACCGGCTCGACGTGTTCGTCACGGGCACCGACAGCGGCTTGTTCCACAAGTGGTGGAATGGCACGGCCTGGGGGCCGTCGCTGACCGGCTATGAAGCGATGGGCGGCTTGTGCGTGGGCGACCCGCGCGCCGTGGCCTGGGGACCGAACCGCCTCGACGTGTTTGTCGTCGGCACGGACCGCGGCCTGTATCACAAGTGGTGGAACGGAGCCGCCTGGGGGCCGTCCTTGACGGGTTACGAAGCCATGGGCGGCATTTGCCTGGGCCAGCCGGAAGCCGTGGCGTGGGGGCCGAACCGCCTCGATGTCTTCGTCGTCGGCACGGACCGGGCCCTGTACCACAAGTGGTGGAACGGCACGGCCTGGGGACCGTCGCTGACGGGCTATGAACGCCTGGGCGGCATCTGCACCTCGTCGCCGAAGGCCGTGGCGTGGGGGCCGAACCGCCTCGACGTCTTCGTCACGGGCACCGATGGCGCCCTGTACCACAAGTGGTGGGATGGCGCGAAATGGGGGCCTTCCAACGATGGCTTCGAGCGCCTGGGCGGCATCTGCGTGGGCGAGGTGGAAGCCGTGTCGTGGGGGGCCAACCGGCTTGACCTGTTCGTCATCGGCACGGACAGCGCCCTGTATCACAAGGCGTGGAATGGATCCGCCTGGTCGCCATCCGTGACGGGCTTTGAAAGCCTGGGCGGCATATGCACCTCGCGTCCGCGCGCCACGGCCTGGGCGCCGAACCGCCTCGACGTCTTTGTCACGGGCACGAATGGCGCTCTGTTCCACAAGGCGTGGAACGGCACGGCCTGGTCGCCTTCCGTGAGCGGCTTTGAAAGCCTGGGCGGCGTGGTATCGTGTTTCTGACATCCATGGTTGACACGGGAGGCGGCATGCACGGCATGACAACGGCACTGCCCAGCGGCAGCTGGACGCATTCCTTCGAGGAGGATGCAGACGGTATCGAGGTGTACCGGCCCACGGCCACGTTCGTCTTTCCTCCCAGCCGCAAGGGGCGCAAGGTGCTCGAGTTCGGCGCGCCCGCCGGCGCCACGGCGCAAGGGGAGGCGACATTGACGTCCATGGCGCCCGGCCCCGATGACCGCCCCCGCGCCGGTCCCGTGACCCGGCTGGTACCCGTGGGCATGGGCCGCTATGCGCTGGGCGATGCTGGCGGGACGCAGGACGTGATCGACATCGTCGAAGCGACGCCTGAAATGCTGCGCCTGTCGCGGCGTCAAGGATGACCCCGGAGCTTGTGCGCGAGCGCCGTGCGGTTACCCACGCCCAGTTTCTGGTAAATCGCATGCAGCTGGTTGCGCACGGTGGCCGGCGACTTGCCCAGTTCCCTGGCGATGCTTTTATACGGCAATCCTTCGGCCGCCATGGCCGCCACCAGCCGTTCGGCTGGGGTCAGGCGCTGCATGGCAGCCTGCCTGAAACCTTGTTTGTCATCGCTGTTCTCCTGTCGCTGGGCGGCGTGCCGGTGGCATGCCTGCAGGGATAACGGGAACGCGGGACATATCTGTCAAATTATCTGTGAAACTATTTTTTCCTGTGCCGCTGCGCGGCGCTGGGCGAAAAAAAAGACAGGCGAACCTGTCTTTTCGTATGGCCGGGTGCCGATCAGCCGATGGCCGCCATGGAGACCGGTTTCAGCTTGGCCGCCAGCGCCTTGCCTTTCTTGGCGCGCTTGCCGAAGTGTTCGGCCAGGGCCGTGGCGCCCAGCGATGCATCCTGCGGTTTCGAAGCCCTGCCGATGCCCGAGACCACCACGCCGCGCTGGGTGATAGGCTGCACGGCAAGCAGCTTGTCTTTCGCATCGAGGTCGATCAGCTTGACGCCGGTGCCGCCCTTGGACAGCGTTTTCATTTCATCGAGGCCGAACACCAGCAGGCGTGCGCCTTCCGTCAGGCAGGCCAGGGCGCTGGCCGCCTCGGGGATGACTTTCGGCGCCAAAGGCACGTCGCCATCGTCCAGGGTGATGAAGGCCTTGCCGCCTTTCAGGCGGCTCGTCATGTCGCCCGCCTTGGCGATGAAGCCGTAGCCTGCGCTCGACGCCAGCAGCAAATTGGTGGCGCCATTGCCCGCAAAGTAATGGAGGATGCGCACGGCGTTACCGGGCGTGCCGCCGCTCAGGTCGCACAAGGTCGTGATCGGCACGCCATCGCCGCGCGCGTTGGGCAGCGCGGAGACGGGAACCGAGTAAATCTTGCCGTTGTTGCCAAAGCCCAGCAGGGTGTCGACCGTGCGGCACTCGAAGGCGCCATGCAGGGAGTCTCCCGCCTTGAACGTGAACTGCGCCGCATCGTGGCCGATGCCGGTACGCGCGCGCACCCAGCCTTTTTCCGAGATGATGACGGTGACCGGTTCATCGACCACCTTCTGTTCCGCCACGGCTTTCTGCGCTTCCTCGATCAGGGTGCGGCGCGCATCGCCGAACTGCTTGGCGTCCGCTTCGATTTCGCGGATGATGGCGCGCTTCATCGACCCCGGATTGTCGAGCAGGTCTTGCAGCGACTTTTCTTCCTTGCGCAGCTCGGCCAGTTCCTGCTGGATCTTGATCGTCTCCAGGCGCGCCAGCTGGCGCAAGCGGATTTCCAGGATGTCGTCGGCCTGGCGTTCGGACAGCTTGAACGCTTCGATCAGGGCCGCCTTCGGTTCATCCGAATTGCGGATGATCTGGATCACCTTGTCGATATTGAGCAGGATCGCTTCGCGCCCTTCCAGGATATGGATGCGGTCCTTGACCTTGCCCAGTTTGTAGCCGGTGCGGCGCGTGACGGTCTCGAAGCGGAAGTCGATCCACTCGCGCAGGATGTCGCCCAGGCCTTTCTGGCGCGGACGGCCATCGCCGCCGATCATCACCAGGTTGATCGAGGTCGACGATTCCAGCGAGGTGTGCGCCAGCAGCATCAGCATGAATTCCGTCTGGTCCTGGTTCTTCGATTTCGGCTCGAACACGAGGCGCACGGGCGCGGCGCGGCCAGATTCGTCGCGGATGGTGTCGAGCGAATTGAGGATCAGCGCCTTCAGGGCCACCTGGTCCGGCGACAGCGCCTTCTTGCCCAGCTTGATCTTCGGATTCGTCAGTTCCTCGATTTCTTCCAGCACCTTCTGCGACGAGGTGCCGGGCGGCAGTTCCGTCACGACGGCTTGCCACTGGCCGCGCGCCAGTTCCTCGATCTTCCAGCGCGCACGCACCTTCATGCTGCCACGGCCGCTCGCGTACATGTCCTGGATCTGCGATGGCGGGGTGATGATCTGGCCGCCGCCGGGGAAGTCGGGGCCGGGAATGATGGCCATCAGCTCGGCGTGCGTCATCTTCGGATCGCGGATCATGGCGACAGCCGCTTTCGCCACTTCCGCCAGGTTGTGCGACGGGATTTCCGTCGCCAGGCCCACGGCGATGCCGGAGGCGCCGTTGAGCAGCACCATCGGCAGGCGCGCCGGCAGCAGCTTCGGTTCTTCCGTCGAACCGTCGTAGTTGGGCTGGAAGTCCACCGTGCCCATGCCGATTTCATCCATCAGCAGCTTGGCGATCGGCGTCAGGCGCGCTTCCGTGTAACGCATGGCTGCGGCGCCATCGCCATCGCGCGAGCCGAAATTGCCCTGGCCATCGATCAGCGGATAGCGCAAGGAAAAATCCTGCGCCATGCGCACCAGCGCGTCGTACACGGACTGGTCGCCGTGCGGATGCAATTTACCCAGCACGTCGCCGACCACGGCCGCCGATTTGCGGGGCTTCGCCGTGGAATTGAGTCCCAGCTCGTTCATCGCATACAGGATGCGGCGCTGCACGGGCTTCTGGCCGTCGCACACGTCGGGCAGGGCGCGGCCCTTGACGACCGAGATGGCGTAATCGAGATAGGCGCGCTCGGCAAAGGTGGACAGGGTCAGCGCTTCGCCGTCGAATACCGGTTCATCCGGCTCGATCGGCTCAGGCTGGGCATCGTCAAATAAATTGGTTTGTGTGGACATGGCGCTTGTTTCGGTGTTAAGTGGTTGCGGTTGAATTCGTGGGGCTGATTATGACAGCCCAGGTTTGGAAAAAGACTTGCCATACGTCAGATACATGTAGCGCAAGGTCAGATACAGCACGGCCAGGGCCAGCTCGACACTGTTATGCATCATCGGCATGGCGCGGATGGCCGGGGCGTGGCCGGCCAGCACGAAGCTGGCGAGCGAAGGCACCAGCACCACCGGCCAGATCGTCTTCCATTTGAAATCGGTGGGCGAAAACAGCAAGCCGGAGCACGACCAGGCATACAGCGCGGCGCCGACAAGGGCGGCCGGCAGCTGTTGCACATACAGTAGCGACAGCAAGCCCGCGCAGCCGATCAGCCATGCCGCGCGCAGGCGGGGCAAGAGCGCCTCGGGGAAGCCGCAATCGCCATACAGGCCGGTGGCGCTGCGCAGGGCCAGCGCCGCCAGGCAGAATATCAATGGCATGGCCTCGCCGATGGCCAGCGCCGCAGGGCCTTTGCCGCTCATGAACATGGCGGCGAACAGCGACAGGCCGAGGCACAGGAGCAGCAGCATGCCATGCAGCAGTTGGCGGTTCATCGCGTACGCGAGCAGGGCCGACGCGCACAAGCCGGCCGCGGTAACGAGGCGCATGGTCTCGCTGCGTTCGGGCAGGAACAGCAGCAGCGCCAGCACGAGGTAGGGCACGATCCAGCCCAGTTGCCGCAAGCCGGGCCGCAGCCACAGCGTGGGCAGGCGTTCCTGCAGCGTGTCGAACCGCGCGAACAGGGGCGCCGGCCAGCGCAAGGCATGCATGGCCAGCAGGGCAAAGGCGAGCGCCTGGAAGCCCAGCAGGCTGGCATAGGCGGCCGTGTCGCCGAGCTTGAAGCCGGCCGCATCGAGCACGCCAGCGAGCATGAAGTGCAGCACGAAACCCAGGCCGCCCGAGGCCAGCGCCGTCTGCTTGAAGTAGCGCTTGGCATGGACGGCCTGTTCCCATTGCTCGAACAGGTCCGTATCGAGCTTGTAAGCCAGCATTTCGCCGTGCTGCCAGCGTATCGCGTGCAGCAGTTCGCGCAGCTGCAGGTTGAATTTTTGATCGAACAGCTGGCGCGCGTAGGCGCTTGGTGCCTGCTGCGACATGATGCAGTCCAGGCCGGGATAGCTGTCGCGGTTGTCGCTGAAATGGGCAAACGAGCGGTCGGCCCGGTAGCGCTGCACGGCGCCGCGCACCAGGTCCGCATGGCTGCGCGCCAGGTAGGAAAAATCGTGGTCCCAGCCCAGCTGTTCGAACAGGGCCTGGCGCAGCGGCAGCGTATAGCCGGCGCTGGCGCAATAGCGCAGCGCGCACAGATCGAATTCCTCGCGCACGTCGAGATTCAGCATGGCGTCGTCCTGCAGGATGCGGGCCAGCACCTCGCCGGCATCCGCGTGCCGCGTCAGCGCCAGGCAGCCCTGCCACAGGTTGTCCGCTTCCTGCGCCGGATCGATGGCGACCACGCCCCATTGTTCTGGCGGCGGCGTCTGCTCCTGGGCTATGACGCCCCACAGTTCTGCGGGCGGCTCCTGCGCGGGTTCGTCGATGACGCCCCACAAGTCGGCCGGTTCCATCGGCGGTGCTTCTGGCGCTTCCGCTTCGGCCGCTGGCGGTTCCGGCAATTCCTCGGCAAACAGGTGCGCATGGCGCAGCGCGTATTCATACGCTTCGCGCAGTTCCTGGAAGGCGGCCGGATCGTCTTCGGGACGCGTCACCTTCAGACGCTTCGCATACGCGCGCTTGAGGGTGCGCTCGTCGCCCGTCGGCTCCGTGCCCAGGATTGCCCACAGGCTGCGCTGTCCGTTGTCCATGCCGCAGTCCATTTACAGGAAGCTCTCGCTCTCGACCTGGCGCAACACTTCGTCGAGCGCCTGGCGTGCCTTGCGGATGGTGTTCGGGTCCTGTGTTTCCAGCGCGGCCTGGAAGTTGGCCGTGTGCGCCGCCAGGTACTGGCGCACGTCGCCCAGAGACTGTTCGTACAGCCGGTCGGCGCGCGTGACCAGGGTGCGGTTTTCCATCTGCTCGCGCGGGTGGATCTTCAGGTCGGCCAGTTCCGCAAAGCGCTGCTCGATCTGTTCCGGCGTCATCACGCCCGCGTTGTCGCTGATGACCATCTTGTGCTTTTCCTGCGTTTCCAGCACGGTCACTTCCGCTTCCAGCACGCCGCTGACATCGTAGGTGAAGCGCACGTCGATGCCGATTTCGCCCGCCTTTTTCGCGGGTATCGGGAAGCTGATCTTGCCGAGGAAAACGTTGTCGGCCACCAGGCGCGACTCGCCCTGGAAGATCGCCACGTTGATTTCCTTCTGGTTGTCGTGGATGGTGGTGATGTTTTCCGTGCGCGAGACGGGCACCACGGAATTGCGCTCGATGATGGGCAGGTAATGCCCGCCTTCATACTGGTTCGCGCCGACCTGGCGCGAAATGGAAATGCCCAGCGAGTACGGCGCCACGTCCGTCATGACCACTTCGTCGAGCGCCGCGTCGCGCATCTTGAGCCCTGCTTGCACGGCGGCGCCCAGCGCCACGGCTTCGTCCGGATCCAGGTGGATGGCGGGGAAGCGGCCGAACATGCGCGAGACGAGTTTGCGCACCAGCGGCATGCGCGTGGCGCCGCCGGCCAGCACTACTTCATTCAATTCCGCCGCGCGGATGGTGGCGTCGCGCAGCGCCCGTTCCACGGGCAGGCGCAGGCGGGCCAGCAGGGGCTCGCACAATTGCGCCAGTTTGTCTTCGCTGATCTCCCAGCTGTATTCCTTGTCCTGGTAGCGCGTGGCCATGCGCACGGATGGCTGGTCCGACAGCAGGCGCTTGACGCGCTCTGCCTCATCGCGCAGCAGCTGCTGCTGGCGCGGGTCGAACAGGCGGCTGCCGGCCGCATCGCGCAAGCCGCTGCCTTCCAAAAAGGCGTCGACCAGCACGGTGACGAAGTCTTCGCCGCCCAGAAAATTGTCGCCGGCCGAGGCGCGCACTTCCATCACGCCTTCGAACAGCTCCAGGATCGACACGTCGAAGGTGCCGCCACCCAGGTCGAAGACGAGGAATTTGCTTTCCTGTTCCTTGTCGCGGATGCCGTAGGCCAGCGCGGCGGCCGTCGGTTCGTTCAGCAGGCGCTCCACGCGCAAGCCCGCCAGCTGGCCGGCGATGCGCGTGGCCTTGCGCTGCGCATCGCTGAAATACGCGGGCACGGTGATGATGGCTTCCTCGATCTTGTGCCCCAAGAAGGCTTCGGCATCTTCCTTCAGCGCGCGCAGCACCATCGACGACAGCTCTTCCGGACGGAATTGCTGCGTGCCGAGAGTGATCTTCTTTTCACTGCCCATGTAGCGCTTGAAGACGGCCGCCGTCAGCTGCGGGTGCGTCTGCAGGCGCTCGCGCGCGGCGCGGCCCACCAGCACGGTGCCGTCGTCGTCGATGCTGACGCACGATGGCGTCAGGTGTTCACCGAGCGCATTCGGGATGATGGAAGCCTTGCCATCGCGCCAGATGGCGACCAGGCTGTTGGTGGTGCCCAGGTCGATACCGATGATCATCAGATATCCGCCTCCGCCTCATTGCCGTGTTCTTCGATCCAGGCGCGGCGTCCGGCCGCTTCGCCTTTGCCCATCAACATATTGAAGCGGGAGGCCGAGGCCATGTGGTCGACTTCACCGAGCGTGACTGGCAGCAAACGGCGCGTGTCCGGGTTCATCGTCGTTTCCCACAACTGCTCGGCGTTCATCTCGCCCAGGCCCTTGAAGCGCGAGATCGACCAGGCGCCCTGTTTCACGCCTTCCTTGCGCAGCTTGTCCTCGATGGCGAGCAGTTCGCCGTCGTCGAGCGCATAGATTTTCTGCATCGGCTTCTTGCCGCGCGCCGGCGCATCCACGCGGTACAAAGGCGGACGGGCGATGCAGATGTGTCCCTTGTTGATCAGGGCCGGGAAGTGCTTGAAGAAGAGCGTCAGCAGCAGTACCTGGATGTGCGAGCCGTCCACGTCCGCGTCGGACAGGATGCAGATCTTGCCGTAGCGCAGGCCGGACAGGTCGGGCGTATCGCCCACGCTGTGCGGATCGACGCCGATGGCGACGGCAATGTCGTGGATCTCGTTATTCGCGAACAGGCGGTCGCGGTCCGTTTCCCACGAGTTCAAGACCTTGCCGCGCAGGGGCAGGATGGCCTGGAATTCCTTGTCGCGCCCCATCTTGGCCGAACCGCCCGCCGAGTCGCCCTCGACGAGGAACAGTTCATTGCGCGCGATGTCCGACGATTCGCAGTCGGTCAGCTTGCCGGGAAGGACGGCGACGCCCGAGGATTTTTTCTTTTCCACTTTTTGCAGCGAGCGCTGGCGCGACTGCGCCTGCTTGATCACGAGATCGGCCAGCTTCTTGCCGTAGTCGACGTGCTGGTTCAGCCACAGTTCCAGCGGCGGCTTGGTGAAGGTCGAGACGAGGCGCACGGCGTCGCGCGAGTTCAGGCGTTCCTTGATCTGGCCCTGGAATTGCGGGTCCAGCACCTTGGCCGACAGCACGAAGGAAGCGCGCGCGAACACGTCTTCCGGTAGCAGCTTCACGCCTTTCGGCAGCAGCGAGTGCATTTCGACGAAGTTCTTCACGGCGCCGAACAGGCCGTCGCGCAAGCCCGATTCGTGCGTGCCGCCATTCGAGGTGGGGATCAGGTTGACATACGACTCGCGCACGATGGCGCCTTCTTCCGTCCACGCCACCACCCAGGCCGCGCCTTCGCCTTCGGCAAAGCCTTCCGAGTCCGGGCCCGCGTATTGCGCGCCTTCGAACAGGGGAATCAGGGTTTCGCCATTCGATACCTGCGCCAGCGTTTCGGTCAGGTAGCCGCGCAAGCCTTCCGCGTACTGCCAGGTCTGCGTGTCGCCCGTCTTCGCGTTGGTGAGCGTCACGGTGACGCCCGGCAGCAGCACGGCTTTCGAGCGCAGCAGGCGTTGCAGCTCCGTTTGCGAGATGTTGGGCGAATCAAAATATTTTGCGTCGGGCCAGGCCGTGACGCGCGTGCCCGACTTCTTGCCGTCGCGCGGGGCGGGGCGGGAATTCAAGGGCTCGATCACGTCGCCATTCGCAAACACCATGTGGTGCAAGCCGTTGCCGTCGCTTTCCTTGCGCCAGACGGTGATTTCCAGGCGCGTCGACAGCGCATTGGTGACGGACACGCCGACGCCGTGCAGACCGCCCGAGAACGCGTAGGCGCCGCCCGAACCCTTGTCGAACTTGCCGCCCGCGTGCAGCCGTGTAAACACGATTTCCACCGTCGGCACGCCTTCTTCCGGGTGCAGGCCGACGGGAATGCCGCGGCCATTGTCTTCGACGGTAATGCTGCCATCCGTGTTTTGCGTGACGGCGATATGCGTGCAATGACCGCCCAGCGCCTCGTCGGAGGCATTGTCGATCACTTCCTGAATGATGTGCAGCGGATTTTCAGTGCGGGTGTACATCCCCGGGCGCTGCTTGACGGGTTCCAGTCCTTTCAGGACACGGATGGATGATTCGCTGTAGTCGGATGCTGGTTTTTTAGTGGCCATACGTGTTCAAGCTAAATAAAGACAGTGGTTGGAACGCCAGGCCAGGGCACTGCGGGCGCAATGACAGCGGCGGCGATAACTGTATGAATATACAGTATATCCCGTCCAGCGTCACTGGGGGAGGGCAGTGCGGCAGGCTTGGCGTCCTTGTGCGGACGCTCGCGCATTCTATCTTGATCGGCGGGCAATAGCGCTACTCCAAGGCAACAACAGTGCGCCGCGCGCGTGGTTTTGCGCCAATTGTGCTGGATTTTATGCGGTAAAGCCGCCGTTTTTACATCTTGTTTACAGCTGCCTCCCCAGTCTTTACGAATTTTTTAGACCCTTTTGGCTAATCTGCTCACTATCAAAACAAACCTGAATGAGGGTGGGAATGGATCTCGTGTATCTCGGCTTGATTGCCGTGTTTTTCGTCGTGGCGGCCGGCTTTGCCGTCGCCTGCGACAAATTAGGGAGCGTCAAATGAACGCGTTTTATGTGCTGGGCGCCGTCGTCTCGGCTGGCCTGCTCGTGTATTTGCTGGTGGCGCTGCTGAAGGCGGAGGAACTGTGATGACGACGCAATCGATATTGTTACTGGTGGCTTTCCTGGCCGTGCTGCTGGCCGCCGGCTATCCGCTGGGCCTGTACATGGCCAGGGTGGCCGGCGATGGCCCCGTGCGCGGCCTGGGCTGGCTGCAAAAGCTGGAAAACCTGCTGTACCGCTGGTCCGGCCTTCCCGCCGACAAGGCCATGGGCTGGAAAAGCTATGCCATCGCCCTGATCGTCTTCAATACCGTGGGCGCCGTCTTCGTCTACGGCCTGCAGCGCCTGCAGGGCTTCCTGCCCTTGAATCCCCAGGGACTGGGCGCCGTCAGCCCCGATTCCTCGTTCAATACCACTGTCAGCTTCGTCGCCAATACCAACTGGCAGGGCTACGGCGGCGAACAGACCATGAGCTACCTGACCCAGATGCTGGGCCTGGCGTGCCAGAACTTCTTTTCGGCGGCCACCGGCATCGCCGTGATCTTCGCGCTGGTGCGCGGCTTCGCCTCGCGCTCGGGCAAGTCGATCGGCAATTTCTGGGTCGACCTGGTGCGCTCGACCCTGTACATCCTGCTGCCGTTGTCCCTGGCCCTGTCCGTCGTCTTCATGGGCGAAGGCATGATCCAGAATTTTTCCGCCTACAAGGAAGTGACCCTGCTCGACCACGTGGCGTATGAAACGCCGAAAGTGACGGCCGACGGCCAGCCCGTGCTGGATGCGGCCGGCAAGCCCGTGATGGAAGCGCAAGTGGCGACGACGCAGACGATCGCCATGGGCCCTGTCGCGTCGCAGGAGTCGATCAAGCTGCTGGGCACGAATGGCGGCGGCTTCTTCAACGCCAATTCCTCGCATCCGTATGAAAACCCCACCGTGCTGTCGAACTTCCTGCAGATGCTGGCCATCTTCATCATCCCCGCCGGCCTGTGCTTCACCTTCGGCCGCATGGTGGGCGACCTGCGCCAGGGCTGGGCCGTGCTGGCCGCCATGACCCTGATCTTTGTCGTCATGACGGCTGGCGTGATGAGCGCCGAGCAGCAAGCCAATCCCGCCCTGCAAGCCCTGGGCGTGGACCAGCAGGCCAGCAGCCTGCAATCGGGCGGCAATATGGAAGGCAAGGAAACGCGCTTCGGCATCAGCTCCTCGACCCTGTTCGCGGCGGTGACGACGGCCGCATCGTGCGGCGCCGTCAATTCCATGCACGATTCCTACATGCCCCTGGGCGGCATGGTGCCGCTGCTGTTGATGCAGTTCGGCGAAGTGATTTTCGGCGGCGTGGGCACGGGCCTGTACGGCATGCTGATGTTCGCCATCCTGGCCGTCTTCATCGCCGGCCTGATGATAGGCCGCACGCCCGAATATCTGGGCAAGAAAATCCAGGCCTATGAAATGAAGATGGTCTCGCTGGCCATCCTGGTCACGCCAGCCCTGGTCTTGACGGGCACGGCGATCGCCGTGATGGTCGAACCGGGCACGGTTGGCGTGGCCAATCCGGGCGCGCATGGCTTCTCGGAGATCCTGTACGCCTTCACGTCGGCGGCCAACAACAACGGCAGCGCGTTTGCCGGCCTGTCTGCCAACACGCCGTTCTACAACGTGATGCTGGCGATCGCCATGTGGTTCGGCCGCTTCGGCGTGATCGTGCCCGTGCTGGCGGTAGCCGGTTCGCTGGCGGCCAAGCAGCGACTGTCGGCCAATGCCGGCACCATGCCCACGCACGGCCCCATGTTCATCGGCCTGCTGATCGGCGTTGTCGTGCTCGTCGGCGTTTTGAATTACGTTCCCGCGCTGGCCCTGGGCCCGATCGTCGAACACCTGCAACTTTTCATCAAATAAGAGGCTACCATGTCACGCACAAGCCTGACCTTGTTCGATTCCGCACTGATCGGCCCCGCCGTCGTCGATGCGTTCAAAAAACTCGACCCCCGCACGCAGTGGCGCAGCCCCGTGATGTTCGTCGTCTACGTGGGCAGCATCATCACGACCCTGCTGGCCATCCAGGCCCTGAATGGCCAGGGCGAAGCGCCATTCGGCTTCATCGTCGCCGTCGCCGTGTGGCTGTGGTTTACCGTGCTGTTCGCGAATTTCGCCGAAGCGCTGGCCGAAGGCCGCAGCAAGGCGCAAGCCGCGTCCCTGCGCACCCTGAAGCAGACGGTGATGGCAAAGAAAATGCAGACGCCGAAATACGGCACTTCCTGGCTGCCCACGCCGGCCACCGACCTGCGCAAGGGCATGACGGTGCTGGTGGAGGCGGGCGACGTGATTCCCGCCGACGGCGAAGTGACGGCCGGCGTGGCCTCCGTCGACGAGAGCGCCATCACGGGTGAATCGGCGCCCGTCATCCGCGAATCGGGCGGCGACTTTTCCGCCGTGACGGGCGGTACCCGCGTGCTGTCGGACTGGCTGCTGGTGCGCGTTTCCGTCAACCCTGGCGAAGCCTTCATCGACCGCATGATCGCCATGGTCGAAGGCGCCAAGCGCCAGAAGACGCCAAATGAAATCGCCCTGACGATCCTGCTCGTCGCCCTGTCGATCGTGTTCCTGATCGTCACCGTGACCCTGCTGCCGTATTCGCTGTTTTCCGTGGCGGCGGCCGGCAGTGGCGCGCCGGTGACCATCACCGTGCTGATCGCGCTGCTCGTGTGCCTGATTCCGACCACCATCGGCGGCCTGTTGTCCGCCATCGGCGTGGCCGGCATGAGCCGCATGATGCAGGCCAATGTGATCGCCACGTCGGGCCGCGCCGTGGAAGCGGCCGGCGACGTGGACGTGCTGCTGCTCGACAAAACGGGCACCATTACCTTGGGCAACCGCCAGGCGTCCAGCTTCGTGCCGGCGCCCGGCGTGACGGAGCAGCAGCTGGCCGATGCGGCGCAGCTGGCCTCCCTGGCCGATGAAACGCCGGAAGGGCGCAGCATCGTCGTGCTGGCCAAGCAGAAGTTCAATATCCGCGAACGCGAGATGGCCAGCCTGCACGCCACCTTCGTGCCCTTCACGGCGCAGACGCGCATGAGCGGCGTGGATATCGCGGGCGAACAGCAGGTACGCCAGCTGCGCAAGGGCGCGGCCGACTCCATGAAGAAGTACGTGGAAGCGCTGGGCCAGCCGTATCCGGCCGAGGTGGGGCGCGCCGTCGACGACATCGCCCGCCGCGGCAGCACGCCGCTGGTGGTGGTTGACGATGGCCGCGTCATGGGCGCCGTGGAGCTGAAGGATATCGTCAAGGGCGGCATCAAGGAGCGCTTCGCGGAATTGCGCCGCATGGGCATCAAGACTGTCATGATCACGGGCGACAACAAGCTGACGGCAGCGGCGATTGCCGCCGAAGCGGGCGTGGACGATTTCCTCGCCGAAGCGACGCCGGAAGACAAGCTGAAACTCATTCGCAGCTACCAGGCCGAAGGCCGCCTGGTGGCGATGACGGGCGACGGCACCAACGATGCGCCGGCGCTGGCCCAGGCCGACGTGGCCGTGGCCATGAACTCGGGCACGCAGGCGGCAAAAGAAGCGGGCAATATGGTGGACCTGGATTCGAATCCCACCAAGCTGCTGGAAATCGTTGAAATCGGCAAGCAGATGCTGATGACGCGCGGTTCGCTGACGACGTTCTCGATTTCGAACGACATCGCCAAGTACTTCGCCATCATCCCGGCCGCCTTCGTGGGCACCTATCCGCAGCTAAAAGCGCTGGACATCATGCACCTGGCCAGTCCCGCCTCGGCCATCATGTCGGCCGTGATCTTCAATGCATTGATCATCGTCGTGCTGATTCCGCTGGCGCTGAAAGGCGTGCAATACCGGGCCATTGGCGCGGCCAGCCTGTTGCGCCGCAACCTGCTGATCTACGGCCTGGGCGGCATCGTCCTGCCCTTCATCGGCATCAAGCTGATCGACATGCTGCTGTCCGCACTCAATTTAGTCTAAAGGAACCGTCATGAACACTATCGTACGTCCCGCCCTGGTCCTGTTTGCCGCGCTGACCGTGATCTGCGGCGTCGTCTATCCGTTTGCCACGGCCGGCATCGGGCAACTGGCTTTCAACGATGAAGTCAACGGCAGCATCGTCGAGCGTGGTGGCAAGCCTGTCGGCTCGACCCTGATCGGCCAGTCCTTCACCTCGCCCAAGTATTTCTGGGGCCGCCCATCGGCCACCGCGCCGATGGCGAACAACGGTGCCGGTTCGGGCGGTTCGAACCAGGGGCCGACCAATCCGGCCCTGGTGGACGCCGTCAAGGCGCGCATCGCCGCCCTGCAGGCTGCCGATCCGGGCAACCGCAACCCGATCCCTGTCGACCTGGTGACGGCGTCGAGCAGCGGCCTGGATCCGGAAATCAGTCTGGCGGGAGCCCTGTACCAGGCGCCGCGCGTGGCCCGCGTGCGCGCCGTGCCGCTGGCGCAGGTGGAAAACGCCATCGCCAAGGTGCAGAAAACCGCGTATATCGGCTTTTTCGGCGAGCCGCGCGTGAATGTGCTGGAACTGAATCTGGCGCTGGATGCCATGGCAAAGTAAGCTGACAACGGTTGGTTGGCCGGCGTAAGCCGACTTTACCCACGGCGCAGCCAACAATGTCGTCGGATTACGCGCTAGCGCGCTAATCCGACCTACAATGCCCAGGAAGATTAAAATACAACATGCTCCCCAACGACAGCCAACGCCCCGACCCTGATGCCCTGCTGGCGCAAGTGCAGGCGCAGGAAAAGAAAGCCGCGCGCGGCCGGCTGCGCATCTATTTTGGCGCCTCGGCCGGCGTCGGCAAGACCTATGCGATGCTGGCGGCCGCACGCAAATTGCTGGCCGATGGCCAGGACTTGCTGGTGGGCGTGGTGGAGACGCATGGGCGTCAGGATACGGCGGCCCAGCTTGACGGCTTGCCCGTGCTGCCCCTGAAGGCCATCGAGTACCGGGGCAAGACCCTGTTCGAATTCGACCTGGACGAGGCCCTGCGGCGCGCGCCGCCGCTGATACTGATGGATGAACTGGCCCACTCGAACGTGGCCGGTTCGCGCCATCCGAAGCGCTGGCAGGATGTCGAGGAATTGCTGGCGGCCGGCATCGACGTGCTCTCCACCGTGAATGTGCAGCACCTGGAAAGCCTGAACGACGTGGTGGGCGGGATCACGGGCGTGCGCGTGGCGGAGACCTTGCCCGACACGGTGTTCGACCGCGCCGATGAAGTGGTGCTGGTCGATATCCCGGCCGATGAACTGCTGCGCCGCCTGAAGCAGGGCAAGGTGTATCAGCCGCTGCAAGCCGAGCGGGCATCGCAGCATTTTTTCCGCAAGGGTAACCTGATCGCCTTGCGCGAACTGGCCTTGCGCCGCACGGCGGACCGGGTGCAGGACGACGTGCAGGCTTACCGCGTCGAGAAATCCATCAATCCCGTGTGGAAGACGGGCGCCGCGCTGCTGGCCTGCGTGGGACCGCACGCGGGCGGCGAGCACGTGATCCGCAGCACGGCGCGCCTGGCCAGCCAGCTGAATGCGGAATGGCATGCGCTGTACGTGGAAACACCGCGTTTGCAGCGCCTGCCGGCGGTCCAGCGCGAGCGCATCCTGAAAACCCTGAAACTGGCGCAGGACCTGGGTGCGCGCACGGCCATTGTGCCGTCCGCCGACATCGCCGGCGCCGTGGTCGAGTATGCGCGCAACGCGAATATCTCGAAAGTCATCGTGGGCCGTGGCCGCGCCGGCACGCTGGTGCACCTGTGGCACACGCCGCCAGCCGCGCGCATGGCCAGCCTGGCACCCGATATCGATTTGATCGAGGTGGGCTTGCCGCCTGCCGATGCGGCGCCCCGGCGCGCGGCCGGCGAAGATGCGGAGGCGCCGCGCCGGCCCTCGCGCCATTGGCGCTACATATTGGCCGCCGGCGCCAGCCTGGCCACGGCGCTCGCCTCCGTCCCCCTGCAGCCCTATCTTGACCTGGCCAATATCGCCATGCTGTCCTTGCTGACGGTGGTGCTGGTGGCCGTGCGCCTGGGGCGCGGGCCGGCGGCGCTGGCGAGCCTGGTAGGCGTGGCCTGCTTCGATTTCGTCTTCGTGCCACCGCGCTTCTCGTTTGCCGTGGGCGATTTCCAGTATGTGATCACCTTTGGCGTGATGCTGGCCGTGGGCCTGATCACGGGCCACCTGACGGCGGGCCTGCGCTTCCAGGCGCGCGTGGCCTCGCACCGCGAAGCGCGCGCCCGCGCCCTGTATGAATTCTCGCGCGAGCTGTCCGGCGTGCTGCAGACGGAGCAGATTTTCGACATCACGAAAAGCGCCATCGAACGGGCTTTCCGCGCGCGCGCCACCCTGCTGCTGCCCGATGACGAGGGCGGCTTGCAGGCCCCGAACGGCGGCGAGGCGCTCGATATCGGCATTGCGCAGTGGGCCTTCGACCATGCACAGGCGGCAGGGACGGGGACCGATACCTTGCCGGCTTCGCCCGTTTTCTACCTGCCGCTGATCGCGCCGATGCGCACGCGGGGCGTGCTGGCGCTGCTGCCGCTCGATGGCGCGCAGCGCGGGCGCTGGCTGCTGGTGCCGGAACAGCGCCAGCACCTCGATACCTTTGCCGCGCTGGCGGCCATCGCCCTCGAACGCGTGCACTATATCGACGTGGCCCAGGGCGCGCTGCTGCAGATGGAGTCCGAGCGGCTGCGCAATTCGCTGCTGGCGGCCCTGTCGCACGACTTGCGCACGCCATTGACGTCGCTGGTTGGCCTGGCCGAATCGCTGGCCCTGTCGCGGCCCGCCTTGTCGCCCGCGCAGCTGGACATGGCGCGCTCGCTGCAGTCCGAAACCGTGCGCATGAGCGCCCTGGTGGCGAACTTGCTGGACATGGCGCGCATCGAGAGCGGACAGGTGCGCCTGAACCTGCAATGGCAGGCGCTGGAAGAAGTGGTGGGCAGCGCGCTGCGCGCCAGCGGCCCGCAATTGCAGCAGCATGCCGTGCAGACGCAGCTGGCGCCGGACTTGCCGCTGGTGCGCTACGATGCCGTGCTGGTCGAGCGCGTGCTGTGCAACCTGTTGGAAAACGCGGCCAAGTACACGCCGCCGGGCAGCACCATCACGGTCGCGGCCGGGGTGCACGGCCAGTTCCTGCAGGTGGCGGTGTCTGATGATGGCCCGGGTTTGCCGCCGGGCCGAGAAGAAGCCATTTTTGAAAAATTTACGCGCGGCGAGCGCGAGTCGAACAAGCCGGGCGTCGGGCTGGGGCTGGCCATTTGCCGCGCCATCGTCGAAGCCCACGGCGGCACCATCCACGCGCAGCCGCACGCGCCGGGACAGGGCGCCGCCATCGTCTTCAGCCTGCCGCTGGGCACGCCCCCGGCGCCGCCGGAGACCGAGCTCGATGACGCCAACGACCATGAAACAGGAAAACCAACATGAACGAACCTTCCGCCACCGCCTTGCTGGTCGAGGATGAACCGCAAATCCGCCGCTTCGTGCGTGCCGCGCTGGAAGACGAGGGCTGGCAGATTTTCGAATCCGCCACCATGCAGCGGGGCCTGATCGATGCCGGCACGCGCCGGCCCGACCTGATCGTGCTGGACCTGGGGCTGCCCGACGGCGACGGCATCGATTTCATCGCCGACATCCGCAAATGGTCGGCCGTGCCCATCATCGTGCTATCGGCGCGGGTCGACGAGCAGGACAAGATCCGCGCGCTGGACGCGGGCGCCGACGATTATCTGACCAAGCCGTTCGGCGTGGGCGAACTGCTGGCCCGCGTGCGCGCCACCTTACGCCGTCAGCGCCAGCCCGCCGCCAGCGACGATGGCGTGGTGCAGTTCGGCGACGTGCGGGTCGATCTGAAGGACCGGCTGGTGACGCGCAACAAGCAGCTGGTGCACATGACGCCGACGGAATTCCGTTTGCTGTCGGTACTCGTGAAGAACGCGGGCAGGGTGGTCACCAATCCGCAGCTGCTGCGCGAAGTGTGGGGGCCGTCGAACAGTGAAAACGGCCATTACCTGCGCATCTACATGGGGCATCTGCGCCAGAAGCTGGAAGCCGATCCTGCCCAGCCGCAGTACCTGTTGACGGAAACGGCCGTCGGCTACCGGCTGCTGCTGCCGCTCTAATACCTGTCAATCCCCTGTTGGAAAACAGGCGCCGCGTGCGCCAGGGGGACGCTTTACTTTAAATTTTTGCAGCGAATTTTTGCAGCGGCGGGCCAGCTGCGCCATGTTGGCAAAGGCCCATACCACCAATGAAGAAGAAAAAACCATGAATAAAATGTTACTTGCACTTGCCGTCGCCACAGCCTTTACGGGCAGCCTGGCCCACGCGGAAGAGGCCAAGCCCGATAATGAAGTCAGCTTCAACGTGGCCGGCGTGTCCGACTACCGTTATCGCGGCATTTCGCAGACGCGTTTGAAACCCGCGCTGCAGGGCGGCGCCGACTATGTCAACAACCCGACGGGCCTGTACGCGGGCGCCTGGGCCTCCACCATCAAGTGGACCAAGGACGCGGGCGGCAGCGGCGACGTGGAAGTGGACCTGTATGCGGGCAAGCGCGGCCAGTTGAGCAGCGACGTTGGCTATGACGTGGGTGTGCTGGCGTACGTGTATGCGGACAACGGCTTGAAGCATATCGCCGGCCTGGCCGACGCGGACACGCAGGAAGTCTACGGCCAGCTGTCGTATGGTCCCGCCTACGTCAAATATTCGCACGCCGTCTCGAACCTGTTCGGCATCGTCAACAGCAAGAACAGCGGCTACCTGGACATCGGCGCGACCATCGACCTGACGAACGGCTGGACCGGCAACCTGCATGCGGGCCATCAGAAGGTCAAAAACAACGACGCGGCTAGCTATACGGACTGGAAAGTGGGCGTCACGCGCGACTTCGGCGTGGTGACGGGCGCGCTGGCCGTGATCGGCACGAACGCCGGCAAGTCCGCCTATGCCTCGCCCGTGAATGGCAAATTCATGGGCAAGACGGCGCTGCAGCTGACCGTCAGCAAGACGTTTTAATTGACAGGGAGGAGAGGCGGCGCATGCGCCGCCTTTTTTTACGTGATGCGCCAGGCTAGGCCGGCAGGTTGAAAACGGCGCAGTACAGCTGTCCCAGGCTGACTACGCGGGCGGCGGGAATCTGCGCGGCCAAGGCGTGGGCGGGTGCCGCTTGCGTGTCCGTTGCCAGCAGGACGCGCAGGCCCGGATTGACGCTGCGCGCGTGCGCAATGCGGCGCGCCAAACCTGATTGCGCGGCGGCGTTGACGACACCGTCGAGCGGCACCACCAGCACGCGCGCGGCGATCAGGGCCGAACGGCTGCCCATGGAGTCGCGGCCTTCGCTGTCGATGACGATGTCATGGTAGCAGTGCACCAGGTGTTCCAGCTCCGGTTGCAAGCCCTTGGCGCTGATGGCGCGCGCCATCAGGCGCGGCCGCGTCAGGCTGCCGTGCATGGCCCCGTCGTGCATGTTCCTGGCTTGCGCCATGGCGCCCTGGCGCGGATCGGCATCGAGCAGCAATACCTTGCGTCCGGCCAGCGCGCGCGAGGCGGCCAGCCGCCCGGCCAGGATGGATTTCTCCATCCCCCCGCGTTCATCCGTGATGGCGATGATCATCTTGGCGTACGGCTGGCATGATGTTGGCAGGGGAGACCAGCTGCAGCAGACAGCCTTCGCGCGGCTCTTCCCTGTCGCTGGCCGTCCATGCCGGCAGCTGCATCAATGGATCGAGTGCCGCGGCCAGGGCGGCCTGGCCGGCGGAAGACATGGGCGTCATCGGCAGGCGCAATGCGTCGCGCACCTTGCCCTGCATGGCCAGCGCCGCCTTGACGGGAGCGGGATTCGGTTCGGCAAACAGCAGGCGGATGACGGGCAACATGGTCTTGAACAGCGCGCCGGCGGCGCCGTGGCGGCCCTGTTTGACGAGGTGGTACAGCTGCGCATACAGGTCGGGGCGGACCTGGGCGGCGGCCGACATGGCGCCGTGGCTGCCCATGGACAGGCTGGCCAGCAGCAGCGCATCGTCGCCGCACAAGACGTCCAGGCGCGTGTCGAGCAGCAGTTCGCCCAGCTGCTGCAGCTTGCCGCCCGCTTCCTTGATGGCGACGAAGTGCGAGTCGCGCGCCAGCAGGGCCGCCGTCTGCGGTTCGATGTTGACGCCTGTGCGGGCCGGCACGTTGTACAGCACGATGGACTGGTCGGTGGCGGCGGCGATGGCCTGGAAATGGCGCACGATGCCATCCTGCGAAGGGCGCACATAGGCGGGTGCGGAGATGAGCAGGCCGGCCAGCGGATGGTCGTTGTAGCGCTGCACCGTGGCGACGACACCGCGCGTATCGCTGCCGCCGATCCCCATCACGACGGGGAAGCGGGGGCCGACGGCTTCGAGCACGCTGTCGAGCAGCATGGTCTGTTCTGCGGCGCTCAGCATGGCCGCTTCACCCGTGGTGCCGCACACCACCAGGCCGTCGATGCCGCTGGCGGCCAGATCGCACGCGAGTTGCTGGGCCGCGTCGAAGTCGATGTCGCCATCGCCATCACGGAATGGCGTGACCATCGGCACCCAGATGCCCTGGAAGTGCGCGGTGATGCGCATTGAAGACATCGCGTGGTCGCAGGCATACTGGTTCATAGCGATTTCCCCTGGCTGATACGGCCAAATTCCGCCGCCGGCAGCAGGCGCATGACGGCATCCATGGTCAGGCGCAAGGCCGGTTCCGTCACGCACAGCCAGACTTTCATGCGCTCGGCATGGTCGACCGCCTCGACGCGCATGAATGACAGCATGCCGCCGCAGGTCTGGACGACCAGCTGGCGCAGCTCGGCCAGGCAGGCTTTGTCGACCGTGATATGCATGAGGAAGGTGGGCAGGCGGGGATGGCGGTGGGGCAGTGCTTGATGCGCTTGATGCGTTTGCAGGCGTGAATGGGGTTCCATGGTGGCTTTGCAGCGGTGGTTGAGGTACGTTCAAGATTAGCAGCGGGGGCGTAAAGATTCTCTAAAAAGCGGGGCCGCCAGCGTAAACGGGCCGTATGCGTTGAGCGTGTTGCGTGGATGCCCCGTGCGTATGCTTTTGTTACAAAATTGAATCGTGCTTTCGGGGGCAGGGGTTTATATTGAAAACGTCTCCGCTTTCAGTCAGCCCCGCCATGTCAGACGAAAAAGATCCCCAGCTTCCTCCTTCCACCGATCCCGCAGCGCCAGCATCACCGCCGTCGCGGCCTGACCGGGTGGGTCGCCGGGCACCCGATGATGAGCACCGTGCGCGCGACGCGGCCCCCCGCTACCTGAAGGACAACGATACGCCGCTGGCGCTGGCCTGGCGGGTGATCTCGTCGCGCTACCGCTCCATGCGCGACAAGGCCAGCCGCGATTTCATGCGGCGCACCCTGCGCATCGGCATCTCGGCACGCATTTTCCACCCCGAGCCGGGCGCCACTGGCCTGCGCAGCAAGAACCTGCAATACCTGGAAGAGTCGATCGCCCAGTGGGTCATGTCGCGCGACGTGCTGGTCTTCATGATCCCGACGGTCAATACCAGCGGCCAGCTACACCCGAGCAATATCACCTTGCGCCACTATGCGCGCCACCTGGACGGCCTGGTGCTGCAGGGCGGCGCCGACGTCTCGCCGCAGACGTATTCCGAGGCAGCCACGCGGCCCGAATGGAACGGCGACCGCGCGCGCGACCTGTACGAACTGGAACTGCTGCACGAATTCGTCGATGCGGGAAAACCCGTGCTGGGCATCTGCCGCGGCTGCCAACTCATCAACGTGGGCTTTGGCGGCACCCTGTACCAGGACATCGCCTCGGACGTGGAAGGCGCCACCTCGCACGTCAACGACCTGTATGACCGCCACCGTCACAGCATCGTCTTCCCGAAAGGCTCGTCGCTGGCGGGCATGTTCCCGAAGGCGGGCGAGGCGCTCGTCAATTCCATCCACCACCAGTCGGTCAAGGACCTGGGGCGCGACATCACCGTGGAAGCGTATTCGCAAGGGGACAATATCGTCGAAGCCATCCGCTACCAGCGGGCGCGCTTCGTCATGGGCTTGCAGTGGCACCCGGAATTCCATTCGGCGGGCGGCGTCGAGCTGCTCGATTGCACGCCCATCCTCGATAACTTTTTGCGCGCGGCGCGGGAGACGCGGTTTTGAGTACGCACCTGATCCGCCGGCGCACTGTGCTGGCCGCGCTGTTGGCGTTGCCCTTGTCGGGCTTGCGCGCGGCGCCGCGCCCGCATGACGGGCCGCTGGCGTTTGCGCTGACGTCCGCCGCGCGCGCCCGCACGCTCAAGGCGCGGGTGGCGCCGGCCATTGCCGAAGAGGTGCTCAAGGCGGCGCGCAAGGATGCGGCGCGGCCCGTGCACCTGATGGCAGAAGTGCGCACGGGCGGCTTGCTGAAGGGAGAGGGCGGACGCGAGACCAGCCAGCAGGCGCAGGAAGACTGGCGCCAGGCGCGCTTGCAGGCGCTGGCCTGGCGGCTGTCGGGCGAGATGGCGCATTTCGAGGCGGCGCGCCAGCTGCTGCTGGCCTGGAGCGGCAGCTATCAGCCCTCGTTCAGCCCTGTCGACGAGACGGAGCTGGCCAGCCTGCTGATGGGCTATGACCTGGTACAGGAACGCTTGAACGGCGTCGAGCGCGAGCAGGTGCAGGCGTTTTGCCGCACCCTGGCGCACGGGTATTTGAGTGATCCCATCAAGGTGGGCGGCCCGTCCACGGCGCGCAACAACTGGCACAGCCACCGCATCAAGATCGGCACGGCCGCCGCGTATGTCACGGGCGACGCCTTGCTGATCGCGCGCGCGAAGGAACGCTTCCTGGCGCACGTGCCGCGTAATATCGGCGCCGGCGGCGTACCCTTCGACTTCGAGCAGCGCGACGCCCTGCATTACACCACCTACAGCCTGGAGCCGCTGCTGACGACAACCCTGATGGCGCAGGCGCATGGCGACGACTGGTATGGCGCGCCGGAAGCGCGGCGCCTGGCCGAGGCGCTGGCCTGGCTGGCGCCCTATGCGCAGGGCAGAAAGACGCACGAAGAGTTCGCGAAAAGCGCCGTGCCCTTCGACCGCAAGCGCGTGGCGGCCGGTGAAAAGGGCTTTACGGGGAATTGGGAGCCGAAGGGCGCCGCCAATGTGTACCTGCTGGCGGCACGCTTCGATCCCGCTTGCCTGTCGCTGGCGCTGGAATTGCGCCCGCCAGCCTGGGCGCTGGCGCTGTACGGAAGCTGATTAAAACTTCGTGCGCACGGTGAACATCACATTGCGCGGTTCGCCGTAGAAGCCCGTCTGGAACAGACCCAGTCCCGTCAGGTACTTCTTGTCCAGCAGGTTGTTCACGTTGAGGCTGGCCGTGACGTTCTTGCTGATCTCGTAGCGGGCCAACAGGTTGACCAGCGCGTAGCCGCCCTGCTTGATGCGCGAATAGTCCTCGATGGCGGGATTCCAGATATTGCCTTCGTAGCTGCTTTGCCAGTTGACGCCGCCACCGACGGTCAGCTTGTCCAGGCTGGCCGGCAGGCGCCACGTGCCTTGCACGCGCACCAGGTGGGCAGGCTGCGTCGTTTGCAGCATGGTGGAAAACACGTCCTTGCCATCCGCGTCGCGCACGTGGGTGTAGGTGTAGCCGGCGCTCAGCTTCACATCCTTGGCCACTTCGCCCGTCACTTCCATTTCCACGCCGCGGCTGGTGACGCCGTCGATGGCTTTATACGCTTCTTCGCCGTTGACTTCGCCCACGGAACTGGCCACGTTGCTTTGACGGATCTGGAACAGGGACGCGCTGGCATTGACCTTGCCGTCGAGGTACTCCGCCTTCACACCCGCTTCCACGCCCTTGCCGCGCACGGGCGACAGGAAGTTGCGGTTGATGTCGCGGTTGCTCTGCGGCGCGAAGATGCTGGTGTAGCTGCCGAACACGGAATAGGTCTTGTCGAGGTCATACACGACGCCCGCATACGGCGTGATGACGTTGCTTTCCTCGATGCGCGAGGTGATGCGCGCGGTGCCGGCGTCGAAGAAGGTGCGGTCCTGTTCCTGCTTGTAGTTGCTGACGCGCGCGCCGACGATGACGGACAGCGCATCGACGGGATGCAGGCGCACGGCGCCATACAAGCCGCTCTGGCGCGTGCTGTCGTTGTCGTCGCCCAGGCGCTTGAAAGCCGGTTCCGCATACTGGCCGCGCCAGTCGAAATAGCTGCCTTCCACGGGAGGGTAGACCGATTCGTAGACGGGACCATCCTGCTTTGCCGTCGAACTGGAATAGCCGATCATCGCTTCATGCCGGCGGCCAAAGGCCGTGAATGGACCGCTGGCATCCACGTTGACGGTGGTCTGGCGGCGGTCGCCCTTGTATTTGCCCATGAAGAAATACGCGCCTTCGCCCGTGACAGGAGCGGGATTGCCGCCGCTGGCCGAACCGAGCACGCTGTCATGCTTGCTGCGCAGCTGGTTGGCGCTCAGTTTCACTTTCCACGCGTTGGCGAACGTATGTTCCAGCGATGTAAACAGCGTGGTGTTCTGCATGTCGCGGCGGCTCCAGTCCGTGGCAGGGTTCCACGAAGTGGGGAAATCCGTGCGGGTGCCATCGGAAAGCAGGACGGGGAAGCCTGTCCAGGTCGAGCCGCGCGGCTTGTAATCCTGGTGCGTGAAGCCTGCCGTGAGCAGGGTGACGGGTGTCAGGTCCGCCTCGATGATGCCGTAGGCGACGGATTTCTGCTGCGTGTAGCGGTCCAGGTAGGAATGCTTGTCCTGGTAGGCGCCCACCAGGCGGCCGCGCACCGTGCGGCTGGCATTGAGCGGGCCGGAGACATCGGCTTCGCCGCGGTAGTTGTCCCACGATCCCGCGCCCAGGGTGGCCGAACCTTCGAAGCTGGCGGTGGGGCGCTTGCGCACCATGTTGACGGTGGCCGACGGGTCGCCCGAGCCGCTCATCAGGCCCGTCGCGCCCTTCAGCACCTCGATGCGGTCATAGATGGCCATGTCGCTGTTCGTCGTGCCCCAGTCGTAGACGCCGTCATAGATGGCCGACACGCCGTCGTACTGGAAATTGGTAACGGCAAAGCCGCGCGCCTGGAAGCTCCAGCGGTCGCTGTCGTAGTTTTGCACGCTCACGCCATTGACGTTTTTCATGACGTCGGAGACGGCGTTGCTGTTCTGGTCATCCATCTGCTGGCGCGTGACGATGGTCAGCGACTGCGGCGTTTCACGCTGCGTCAACGCCAGTCCCGTGGCGCCGCTGGCGGGGCCGCCCGTATAACTGCCCGTGCCGCTGGTGGCGGCGCTGCGCTCGGCGGCCGCCACCACCGTGACGCCGCTCATGACGGCTACGCCGCGGCTGTCCGCCGAAGGGGCGCCGGCGCCGGTGGCGATCTTTTGCAGCAGGTAGCCGCCGTTCGATTGCGGCACGGCTTGAAGGCCGCTGCCCGCCAGCAGTACGCTGAAACCCTCCTGCAGGCTGTAGCTGCCTTGCAGGCCGGCGCTGCGCAAGCCTTGCGTGGCCTCGCTGGAGAACGACAATAAAATGGCGCTGTCGCTGCCAAAGCGCGTCAGCACGTCGCCCAGCGCGCCGGCCGGAATGCTGTAGGTGCGTACTTGCCGGGTTTGCGTCTGGGCCGATGCCGGCAGGGCCAGGGCCATGCCGATTTGCGACAGGGCGCAGGCCAGGACGGTGCGGGTAAGGAGGGAACGCGAAGCGTGGTGCATGGAATAAAACCTTTCGTGGATGCGCAAGATGGAGACTGCCTATCTAAGTAACCCTCAATAAGTTATTGTGTTTTCTGACTTGCATAAGCGGCGCTGTGCGGTGTTGCCCGCAGCTAGCAGTGCTCGCACTGCGTCGCTGCAGGCGCCTTGAATAGCATCCGGTTCTGTTCGTCATAAATTCACAATAATTTCCCGAGCATTACTTACCAAGTCACGCGAGCACGGCGAAACAGCTCACTTTGCAGAAAATATTTTTCAGCGGGCCGCCAGTTCGATGCGCACCACCTGATGGCCCCAGAAGCGCGTGACGGTATTGCGCCGCAGCTGCAGGCTGGCGCTGACGGCGTCGAGGATGGCGCAGACATTGGCCAGCGGGTAGGAACCGGACACGCGCAGGCTGGCGACGGCGGGCGCGCAGGCCAGCGGATGGTCGCTGTAGCGCGACAGCTCGGCGAGGAAATCGGCCAGGCGCATGTCGCGCGCCACCAGCATGCCGTCCAGCCAGGCGCCGCCATAAGGCGCCAGCGCCTGGCGGTGCAAGCCGGTGCCGTCGAAATGGGCGCCTTCCCCGGGACGCAGCACCAGGCGCTGGCCGCCGTCGTCGGCCAGCACGGCGACGGCGCCTTCGAGCACGCCGGCGCTGGCATATTGCTCGTGCAGTCGCACCGTGAAACGCGTGCCCAGCGCCTGCAGGCTGCCATGCGGCGTGTCGACGAAGAACGGCCGCTGTGCCGCATCCTTGCCGGTGGCGATGAAGATTTCACCGGCCAGCAGTTGAATGCGGCGCTGTTCGCCGTTGTAAACGATATTGACGGCGCTGCTGGTGTTGAGCGTGAGCCGCGTGCCGTCATCGAGGGTCACGACGCGGCGCTGGTTGACGGCCGTGCGGTAGTCGGCCATCCAGCCGCGCCACGGGCCGCGGCGTTCGAATGCATACAGCGAGGTGCCGCAGGCCAGCAGCAGGGCCAGGGTCTTGACGGCATGGCGGCGCGGCGCATTCGCCTGCACGCAGGCGCGCAGCAGGGTCGCCTGCATGGCGGGCGGCAGGTGTTCATGCTGCGTTTGCAGCTGCTGCCACGCTTGCGTGGCGCTGGCGGCCCGCTGCAGATGGCGTTTTACTGTCGCCAGCGAGATGCCGAGCTGGCGCGCAATGTCTTCCTGTGGCAGCTCGTCGAGCTGGCGCAGTAAAAAAGCCCGTTTCACGGGAGGCGGCAAGCCGTCGAGCATGCGGTCGAGTTCAAACACGGTGGCCAGCAGCAGCGACCGTTCCTCGGGCGATGGCGCATGCCGGGGCGGCAGTTGTGCCAGCACGTCGAGGTAAGCCTCTTCAAGTTTCTGACGGCGGTAATGGTTGAACAGCACGCGTTGCGCGACGGTGGCGAGAAAGGCGCGCGGCTCGCGCGCGGCGACGGCGTCTTCGCGGTCGAGCAGGCGCACGAAGGTGTCATGCGCCATATCGGCCGCGCACGCCGTGCTGCCGAGTTTCTTGCGCAGCCAGCCCTGCAGCCAGCCATGGTGGTCGGCATACAGTGTCGCAATGTCCTGGCGTTGTAGCGGCTCTGCCAGCGGCATCGCATTCCCCTTGCATGGCCGGCCCTGCTGGGCTGGTGTTTTTAAACAATAATAAGAATCATTCTCACTTATTGTAACAAGCGGGGGCAGGGGCTGTAAATGACGGGGGCGGCGGGTGTGGTTTTTTGGCTTTGCGCTGTTGGGGTAAAAGTCACGATGACCGGCAAAACCGTCGCGAGCGGAAGGGAGAGGCGGCCAAAAAGACTGTAGGTCGGATTAGCGCGTAAGCGCGTAATCCGACGCCAGCACTGGCGCTAACAATATTGTCGGATTACGCCCTATGGGCTAATCCGACCTACGCTTCTGATTGCACCCCAAAAGCAAGATCCGGGGTCGGACCCTGAGGGTCCGACTCCGGCAGTTCAGGTGTTGGGGTGAACGGGCCAGGCCTCAATAATTCATGGGTTCGCCCCGGAAGCAGCGGATCGCCGAATCGACCATGCCCTCGGCGCTGCCCTGCACATTGTGCTGCTTGCGCAGGTATTGTGCGTCGCTCCATTGCTTGGCCACGTCCGACAGGTGTTTCAGGGCTGGCGTGCTGCCCAGCGCCTCGGCGTGCGGTTCCATCTTGCGCAGGGTGGTCATGATGTCTTCGCGCAGCGACATCGTTTCGTAGGTTTTCGGGTGCGTGATGGCGCCATCGAGGCCGAAGCGGCAAGCCTGGAAGCGGTTGTAGTTATACACGAGGTAGTCGTCTTCCACCGGCGGCGTTTCGCGGCGTTCGAGCAGGTAGCGGCACAGGGCCTGCAGGTAGGCGGCCAGCGCGGCGGCCCGCTCCACCGTCAGCGGCGTGTCGCACACGCGCAGTTCGATGGTGCCGAATTCCGGCTTGGGACGGATATCCCAGTAAAAATCCTTCATGCTCTTGATGATGCCCGTGTTCTCCATCTTGGCGAAATACTCGTTGGAGAACTGGTCCCAGCTGAGGGTGAACGGCGCGCGCCCGCTCATGGGAAACGCGAACACGGAGTTCAGGCGGGCCGAATCGAACAGGGTGTCGCGTCCCTGCACGTAGGGCGAGGAAGCCGACAGGGCGATGAAGTGGGGGATGTAGCGGTTCAGCGAATGCAGCAGGAACATGGCGTCGTCGCCCGAGGCGCAGCCGATGTGCACATGCTGGCCGAAGATGGTGAACTGCTTGGCCAGGTAGCCGTACAGTTCCGAGATTTCCTGGAAACGGGGCTTGGAAAAGATCTTTTGCGACGACCACTGCTGGAACGGGTGCGTGCCGCCGCCCGCGATGCCGATATTGAGCTTGTCGCCGGCCGTGATCAAGGTGTCGCGGATTTCCTGCAACTGCTCCAGCAGGGGGCCATGATGCGTGTGCACGCTCGAGTTGATCTCGATCATGCTCTCGGTGATTTCCGGCGTGACGTTGCCGGGGAACGGTTTTTTATTCAGCAGATGCAGCAGGTCGGGGCTGGCGGCCGTCAAGTCATAGTCCGACAGGTTTACCAGTTGCAGTTCGAGTTCGACGCCGAAGGTCAGCGCGGCCGATTGGCCAAAGGGTTCCAGCGGCATTTAGCGCTCCTTGATTTCGTGGGTTTCTTTGGCCAGCATCAGCACGCGCTGCACCAGCACGGGGCCGACCAGTTCCAGGCCCAGGGTGATGGCGGCCAGGGCGTTCAATTCGTCGCCGAAGTTCACGCCATGCTGGCGCGCGTGTTCCAGCAGCAGGATGATGAAGACGGAGACGGGCGTCAGCGCCACTCCCGTCAGCACGCCCTTGCGCCAGGAAATGCCGCTCACATGCGAAAACGCGGCCACGCCGACGACCTTTGTCAGCAGGCGACCGCCGACGACGGCCAGTGCCAGGCCCGCGCCGGCTGCCACGCTGGCCCATTCCAGGGTCGAGGCGGCATACACGAACAGCAGCACCGTCAGCAGCTCGCCCAGCGCGCCGAAATTGCGCTGCGCCTGGCTGAAGGCGACGCGGCGGTGGCGCGCCACCAGGCCGAAGGTGAGGGTGGCCAAGAGCGGCGACAGGCTGGTGGTGTAGGTGAGGGCGACGAGCAGCATCACCGACAGCGCGAACGCCACGGTGGCATCCTGCGCCATGTTGCCCAGGCGGCGCAGCATGGCCGGCACGACGATGCCGAAGACGGTGCCGGCGGCCACGGAGGCGGCCAGCACGGCGGCGCTGCTGCTGCTCGCCTCGATCAGGTCTGTGGAGCTCTGGAACATCCAGAAGCCGACGATGATGTTGAACGTGAAGACGGCCAGCACGCAATTGAGGGCGGTGAGGTGGACGATGCGTTCCGTGACCTGGCCCGAGCTGCGTTCCTCGTTGATGACGCGCATGATGGTGGCCGGCGAGGTGGACATGGCCAGCGACGCCAGCAGCAGCGCCGTCATCGAAGTGCTGCCGAATTCGATGCCGATGAAGTAGACGACGGCAAAGGTCAGCAGGGATTCCACCAGCCCCGTGACGGCGATCCAGGGATTGTTCTTCAGCCAGCGCAGGTTGATGCGGTAGCCCACCTCGAACAGGATCAGGCCGAAGGCCACGTCGGCCAGCACCAGCATGGGGCCCGCGTCCGTCTGCGGCAGGATGCCCACCTGCGTCTGCGCGAGGACGAAACCGATCACGCCGTAAAAACTGATGCGCGGCAGGCCAGTCCAGCGGTGGCCGAATTCGCCCACCACCCAGGCCAGGGTAATGGCGAACGGCCAGGACAGGTCGGCGGCGATCGAGATCAGACTTTGCATGCTCATTCCTTTGAAAATGGCGCTGGCACCGGCCGACAGCACGGGGCTGGCGCGGCAATGTCGTGGTGCAGCGATGGTGCATTGTTTGCGCAGAGCGATGCGCCGATTCTACCGGAGCAGAAGGCGCGCACGATGTGCGCAATCGAACAGTGTCGCGGCCATGGCGGCCGCGCACAGGATGCAGCAGGTTGGGCAGGGCTGGTATCAGCGTATGGTACCCGCCCGCAGCGGAGATGCTCCGCACGGTAGTGCCGTGTCGCAGTGTACGGCATGGCAGCCCCCTGCCGCCATGGACTTTTTGTTGCGTGCCTTTATTTACTGAGCAGACGCATGCCCCGTTCCAGCCCGTCGATCGACAGGGGGAACATGCGGTTGTTCATCAGTTGCCGCATCACGCCGATCGACTGGCGGTACTGCCATAATCCCTCCGATTCGGGATTGAGCCAGATGAATTTCGGGAACGCCTGGGTAAAGCGGGCCAGCCACGTCGATCCCGCTTCCTCGTTGTTGTATTCGACGCTGCCGCCCGGTTGCAGGATTTCATAGGGGCTCATGGTGGCGTCGCCGACGAAAATCAGCTTGGTGTCGGGCGGGTATTTGCGCAGCACGTCCCAGGTGGGGAACCGTTCGGCGTTGCGGCGCCGGTTGTTCTTCCACAGGTAGTCGTAGACGCAGTTATGGAAGTAAAAGAACTCCATGTTCTTGAATTCCGTCTTCGCCGCCGAAAACAGTTCCTCGGTGCGCTCGATATGGTCGTCCATGCTGCCGCCAACATCGAGCAGCATCAGCACCTTGATGCGGTTCTTGCGTTCGGGCCGCATCCTGATGTCGAGATAGCCCGCGTTATTGGCCGTGGCGGCGATGGTGGCGTCCAGCGCCAGTTCATCTTCCGCGCCTTCGCGCGCGAATTTGCGCAGGCGGCGCAAGGCCACCTTGATGTTGCGCGTGCCCAGTTCGCGCTCGCCGTCGTAATCCTTGTAGCTGCGCGCTTCCCACACTTTCACGGCCGTGCGGTTGCCGCCCTTGCCGCCGATGCGGATGCCTTCCGGGTTCGTGCCGCCATTGCCGAATGGCGACGTGCCGCCCGTGCCGATCCATTTGCTGCCGCCTTCGTGGCGCTCCTTCTGTTCCTTCAGCAGCTCGTTCAGGCGGTCCATCAGCTTGTCGTAGCCGAATTTCTCCAGCTGCGCCTTCTGCTCCTCCGACAGCTCGCGCTGCATGCGTTTCAGCAGCCAGTCGAGCGGAATCGCCGCGTTCGTGTCGAAGGCCGCGTTGACGCCCTTGAAGTACTGGGCAAAGGCGCGGTCGAACTTGTCGAAATGGGCTTCATCCTTGACCAGGGTCAGGCGCGCCAGATAGTAAAAATCGTCCATCGAAGCGTCGATGACGTTCTTTTGCAGCGCTTCGAGCAGGGTCAGGAATTCCTTGATCGAGACGGGAATCTTCGCATCCTTGAGCGTGAAGAAGAAGTCGATCAGCATGGCGCTTCCTCTGCCCCGGCGGCTCCCGCGCGGGGCAGTGCGGCGATGGGGCGCTGGGCCAGCTTGTAGCGCAAATGGGCGGCAATCTCGGGCCACTCGCCGCGCGTGATGCTGTACATGACGGTATCGCGCACGGTGCCGTCGCGGCGCAGCGCATGGTGGCGCAGTACGCCGTCCTTTTTCGCGCCCAGGCGCTCGATGGCCGCCTGCGAGGCATGGTTGAAATTATCGGTGCGCAGGCCCACCAGCGCGCAGCCGAGCGTGTCGAAGGCGTGCGCCAGCAGCAGCAATTTGCAGGTGGTGTTGACGTGGCTGCGCTGGCAGCGCTTGGCATACCAGGTGTAGCCGATTTCCAGGCGCCCGATGGCTGGCACCACGTCGTGGTAGCTGGTGGTGCCGAGCACCTCGCCGCTGGCCACGTCGATGACGGCAAAGGCGAAGCGCGAAGGGCGCATCTCGATGCCTTTGAAAATGTACTGGTCCACCTGGTCCGGCTCGGGCACGGAGGTGACGCGCAGATTCCACAGCTCGCCGTCCATGGCCGCCGCGCGCAGGCCAGGCGCGTGGTGCGGCGCCAGCGCTTCGAGGCGGATGCCGTGCAGTTCCAGGGGGACGAAGACCTTGTCCGGGCTGATGTCGTTCACCGGCGCTCCTTAGCGGTTGGTGCGCGACATGAACATCAGGCGCTCGAACAGGTGCACATCCTGCTCGTTTTTCAGCAGCGCGCCGTGCAGCGGCGGCACGACTGCCTTGTTGTCCTTGCTGCGCAGCGCGTCAACGGGGATGTCTTCGGCCAGCAGGAGCTTGAGCCAGTCGAGGAATTCCGATGTCGACGGTTTTTTCTTCAGGCCCGGCACGTCGCGCACTTCATAGAAGGTTTGCAGCGCCTGCGCCAGCAATTCCTGTTTCAGGTGCGGGTAGTGGACGGCGACGATCTGCTCCATCGTGTCCTTGTCCGGGAATTTGATGTAATGGAAGAAGCAGCGGCGCAGGAAGGCGTCCGGCAATTCCTTCTCGTTGTTCGAGGTGATGATGACGAGCGGACGGTGGCGCGCCGTGACCATTTCGCGCGTCTCATACACATAGAATTCCATGCGGTCCAGTTCGCGCAGCAGGTCGTTCGGGAATTCGATGTCGGCCTTGTCGATCTCATCGATCAGCAGCACCACCGGCTCGGGCGCCGTGAACGCCTGCCACAGCACGCCCTTGACGATGTAGTTCTGGATGTCGCGCACGCGCTCGTCGCCCAGCTGCGAATCGCGCAGGCGCGAGACGGCGTCGTATTCGTACAGGCCCTGCTGCGCCTTGGTGGTCGATTTGATATGCCATTGCATCAGCGGCATGTTCAGCGCGGCGGCCACTTCCTCGGCCAGCATGGTCTTGCCCGTGCCCGGTTCGCCCTTGATCAGCAGCGGGCGTTGCAGGGTCAGCGCCGCATTCACGGCCAGTTTCAGGTCGGCGGTGGCGACATAGCTGTCGGAACCTTCGAAGCGTTGGCCTTGCTGGGTGTGCTGTGCTTGCATGAGCGGTCTGCCAAAGTAGGGAAATGGTGAGTATAAACAGAACTGTGGCGCACTGCCACGCGGACGGCCTGTGCCTGCCTGCCTACAATGCGGGTTTTATAGGTGGACTTGCAAGAATATCTTGGCTAGAATCGGCAAGCAGCAGATTAATTGTCAACCTTAATTGTCAATACATAAAATCAATAAAAAACCAGCTCTGGCGTTTCTCCGATTACCTTTGTTCACATTGCCACTATGAAAAAAATATTTGCACTTCTCGTGCTTGCCGGCATAGCAAATGCCGTCACAGCGGCTGACATTGTAGGAAACGCCAAGGCAGCCCCTGCCAAGGTGGAAATGTGTATCGGCTGCCACGGCATTCCCGGTTACAAGGCAACCTTCCCTGAAGTATTCCAGGTGCCGATGATCGGCGGCCAGCCGGCAAAATATATCGAGAATGCGCTGCAAGCCTATAAGAAGGGCGACCGCAAGCACCCCAGCATGAAGGGCATCGCCAGCAGCCTGTCGGACCAGGATATCGCTGATGTCGCCGCGTATTATGCGCAACAAGCCAAGACGAACTGAGGACCAGCCAGATGAAAAAACTACTCGCCGCCCTCGTTTGCGCCACCGTCTCGTTCGGCGCCAGCGCCGCCGGCAATATCAACACGGGCAAGGCCCTGGCCGAAAAATACAGCTGCGCCACCTGCCACGGCAAGGATTACGGTTCGCCCATCGATCCGTCCTATCCGAAACTGGCGGGCCAGCACAAGGACTACCTGGAACACGCCCTGACGGCGTATAAGCGGGGCGACAAGCCCAATGGCCGCAACAACGCCATCATGACGGGCCAGGTAAAACCGCTGAGCAACCAGGACATCAAGGACCTGGCCGCCTACTTCCACAGCCTGCCGAGCACCCTGGTCACGCACCGCTGAGTTTTAACCCTGCTCAGGCTTTCAAGCCCACCCGGCGCGCCAGCTTATGTAAATTGCTGGCGTCCAGCCCCAGCTGGCGCGCGGCAGCGGCCCAGTTATCCTGATGCAGGACCAGCGCTTGCCGGATGGCCTGGCGCTGGCTCGCTTCCACGATCTGATGCATGGACAGCAGCGGCGCCGCTGGCGTGCCGCACGCGGCTGGCGCCAATGGCGGCGCCTCCGCGCCGGCCGGCGCTTCCAGCGCATCGAGGTCGAGCATATCCGTTTCCAGGGTCACGATGTCCTTGCGGTCCGCGCCGCGGATCACGGCTTTCAGCGCGGCCCGGCTGATCACATGTTCCAGTTCGCGCACATTGCCCGGCCAGCGGTAATGGCACAAGGCGTTTTCCGCCGCGGCGGACAGGCGCAGGCTGCGCAAGCCCAGGCGCGCGCGGTTCAGTTCCAGGAAACCACCGGCCAGCAGCAGCACGTCATTGCCCCGCTCGCGTAGCGGCGGAATCGGCACGGGATACACGGATAAACGGTGGTACAGGTCGGCGCGGAACGAACCGTCGCGCACATGCTCGCGCAGGCTGCGGTTGGTGGCGGCAATCACGCGCACGTTGACCCTGCGCGGCCGGTCCGCGCCCAGGCGCTGGATTTCGCCATTTTGCAAGGTGCGCAGCAGCTTGGCCTGTATCGACAGCGGCAATTCCCCCACTTCATCGAGAAACAGGGTGCCCCCTTCGGCCGCCTCGAAACGCCCGGGCCGGTCGCTGACGGCGCCGGAAAACGCACCGCGTACATGGCCGAACAATTCGCTCTCGGCCAGGGACTCGGGCAAGGCCGCGCAATTGACATGGATCAGGGGCTTGCCGGCGCGGCGCGACAGGCGGTGCAGGCGGTGCGCGCACAGTTCCTTGCCGACGCCCGTCTCTCCCAGCAGCAGCACGGGCAGTTCGGAATCGGCGACCACCTGCAATTCGTGCAGCAAGTGCGTGATGGCGCTGCTCTGGCCGACGAAATCGTGTTCCTCGCGCGGCGCTTGCGCATCGGCCAGCATGGCGCCGCCCGACAGGCGCAGGGCGCGGATTTCCGCCTCCAGGCGCGTGACGCGTACGGCCGCCTCGATGGCGCAGGCCAGCTCGCCCAGGTCGCGCTGCGCCTGCGTATCGAAAGTGCCCACCTGCAGCGCGTCGAGCGTGATCACGCCCCAGCGTTCGCCTTCCAGATCCAGCGCCATGCCCATGCAGTCGTGCACGGGCAGCGGCTCGCCGGCCCGCTCGGCGATCAGGCCATCGTAGGGATCGGGCAGGGAACTGTCGTGATGGAAGCACAGCACGCCGCGCCGCTGCAGGATGGCGGCCAGGCGCGGATGGTCGGCGACGGCGAAGCGGCGTCCCAGCGCGTCGCTGGCCAGGCCGGCCATCGCCACGGGGCGCAAGTGCTCGCCATCGAGCTTGAGCAAGGCCACGGCCTCGCAGCCGAAGTGGGCGCGCAGGCTGCCGACCAGGCGCTGCAGGCGCACGGCCACGGGCAGGTCGGCGACCAGGTCGGTGAGCAGCAGCAGGTGGATGGCAGTGGTGGTCATAAGTACCATGCAGGGTACAACGGACCATGCTTTAAAAGGGTCATACCGACCCTGCAATTTTCAAATCGTTGATTTAAAACAAGTTTTTCCTGGCACGTCGTTTGCCTAGGTAAGGGGGCCGAACCGGCATACAAGACCAAGGAAAGCTTGATGAAAACGACTCCCCCCCTCCGCGCCATTGCCGCCGCCATCTGCGTACTGGCCATGCCCCTGTCCGTGCAAGCCCAGGCGAGCCTGCCGGCCAGCGCTGCCGCCACTGCGGCCAAACCCGCCGCCGCCACGCTCAAGCGCTATGAACTGCAAACCAATATCGTCGACGGCAAGATGGTGTTCATCGATGCCAAGGGCCAGGTCAATCCCGTGCTGGCGGCCAGGGTGGGCGACACGGTCGAACTCGTGCTGAAAAGCGGTGAAGGCGCCGAGCACGACCTGCTGATCCCGGAACTCAACGTGGCCTCGGCCAAGTTCAGCGCCAATAGCGGCAGCACCACCGTGCGCTTCAAGGTCACGCGCGCCGGCACGTTCACCTATTACTGCTCGATTCCCGGCCACCGCCAGATCGGCATGGAAGGCAAGCTGGAAGTGAGCGGCACCTCGCTGGCTGAAGCCGGGGCACCGAAGGCTGCTGGCGCCGGCAGCGCTGCCAGCGAATCGAGCCAGGCCGCCGCGCTGGCCCTGTACACGCCCGCACCGTCGCCGATGCGCGGTCCCGATCCATCGGCCGTCAGCGTGGCCGCCAATCCGGCCTCCGTGCCGGCCGCCATCGGCGCGCGCGCGCCGCAAACCCTGAAATACCGCATGGAGACGGTGGAGCTGCCGGGCAAGCTCGATGACGGCACCAGTTTTACGTACTGGACCTTCAACCGGCAAGTGCCCGGACCCATGCTGCGCGCGAAGGTGGGCGACACGGTGGAACTGACCCTGTTCAATGCCAAGGACAGCAAGATGATCCACTCGATCGACCTGCACGCCGTGACGGGCGGCCATGGCGGCGGACAGCACACGCAGGTGGCGCCGGGGCAGGAAAAAACGGTCACCTTCAAGGCGCTCAATCCGGGCCTGTACGTGTATCACTGCGCCACGCCCCTGGTGCCGCAGCATATCGCGGCCGGCATGTACGGCATGATCCTGGTCGAACCGGAAGGCGGCCTGTCAAAAGTCGACCGCGAGTATTACGTGATGCAGGGCGAGATGTACACGGGCCGTCCGCACGGCGCGCCCGTGCACCAGGAACCGAACCTGGAAAAAATGGCCAATGAACTGCCCGACTACTACGTCTTCAACGGCGAAGTGGGCGCCTTGAGCAAGACGCACAAATTGCAGGCGAAAGTCGGCGAGACGGTGCGCATCTATTTCGGCGTCGGCGGCCCGAACAAGATTTCATCGTTCCACATCATCGGCGAGATATTCGACAAGGTGTACAGCGAAGGCTCGATCAGCAGCCCGAAACTCGACGTGCAAACCACCCTGGTGGCACCGGGCGGCGCGACCATCGTCGAACTCAAGGTACAGCATCCGGGCAGCTATCTGCTGGTCGACCATGCCTTGTCGCGCGCCGGCAAGGGCGCCGTGGGCGTGCTGGAAGTGACTGGCGAACCCGTGCCCGGCGTCTACCACGCGGGCGCCCGCCAATAAACCCTATTCATCATCAAGGAACTGTTATGGAAATGATCGAGCTATCCCTGGGCCAACTGGCTCGCCGCATCCCTGGCGCCACGCGCCTGTTCGATGCGCACCGCCTGGATTTCTGCTGCGGCGGCAACAAGACCCTGCGCGCAGCGGCCGAAGCGGCCGGCGTGGACACGGCGCCCATCGTCGAGGAACTGCGGCTGCTGGCAGGGCGCGCAGATACCAGCGGCGAGCGTGACTGGCAGGAAGCCTCGGCCACCGAGCTGGTGGAACACATCCTGGCGCGCTACCACGCCGTGCACCGCGAGCAGCTGCCCGAGCTGATACGCCTGGCACGCAAGGTCGAGCAGGTGCATGGCGAGCGCGCCGACTGTCCGCACGGGCTGGCGGAACACCTGTCGGCCATGGCGCAGGAGCTGGAAAGCCATATGCGCAAGGAAGAAGACGTGCTGTTCCCGATGATCGTGCGCGGCCAGGGGCCCCGGGCCGGCGCGCCCATCAACGTGATGCGCATGGAGCACGACGATCATGGCGTGGCCTTGCGCGCCATGGAAGCGATGACGAACGATATCACCGCGCCGGCCGGCGCCTGCACCACCTGGCGCGCGCTGTACACGGGCTTGCGCACCTTCCGTGCAGACTTGATGACGCACATCCACACTGAAAACAATATCCTGTTCGAGCGCTTTGCGCCGGCCGTGGTGCACTGACAAAGGAAAGACCCATGGGTCCCTACAAAAAACTCTGGTTCACCCTGATCGGTGTGCTGATCGTGACGTTTTCGCTGCTCGGCTACTACGGCACGGAAGTCTACCGGCAGGCGCCGCCGATCCCCGCGCAGGTGCTGGCGCAGGATGGCCGGCAACTGTTCGACCGCGAGGGCATCCTCGATGGCCAGACGGCCTGGCAATCCGTCGGCGGCATGCAGCTGGGCTCCATCTGGGGCCACGGCGCCTACCAGGCGCCCGACTGGACGGCCGACTGGCTGCACCGCGAACTGACGGCCTGGCTGGAACTGGCCGCGCAAGAGCTGCATGGCAAGGCGTACGCGGCGCTTGACGGCCCCGCGCAGGCGGCGCTGCGCGAAGCGCTCAAGATCGAATACCGCGGCAACCGTACCGATGATGCGCAAGTGCTGCGCCTGTCGCCGCGCCGCGTGCAAGCCATCGCCAACACGGCGCACTATTACGATCAGCTGTTCTCCGACGCGCCGGCGCTGCAAAAAAGCCGCGAGCATTTCGCCATGAAGGAAAACACCTTGCCCAGCGCCGAGCGGCGCGCGCAGATGACGCAGTTCTTCTTCTGGACGGCGTGGGCCGCCGCCACCGAACGTCCTGGCCAGAAAGTGACCTATACGAACAACTGGCCGCATGAACCGCTGATTGGCAACCAGCCCAGCGGCGAAAACCTCGTCTGGTCGGTCGCCAGCGTGGTGGTGCTGCTGGCCGGCGTGGGCTTCCTCGTCTGGGGCTGGGCCTTCTTGCGCGACCACGACGAAGCGCTGCCGGCCGCCGGTCCGCGCGATCCGCTCACCACGTTCGCCCTGACGCCTTCGCAGCGGGGACTGGGAAAATATCTGTTCCTGGTGGTGGCGCTGTTCACCTTCCAGGTCTTCATCGGCGGCTTTACGGCGCATTACACGGTGGAAGGGCAGCAGTTCTACGGCATCGACGTGTCGCGCTGGTTCCCGTATGCGCTCACGCGCACCTGGCACATCCAGGCCGCGCTGTTCTGGATCGCCACGGGCTTCCTGGCTGCGGGCCTGTTCCTCGCGCCCCTGATCAATGGCGGCAAGGACCCCAAGTGGCAGCGTCTGGGCGTCGATGTGCTGTTCTGGGCCCTGGTCGCCGTGGTGGTCGGTTCCTTCATCGGCAATTACCTGGCCATTGCGCAAGTGATGCCGCCCGAGTGGAATTTCTGGCTCGGCCATCAAGGCTATGAATATGTGGACCTGGGACGTTTGTGGCAAATCGGCAAATATATCGGCATCCTGCTGTGGCTGGTGTTGATGCTGCGCGGCGTGGTACCCGCCCTGCGCAAGCCGGGCGGCGACAAGAACCTGCTGGCGCTCCTGACCGCGTCCGTCGGCGCCATCGGCCTGTTCTATGGCGCCGGCCTGTTCTACGGCGAACGCACGCATCTGTCGGTGATGGAATACTGGCGCTGGTGGGTGGTGCATCTGTGGGTGGAAGGCTTCTTCGAAGTGTTCGCCACGACGGCGCTGGCCTTCATCTTCTCGACCCTGGGCCTGGTGTCGGTGCGCATGGCCACGACGGCCAGCCTGGCGTCGGCCTCGCTGTTCATGCTGGGCGGGATACCCGGCACCTTCCACCACCTGTACTTTGCCGGCACCACCACGCCCGTGATGGCCATCGGCGCAAGCTTCAGCGCGCTGGAAGTGGTGCCGCTGATCGTGCTGGGCCACGAAGCGTGGGAAAACTGGCGCCTGAAGGAACGCGCGCCATGGATGGAAAACCTGCGCTGGCCCATGATGTGCTTTGTCGCCGTCGCCTTCTGGAACATGCTGGGCGCGGGCGTGCTGGGATTCATGATCAATCCGCCCGTGGCCTTGTACTATATCCAGGGCCTGAACACGACCCCCGTGCATGCGCATGCGGCGCTGTTCGGCGTGTATGGCTTCCTGGCGCTGGGCTTTACCTTGCTGGTGCTGCGCTATTTGCGGCCCGACTACCGTTTCAGCCCTGCGTTGATGAAGACGGCGTTCTGGGGCTTGAACGCGGGCCTGGTGCTGATGATCTTTACCAGCCTGCTGCCGATTGGCATCATCCAGTTCCACGCCAGCGTGACGGAGGGCCTGTGGTATGCGCGCAGCGAGGAATTCATGCAGCAGCCGCTGTTGCAGAACCTGCGCTGGATACGCACCTTCGGCGACGTGGTATTCATCGTCGGCGCCATCGCCATGGCGCTGCAGGTGGTGCTGGGATTGCTGGGCAAGGCGCCGAAGGCGGCCGTACTGCAGCCGCAGGCGGTGTCGCCGGGTTAGCGGCGGCGCACGCAGTCGATGTACGCGTCCGTGTCCGGCGGCAAGCCCGAACGTTGCGAAGCCCAGATCATCTGGCCCAGGCATTCCATCACTTCGTGCTGGGCGGCATGGGCCGAATCGAGGCGCTGGGTGAGCTGCTGGACGGCCGGGCGGATGCCGCGCGGCTGGTCCACCTGCACCTGCTCCGTGATCGACAGATGCATGGACAGGTGCAGGAAGGGATTGGCTTGTCCGCCTTCGACGGAGTAATCGCGCGCCAGCGCCGCTTCAACGTCGGAGAGCTCGTTCTCATACTCGGGGTGTTCCAGGATCCAGTCGAGCGCGATGGCTTCCATCGGCGTGAGGATTTCATGGGCGCGATGCTTGCGCAATGTTTCACAAAAGAAACGGCGCACATCGTCGGAAGAAGGGTTGAACATGGCTGAAGGACTATGGCTAAAGGGCAGCCGGCATTGTACCGCGTAGCCGTAATAAGTTCTCAGGCCCGGTCGATCCTGGCCGCATAACAACCACGTTTGGCATTGTGCACGTGGATATAGCTGACAGCCGGGTTCTCAAACAGCCGCGCGATCACGGTTTCAATGGCCGTGCCTTCCACCACATCGGCATCGACCATCATCCCACCTTCCGTATAGCCGCGCAGCGACAGCAGCCGGATGCGCATCGATTCGGGCACCTGGTCGACGGCGTCATAGGCTTGCGTGGCGCCCTCGCGGATAAAGATGGCGTGCGAGGCGCGGTAGGGCGTGTCCGCATCCTGGCAGACATGGTTCAGCAGCAGCACCATGTCGCCGATCGCCGCGTCGCGCAGTTCGATGCGGTCCGGGTAACCGGGTTGGCTGTCGACCACATGGCGGATAATGCCCAGCGCGGCCAGTTCGGCGTCAGGCAGGCCGAAACAGGCCAGGAAAGGGGCGGGCGACAGGCCGCGGATACGAAAAGACATGGTCAGGCTCCGGTGTGGTCAAAGCGTTATCAGACCATGATGGATGGGGGCTTGCCATCCGTTTCTTGCTCCGTGCATTCCTGCACCAACTGGCTTTTTGACGCCTGGTTACTGCCAAATTAATACTCCACAGTAAGTGTTATCCACGATCCTGGCGGCCCGGCAAGGGCAAATAACGGTGATAAAATCGCTGTTCTTGATATTTGCTATAGACAATCGCCGTGTTGTGAGTTTGGCCCCGCGCGAGGGCCAAAACAGCAGCGGCGCCGTGTTTTCCTTGTCCGCACCATCGCCACTCCATCGCTGCCGCAAGCTGCGGCGCGGCGGCGGCATGCATGCGTCATCACCATCGTTACCCCTTGATCCGGCCGTTCTTGCGCTGGAGGGATAGCCATTTTCCGATGATCTTGCGCTTGCCGCCCGGGTGGCCTGGAAGAACCAACCCTCAGTATTCATAACGGAGTTACCCATGCGTAAATCGCTATTACTTTTGATGTCGTGCCTGATCCTGGCGGCATGTGACAAGACCCCTCCGGCCTCGTCCGAAAAACCGGTCGACGTGCTGCTGATCGGCGCCGGCACCATGAGCGCCACTCTGGGCAGCATGCTCAAGGAACTCGATCCGTCGCTGACGATGGAAATGGTCGAGCGCCTCGATTCCGTGGCCGCCGAAAGCTCGGATGCGATGAACAACGCGGGCACGGGCCACTCGGCATTTGCTGAACTGAACTACACGCCGGAAGCGGCCGATGGCAGCATCGAGACCAAGAAAGCCGTTGCCATCAACGAGCAATTCGAAATTTCCAAGCAATTCTGGGCTTATCAGGTAGCCAACAAGCACCTGGGCGCGCCGCAAACCTTCATCAACAACGTGCCGCATATGGCCTTTGTCTGGGGCGACGACAATATTGCCTTCTTGAAGAAGCGCTATGCCGCGCTGCAAAAGGAAAACCTGTTCAAGGGCATGCTGTTCTCGGAAGACCAGGCGCAGATCGAACAGTGGGCACCGCTGGTCATGCAAGGGCGGGACAAGGGCCAGAAAGTGGCCGCGACACGCATGGAAATCGGTACCGACGTCAATTTCGGCAATCTCACGCGCGGCCTCGTGAAATACCTGACGGACAGCCATGGCATGGTCCTGCACCTGCGCCACCAGGTGGAAGACATCCAGCGCGGCGCCGATGGCGTGTGGAACGTGACGGTGAAAGACTTGAACGCCGGCAAGGAAAAGACCATGCGCGCCAAGTTCGTCTTCATCGGCGCCGGTGGCGGTTCGCTGCCTCTGCTGGAAAAATCGGGTATTCCTGAAGCCAAGGGCTACGGCGGCGTGCCGGTCGGCGGCCAGTGGCTCGTGACGACCAATCCGGAACTGGTGGCGGCGCATGCTGCCAAGGTCTACGGCAAGGCATCCGTCGGTTCGCCGCCGATGTCCGTGCCGCATCTCGATACGCGCATCATCGATGGCAAGAAAGCCCTGCTGTTTGGCCCGTTTGCCACCTTCTCGACCAAGTTCCTGAAAAACGGTTCGTGGATCGATTTGCCTGCCTCGATCGGCACGGGCAATGTGAAACCCATGCTGCAAGCCGGCTATGACAATATTCCGCTGACGAAATACCTGGTCGAACAGGTCATGAACACGCCGGAAGACCGTTTGAAAACCCTGCGCGAATACTTGCCGAACGCCAAGATGGAAGACTGGACCCTGCAAAACGCGGGCCAGCGCGTGCAGATCGTCAAGGATGACCCTGTCAAAGGCGGCTTGCTGCAGTTCGGCACGGAAGTCGTCGGCGCCGCCGATGGCAGCATCGTTGCCCTGCTGGGTGCATCGCCAGGCGCCTCGACCGCGCCGCCGATCATGATCAAGGTGCTGCAAACGGCATTCAAGAGCCGCCTGGCTACGCCGGAATGGCAAGCGAAGATGGTGGAAATGGTGCCGTCGTACGGTCAAAAGCTGAACAATGATCCGGCCCTGGCCAACAAGATCCGCCACTACAGCAGCAATATCCTGGGTCTCAAAGCGATTACCCTGGACGTTCCAGTCGCTGCGCCAGCGCCGGCAGCAAACTAAGTCGGCCTGACCGGCAGGAGAGTTTCCTGCCGGCATGAAAAAAGGGGCAGCCTGTTCAGGCTGCCCCTTTTGCGTGGGAGAGTGCGTTCATGGTGCGGCGGACTACTCCTTGCCTGGCAAAATCAGCTCCGGCGTACACCCTTCGGCGGCAATGCCGTCGCAAGGCTTGGCCAGTGCCGTACCATCCTGTGCCCGTGGCGCATGGGGCTGGCGCAGATAGCGCGACGTGTGGCGGTGCGCTTGCTGTGCGTTGCCATGCACGGGCCAGGTCAGGAAGCGGGACAGCTCCTGCAAGGCACGCTGGTAGACATCGCGTTTAAATTCAATGACGACATCGAGCGGGACCCAGTATTCATGCCAGCGCCAGGCGTCGAACTCGGGATGGTCGGTCAGGCGCAGATTGACGTCGTTATCGCGCGCGCACATTCTCAGCAGAAACCAAATCTGCTTCTGGCCACGGTAATGGCCACGAATCTCGCGCTTGATGAAGTGGTCTGGCACCTCATAGCGCAGCCAGTCGCGGGTGCGGCCGACAATTTTGACGTGTTCCTGTCTGAGTCCGATTTCCTCTTCAAGTTCGCGAAACATGGCTTGTTCCGGTGTTTCGCCATATTTGATACCGCCTTGCGGAAACTGCCATGAGTGCTCGCGCACCCGCTTGCCCCACCACACCTCGTTCTGGGCGTTTAGCAGGATGATGCCGACGTTGGGCCGAAACCCTTCACGGTCGAGCATAATGCACCTCAAACTTTCTGCGACAGTGCGTCTTTTTTTACATAATTACCCACAACTTCGCAAGCCGGTGACCTTTTCGGGGTGCGAAAAGCGCCGGAATCGCACCAATTGAGCGCATTTGTGTAAAGTATGGACGCATCAGCCAGCTAATCCTTTAAAATTAGGTTGATTATAACCCTCTCTTTTTAAAAAGAATTCACCGTTATGCGCGCCTCCCGTTTTTTTATTTCCACACTTAAAGATGCACCTTCTGACGCGGAAATCGTCAGCCACCAGTTGATGATGCGTGCAGGCATGATCAAACGCCTCGGTTCCGGCATCTATACCTACATGCCGATGGGCTTGCGCGTGATCCGCAAGGTGGAAGCCATCATCCGTGACGAGATGAACAAAGCCGCCGGTATCGAACTGCTGATGCCGCTCGTGCAGCCAGCCGAACTGTGGCAGGAGACGGGCCGCTGGACCAAGATGGGCGACGAACTGATGCGCGTGAAAGACCGCCACGGCCGCGAATACGCGATCCAGCCGACATCGGAAGAAGTCATCACCGACGTCGTGCGCACGGAAATCAAGTCCTACCGCCAGTTGCCGTTGAACTTTTATCACATCCAGACCAAGTTCCGCGACGAGCGCCGCCCACGTTTCGGCCTGATGCGCGGCCGTGAATTCACCATGAAGGACGCGTACTCGTTCGACCGCGACCTGGCTGGCATGCAGGCGTCGTACAAGGTCATGTTTGACGCCTACACGCGCATCTTCACGCGTTTCGGCCTGCAATTCCGCGCCGTGGCCGCCGACAACGGCGCCATCGGCGGTTCCGGTTCGCATGAATTCCACGTCATCGCCCACACGGGTGAAGACGCGCTCGTGTACTGCCCGACGTCCGACTACGCCGCCAACATGGAAGCGGCCGAAGCGCTGCCGCCAGCGGGCGAGCGCCCAGCCGCGGCCCAGGCGTTGACGAAAACGGCTACGCCGGACACCGTCAAGTGCGAAACCGTGGCGGCCCTGCTCGGTATCGACCTGGCGCAGACCGTGAAAACCATCGCCCTGACGGTGGAAACCGTTGGCAAGGATGAAAAAGTCACGAAACAGCACTTCATGCTGCTGCTGCGCGGCGACCATGAATTGAACGACATCAAGGTGGGCAAGGTTGCCGGCCTGGCCGGCCACCGTTTCTCGACGGAAGCGGAAATCCTGGAAGTCTACGGCACTATTCCTGGCTACCTGGGCCCGATTGCCACCCGCGCCCCCGTCACCGTGGTGGCGGACCGCACGGTTGCCCACATGAGCGACTTCGTCTGCGGCGCGAATGACGCCGGTTTCCACTACACGGGCGCCAACTGGGGCCGTGACGTGGCCGAGCCAGCCATCGTGGCCGATTTGCGCAATGTCGTCGCCGGCGACGCGTCGCCGGACGGCCAGGGCACGCTCGCCATCGAGCGCGGCATCGAAGTGGGTCACGTGTTCCAGCTGGGCACGGCGTACTCGGAAAGCATGAAAGCCACCTTCCTCGACGAAAACGGCAAGCCTGCGCCGCTGCAGATGGGTTGCTACGGCATCGGCGTGACGCGCATCCTGGGCGCCGCCATCGAACAGAACTTCGACGACAAGGGCATCATCTGGCCAGCGTCGATCGCACCGTTTGAAGTCGTGCTGTGCCCGATGGGCATGGACCGCAGCGAACTGGTCAAGGAAGAGACGGAGAAGCTGTACGCGGCCCTGCAAGGCGCCGGCGTGGACGTCATCGTCGACGACCGCGGCTTGCGCCCTGGCGCCATGTTTGCTGACTGGGAGCTGATTGGCGTGCCGCACCGCATCGTCATCGGCGAACGGGGCCTGAAAGAAGGCAAGCTGGAATACCAGGGCCGCCGCGATGCGGAAGCCACCGGCGTGGCGCCGGACGAGATCGTCGCCTTCATCCAGGGCAAAATGGCGCAGTGAAGCGCTTATCGCTAAGTAAAACGGCTGGCGCGCTCGCGCTGGTCGCTGGCCTGGCCTGCGCTCCCTTTGCGCAGGCCGGCAACCAGAAGGAGGAGGCGCTGGCCGACTCCGTCCGCCTGGCCCTGTCGCACGCGATCCGCGACGAACGCCCGCCGCAACCCAAATTTGCCACTCCCGCCGACTTGCAGCGCTACCAGCAATGGCTGGCGCAGATGTCGCAACGCCTGCAGCGCAAGCTGCCGGATGCGCAGCTGCGCACGGAATTCCTGGAAACCGTCTGGTATGAAGCGCGCCGCGCGGGCCTGGAACCGGCCCTGGTGCTGGGCCTGATCCAGGTCGAGTCGGCTTACCGCAAATATGCCGTCTCGCTGGCCGGCGCGCGCGGCTACATGCAGGTGATGCCGTTCTGGACGGGCGTCATCGGCGACAGCGACCGCAGCAAGCTGTTCCACATGCAGACGAATCTGCGCTACGGCTGCGCGATCCTGCGCATGTACCTGGATATGGAAAAGGGCGACTTGTACCTGGCGCTGGGGCGGTATAACGGCAGCCGGGGAAGGCCCGAGTATCCGAATGCCGTGCGGGCCGCGTGGCGGCAGTGGGAGTTCAAGCCGGCAGGGTGATGGTTTGAGGTCTGACCTTGTGGGACCGTCCTCGTCTGATCTCGGTATGTGCCGGGTTTTATGCGTTTTTAAACCCACCGCAACGGCTGGGGTCAGACCCGACAGGGTCTGACCCCAAAAAAATGCCCCGCTCGCAGTGATGCGGCGGGGCACTCACATGGCGCGGAACGCCCTGTGCGTATCTGATTATTTCAAATGATCGGAGATCAGTTTCGTCATTTCAAACATGGAGACTTGGGCTTTGCCGCCGAAAACTGCTTTCAGCTTGTCGTCCGCATTGATCATGCGGCGGTTGGCCGGATCTTGCAGATCGAGTTTTTTGATGTAATCCCATACCTTTTTGGTCACTTCCGTGCGCGGCAGTGGTGCTGCGCCAACAACGGCGGCCAGCTCTTTCGATGGCGTCATTGCTTTCATGAATGCTGCGTTTGGCTTGCGTGGTGTTGCCGGTGCTGCCGCTTTCTTCGCCGCTGCTGGTTTAGCTGCTGCTTTGGCTGCGGGTGCTGCTTTCTTGGCGGCTGCAGGCTTGGCTGCTGCTGCTTTGGCTGGCGCTGCTACTGGGGTTTTTTTGGCTGTTGCCATCTTCGAGCCTCCTTAACAAACACATGGGAAATTGCGCAATTAATCGCACGGCTAATATTGGTGTGGATTTACCTTGTATGCAAGTGTTTTTCACGTTTTCACGAGGAAAAAGCAGGGAAATGACCATGCTGTCGCCCGGGCGCACCGCTTGGGGGCGCAGAACGGCGTTTTTGCCCGTAAATGGCATGGTTGCTGGCTATGCGGGGAGGGGTACTGCGGGGAGGGAGGAAATGATGCCGGACGCCATGAAAATGCAATCCGGCATGATTTTATAACGGTGTTTCTTGACTTGAACTACATCTCACGCGGCGTAAAAAAGGCCTTCAAAATCACAGCGAGCGGATGGTATTTGTGACCGGGAAGCGCAACCGTACTGAAGTACGGTGAGCATCGCCGGCCGCAAAGCGCCCCGCGCAGCGGATTTTGAAGCCTTCCACTACCTCATGCCGGGCATCATGCCCTTCATGGAGCGCATCATCTTCATCATGCCGCCACCCGACAATTTCTTCATCATCGTCTGCATTTGCTCGAATTGCGTCAGCATGCGGTTCACTTCCTGCACTTGCACGCCGGCGCCGGCGGCGATGCGGCGCTTGCGCGTGGCCTTGATCAGTTCAGGCTTGGCGCGTTCCTGCGGCGTCATCGAGTCGATGATGCCGCACATGCGGCGTACCTGCTTGTCGGCCTGGTCCATGTTCTTGCCGCCTGCCGCCTGCTGGAACTGGGCTGGCAGCTTGTCCATCAGGTTGGCCATGCCGCCCATTTTCTTCATCTGGCCCAGCTGCGCCTTGAAGTCGTTCATGTCGAACTTGCCGCCGACCTTGATCTTTTGCGCCAGGTCGGCCGCCGCCTTGCTGTCGACGCCCTTGCGCGCCTCTTCCACCAGGGCGAGGATGTCGCCCATGCCCAGGATGCGGTTGGCCATGCGGGTCGGGTCGAATGCTTCCAGGCCGTCGAGTTTTTCCGAGACGCCGGCAAACTTGATCGGTTTGCCCGTGATGTGGCGCACCGACAGGGCCGCACCGCCGCGCGCATCGCCATCAAGCTTGGTCAGCACGATACCGGTCAGCGGCAGCGCATCGTTAAACGCTTTCGCCGTGTTGATGGCGTCCTGGCCCAGCATGGCGTCGACGACGAACAGGGTTTCGATCGGTTTCACGGCGCCGTGGACGGCGGCGATTTCGCGCATCATCTCTTCGTCGATACCGAGGCGGCCCGCCGTATCGATGATCAGCACGTCGTGGTAGTGCTTTTTCGCCCAGTCCAGCGCGGCCAGGGCGATATCGACCGGCTTGTCCGTGCTGGAAGACGGGAAGAAGTCGGCGCCTACCTGGGCGGTGACCGATTGCAGCTGGGCGATCGCGGCGGGACGGTACACGTCGGCCGAGACGGTCAGCACTTTCTTCTTCTTTTCTTCCTTCAGGTATTTCGCCAGCTTGCCGACGGTGGTGGTTTTACCCACACCCTGCAAACCGGCCATCAGGATGATGGCGGGCGGCTGCTGCGCAAAGCTGATCTGCGACGCTTCCGGTCCCAGGTCGGCGCCCATCAGGGCGGCCAGCTCGCGCTGCACCACGCCAACCAGGGCCTGGCCTGGCGTGAGCGAGGAAATGACATCCTCGCCCATGGCTTTTTCTTTGACTTTGGCGATGAATTCGCGCACGGCGGGCAGGGCGACGTCGGCTTCGAGCAGCGCCAGGCGCACTTCGCGCAGCATGTCGGCGGTGTTCGCCTCGGTCAGGCGCGCCTCGCCGCGCATGGTCTTGACGACTTTGGCAAGCCGTTGGGTGAGATTATCTAGCATGATGAACCTGCAATGAAAAGCTTGGGAGTGGGCGGCGAAAGCCGGACGATGGCCGTCATTTTACCTTATCGCGGTTGGCAGGCGGTCCTGCGCTGCATCGCCTGGCGGTTGGCCTGCTTTTGAATTAGTTGGTATTTCTGGCAATGCCGCGATTGCATGAAAGTCAAAAACACGGTTAAAATGAGAATAATTCTTATTTACATTCTCGGGTGCCGCACGCCTGAGCGGAAAGGGATGCCATGTCGGCCGCCGATTTTGCACAGCAACAAGACCTGCACGCGCTCTACAGCAGCCATCATGGCTGGCTGCAGGGCTGGCTGCGGCATAAGCTGGGCAATGCGGGTGAGGCGGCGGACCTGGCGCAAGACACCTTCATCAGCGTGCTGACCAACGGCACGGCGCCGCAGATCCGCGAGGCGCGGCCGTTTCTCGCCACCATCGCGCGGCGTCTGGTGGCGCACCGCTACCGCCGGCAGGTGCTGGAAGACGCCTATCTGGAGGCGCTGGCCTGCCTGCCGCCCGAGGTGGCGCCCGCGCCGGAAGAACGGCTGCTGGCGCTGGAAGCCTTGCAGCAGATCGATGTGGCCCTCGACGGCTTGCCGGGTCCCGTGCGCACGGCGTTCTTGCTGGCGCAGCTCGAAGGCCTCAGCTATGCCGAGATCGCCGCGCGCCTGAACGTATCGGCCAGCTCGGTCAAGCAATACCTGACGCGCGCCAACCGCCAGGTGTTTTTCTCCCTGCCGGCATGAGCACGGTGGCAGAATCCGCGGCCGCTGCGGCCATCGGCGAGGACGTGCAGCTGCAGGCGGCCGAGTGGCTGACCGTATTGATGTCGGACGAGGCCAGCGAGCAGGAACACGCCGCCTGGCAGTGCTGGCGCGAGGCCGACCCTGAACATGAACTGGCCTGGCAGCATATCGAAGCGGTGTCGCAGCGGTTCAGCGGCTTGCACCGCGGTGCGGCCGCGCAGGCGCTGGCGGGTACGCAGCAGAAAGCCGTCAACGGCAAGCGGCGCCAGTTGCTGGCGTGGCTGGGCGTGGCGGCCGGCGGCGGCATGCTGGCCGCGCAGACGGGCGCCTGGGATGGCGTGCGCGTCCTGCGTGCCGACTACCGCACGGCCACGGGCGACAGGCGCGAGATAGTGCTGGACGATGGAAGCGTGCTCAGCTTGAATACGGATTCGGCCGTGAATGTGCGTTTCGACGCCAGCCGCCGCCTGATCGAGCTGCTGGCCGGCGAAATCCTCGTCGTCAGCGGTCACGGCAGCGGCAGCGACGCTCCGCTGGAAGTGGCCACGCGCGAAGGCCTGGTGCGCGCACTGGGCACGCGTTTTTCCGTGCGCCAGCAGGATGACTACAGTACGGTGGACGTGTTTGAAAGCGCCGTTGAAATCCGCCCCCGCGACGGCATCGGCGCGCCCTTGCTGCTGGCGGCCGGGCACGGCGTGGCATTTTCCCGTCAGGCGCCAGACGCGCCGCACGCCATCGGTGCATATGCGGACGCCTGGTCGCGCGGGCAGCTGATCGTCGACGACGTGACCCTGGGCGATTTCCTGGCCGACCTGGCCCGTTACCGCCCCGGCGTGATCGACTGCGCGCCGCAAGTGGCCCAGCTGCGCCTGTCGGGCGTGTTCCCGCTGGCCGACACCCAGCGCATTTTGAACATGCTGCCCAACTCGCTGCCGGTGCAGGTGCGCAGCCGCACGCGGTATTGGGTGACGGTCGAACCGGCGCCGTAGCACCCCACAAAAAATATTTGCAGCCGGACTGCCCGTTTTTCGTTTTCGCGGCACCTACAGGGTAGGGCGGCTGTTTTTTACCGTCTCATGACGCCACTTTTCAGGATTTTTCATGCAACAGGTTTCGCATCTTGTCAATTTCGTATCGCATCGTCCTCAGCGGCACTCGCTGGCGCTGGCCGTGACGGCCTTGTGTCTGGCCGCCGGTACCTCCGCGTTGGCGCAGCAGGTGCCGGCCACGCCCGCCACCGAGCAAACCATGCTTGGCGTATCCGTCACGGCAGGGCGCGATGCGACGACGGAAGGCAGCGGATCGTATACGACGGGCGTGAGCAATACGGCAACCAAGCTGAACCTGTCGCTGCGCGAGACGCCGCAGTCCGTCAGCGTGCTGACGCGCCAGCAGATCGACGACCTGGGCATCACCACCCTGGATGACGCCGTGCAGTCGATCACGGGCCTGGTCATGCAAAAGGGCAACTTTACGGGCGATTCCGGCAGTTTCAGCGCACGCGGTTTTCCAGTCGACAACATCCTGTTCGACGGCTTGCCCACCAGCCTGGGCGCGAACGGCACCTTCAATGGAGACAATGACGACCTGGCCATCTATGACCGCATCGAAGTGGTGCGCGGCGCCACGGGCTTGATGACGGGCAGCGGCACGCCCAGCGCCGCCATCAACCTGGTGCGCAAGCGCCCGACGGCCACGCCGCAAGCGTCGTTCTCGGCCAGCATCGGCAGCTGGAGCAACTACCGCCTGGAAGCCGATGCGGCCAACGCGCTCAACGAAGCGAAGACCCTGCGCGGGCGCATCGTCGCGACGGTGCAGGACAAGAAGGATTTTGTCGACGTGCTGCATGGCCGCAATCACCAGCTGTACGGCATCATCGAGGCCGACCTGCGCCCCGATACCACGTTGACCCTGGGCGCCCACTACCGCAAAACGGATAACGACGGCGTCACCACGGGCGTGGTAACGGCCGCCGACGGCACTTTTTTGAACTTGCCCCGCTCGACTTATCTGGGCACCGACTTCGATGGCTGGCGCCAGACGGACAAGACCATCTTCGCGGAACTGGAACACCGCTTCGCCAACGGCTGGAAGGCCAAGCTGGCGGCCACGCGCAAGACGCCCGAGATCGACACGACGTTTTCCGGCATCAGCCGCCGCGGCGACACCCTGCGCTTCAATTCGCAAAGCTACCGCGCCGAACTGGCCAACACCAGCTATGACGCGTATGCCACGGGCAGCTACAGCCTGTTCGGCCGCGAGCACGAGCTGACGGTCGGCGCCAGCCACCGCCGTTCGTCGAAAAACAGCTATGGCGGCTGGGCGCCGTACAGCTGGGGCGCGGCGGCGCCGGTGCTCGACCCGTTCAACTGGGATACGGGCAGCGTGGCGCGTCCCGTCATCAATTACGCGCAGTGGCGCACGGCCAGCATCACCGAGCAAAGCGGCGTGTATGCGGGCACGCGCATGCGCCTGGCCGAGCCGCTGTCGCTGGTGCTGGGCGGGCGCGTAAGCTGGTACAAGGACGATGCCGGCTACTCGGTGGCGCGCGAATTCACGCCGTACGCCGGTGTCGTGTATGACCTCGACAAGCAGCATTCCGTGTACGCCAGCTGGACCGAAATCTTCCAGCCGCAGGCTTCCACCGACGCCAATGGGCAGCCCTTGAAGCCGATCAGCGGCACCAACTATGAAGCGGGCGTGAAAGGCGAATACTTTGGCGGCGCCCTCAATGCCAGCGCGGCCGTGTTCCAGATCCGCCAGCAAAACCGCGGCGTGGACGACCTGGCTGGCCCCAATCCCTGCCCCGGCAGCACCTGGGGCTATTGCCAGCGCGCGTCGGGCGAAGTGCGCAGCGAAGGCGTGGAGCTGGACGTGGCGGGCGCGCTGACGCCCGACTGGCAGCTGTCGGCCGGTTTTACGTATGTGAAGGCGCAATTTACGCGCGACAGCGATCCGGCCAATATCGGCAAGGATTTCAACAGCCGCTATCCGCGCCAGCAGCTCAAGCTGGCCACCAGCTACCGCCTGTCCGGCGCCGCGCAGGGCTGGCGCGTCGGCGCCTCGGTGTACGGGCAGGGCGCGACCGAGTCGACGGACGGCACCTACCATCTGCGCCAGGGCCGCTATGCGATCCTGGGCTTGAATGCGGCGTGGCAGATCGACAGCCGCGCCGAGCTGCGCCTGAACGTCAACAATGCGCTCGACAAGCACTATTACCAGAGCATCTATTCCGATGTCTTCGGCAATCTGGTGGGCACGCCGCGCAACCTGATGCTGACCTTGAACTACAAACTGTAAATAATCACTTTTGAATGACCTATCTTGATGAAGGATGCATGGCTTATGAATGTGCAGTTGAATCCGGCCCACGCCAGCAATGGCGTGAGCCAGCGTGTGCCGCAGGGAGCGCCGCGATGATGAAATCGGCCAACATGATGTTGTTCTCGCGCGTGCTGGCCGCCATTTTTGGCGGCTATGCGCTTACGTCCGGCGTGGCCGTGCTGCTGTCGGCCGTGCTGCCGCTGTCGCGCGCCGAAGCCGTGCTGACGGCCACCCTGAGCGCCTTCGTCGTATATACCTGCGCCGTGATCTGGGTCTTTGCCGTGCAGGACCTGCGCCGCGCCTGGCTGGGCATGCTGCTGCCTGCCATCGCCTGCGGCGGCATCGGCATGCTGCTGTCGCGAGGTGCCGCATGAACGCCGTCAAGGTAGACAAAGTGGTCAAGACGCCGCAGCAGGGCGGCTTGCGCCAGGCCATGGCCTGGCTGCATACGTGGAGCGGCCTGTGGATTTCCTGGCTCCTGTTCGCCATTTTCCTGACCGGCACCCTGGCCGTCTTCGACGACCCGATCGGCCACTGGATGACGCCCGAGCACGCACTGGAAGAGGCGGCGCATGCGAACGATCCGCCGCTGCCGAAGGTCACGGACCGCGCGCACCGCCTGGAGCTGGCGCTCGATTTCATGGCGAAGGAGCATCCGAAGGCGGACATGTGGGAAATCTGGCCCGTGCAGCGTCCCGGCCACGGCCTGTCCGCCTACTGGTTCCAGCCCAGCGGCGGCTATGGCTCGGCGGACCTCGATCCGCTGACGGGCGCCGTCATCGAGCATGCGCGCGAGGCAACGGAACGGGAAACCATCGGCGGCCATCATTTCGTCGATTTCCACTACGAGCTGCACGCGGGACGCATCGGCGTGTGGATCGTCGCCATCACCACCATGATCATGCTGGTGGCGCTGGTGAGCGGCGTCATCACGCACAAGCGCATCTTCAAGGATTTCTTCACCTTCCGTCCGGCCAAGGGCCAGCGTTCGTGGCTCGACGCACACAATGCGGTGGCCGTGCTGACCTTGCCGTTCCAGTTCATGATCGCCTATACGGGCCTGGCATTCTTCAGCGATGACTATGTGCCGGCCCCCGTGGTAGCGCAATACGGCATGGACAATCCCAAGAAAGCCTTCCTGGCCGACTGGAACGATGCGGGCAAGCCCGTGAAGACAGGCCAGCCGCTGGCCATTCCCGCGCTGGAATCGTTCGCGCTGCGCGCCGAACAGGCTATCGGCCAGGAAATCCGCGCCGTGGTGCTGGACAATCCGAATGACGCCTCCATGCGCGTGTGCATGTACGGCTGGAATGAAGACGCGGAACTGCTCACGCGCCTTAGCGCCAATTCGGGCAGGGCCTGCTACGCGCTGGCCACGGGCGAGCAGGTCGCCGTGCGCCGGCCGGGCGAGTCGGACACGGGCGGCGCGGGCCTGACGCGCTCCGTCATGTCGAACCTGCACATGGTGGGTTTTGGCGGCACGCCGATGCGCTGGCTGTACTTCTTCTGCGGCCTGGCCGGCACGGCCATGATGGGCACGGGCGCCATCCTGTTTATGGTCAAGCGCCGCCAGAAGTCCGGCGGCGAGTTCGGCGCCTACACGCAGCGCGTGTACCGCGTCATCGAATGCCTGAACGTGGCGGCGATTGCCGGCCTGGCCATCGCCTGCGTGGGCTTCCTGTGGGCCAACCGTTTGATCCCCGTCGGCATCGAGCAGCGCGCCGGCTGGGAAGTGCGCGCCTTCTTCGGCGTGTGGTTCCTGATGCTGGTGCACGCCTGCCTGCGCGGGGAAAAGCGCGCCTGGATCGAGCAACTGGGCTTGCTGGCCGCCCTGTGCCTGCTGCTGCCGGTGCTCAATGTCTTGAGCACGGGCGACAACCTGGTGGCGCAGATCGCGCGCGGCGACTGGGAAAGCGCCGGCGTGGAACTGGGCAGCATGGCCTTCGGCCTGCTGGCCGCCAGGGGCGCGTGGAAAGTCCACAAGCGCAAGGAAAAGCCGGCCAGGAAGGGCGCGGCCAGGGAAAGCGCTGCGCCCTCGGCCAGCCTGCAAGTCAATACGGAAGGACAGTCATGATCAATACCATCCTCTGTGCGCTGGGCCTGTCGTATGCGGGCATGGCCAGCCTCTCCCTGGCGATGGACCGCCATCACGGCCAGGTCTGGGGCAGGGACGCGGCGCCGAACGTGCGGCGCGCGCTGCAACTGGCCGGTGCCGTCCTGCTGGCGCTGGCCATCTGGCCTTGCGTGGCTGGCTGGAGCGCCACCGTCGGCGTGATCGCCTGGCTGGGTTTCATCGGCGCGGGAGCGCTGCTGGTGGCCCTGCTGCTGCCGTACGCCCCCCGCTTGCTGTTTCGTAGTTCCCTGCTGGCAGCCGTCGCCGCGCTGGCAGGTCTTGTGACGTTTCTGCAGTAATTTTGACTGCCATTTTCAAGGATAGACCGATGCACTTTTCACGCCTGGCGACACCGATTGATGTTTTGAATGTACTGAAAGTGGTTTCCTGATGGCGGCCCGCCTGCCTTCCCGCCGCACCCGCATCCTCGGCGGCGTGGTCTTGCTGGCGCTGTTTGGCGCCGGCGCACTGTGGGCCACGCGCGGCCCGGCCACCGTATTCGACACGGCGCCCGTCAAGCGCGGCAATATCGAGGCCAGCGTCACGGCCATCGGCACGCTGCAGCCGCAAACCTATGTCGACGTGGGCGCGCAGGTGTCGGGCCAGATCACGCGCCTGCACGTGCAGCCCGGCAGCGCCGTGGAAAAAGGCCAGCTGCTGGCCGAGATCGACCCCAGCGTGCAGCAAGCCACCGTCGACGCGGGCCGCGCCGCGCTGGCCGGATTGCGTGCGCAGCTGGCCGACCAGCAGGCGCAGCACCGCCTGGCGGGCCAGCAGCACGTGCGCCAGAAGCAGATGGCCAAGTTCGACTCCACGCCCTTGGCCGACCTGGAAACGGCCGAAGCTACCCTGGCCTCGGCCGGCGCCAAGATCGACCACCTGAAGGCACAGATCGACCAGACCCAGGCCAGCCTGAAGGCGGACGAGGCGCGCCTCGGCTATACGCGCATCTATGCGCCGATGGCCGGCAAGGTGGTGGGCCTGGACGCGAAGGAAGGGCAAACCCTGAACGCTACGTACCAGACGCCGAACATCCTGCGCATCGCCGATCTGTCGGCCATGACGGTGTGGACGGAAGTGTCGGAAGCGGACGTGCGCCGCGTGCGCCCGGACATGCCCGTGTACTTCACCACCCTGGGCGGCGACCAGCGGCGCTGGAGCGGCAAGGTGCGGCAAGTGCTGCCGGCCCCGCCGGTGCCAGGCGGTTCTGCCGCCGGCACGGCTCTGGCGCCGTCGACCAGCAAGGTGATTTTATATACCGTGCTGTTCGACGTGGATAACGCCGATGGCGAATTGATGCCGCAGATGACGGCGCAAGTGGTATTCGTCACGGCCGCGGCGAACAATGTGCTGGCCGTGCCCTTGCCGGCCCTGAAACCCTCGACGCAAGAAGGCGCCAAGCCGGGGCAGTTTACGGCCCGCGTGATGGATGCGGACGGCAAGGTCGATACGCGCACCGTCACCGTGGGCGTGCGCAACCGCCTCAGCGCGGAAGTGCTGCAAGGCTTGCGCGAAGGCGAATTGCTGGTCACGGGCGAGCAGCCGGCCGGCAGCGGCAGCAGCAGGTTCCAGCTGTGAGCGCCATGAGCGAGGCCGCGTCGCTCGGGCAACCCGGGCAGCCGGAGCAGGCGGCGCCGTTGATTGAACTGCAAGGCATCCGCAAGCGCTATGGCGGCCATGACGGCGCGCCGGCCGTGGAAGTGCTGCGCGGCCTGACCTTGTCGATCGGCGCCGGCGAATTCGTCGCCATTGTGGGCGCGTCCGGTTCCGGCAAGTCGACCCTGATGCATTTGCTTGGCTGTCTTGACCGGCCCAGCGATGGCACCTACCGCTTCGCCGGCCAGGACGTGGCCAGCCTGAATCCCGATGAACTGGCGTGGCTGCGGCGCGAAGCGTTCGGCTTCGTCTTCCAGGGCTATCACCTGATCGCCACCGAATCGGCGCGCGAAAACGTGGAAGTACCGGCCCTGTACGCGGGCATGCCGGCCGCGGCCCGCCATGCGCGCTCGGAAGCGCTGCTCAAGCGCCTGGGCCTGGGCGAGCGGATCGATCACCGGCCAAACCAGTTGTCGGGCGGGCAGCAGCAGCGCGTGTCGATCGCGCGCGCCCTGATGAATGGCGGGCGCATCATCCTCGCCGATGAACCGACGGGGGCGCTCGACAGCAGCAGCGGCGCTGAAGTCATGGCCCTGCTGGGCGAACTGGCCGACGCGGGCCACACCATCATCCTGATTACGCATGACCGCAAGGTGGCGGCACAGGCGCGCCGCGTGATCGAGATCAGCGATGGCGAAATCATCGAAGACTCGGGCGCCGTCGCCATTCCCGCCACATCGACGGCCCTGCCGCCGCTGGACATGTCGCGCGCCGCCCATGACACGGGCGCGTCGCTGGGCACGGAATTGCTCGACGCGGCGCGCGCCGCCTGGCGCGTGTTGTGGATCAACCGCTTCCGCACGGGCTTGACCCTGCTGGGCATCGTCATCGGCGTCGCTTCCGTGATCGTCATGCTGGCCATCGGCCTGGGCACGCGCCAGCAAGTGATGGCGCAGCTGGGCGCATTCGGCTCGAACCTGCTGTACATGGCGTCGCGCGGCGAAAGCTCGCGTATCCCCGGACGCAGCATCACCCTGGCCGACCTCGATGCGCTGAAAGACGTGCCGGGCATCACCCACGTGCTGCCGAATGTCACGGGCAACAAGGTGATACGCCACGGTAACCTCGACGTGCAGACCTATGTGCGCGGCACGGGGCCGGCCCTGCCGCAGATCCAGACCTGGCCGGTGGCCAAGGGCGGCTTCTTTACCGAGGAAGACGAGCGCGAGATGGCCACCGTGGCCGTGCTGGGCGCCCACCTGGCGGAAAAGCTGATGCCCGACGTGGCCAATCCCGTGGGGCAGAGCATCCTGATCGGCAACGTGCCTTTCCAGGTGATCGGCGTGATGAGCGCGAAGGGGGCGCTGACGGGCGAGAAGGATGAAGACGACGTGCTGCTGCTGCCGTTTTCCACGGCCGGCATCCGCGTCTTCGGCCAGCGCGAGCCGACGTACACGGTGATGGCGGTCGCCGACGTCAAGCGCGTGACGGAGGTGGAGGCGGCAGTCGACGCCACCATGTTCGAGCGCCACCGCATCCGCGACTACGGCATCAGCAACGCGGCCGCGTCGATCGCGGCCGAAGCGAAGACGCAGGACAACATGACCATGATGCTCAGCCTGATCGCCGCCGTCTCCCTGGTGGTGGGCGGCATCGGCGTCATGAACGTGATGCTGATGACGGTGCGCGAGCGCACGCGCGAAATCGGCATCCGCATGGCGACGGGCGCGCGCCGGCGCGACATCCTGCGCCAGTTCCTCACCGAAGCCGTGCTGGTGTCGGTGGTGGGCGGCGTGGCCGGCATCGTGGTCGGCGTGACGGTCGCCGGCCTGCTGCTGGTATGGGACGTGCCGGTGATCTTTTCCCTGAGCGCCATCGCCGGCGCGTTTGCCTGCGCCGTGGTGACGGGGCTGGTGTTTGGCTTCATGCCGGCGCGCAAGGCGTCGGGACTCGACCCGGTGGTGGCGCTGGCGGGACAGTAGCAACAGACGGTCGTCATAACGCCGGCAGCGTGGCTGCCGGCAAAAAAATGTTGCCCTGGCTCCAACACGCGGTACTATCTCTTGATAATAAGAGCAGTGTTTCGCGTAGCTTTGCCCTTGCGGGCACACACCAACCACCACAGGAGAACCCGATGCGTAAGAAATTAACCTTGAAGAGCGGTATTGCCGCCGCCCTCATGCTGGCCTTCGGCATGGGCGCTGTCCAGGCACAGGCGCAGGAAGTCGTGCGCCTGGGTAATTTGAAATTCGCCCATTACGGCGCCGTGTCGTACATCAAGGAAATCGCGCCCAAGTGCGGCATCAAGGTTGAGGAGCATGTGTTCGCCAAGGGCCTCGACGTGATGCAGGCGATTATCGCGGGCGAACTGGACGTGGGGGCGACGGCGTCCGAAGCGGCCATTTCCGGCCGCGCCGGCGGCGCGCCCATCTACGTGGTGGCCGGTTTTGCCAAGGGCGGCGCGCGCCTGGTGGGTGGGGCGGGGCAAAAGATTGCCAGCGTCAAGGAACTCAAGGGCAAGCGCGTGGGTGTGACGCGCGGCGGCATCCAGGAAGTGCTGCTGCTGGCCGAGCTGTCGCAAGCTGGCCTGACGTATTCCGAAACCAAGGGCAAGGATGTGCAATTGGTATTCCTGGCCTACGCCGACTTGAACCAGGCGCTGATGGGCAAGAATATCGACGCCATGATGCAGTCCGAGCCGCAATCGTCGCAGGCCATCAACAAGGGTTTCGGCACCGAAGTCATCAAACCGTACGACACGCCGATCGGCGAACCCGTGCGGACTATGGTGATGACGGAAAAGTTCTACAAGGAACGCCGTCCCGTGGCGGAAAAATTCATGCGCTGCTTCGTCGAAGCCACCAAGACCTTTATCGACAACAAGGCGACGGCGGAAAAGTATGTGCGCGAAGTGGTGTTCCGGGGCCAGATCACGAAGGATGACTTCGACGACGCGATCAGCAATTCGCCGTATTCGTATGACATCTCGCCCGAGCATATTCAGACCACCACGGACGTGATGGTGAAAACGGGCGTGGGCCGCATGACGAAACCGCCCGTGGCCAAGGACTGGGTCAAGACCGACTTGCTGGAGCAGGCGAAAAAGAGCCTGAACGTGAAGTAAACCGGATATTGGCAATGCCCGATGGCCCGCTTAAGCGGGCCATCATTTTTTTGCGGCATACTAATATATACAGGTAGCGTGAAAGATTGCCGAAATCTTGAGGGTGCGCCACCCCGTCATGCCTCAGGCGCGATATCATGGCAGGCTTGCGGCATTGGATGGCGGCGTCGTGCCTGTCACCGGGCTGTCGCCTGAATCGCGCTTGTCGGCTATGGTGTAAACTTAAACTATGCAGATCTATTTCTTTTTCATCGCCGCGCTGTTGTACGCGGCGTGCGCGGTGCTTCCCTCGTCCCGTGCCCGGCTCATTGCCGGCCTGACCGGCGTTGCCTGGCTGGCGCACGCCGCCACCTTGTGGTTCGACCTGATGGCGCCGGGCACCTTGCGCTTCGGTTTTTCCGCCATGCTGTCGGCCGCGCTGTGGGTCTCGGTGGGCGCCTACTGGATAGAGAACCGCAATTTCAGCCTGGACGGACTGCGCCGCATGGTCATGCCCAGCGCCGTCCTCGCCATCGGCCTGGCCTGGGCCTTTCCTGGCAGCCAGGTCAACATGGAAGGCAAGTCGGCCGTCTTCGGCTGGCACATTGCCGTGGCCGTGCTTGCCTACAGCACCTTGACGATTGCCGCCTTCCACGCCGTGCTGATGGCGCTGCAGGAATCGCGTTTGCATACGCGCAGCGAAAGCCGCGGCTTCATCGGCACGGCGCTGGACCAGTTGCCAGCCCTGCTGACGATGGAAAAACTGCTGTTCCGCATGATCGGCCTGGGCTTCATCCTGCTGAGCCTGACCGTGCTGTCGGGTATCGTGTTTTCCGAACAACTATTTGGCAAGGCCCTGAACTGGGATCACAAATCCGTGTTTACCATGCTGTCGTGGCTGTTGTTTGCTGCGCTGCTGGCAGGCCGCCGCTTTCGCGGCTGGCGCGGCAAGACGGCCCTGAGTTTTACCCTGGCCGGTTTCGCCACCTTGCTGCTGGCCTATGTCGGCAGCCGTTTTGTACTGGAAGTGGTTTTACACCGAGGATTCGCATGACACGTGTTTTATTCTGGCTGGCGCTGGTATTCCTGGTGCTGTTTGCTATCCGCAGCAAGATCCGGAGCATGCAGCAACGGGCCCGCGCGCAGCAGCAACAGCAGCCGAATCCGTTTGCGCCGCCGGGCCGGCCGCAGGAATTGCCTGATGCCGAACTGATGCTGTGCTGCGCCCATTGCGGCGTGTACTACCCGGCCTCCGAAAACGTGCAGGCCAAGGGCCACGATTACTGCAGCCACGCGCACGCCACCTTGTAAGGGCGTGCCGGCGCGCGTTGCTCATCCGTATCGTAACGTCCTCCGGCATCCGTCCGGCGTAGCATCTGCAGCAGGCGGTTCGTCGCCGCCATTGCAGAAAGGCGCGCTCCCATGTCCCGTCCCAGCCCCAGTCCGCAGACCGCCGCCGGCATGCCGCCGGCGCCGCAACTGAGCGGCAATTCGCTGCCCATGCAGGCGCTGCGCGCGCAGATCGGCCGCATCGCCCGCTGTGGCGCGCCGGTGGCCATCCGCGGCGAATCGGGCACGGGCAAGGAACTGGCGGCGCGCGCCATCCATGCGCAGGGCGCGCGCGCCAGCTTCCCGTTTATCGCCGTCAACTGTGGCGCTATTCCCGAAGCGCTGATGGAAGCGGAATTCTTCGGCTGCCGCCCGGGCGCCTATACGGGCGCGCTGCACGAACGCCAGGGCTTGTTCCAGGCAGCCCACGGTGGCAGCTTGCTGCTCGACGAAGTCGACGACCTGCCGCTGTCCATGCAGGTGAAACTGTTGCGCGTGCTGCAGGAGCGCCGCGTGCGCAAGCTGGGCGGCAGTACTGACGAGGCAGTCGACGTGCGCATTCTGTGCGCCAGCCAGCATGGCCTGGGGCGCGGCGTGGCGGCCGGGACGTTTCGCCAGGACCTGTTCTACCGCCTGAATGTGATCGAGCTGGCACTGCCGCCGCTGCGCGAACGGCGCGGCGATCTGCAGGTATTATGTGAGGTGATCCTCGCGCGCCTGTCGCCGCGCCGGGCCGTGAGCCTGGCGCCGCCCGTGCTGGCGGCCCTGGCCGCGTATGCGTTTCCCGGCAATGTGCGCGAACTGGAAAACGTGCTGGAGCGGGCGCTGGCCTTTGCCGACGGCGGCGTGATCGCGCTCGAGGGGCTGGCCTTGCCGTCGGCGGCGGGCAGCATGCCGTCGCGGGCGCCGCCGGCCTTGCCGGAACGGCAACTGTGCCTGCCCGGCATGGCGGCGTATGGCGTGCCCCCCGTCTTGCCGCTGGACATGTATTTGCGCCAGGCCGAGCGCGACATGATCCTGCTGGCGCTGGTGCAGGCGCGCTACCACCGCGCGCGGGCGGCGCGCCAACTGGGCCTGAGCGTGCGCCAGTTGCGTTACCGCATGCAGAAATTGACGATACAGGAAGCCCTATTTGATGAGCGCATGGACGATAGATGAAGACGGCTGGTGCGATGGCGCGCTGCGCTATGACTCCCAATACTACGATGCGCGACCGGACGGCGCGCAAGTCGATTTGCTGGTGATCCATAACATCAGCTTGCCGGGCGGCCACTTTGGCGGACCGCATGTGTCGGACTTGTTTACGGGCCGGGTAGATTATAATGCCGATCCTTCTTTCGCCGACCTGCGTGGCTTGCAAGTCTCGGCGCACTTTTTTGTGCGGCGCGATGGTGCGTTGCTGCAATATGTTTCTGCTGATAAACGTGCCTGGCATGCCGGCGCGTCCACCTTCGAGGGACGTCCGCAGTGCAATGGCTATTCCATCGGTATCGAAATGGAAGGCGCGGACGATGTGCCTTTCCAGCGGCGGCAATACCATGTCCTGGCGGCGCTGACGGTGGCGCTGGCGGCGCGCTACGGGCTGTCCCAGGTGCGCGGCCACGAGCATATCGCGCCGGGAAGGAAGACGGATCCGGGACCGTTTTTTGACTGGCATTTTTACCAAGTATGCTGGCTGGAAACCTTGCGCGGGCAGCCTGCGTTAGCGCTTACTTCGCGGGGATTGGGCTTTCCATCCATGCCCTGAAAAGTCAACCGAAATCGTATAAGAAAAGACAAAAAATTACGCTGGCGGATGCCGGAAAACTATTGCATCACCCTTCGATGGGTACTACAATTAGTGCAGAAGTTGGATGTAAAGACTATATCTAGTGCCATCACAGACGTTTTCAGAATTATTGTCAAAGCTATCCGGATTGCTGATAAAGCACTGGAACTGGCGGTTTATCACCCTTGATCGTGTTTCGCGCCAGCCGGGCAGTGCGGTGTGGCGAGATGGATACTGACCTGTTTTATGCACTATGAATTTACTATTTAGCAACAAATACCTGAAGAAACCCTGACCATCGGGCGTTCTATTCAACAACACACGCGGCAGCAAAACTGCAGGCTGACTTTAGCTGACAACGGGAGCTTCAATGCAATCACCACAAGATATTTCCATCCATCCAACGCCAGTATCGCCAGCGCCAGGCGCGGCCAACAGTGTGGCGAGCACGGGCGCGGCATTGGGCGACTATCGCATCATCCGCCGCAACGGCGCGGTGGTGGCATTTGAGCCTTCGAAGATCGCCATCGCCATGACCAAGGCGTTTTTGGCCGTTAACGGCGGCCAGGGCGCAGCCTCGGCACGCATCCGCGAACTGGTGGAACAACTGACCGACGGCGTCGTCGCCGCGCTGGTGCGCCGCCATCCGGGCGGCGGCACCTTCCATATCGAAGACGTGCAAGACCAGGTGGAACTGTCGCTGATGCGTTCGGGCGAACACGACGTGGCGCGTGCCTACGTGCTGTACCGCGCCAAGCACATGGAAGAGCGCCGCCTGCAGAAGGAAGCGCAAGGCGCTTCCGCGCAAGTTTCTGCACCACAATTGAACGTGCTTGATAACGGCGTGCGCCGCCTGCTGGACATGCAGGAAGTGCGCGACCTGATCAACGCCGCCTGCGCCGGCCTGGAAAAGCACGTCGATGCCGACGCTATCCTGGCTGAAACAGTGAAAAACCTGTACGACGGCGTGCCCGTCGAAGAGCTGCACAAGTCGGCCATTCTGGCGGCGCGCGCGCTGATGGAAAAAGACCCGGCCTACAGCCAGGTCACGGCCCGCATCCTGCTGCACACGGTGCGCAAGGAAGTGTTCGGCAAGGAAGTGCCGCAAGCGGCCGCTGCCGCCGAATACCTGACGTATTTCCCGCAATACATCGCCAAGGGCATCGCCGCCGAGCTGCTGAACCCGGTACTCGCCAGCTTCGACCTGGAACGCCTGGCGAAAGCCATCGTGGCCGACCGCGACTTGCAATTCGGCTACATCGGCCTGCAAACCCTGTATGACCGCTACTTCCTGCACATCCAGGACGTGCGCATCGAAATGCCGCAGGCGTTCTACATGCGCGTGGCCATGGGCCTGGCGCTGAACGAGGCGGACCGCGAAGCGCGCGCCATCGAGTTCTACAGCCTGCTGTCCTCGTTCGACTTCATGAGCTCGACGCCGACCCTGTTCAACTCGGGCACCCTGCGCTCGCAGCTGTCGTCGTGCTACCTGAGCACCGTCTCGGATGACTTGGAAGGCATCTACGACGCCATCAAGGACAACGCGCTGCTGGCCAAGTTTGCCGGCGGCCTGGGTAACGACTGGACGCCAGTGCGCGCCCTGGGCGCCCACATCAAGGGCACCAACGGCAAGTCGCAAGGCGTGGTGCCGTTCCTGAAAGTGGTGAATGACACGGCCGTGGCAGTCAACCAGGGCGGCAAGCGCAAGGGCGCCGTCTGCGCCTACCTGGAAACCTGGCACATGGATATCGAGGAATTCCTCGACCTGCGCAAGAACACGGGCGACGACCGCCGCCGCACGCACGACATGAACACGGCGAACTGGATTCCCGACATGTTCATGAAGCGCGTCATGGAAAAAGGCGAATGGACCCTGTTCTCGCCGTCGGACACGCCAGACTTGCACGACAAGGTCGGCAAGGCTTTCGAACAGGCTTACGTGGGCTACGAAGCCAAGGCCGCCGCCGGCGAAATCCGCGTCTTCAAGAAGATCGCCGCGCTGGACCTGTGGCGCAAGATGCTGTCGATGCTGTTTGAAACGGGCCACCCATGGATCACGTTCAAGGACCCTTGCAACATCCGCAGCCCGCAGTCGCACGTCGGCGTCGTCCACAGCTCGAACCTGTGCACGGAAATCACCCTGAACACGGGCCCTGACGAAATCGCCGTCTGCAACCTCGGTTCCGTCAACATGCCGGCGCACATGAAGGAAGGCAAGCTCGATCACGTCAAGCTGGCCAAGACCATCCGCACCGCCATGCGCATGCTCGACAACGTCATCGACATCAATTACTACGCCGTCGACAAGGCGCGCAACTCGAACATGCGCCACCGTCCGGTTGGCATGGGCATCATGGGCTTCCAGGACTGCCTGCACATGATGCGCATCCCGTTCGCCTCGGACGCCGCCGTGTCGTTTGCCGACACCTCGATGGAAGCCGTCTGCTACTACGCCTACCTGGCGTCGACGGAACTGGCCGAAGAGCGCGGCCGCTATGAATCGTACGCCGGTTCGCTGTGGGACCGCGGCATCCTGCCGCAGGACTCGGTCAAACTGCTGGCCGAAGAGCGCGGCGGCTACCTGGAAGTCGATTCCTCGTCGGCCATGGACTGGACGCCGGTGCGCGAACGCATCGCCAAGTTCGGCATGCGCAATTCGAACTGCGTGGCGATCGCCCCGACGGCGACGATTTCGAACATCATCGGCGTCTCGGCCTGTATTGAGCCGACGTTCCAGAACCTGTACGTGAAATCGAACCTGTCGGGCGAATTCACCGAAATCAACGGCTACCTGGTGCGCGACCTGAAGGCGCGCGACCTGTGGGATGAAGTCATGATCTCCGACCTGAAGTACTTCGACGGCTCGCTGGTGAAGATCGACCGCATCCCGCAAGACCTGCGCGATATCTACGCCACGGCCTTCGAAGTGTCGCCAAGCTGGCTGGTGGAAGCGGCTTCGCGTCGCCAGAAGTGGATCGACCAGGCCCAGTCGCTGAACATCTACATGGCTGGCGCATCGGGCAAGAAACTGGACGAAACCTACAAGCTGGCATGGCTGCGTGGCCTGAAAACCACCTATTACCTGCGTACCATCGCCGCTACCCACATGGAGAAATCGACCTCCAAGACGGGCGCGCTGAACGCCGTGGCAGTCGACGGCGGCATGTCGGCCAGCGCCCAAAGTGCACAAACCAGCGCCCAGGCAGCCGTCGTGGCGGCAGCAGCAGTGGCCGTGGCGCCGGTAGTGGCAGCGGCAGCGGACGACGCCGATGGCGAAGCCTGCTACCTGCGTCCGGGTGACGATGGCTTTGAGGAATGCGAAGCCTGCCAGTAAGATTTTAGTTGTCAGCCCGGCACGGCCGGGCTGATTCAATGTTGTCAATGTCCGCATTGTCCGATACAACGGGCCTGTTGCGGATCGCCGGCTCGCCGGCATGGAAAGGAAGAAGAATATGTCGTTGTCTTGGGATGATGAAACCACGTCGGCAGCTGTGCCGCGTCCGGCGCAGCAAGCGCCACTGGGAAATACCGAATTGAACCTGCCGGCAGGTGCCGAGCCGTCCGAAGCGAACGCAGAGCAAGTGGCGCGCCGCGTGAATGCCGACGACAAGCGCATCATCAACGGCAAGACGGACGTCAACCAGCTGGTGCCGTTCAAGTACAAATGGGCGTGGGACAAATACCTGGCCGGCTGCGCCAACCACTGGATGCCGCAGGAAGTCAACATGCAGCGCGATATCGAGCTGTGGAAGAACCCGAACGGCCTGACGGACGACGAGCGCCGCCTGGTCAAGCGCAACCTGGGCTTCTTCGTGACGGCCGATTCGCTGGCCGCCAACAACATCGTGCTGGGCACCTACCGCCACATCACGGCGCCCGAGTGCCGCCAGTACCTGCTGCGCCAGGCGTTCGAGGAAGCGATCCATACGCACGCCTACCAGTACATCGTCGAATCGCTGGGCCTGGACGAAGGCGAGATCTTCAACGCCTACAACGAAGTCAAGTCGATCCGCGACAAGGATGAATTCCTGATCCCGTTCATCAACACCCTGACCGACCCGGCGTTTGTCACCGGTACGGTGGAAAACGACCAGAAGCTGCTGAAGTCCCTGATCGTCTTCGCCTGCCTGATGGAAGGTTTGTTCTTCTACGTCGGCTTCACGCAGATCCTGGCGCTGGGCCGCCAGAACAAGATGATGGGCGCTGCCGAGCAGTACCAGTACATCCTGCGCGATGAATCGATGCATTGCAACTTCGGCATCGACTTGATTAACACGATCAAGATGGAAAACCCGCAGCTGTGGACGGCCGCCTTCCGCGAAGAGATCAAGGACCTGTTCATGAAGGCCGTGGAACTGGAATACGCGTACGCGGAAGACACCATGCCGCGCGGCGTGCTGGGTCTGAATGCGCCGATGTTCAAGGGCTATCTGCGCTTCATCGCCAACCGCCGCGCGCAGCAGATCGGCATCGAGCCGCTGTTCGCCCAGGAGGAAAATCCATTCCCATGGATGAGCGAGATGATCGACATGAAGAAGGAACGCAACTTCTTCGAGACGCGCGTGACGGAATACCAGACCGGCGGCGCGCTGAACTGGGAATAATTAGATGAGGAAATGAAAAAGCCCCATGAGGTGCAACTCACGGGGCTTTAGGGAAAAGAGGGCCAAACAACAACCTCTGGCTTTCTCTTGATGCTATTTCTATGTACTAGAAGTCGAAGTTTAAACTTCGAAAGCCGATATGGCAAGGCTCAAGTTCATCATCGAGGTAAATGATGAAAGGAACGACACATGAAAACTTGTGCCTATCCCAAATCCGTGCATGTGACGCAATACTGGCGCTTCCGCTTTGGAAAGCTTGAAATTGTGTGCGAACACTGCCGGTCTCCACGTTCGCGATAGTGGATTAAAGAGGACGGCTTTTTGCCGTTCTCTTTAAAGGAATAGTCAGTTTTCGTGATGTAAAAACAACTTGAACTTTGCAGGAGTACCGAACGAATTTGTGAGTTTGACTCACTCTTACGTATCTCTTCATATCGACTTAAAAGGTTTTATCATGACATTCAATAGTAAAAAAACCTCATCGGGAATCGCTTCCCAGGCAGCAGAGACATTGAAGAATCCCAATGCCTCTGCCGTGGCTAAGAGTTTGGCTGGTTCCGCATTGTCTCAGGTACAAGGTGCGTATCAGACAGGAAAAGCGATGGAGACAAAGGCATCGCATGTGCTTCAAAGCAGTAAGTACAGCGACGATACCAAAGCTTTAGCCGCTTCATTGCTCTCACAGTCGAATAGACTGCGATAATCCTAATGCTCCTAATGCGCCGTAGCTTTTACGGCGTTTTTTTTGCCTGTTGAGTAGCGATGATGTGTGAGTAGCATTCACATTCCCAGTGTCCAGGAGCTGAGGGCTTCTTCGAGACCACCGGCCCGCTGGCCGCCACCAACATCGCGCTGGGCAGTCCCCCTTTACGACGCCACATCACGGCGCCCGAGTGCCGCCAGTACCTGCTGCGCCAGGCGTTCGAGGAAGCGATCCATACGCACGCCTACCAGTACATCGTCGAATCGCTGGGCCTGGACGAAGGCGAGATCTTCAACGCCTACAACGAAGTCAAGTCGATCCGCGACAAGGATGAATTCCTGATCCCGTTCATCAACACCCTGACCGACCCGGCGTTTGTCACCGGTACGGTGGAAAACGACCAGAAGCTGCTGAAGTCCCTGATCGTCTTCGCCTGCCTGATGGAAGGTTTGTTCTTCTACGTCGGCTTCACGCAGATCCTGGCGCTGGGCCGCCAGAACAAGATGATGGGCGCTGCCGAGCAGTACCAGTACATCCTGCGCGATGAATCGATGCATTGCAACTTCGGCATCGACTTGATTAACACGATCAAGATGGAAAACCCGCAGCTGTGGACGGCCGCCTTCCGCGAAGAGATCAAGGACCTGTTCATGAAGGCCGTGGAACTGGAATACGCGTACGCGGAAGACACCATGCCGCGCGGCGTGCTGGATCTGAATGCGCCGATGTTCAAGGGCTATCTGCGCTTCATCGCCAATCGCCGCGCGCAGCAGATCGGCATCGAGCCGCTGTTCGCCCAGGAGGAAAATCCATTCCCATGGATGAGCGAGATGATCGACATGAAGAAGGAACGCAACTTCTTCGAGACGCGCGTGACGGAATACCAGACCGGCGGCGCGCTGAACTGGGAATAAGCCAGCCGATAGCGTTACCAGTCATGTCACAAAGGCCTCGCGGATGCGGGGCCTTTTGCCATGTGGAGAGCTTGTTGCAGCGGGCTTAGACGGTCGGGATGGTGCCGCCGTCGATCACATACTCGGCGCCGTGGATCGACGCGGCGCGGTCCGAGGCCAGAAAGGCAACCAGTTCGGCCACTTCTTCCGGCTTGCCCGGGCGGCCGATGGGAATGCCGCCCAGCGTCTGCATCAGCTTCTGGCGGGCCGCATCTTCGGTGATGCCGGCGTGGCCGGCCCAGCGCCGTATCATCGCGTGGGCCGCCGTGGTTTCGATGAAGCCTGGCGAGACGGTATTGATGCGGATGCCCTGCGGGCCGAATTCCTTCGACAATCCCTTGCTGTAGTTGCTCAGCGCAGCCTTGGCGGCCGCATACGCCAGCGTCGACTCGTACAGCGGCAGGCTGCGCTGGATCGACGAGATGTGGATGATCACGCCGTATTGGCGTGCCACCATCGCCGGCAGCAGGGCGCGGTCGAGGCGCACGGCGGCAAGCAGGTTGCCATTGAGCGCGTCTTGCCAGGCATCGTCGTCCAGGGCCAGTGCGCCGCCGCCCGCGGCCGTCGAACCGCCCACGTTATTGATCAGGATATCGACCCCGCCCAGGCTGGCCAGCGCTTCCCGGATCAGCGTGTCGGTTCCCGCGCGGGTACGCAGGTCGGCCGCGATGAAATGCACGCCGACCGGCAAGCTGCCGCCGGCGGCGCGCGCCGTGGTCGCCACGCGCGCGCCGCGCTCGAGCATCAGTTTCAGCGTCGCCGCGCCCATGCCCTTGGTGCCGCCCGTGATCAGCACGCGCTTGTCCTTGAAATCGGTATTCATGCGCTGATCTCCAGGGTCTGGATGCGGTTGCTGGCGAGCGTGAAGGCAAAGCGCAGCTCCAGCGGGCTGCCGGGGAAATTGCCACTGACGCTGCTGGTGACCACGCAGCGTGCGCCCCGGGTGTCGGCCGAGGTGGGGCTGATGGTGGCGCCGTACTGCTTGCTGCCAGCTTCCTTCCAGGCCTTGATGGCGGCATGGCCCGCGTGCGCATGGCCATCGTCATGCACGACGCCATCGGCTGCGAAGCACTGCGCCACGGCGTCGCTATCGTGATGGTTTTCGGCGGTAAAGTAGTCGCCGACGATTGCCGGCATGAGGAGAGACATGGTGCTTCCTTTGGGGGAGAGGTAGGGAGCGACCATCATATGGCGTTCAATTGCAGAGAAATAGTATGGCAACGGTGATAGGCTTTAAACTTCAGGTTCATTATTGACTGCGTGAGCACGCATGAAAAATAACTCTCTCGATGGTATCCGTACCTTTCTCGCTGTCGCCGAGCGCAAAAGTTTCAGCGCCGCGGCACTGCAGCTTGGCGTGACGGTGACGGCCGTCAGCAAGGCGGTCAAGGTGATGGAGCGCCAGCATGGCGTGCTGCTCTTCAAGCGCAATACGCGCAATGTCGCCTTCACCGAAGCCGGCGCGGGCCTGTACGCCAGCCTGGCCGGCGCTACCCGGCAGATCGATGACGCCTTCGCCGCGCTGACCATGTTTCGCGACCGGCCCGCCGGCCATCTGCGGCTGACGGTGCCGCGCGCGCTGGGCGCGCTGGTCATGCGCGCATTGATACCGCGTTTTCGCAGCAGCTATCCTGACGTGACCATCGACCTGTCGCTCGACGATGGCGCGGTCGATCTGCTGGCGCACGGTTACGACGCCGGCATCCGCCTGGGACAGTCCGTGGAGCAGGAGATGGTGGCGGTGCGCCTGACGGGGGACTTGCGCTGGTCCGTGGTTGGCGCGCCCGGCTACTTCGAGCGGAAAGGGCAGCCGCTGATCCCGGAAGACCTGGTGCGCCACGACACGCTGGCCTACCGCTTCCACACTTCCGGCGCCTTGCACCGCTGGCGCTTCGTGCGCGATGGCGAGGAATTTCTGGTGGAAACCGGCGCGCCCCTGGTCGTCAACGACACCACGCTGATCGCCGATTTCGCCCGCTCTGGTCTGGGCCTCGCGTATATGCCGGATGTGGAAATCGAAGGTGACCTGGCAAGCGGCAGCTTGCTGCGGGTGCTTGAAAACTACGTGCCGCCGACGAGTGGATTGTTCCTGTATTTTCCTGCCCGTACCCAGAGCCAGCCCAAACTGCGCGCCTTCATCGATACTGCGCTGGCCCTCTCCCGGCTCGCGTCGTCCAATGACGCGCGCTAGCCTGGCCTGTTTTTATCCAGCTCGCCGCCATCGTTCTGGAGACAGGCTGCGGCATCGCATGCCGCTTTTTGTTAGCCGCTTTTTCGTGGCGCGCAGCGGCGCGGCGGCGCATGTGCATCGCATGCGGCGGCACAGAAAAGTCCGGCCATTTTTTCGCCGCATGACGCGCGCCGCGACGCATTTTTTTGACGGCGCCAATGCGCGCGAGACAGCTAGTAAATATCGTTTCCGGACACGCTGGCGGCGGCATTTGGCGCGCGATTGTGCGATAGCACGCGTAACGTGCAAAAAAGCGGGCGAAAACGTGTCGTGCCGGTTGCGCATTGACAAGGTTTTCGTGTACTTTATGAGATTGCAAATGCGAGCGTTAGAATGCGGGGTTTTTTAACCAGCGCGGTAGCGAAAAAACCTCGCAAAACAGGGATACAGATTTACACGGATATGCACAAAACCACACCGTTTTCGTCTGCCGCCGTGCCCGAATTTTTTCAGGCATGGCGGTTTTTTATTTGACGCATCGGTGTTGTAGCGAGCGCGATGCGAGGAGCGAAAAAACGCACGGCATCGAAAACGAATGACCGAATTCAGACTTTGCCACCAGCTGCGAGATAAAGCAGGGTGGCACCGACGATGGCTGAAGTGCTGCAAACGTGAGGAGTTGCAGCAGTTCAGCTGGTGCCGAATTCATTAGCGCAAACGACCGTTTGTGCCGATGAATAATTCGCCTGGCCTATCCCTGTGGTGGGTCGGACGGGTTTAAATCTTGTAGCTTAAATTTCTCATCTCAGATGAAGGAGAGACAAATGGCAACAGCCGCTAAGAAATCAGAAGTAAAGAAACCAGCCGCCAAGGCTGCTCCTGCCGCGAAGAAGCCGGCAGCCGCAGCAAAGACGGTTGCCGCTAAACCAGCTGCCAAAGCAGCAGCGAAACCAGCCGCAAAACCAGCCGCCAAAGCCGCAGCCAAGCCTGCAGCAAAGGTGGCTGCCAAGCCAGTAGCGAAAGCCGCAGCGAAACCAGCGGCCAAGGCAGCAGCAAAACCGGCAGCGAAACCTGCAGCCAAGGCAGCAGCCAAGCCTGTAGCGAAAAAAGCCGCAGCCAAGCCAGCAGCAAAAGCCGCTGCAAAACCAGCGGCCAAGGCAGCAGCCAAGCCAGTAGTGAAAAAAGCTGCAGCGAAGCCAGCAGCCAAGGCAGCGGCGAAACCGGCCGCCAAGGCAGCAGCCAAGCCAGCAGCGAAAAAAGTCGTCGCCAAGGCAGCCGCCAAGCCAGCAGCAAAAGCTGCAGCCAAGCCAGCAGTGAAAAAAGCCGCAGCGAAACCTGCAGCCAAGGCAGCAGCGAAACCGGCCGCCAAAGCGGCAGCCAAGCCAGCAGCGAAAAAAGTCGTCGCCAAGGCAGCAGCGAAGCCGGCCGCCAAAGCAGCAGCCAAGCCAGCAGCAAAAGCTGCAGCGAAGCCAGCGGCAAAAGCGGTAGCCAAGCCAGCGGCAAAAGCAGCAGCCAAACCGGCAGCGAAGCCAGCAGCGAAAGCTGCAGCCAAGCCAGCGGCAAAGGTAGCAGCGAAGCCAGCAGCAAAAGCTGCAGCCAAGCCAGCGGCCAAGGTAGCAGCGAAGCCGGCAGCGAAAGTTGCCGCCAAGCCAGCAGCGAAAGTCGCAGCCAAGCCGGCAGCCAAAGCAGCAGCGAAACCTGCGGCCAAGGTTGCAGCAAAACCTGCAGCGAAGCCAGCGGCCAAGGTAGCAGCGAAGCCAGCAGCAAAAGTTGCAGCCAAGCCAGCCGCCAAGGTAGCAGCGAAGCCGGCAGCGAAAGCAGCAGCGAAACCTGCCGCCAAGCCAGCCGCAGCGCCAGTCGTGGCAGCCGCGCCGGCAGCAGCGCCGGCAGCAGCTCCAGCGGCACCAGCCGCCGTGGCAGCCAAGCCAGCCGCCAAGAAGGCCGCGCCTAAAAAGGCCGCACCGAAGAAGGCAGCTCCTGTCGCCAAGCCATCGGCACCTATCGCACCTGTAGCAAAAACCGTGTTGGCTCCGGCTGCAGCCTGGCCATTCCCAACCAGCACCCGCCCATCGTAATTCCAACGATACGGGTGCCTGGATGAGGCAACACGCCGCTGTGTGACTCAATCACACAGCGGTTTTTTTTTGGAGAATTAGTCGTGCTGATCGTTATCCTTACATTGATCGTTGATACCATCGCCACCTTGCTGGGCGGCGTGTTGCTGCTGCGCTTCTGGATGCAGGCGGTGCGCGTGCGGCCGCCTTCGTCGGTGGCGCAATTCACGTTTCAATTGTCCGACTGGCTGGTGCGCCCCCTGCGCCGCGTGGTGCCGGGCGTGGGCGGGTATGACTGGGCCAGCCTGATCGGCGCCTTCCTGATCGTGCTGCTGGCCAGCTCGGTGCTGTTTATTTCCGGCTATCCTGTCGAAGTGGTGCTGCTCAAGTCGCTGCAACGCTTCCTGCAATGGATACTCTACGGTTTCATGGCCTTGCTGATCATCGAAGCCATCTTCAGCTGGGTCAACCCGCATGCGCCGCTGGCGCCGTTTGTACGGGCCTTGAATGAGCCCCTGCTGCGTCCGATACGCAAGGTCGTGCCACTGGTCGGCAGCCTGGATCTGTCGCTGCTGGTGGCTTTGATCCTGCTGCAGATCGCGCAGGTGCTGGTGGGGATGATTATTGTGGTGAGGTAATGCGAGAAGGTCGGCCTGGCGCTTGGGCGCAAGCCGACCGGACTACATACTAATAGCGGTAACCGAACGCCGCTTCGAACTGGTCGGCGATGCTTTCTGGCGTAAACACGTGGTTTTGCGCGCCCTGGGTGGCGATCTTGATGGCGCCCAGCAGGCTGGCCAGACGGCCGCTGGTTTCCCAGCCCAGGTCGTTGGTGATACCGAACAGCAAGCCGGCACGGTAGGCGTCGCCGCAGCCGGTCGGGTCCAGCACTTCTTTGGCGGTCACGACAGGAATGTCGATGCGCTTGCCGTCCGTATAGATTTCCGACCCTTTTTCGCCACGCGTGACGATCAGCGCTTCCAGGCGGCTGGCGATGTCCGGCAGGGTCAATCCCGTGCGTTCCATCAACATTTCCATCTCATAATCGTTGGCCGATACATACGTGGCTTTGTTGATGAAATCGATCAACTGTTCGCCATTGAAGCGTGGCAACTGTTGACCCGGGTCGAACATGAAGGGGATGCCCAGCCCGGCCAGGTCGGCGGCATGCTTGAGCATGCCCTGGTCGCCATCCGGCGAAATGATGGCCACCTTGGCCGGGCCCGCATTGGCGATCGGGTTTTCATGCGCAAACGACATGGCGCCCGGGTGGAAGGCATTGATCTGGTTATTGTCCGCATCGGCCGTGACGAAGCACTGCGCGTTGTAGCTGTCGGCCTTGATGAGGATGTTGGCGGTGGAAATGCCCAGCTTTTGCAGGCGTTCCAGATAGGCGGCGCTATCTTGCCCCATGACGCCGACGATGCGCGGGTCGCCGCCCAGCATTTTCAGGCTGTAGGCGATGTTGCCCGAGCAGCCGCCGAACTCCGTGCGCATGGTTGGCACGAGGAAGGACACGTTTACTTTGTGCAACTGGTCGGCCAGCAGGGATTCGCCGAAGCGGCCGGGGAATTGCATGATGGTGTCGGTGGCAAGCGAGCCGCAGATCAGCGATGTTTTGGTCATGATAGTGTCTGTTAAGGATAAAAGATGGCGATATGGTAGCCAGACGCCGTGAGCTGGTCTAATGCAAAGTACAGTTTGATGGTTTGTTCCGAGCGCGGCGCAAACCCCGTGCTCACGTCGATCGTGGCCGGCAGGTAGTCGCGCGGCGCGATCACGCGGCGCAAGACCGGCTTGTCGTTGGCGTCGTTGAGTATCAGTTCGATGCTGGGCCAGGCTTGCACGCTGCGGCTCTGGTTGCGCAGCAGCGAGACGTAGGAAAAGGTCTGTTCCTTCAAGGTCTGCAACTCGCCTTGCTCGATGGCCAGCGCCTCGATCTGCGCCGGCAAGTCGACCTGGCAGCCACTGAGCTTGCACAGCGCGACCAGGGTCGGCTTCCACTGCGGAAATTGCGCCGCCAGCGGATTGCGGAAGGTGGTCATCACTTGCAGGAATAGTAAAAGCAGCAGTACAACCGAGCCGATGGCCATGGCCACGCGCATGGCCTTGCCGCTCTGTTCGCGGCGCCGGCCCAAGGTCACAAAGGCCGGCTCGTCGTCGGCCGGCGGCAGGATGGGTTCTTCCTGCTCTTCGGCGGCATCCGGCGCGACGGCGGCGGGCAATGGCGTGAAGGAATGGTCGGCCAGCGTGGGTTCCCGGCGCGCGGGCTTGTCCAGACTGACTTTTTCAGCGGCAGGCAATGCCGGAGCGGCCTGGGCTGCCACCGTTTCCAGGTTCGGTTCGCGGCGGCTATCGCGCAAATACGTGGCGAAGGCGGGCGCGTCATCGATCTGGCGGCGCTTGAAGGGCGCCATCGGCTGGGGCAATGGTGGTTCGGGCAGCTCTGCCGGTGTTGCAGCAGATTCAGGCAGGTCGAGCGGTGCGGCGGCAGGCGTGTCGGCCAGCGCCTCGTCAGGCAGTGCCACGTCGAGGTCCAGCTCGATGTGCTCGCCATCGTCTTCGTTGTCCTTGAGCTGCGCCGTTTCCGGCAGGATGCCGAACGGGTCGAACGAGGTGTCGAAGTCGAGGGAATAAATGGGTTCGTCGTCCGTGGCGGACGGCAGGCTGTTGTCGGCCGGATAACTGGTTGGCAGGGGAGCGGCAGTGCCGGGGCCGGACGTTAAAAACGGCGATGCCGCGGCTGGATCGATCAGCGCGGCATTGCCGTCAAACACTTCCCTGCACGTGCCACAGCGCACGATGCCCCCACGTAACTTCAATTGGTCAGCAGCGACCCGAAATATCGTGTTGCAATGGGGGCATTTGGTGGCGAGGGCCATTGCTGTGCTTATGCACCTTCCGCGCGGGGCGCAGGTGCTTGCGTGCTGCCCAGGCGGCCATGCAGAGCCACCCAGCCATCTTGCTCGGCCCACACACCCAGCTGGATGAATGGTGCGTAGGCAGCGGCCACTTCTTCCGCCTGGCGTGCCAGCACGCCGGACAGGATCAGCGCGCCGCCATCGGCGACACGGCCCGACAGCATCGGCGCCATCAGCTTCAATGGGCTCGACAGGATGTTGGCGACGACGATGTCAAACTTGGCCGTGGCGTGTGCCGAAGTGGCAAACGTGTCTGGCAAGAAATATTCGATCTCGCACTGGTTGCGTTCGGCATTGTCGCGCGCCGATTCGATCGCTTGCGGGTCGATGTCGACGCCGGCCACCGTTTGCGCACCGAGTTTCTTGGCCACCATGGCCAGGATGCCGGAACCGCAACCGTAGTCGAGCACGGTCTTGCCAGGGGCCGGATTGGCTTCCAGCCATTCCATGCACAAACGCGTGGTCGGATGGCTGCCCGTACCGAAGGCCAGGCCCGGATCCAGTTCCAGGATCAGGCCGTCAGGGTCCGGTGCCTCGTGCCAGCTGGGCACGACCCAGATATTCTTGCCGATGTGAATCGGGGCGAATTGCGACTGGGTCAGGCGCACCCAGTCCTGCTCTTCCACGGGGCGCATGGCAAAGGCGGGAACTTCCGCCATGCCGACCGCCTGGGCCGCAGCGGCCACGATGGCGGCCTGGTCGGCGTCGACGTCCGTCAGCGCCACCACGCGGCTGCGTTCCCACGCCGCTTCCTTCGGTTCCATGCCCGGCTCGCCAAACAGCGGCTGCTCGGCATCCGTGCCTTCATCGGCGTCTTCCACCGAGACCGACAGGGCGCCCGCTTCCATCAACGCGTCGGACATGGCCTCGGCGTTGTCACGGGCGATCTCGATGACGATTTCCGTCCAGCTCATGCGCCCGCCTTGATTTCGGACTTCTTGGCGATGCTGGGGCTGCCGCCATTCAGGTTCTTGCCCAGGTCCGGCATGTCGGCCAGTTTCTGTTCCAGATAGTGAATGTTGGTGCCGCCTTCGATAAAGCGCGCGTCGATCATCAGTTCGCGGTGCAGGGCGATGTTCGTGTTGATGCCTTCGACCACCATTTCGGACAGGGCGATCTGCATGCGGCGGATCGCCTGCTCGCGCGTGGCGCCGTAAGCGATCACTTTGCCGATCATCGAGTCGTAGTGCGGCGGCACGTAGTAGCCGGCGTAGGCGTGCGAGTCGACGCGGATGCCAGGACCGCCCGGCGCATGCCACGACACGATCTTGCCTGGCGATGGCGTGAACTTGAAGGGATCTTCGGCGTTGATGCGGCACTCGATGGCGTGGCCCGACAGCAGGACGTCGCGCTGGCGGAAACGCAGTTTTTCGCCGGCCGCGATGCGGATCTGTTCTTGCACGATGTCGATGCCGGTGATCATCTCGGTAACCGGATGTTCCACTTGCACGCGGGTATTCATTTCAATGAAATAGAACTCGCCGTTTTCGTACAGGAATTCAAACGTGCCGGCGCCGCGGTAGCCGATCTTGCGGCAAGCTTCGGCGCAACGGTCGCCGATTTTCTCGATCAGTTTGCGCGGGATGCCCGGCGCTGGTGCTTCTTCGATCACTTTCTGGTGGCGGCGCTGCATGGAGCAGTCGCGCTCGCCCAGCCAGACGGCGTTCTTGTGTTCGTCGGCGAGGATCTGGATTTCCACGTGGCGCGGATTTTCCAGGTACTTCTCCATATACACTTCAGGGTTGCCGAAGGCCGTGCCGGCTTCCGTCTTGGTCATCGCCACGGCGTTGATCAGGGCCGCTTCCGTGTGCACCACGCGCATGCCGCGTCCGCCACCGCCACCGGCGGCCTTGATGATGACCGGGTAGCCGATCTTGCGGGCAATTTGCACGATCGCTTTCGGATCGTCCGGCAACGCGCCTTCCGAGCCGGGGACGCACGGTACGCCTGCCTTGATCATGGTTTGCTTGGCCGACACTTTGTCGCCCATCAAACGGATCGATTCGGAGCGGGGGCCGATGAAGACGAAGCCCGATTTCTCGACGCGTTCGGCAAAGTCGGCATTTTCCGACAGGAAGCCATAGCCTGGGTGAATCGCTTGCGCATCCGTCACTTCAGCAGCGCTGATGATGGCGGGCATGTTCAGGTAGCTCAGGGACGACTGTGCCGGGCCGATACAAACGGATTCGTCGGCCAGCTTGACGTATTTCGCGTCCTTGTCGGCTTCGGAGTGGACTACAACCGTTTTAATGCCCATTTCGCGGCAGGCGCGCTGAATACGGAGGGCAATTTCACCACGGTTGGCAATCAGGATTTTTTCAAACATGGTAGGTTCGCGTATGTCTGTGAGAGCCGGCGAGCCGGCGAAACAACAAGTGTGAGGGGCTAAAACTGCAAACGGCCGTTGCCGGCCGTGTGGACTGGGTTTTAGCCGATCACAAACAAGGGTTGACCGAATTCGACCGGTTGGCCGTTTTCGACCAGGATCTGGGTCACGACACCGGCTTTATCGGAGTCGATTTCATTCAGGAGCTTCATCGCTTCGATGATGCACAGGGTATCACCTTCCTTGACGGTCGAGCCCACTTCAACATAGGCGGCGCTGCCAGGAGCGGAGGAACGGTAGAAGGTACCGACCATCGGCGACTTGACCACATAGCCCGTTGGCTCGGCGGCGACCACGACGGCAGCAGCCGCTGGTGCTGCGGCTGGCGCGGCTGGCTGGTATTGGGCTTGCATGCCTTGCGGCTGCATCATGACCATCTGGTTTTGCGGCATGGCCGACGATTTGACGATGCGAACCTTGCTTTCGCCTTCGGTAACTTCCAGCTCTGCGATATCCGATTCGGCGACCAGGTCGATCAAGGTCTTGAGTTTTCGTAGATCCATGTAAAACCCCTAGGAATGTAGTTTGTTTTATGAGTGATGCGGTGATGTCCAAGAACCTATCGCCGCGCTAAATGCGTGCAGATCGCGTAGATTAACGTTTTTTAAGCGCAAAGTCGATGGCAAACCGATATCCATCGATACCCAGGCCGCAGATCGTCCCCTGCGCGATCGCGCTGAGAAATGAGTGATGTCGAAACGTTTCGCGTTGATAAATATTCGAGATATGGACTTCCACGAACGGGATGGCGACCCCGGCCAGCGCATCGCGCAAAGCAACGCTGGTATGGGTCAGGCCGCCCGGATTGATGACGATGGCATCGATCCCTTCCGCTCGCGCGGCATGGATGCGGTCGATCAGCGCGCCTTCATGGTTGCTTTGAAAGCAAACCAGGTCGGCACCGGCCGCCATGGCTTGCGCCATTGCTGCCTGCTCGATATCGGCCAAGGTGCTGGCGCCGTAGACCTCAGGCTCGCGCGTTCCCAGCAAATTCAGGTTGGGACCGTTGAGCAGAAGGAGGTTTTTTGCCATGTATGGAAGACCGTTTTAGCGAAAGTTCCGCATTTTGCCGCCAAAGATACGCATTGGCAAGAGAAAAAAGCACGCTCCGAATTTACAATTTATCCAGATCGGCGCGCAACTGATCAAATTTCAAGCGGCCCAGATAGGTCTTTTTGACTTCGCCATCGGCGCCGATCAGCACCGTAAAGGGCAAACCGCCCGTGGCATTGCCAAAATGACGCGACAGGTCGGTGCCGCTCATGCCGGACACATACACGGGATAGGCGATCTTGACCTTGCTGGCAAAAGTGGCAATATTGCTGGCCGAATCGATGCCGATACCGATCACCTGCAGGTTTTTCGCCCCGTAGTGGCCTTGCACTTCGGATAACTCCGGCATTTCTTCCACGCACGGCGGGCACCACGGTGCCCAGAAATTGACCAGCAAATTCTTGCCTTTCCACTGCGACAACGCTTGCGTGGCGCCTGCCGCGTCCGGCAGGGACAGCGCATACAGCTCGTTGACGGGACCCGTCGCGCCTGGCGCGATGGCGGTCGTCAGCGGTCCCGCTTCTTTCTCCGCTTTTTTCGCTTTTTCCTTGCTCAAACCGACGTAAGCGCCCATGCCGCCAAACATCAACGCCACGATGGCACAGGCGATCCAATTCTTTTTTGTCATAACTTTATCTATATCAATGTTAGTGGGCAGCCGGCACGCCATCGGCGAGGCTGGCGGCCAGCAGGCTGCGCAGCCCGGCGATATCGGTGCGCAGCACCTTGCCGTCCGCCTTGGCTTTCAGCGCGCCGCGCATATCGTCGAGCTCATACAGGGCCGCGTGCACGCCTTCGTTTTTCCACAAGAAACTGGCTGTCTCGACCGCATCATAACGCGCTCCCTTGAAATGCGGGCTTTCGGACATGTCGAGCACGACATTTTTATTGAGCAGGAAGATGTGGATTTCCTTGGCGCTCTCGGCAAACAGCTGCAAATAGATCTCGTCGTGGGGGCCGGCCGTGCCATTGAGCACGGGGCCACTGAGTAGGGGATGAAATTGTTGCAACGCCTCCATCACCTGCAGCGCGATCGTGCGCAGCTGGAACAATCGCGCCGGCTGGCTGTCGGCCAGGAACAGGGCATTGTATTGCCGCACCTGTTCTTCGATCATGTCGTTGTCAGGCAGTATATTGGGCAGGTTCGGCGCGTCACCGAGGACTTGCCGCGCCGCCTTGCGCTTGGCGCTGCCATAGTCGGCGCCATCCTGCGCCACGAGGCGCGCGGCAGCGGCAGCGATTTCCAGGCGCAACTGCGCGCTATCGTCAAATGCATCGTTTGTCATGAGCGAGATGATACTCCGAAGCGGAAAAAGTCATGGCGTCAGGTAAAATCCTGCACTTGCTGTTTTTTATCTCACCGTCTTACTTACTTAAGCGTGCACCTTTCGCACTGATCACATGCATATTCATATTCTCGGCATTTGCGGTACCTTCATGGGCGGCCTGGCTGTCCTGGCCAAGGAAGCCGGCCATAAAGTCACTGGTTGCGATGCCAACGTGTATCCGCCGATGAGCACCCAGCTGGAATCGCAGGGAATCGAACTGATCCAGGGCTTTGATCCGGAACAAACCAAGCTGAACCCGGATTTGTATGTGATTGGCAATGTGGTTTCGCGCGGCAACCCGCTGGTGGAAGAAATCCTCAACCGCAGCCTGCCGTATGTGTCCGGCCCGCAATGGATCGGTGAACACATCTTGCGCAACAAGTGGGTGCTGGCCGTGGCGGGCACGCATGGCAAGACGACAACCTCGGCCATGCTGGCCTGGATACTCGAAGACGCGGGCTACGCGCCGGGCTTTTTGATCGGCGGGGTGCCGATGAACTTTGGCATTTCCGCCCGCCTCAGCGGCAAAATCGACGGCAAGAGCGCCGACTCGGACTTCTTCGTCATCGAAGCCGATGAATACGACACGGCCTTCTTCGACAAGCGCAGCAAGTTCGTGCATTACCACGCGAAGACGGCCGTCATGAATAACCTGGAATATGATCACGCCGACATCTTCCCCGATCTGCACGCGATCGAGACGCAATTCCATCACCTGGTGCGCACCGTGCCCGGCATTGGCCGCCTCGTGTTCAACGGCGACGAAGCGTCGCTGCAGCGGGTGCTGGCGCGCGGTTGCTGGAGTGAAAAGGAAAGTTTTGGTCAAGATGCCAACTGGCAACTGCAAGAGCAGGCCGATGGCAGCTTTGACGTGTATTTCAATGGCCGGCAGGAAGGCCATGTGGCGTGGGCGCTCACGGGCAAGCACAACCGCAGCAATGCGCTGGCGGCCATCGCCGCCGCGCGCCACGTGGGCGTGCCGATTGCCCAGGCCTGCGCTTCGCTGGCCAGCTTCGAGAGCGTCAAGCGCCGCATGGAAGTGCGCGGCGTGGTCAACGGCATTACCGTGTACGACGATTTCGCGCACCACCCGACGGCCATTGCCACCACCGTGGGCGGGCTGCGCCAGAAGATAGGCAGCAGCGGCCGCATCCTGGCCGTGCTGGAACCGCGTTCGAACACCATGAAGCTGGGCGCCATGAAAGATGCGCTGCCGGGCAGCCTCAAGGATGCCGACCTGGTCTTCGGTTTCGGCAGCCATGCCGCGCTGGGCTGGAGCCTGGGCGACGCGTTGGCGCCGCTGGGCAAGCTTGCCAGCGCCTACGAAGACATCGATACCTTGGTGACCGCCGTGGCAGCCAGCGCCCGTCCCGGCGACCAGATCGTGGTCATGAGCAACGGCGGCTTTGGCGGCGTGCACCAGAAGTTGCTGGAGGCGCTGGGCCGATGATTCTGTACCTGCATGGATTTCGCTCGTCGCCCCTGTCGATGAAGTCGCGCCTGCTGGCCGCGCAGATGCAGGCGCTGGGCCGCGAGGCCGAATGGCTGTGCCCGCAATTGCCGGCCTCGCCCAAGCTGGCCATCGAACTGGCCCTGTCGCTGGTCAAGGATGTGGCGCCGGCCGACCTGACGATCATCGGCTCCTCGCTGGGCGGCTATTACGCCACCTGGCTGGCGGAGCAGCTCGGTTGCCGCGCCGTGCTGCTGAACCCTGCCATCGTGCCCCTGATCGACCTGGAACAGCATGTGGGCGTGACGACCGAGTTCCATTCGGACAAGCCATTCGAGTTCAAGCGTGAATACATAGCCGAGCTGCGAACCTTTGCCGTAGAGAAAATTACTGAGCTGCAACGCTATTTCCTGATTGCCGCCACGGGCGATGAAGTACTCGACTACCGCGACATGGTGGCGCATTATCAGGGGGCGCAGCAGTGCGTCATCGATGGCAGCGACCATGGCATCAGCGAATTTGCCGCATACCTGGCGCCCGTGCTGGCATTTTGCGGCATCGACGCGGACGCGGCCAAGTGAGGCCGGGGTCGCTGCGGCAGGCGCAATGGCATGCGCACGTGAACGCCGTCAATGCGCCGCCGGCCTTGCGCCACTGGCTCACGGGCGGCGGTTCGCTGACGGCCAAGCTGAAAGCGCATAGCCAGGCGTTCCGCGTGCAATGTTTGCATCAGAAAACATCGCGCTGTTTGACGGACGAGGCCGCCATCATCGGTTTGCACCGCGCGGGCCGGGTATGGGAACGCGAAGTGCTGTTGCGTTGTGATAACAAACCGGCCGTGTTTGGCCATACCGTCGTGCCCATGCAGGCGACGGCCACGGACTGGCCCTTGTTTTCCGCGCTGGGCGAGCGCTCGCTGGGCACGACCTTGTTTGGCGACCGCATGGTGCGGCGCGGCGAACTGGAATTTGCCCGCTTGCGCGCCAGCCACCCGCTGGTGCAGCGGGCGCAGGCGGCGCTGGCATTGGAAGGGCAGCGCGCCGGCGAGCAGGCGCTGTTTTTTGCCCGCCGCTGCCTGTACCAGCGTCACCAGGGGTTGTTGCTGGTAACTGAAGTATTTTTGCCGGCGGTGCTGGAGTTGACGTCCGTCACTCGCACCGTTGCAACCGACACATTAATAAACAAAGCATAACAATGAATCTATTTTTTGAAGAATCCGGCGATTTCAAGGTCGGCACGGTCCTGTCGCAAGCGGGTGAAGCGTACCAGGTCGAAATGGCCAGCGGCAAGCGTACCAAGGTCAAGGTCAAGGATGTGCTGCTGCAGTATGAAAAGCCGTCCCCTGCCGAGCTGCTGGAGCAAGCCAAGGCCGTTGCTGCCGAGATCGACCTCGATTTCCTGTGGGAAGTGGCGGGCGAAGACGAGTTCGGCTTTGCGGAGCTGGGCGCCGAGTATTTCGGCCACGCACCGTTGCCGCCGGAAGCGGCCGGCCTGATCCTGGCCCTGCATTCGGCGCCCGTGTATTTCTACAAGAAAGGCCGTGGCCGCTACAAGGCGGCGCCGGAAGCGTCGCTGAAGGCGGCATTGGCCGGTATCGAAAAGAAAAAGCAGCAGGCGCTGGTGCAAGCCGCCTATGTGGAAGAGCTGAAACAGAACCGCTTGCCTGCCTCGATGCAGCCCATGGTGCTGCAACTGCTGTTCAAGCCGGACAAGAACACGATTGAATACAAGGCGCTGGAAGCGGCGTGCACGGAATTGCACACGACGCCGCCGCGTTTGATGCTGGCTGTCGGCGGTATTGCTTCGCCGAAAGACTTGCACCTGTCGAAATTCCTCTTCGAAAATTTCCCGAAAGGCGCCGGCTTCCCGAGCGTGCCCGTGCCGTCCGTGACGGCCAAGCTGCCGCTGGCCGACGTGGCCGCCTTCTCGATCGACGACGTGACCACGACCGAGATCGACGATGCCTTCTCCGTGCAGCCGCTGCCCGATGGCACCGTGAAAGTGGGTATCCACATCGCCGCGCCGGGCCTGGGCATCCGCCCGGAAGACGTGATCGACAAGATGGCGCGCCAGCGCATGTCGACCGTCTACATGCCGGGCGACAAGATCACCATGCTGCCGGACGAAATCGTCAACGCGTTTACCCTCGCGGAAGGCACGACGTGCCCGGCCCTGTCGCTGTACGCCACGCTGGACCCGAAAGCGGACTGGGCCGTGGTCAGCACGCAGACGCGCGCCGAGCTGGTGCCGATTGCCAGCAATTTGCGCCATAACCAGCTGGACGATCTGGTCAACGAGGAAACCCTGGCCAGCGGCGAAGGCGAGTACCCGCACAAGGCCGATTTTGCCGTGCTGTGGCAATGGGCGCAGCAGCTGGAGCAGGGCCGCATGAAGAAGCGCGAAGCGTTCGGCTTGAAGCCGGAACAGAATAACCGCGTCGATTTCAATTTCTATGTGGAAAACGACATCGTCACCGTGGCGCGCCGCAAGCGTGGCGCGCCGCTCGACAAGATCGTCGCGGAACTGATGATTTTTGCCAACAGTACTTGGGGCAAGATGCTGCACGACCATGGCGTGCCCGGCATCTATCGCAGCCAGGGCGGTGGCAGTGGCAATAGCTGGGCGGCAAAGATGCAGGTGCGCATGGTCACCCATGCGGCGCCGCACCAGGGCCTGGGCGTCGATCAATACGCGTGGAGCACCTCGCCGTTGCGCCGCTATACGGACCTGGTGAACCAGTGGCAAATCATCGCCTGCGCCGAGCATGGCGTGACGGCGCCGCTGGTGGCCCCGTTCAAGCCGCGCGATGCGAATCTGTTCGCCATCGTTTCGGCCTTCGACGCTGCGTATGCCGCGTATGGCGATTTCCAGTCGAACATGGAACGCTATTGGTGCTTGCGCTGGTTGCACCAGGAAAACGCGCGCCAGGTCGAGGCCGTCGTGCTGAAAGACGAGATCCTGCGTCTGGTCGACATTCCGCTGGTCATCAAGCTGCCGGGCATGCCATCGGTGGCGCGCGGCGCCCAGGTAAAACTGGACTTGCTGCGCTGGGATGAGGTCGACCTGAGTATCGAAGCGCGCCTGCTGGAAATCGCCGCCGTACCGGATGCGGCGGCCGATGCCGAACTGGATTACGAAGAAGAATCGGGCGACGAAGGCGCCGACGAGAGCGACGTGGCGCCGGAGGCATCGCCGGAAGCGGCGAACCAGGTCAGCGACGCCGATGCGGAAGTGGCGGAACTGGCCAGCGAAGACGTGGTCAGCGAACCCGAGGTCAAGTAAGGCCGTCGTCAGGCCATCAAGGCGGTGCTGAAAACTGTTGCCGGCACCGCCCTTTGACGTAGAATTCAGCCATCTTGTTATGGTGTGTTTGTTGCGAATTGGGTTGCGCGTGAAGTCTTTCCGAGAGAATCGTTTCCTGATGATTGCCGTGGCGGTATCGCTGCTGGCGCACGGCGCCTTGCTGGCGATGCATTTTGTCGCCCCGGCCCCGCAGCGGGCTGTGGCGACCGATCCCGGCCTGGAAGTGATCCTGGTCAACGCCAAGCATGCGAACAAGCCGCTGAAGGCCGATGCCCTGGCGCAAGCCAATCTCGACGGTGGCGGACAAGCCGACAAGGGCCGCGCCAAGTCGCCCTTGCCCGACATGCGCCAGGTGGAAGAGGGCGACAGCGTCAAGGCCAGCGCCCGGCGCATTGCCGAACTCGAGCAGAAGCAGCAGGAGCTGCTGACGCAGGCGGCCAGGCCGACGCCCTACAGCGCCGCGCCCGTCACGGAAAAAGACAAGCCCAATCCACTCGCATCCGGTTCGGACTTGATGGAAAGCAGCAAGGCCATCGCGCGCATGGCGGCCGAGATCAGCCAGACCGTGGAAGACCAGAACAAGCGTCCGCGCAAGACTTTCATTACGCCCAGCACGCAGGAAGTCGGCTACGCCATGTATTACAAGACCCTGCAAAAGCGCATCGAGGAAATCGGCACCCTGAATTTCCCGCAAAAGAATGGCCGCAAGATGTATGGCGAACTGGTTGTCTACATCCCTATCTTCCAGGATGGCACGATTTACCAGAAGGAAGGCGGCGCCCGCGTGGAGAAAAGCTCGGGCAACGCCGCGCTCGATGCGGCGGCCCTGGCCATCGTGCGCCGCGCGGCGCCGTATGGCCGTTTTCCACCAAACATGTTGTCAAGTGATAAGGATGACCTGTGGGTCGTCATTACCCGCTTCAAATTTACGCGCGAAGAAAAAATGGAAGCTAACCTGACTGGCGGCAGCAATTGAACAAGCAAGAAATGAATCCCGATCAATATTGTGTCTTCGGCAATCCCATCGCCCACAGCAAGTCCCCCCTGATCCACGCCGCGTTTGCCCTGCAGACGGGCGAACCCATCGTCTACGATCGCCGCCTGGCGCCGCTAGATGGCTTTGCCCTGGCGGCCCGTACGTTTGCCGCCGAGGGCGGCAAGGGCGCGAATGTGACGGTGCCCTTCAAACTGGACGCGTGCGCGCTGGCCACGGAGCTGACGCCGCGCGCGCAAGCGGCCGGTGCCGTCAATACCCTGCGTTTCGATGGCGATACCATTCTTGGCGACAATACCGATGGCGCGGGCCTGGTGGCGGACATCGTGCGCAACGCGGGCGTGAGTGTCTCCGGCAAGCGCATCCTGCTGCTGGGCGCGGGCGGCGCGGCGCGCGGCGTCGTGCTGCCCTTGCTGGAACAGGGGCCGCAGGAAATCTTCATTGCCAACCGCACCGTGGCCACGGCCGAGGCGCTGGTGATGCAGTTTGCCGATGCGCTGGATCAACCCGCTCAGTTGCGCGCCGGCGGCTACACCCAGCCCGATGGCGTCTTTGATATCGTCATCAATGCCACCTCGGCCAGCCTGGCGGGCGACTTGCCGCCCGTGCCGCCGGGAATCTTCGGCGATCACACGCTGGCGCTGGACATGATGTATGGCGCCCAGCCCACCGTCTTCATGGACTTTGCCGCGCAGCATGGCGCGCAGGTGCGCGACGGCCTGGGCATGCTGGTGGAGCAGGCGGCTGAAGCGTTTTACGTGTGGCGCGGCGTGCGGCCGCGGACGCAGGATTTGCTGGCGCAATTGCGCAGTGCCCTGTGAGCGCCGGCAAGAAGGGCCAGCGCCGCAGCGGCAGCCGCTACGGCTGGATCAAGTGGCTGTTCATCGTCCCCGTGCTGGCGTTTATCGTCGTGCAGCTGTATTTCTTCCTGCAAATCTGGTGGTGGGTCGAGCATAACCCGTCCAGCACGGCTTTCATGCGCGAACAGCTGTCTGTCTTGCAGGACAAGAATCCCAACGCCACCATCAAGCAGACGTGGGTACCGTACAACCGCATCTCGAACAACCTGAAACGGGCCATCATCGCTTCGGAAGACGCGAATTTTTCCGAGCACGAAGGCGTGGACTGGGAAGCCTTGCAAAAGGCATATGAAAAAAATAGCAAGAAGCAGAAGGTCGTGGCGGGCGGTTCCACCATCACGCAGCAACTGGCGAAGAATCTGTTCCTGTCCGGCTCGCGCAGCTATGTGCGCAAGGGCCAGGAACTGATCATCACGTATATGCTGGAAAGCCTGATGGAAAAGCAGCGCATTTTCGAGATTTATTTGAACGTGGTGGAGTTTGGCACGGGCATCTTCGGCGCCGAGGCGGCCGGGCGCCACTATTACCGGGTCAGCGCGGCGGGCCTGAGCGCCGGGCAGGCGGCAAAACTGGCCGTGATGCTGCCGAACCCCCGCTTTTATGACCGTCACCGCGATACGGGCTACCTGAACCGGCGTACGGGCGTGATCCTGCGCCGCATGGGAGCGGCGGAACTGCCTTGATGGCAGCCGGCTTTCTTTGTATAAAGTTAAAGCTGCCTGATTGGCACTATTGCGGCGCAGCATCTTAATCGGCACCGGTTGGTGCAACGCCGCACTTTTTCCGTGAAAAAGCGGTGCCGGGGGTGGTCGTGAAAAGGCCTTTGCGGGTACACTTGCGCTGTTTTCATTTTTGGCGCCAGCGCCAGCACATCACGATAACCCAACATCCGGCTGAGAGCGCGCATGATCAATGTCTTTGTATTACAGAATGGCCGGCTCAACCAGGTGCCGATCGACAGCCGCGCAGACCTCGAAAATGCCGAACCGGTGTGGGTCGACCTGACCGACCCTACCGATGATGAACGGGCCTGGGTCAAGGCCATCTACAACGTCACCCTGCCGGGCGAAGACGAAGTCAAGGATATTGAAGCGTCGGCCCGCTATTACGAAGCGGAAAACGGCGACTTGCACCTGCGCACAGATTTCCTGCGCGAAGAGGACGATGGTCCCTCGCGCGTCATCACGGTCGCCTTCATCCTGGCCCGCAAGATCCTGTTTTCCATGCATACGGACGACTTGCCCGTGTTCCGCCTGGTGCGCATGCGCGCCCGTTCGCGGCCCGGCTCGATTGCCGACTACATGGATGTGCTGCTCGACCTGTACGCCACCGATGCCGAATATTCGGCCGACGTGCTCGAAGGCATCTACCAGAACCTGGAAGAAGTCAGCACGCGCGTGCTGCAAAAGGAATTTACCGATGCGCACGCGGCCGAAGCGCTGAATGCGATTGCCCACGAGGAAGATTTGAATGGCCGTATCCGCCGCAACATGATGGATACGCGCCGCGCCGTGAGTTTCCTGATGCGCGGCCGATTGCTCAATTCCGAGCAGTTCGAGGAAGCGCGGCAGATTTTGCGCGACATCGAATCGCTGGACGGCCATACCTCGTTCCTGTTTGACAAGATCAACTTCCTGATGGATGCCACCGTCGGTTTCATCAACATCAACCAGAACAAGATCATCAAGATCTTCTCGGTGGCCAGCGTGGCCTTCCTGCCGCCGACCCTGATCGCCAGCGTATACGGCATGAACTTCAAGCTGATGCCGGAACTGGAATGGTCGTTCGGCTATCCATGGGCCTGGGGCTTGATGATCACCAGCGCCATCGCACCGTTCCTGTACTTCCGCCACCGCGGCTGGCTGAAGTAAACCGCATCGCCGGGGCGCTTTCCGCGTCCCGGTTTCAAGACGAACGCAGCGAATTCAAAAATCAGCGATAATCACTGGTATTGCGTGGTATTGAATTGGTATTTACGCGTCGACGCCTGCCTGGCGCCCGATTCTTTCCCCCGTTGGCTGCCTTTTGCAGAAAAGTATCGTCATTCAGACGTTTTCTGCGTGGTAGCGTCCGCCTGTTCCACCTATGATCGTTGCGATGCCTGCCTTGGCCGGCTGGCCGCCGCATTTCCCGTCACCGTTGCCTTCTGGAGAGTCCATGCCTGATACCGCCACCACCCCACTGCGCTATACCCATTTGATCAGCGACTGCGATGGCGTGCTGATCGACAGCGAAGCCGTGGCCCTGCAAGCGCTGCTGGAATTGCTGGGACCGCGCCTGCAGAACTTGCCCGAGGGCGTCACCCTGCAAGGCTTGATCGAGCCGCGCCTGGGCCAGCGCCTGGTGCCGCTGATGCAGGATATCTACAAGGAACTGGGCTTGCCGCAATTGCCGGCCGACGAGATCATGGCCATCGGCAACGCCGTCGATGCGGCCTGCGACGCGCAGCTGCGCGCCGTGCCTGGCGTGGCGCAGGCGCTGGCAGCCATTCCCCTGCCCAAGGCCGTCGCCTCGAACAGCGTCAGCGCGCGCGTGCTGTCGGCGCTCGAGCGGACCAGCATGGCGCCGCTGTTCGACAAGCGCGTCTTTACGCCGGACCTGGTGGGCCACGCCAAGCCGCATCCGGGCGTCTACCTGGCGGCAGCTGCCGCCTTCGGCGTGCCGCCAGGCCAGTGCCTGGTGCTGGAAGACAGCGTCACGGGCGTGACTGCGGCCGTGGCGGCGGGCATGACGGTGCTGGGGTTTATCGGCGGCGGGCATATCGCGCCCGGCCAGGAAGCGCGCCTGAAGGCGGCCGGTGCGCATGTCGTGTTCAACGACATGGCCAGGCTGCCGGCGCTGGTGGCCGCGGTGATGGACACCGCGGCGGTGTAACTTTACGCGAGCTTGGCAAACACCTTGCGCGCGGCGGCGATGGTGGCGTCGATGACGGCGTCATCGTGCTGCGCCGAGACGAAGCCTGCCTCGAAGGCGGCGGGCGCGAAGTACACGCCTTCGTCCAGCATGGCGTGGAAGAAGGCGTTGAACTTGCTGCGGTCGCCCGCCATCATTTCCGCGTAGCTGGTCGGCGGGGTGGCGCTGAAATAGATGCCGAACATGCCGCCGATGTAGTCGGCGCAGAAGACCACGCCCGCTTCTTGCGCGGCGGCGGTCAGGCCTTCGGCCAGGCGCTTGGCCGTGGCGCCCAGCTGCTCGTAAAAGCCAGGCTGCTGGATCAGTTTCAAGGTGGCCATGCCGGCCGCCACGGCGACCGGGTTGCCGGACAGGGTGCCGGCCTGATAGACGGCGCCCAGTGGCGCCATGTTGTGCATCAGCGCCGCGCTGCCGCCGAAGGCCGCCACCGGCATGCCGCCGCCGATCACCTTGCCCAGCGCCGTGAGATCGGGCTTGATGCCGTACAGCGCCTGCGCGCCGCCCAGGGCCACGCGCAAGCCGCACATGACTTCATCGAAAATGAGCAGGGCACCGTGCTGCGTGCACAGTTCGCGCATCGCCTGCAGGAATTCCGGCGTGGCTTTCACCAGGTTCATGTTGCCGGCCACCGGTTCGACGATGACGCAGGCGATTTCCGCGCCGAAGCTGTCGAAGGCGTCTTTCAGCTGTTCCACGTTGTTATAGTCGAGCACCAGGGTGTGCTTGACGAAATCTTCCGGCACGCCGGCCGACGTCGGGTTGCCGAAGGTGAGCAGGCCGCTGCCAGCCTTCACCAGCAGCGAGTCGGCGTGGCCGTGGTAGCAGCCTTCGAACTTGACGATCTTGTCGCGCCCCGTGGCGCCGCGCGCCAGGCGCAGGGCGCTCATGGTCGCTTCCGTGCCCGACGATACCAGGCGCACCTGTTCGATCGACGGCACCAGGCGCGTGATTTCCTCGGCCATCAGCACTTCGCCTTCCGTCGGCGCGCCGAACGACAGGCCCAGCGCGGCAGCATCCTGCACCGCCTTCACCACTTCCGGATGGGCGTGGCCGACGATGGCCGGGCCCCAGGAACCGATGTAGTCGATATAGCGCTTGCCGTCCGCGTCCCAGAAGTACGGGCCTTCGGCGCGCGTGATGAAGCGTGGCGTGCCGCCGACCGAGCGGAAGGCGCGCACGGGAGAATTGACGCCGCCTGGCGTGGTTTTTTGTGCGCGGGCAAACAGGATGTCGTTTTGTGAAGTCGTCGTCATGATAATCGTGCCTTGAAAGTGGATCGTTGTCTGTGTCGTCTGTACTTATTGGGCGCCGCGCTGGCGCTGCTGCCGGAACAGGCGGTTCGGCACCAGCTTGCCCATGCCGTGGCGCTGCGCGTGGGCCAGGGCGCCGGCCGTGAATTCCTGCGCCGCCACGACCACCTGCGGCACATCGTCTTCATCGTTCGCCAGGGCCAGCAGGGCGGTGGCGGCGGCAGACAGGGTGCTGCCGGCGCCGTTGAAGATGCCAGGCAGGTGCTGCCATTCGTCGTGGCGCACCACGCCGTCCTCGCCGAACAGGGTGTTGGCGCGCAGCTTGCCTTCGGCCGTGCCGGACTTGCTGGCATCGGCCGGCATGCCGGTGACGAGCACGTATTCGCAGCCCAGGGCCACCAGGTAGTCGACGTCGTTTTGCAGGGTGTCGTCCGGATCGGCGTCGCGCCAGGTCTCGGCCAGGCGCTCCAGTTCCACCGGCGAGAGCACCAGCAGGGTCGTTTGCGGGATCAGGAGCTGGCGCACGGCCGTCAGGATGTCTTCATCGTCCATGCCCTGTTCCGGCAGCGCCGAAATGAAGGGATCGAGGATCAGCGGCACGTTCGGATAGTCGGAGACGATTTCGGCGATGGCCGTGACGTTTTCCACGCTGCCCAGCGCGCCGATCTTGATGGCCGAGACGGACATGTCTTCCAGCAGCACGCGCGCCTGGTCGGAAACCCAGTCCGGGTCGACCGCCTGCACGTCTTCCACGCGCGCCGTATCGCTGATCAACAGGCCCGTGGTGACGGACAGGCCATGGCAACCGAAGGCTGAAAACGTGGCCAGGTCGGCCTGGATGCCGATCGCACCGACCGGATCGGATACGCCGAAGCTTAATATGAGGGGAGAAGTTTGGTTTTGCACGGCGGGTAGATTAAGATACCTAATTCAGCATTTTACTTGATTGAAGGGTGGCAGAACGTGAGTAGCAACGAAACAACGCAGCAATTCCAAACGTGGATGTGTCTTATTTGCGGCTGGGTTTATGATGAAGCGGCCGGCATGCCCGACGAAGACATCGCTCCGGGCACGCGTTGGGCCGATGTTCCGATGAACTGGACCTGTCCTGAATGCGGTGCGCGCAAGGATGATTTCGAGATGGTGGCGCTGTAATCAATCGAGATTCATGGGATGCCGCTGCCGCACGCAGGTATCGCGGCTGCCTGTGCTATGGTATGAAAGATTGTCGAATAATCACATGACGCGTCCCTTTTTGCCCGAGGCGCCGCCCGATGCCGTGTGCGCCAGCGCCACGATACTCGTCATCGACGACAGCGCGACGATACGCAGCGCGGCCGCGAAGATCCTGGGCGAGGCCGGTTATCGCGTGGTGGTGGCGGAAAACGGCTTCGATGCCCTGGCCAAGATCGCCGACTGCCGGCCGGCGCTGATCGTGTGCGACATTGTGATGCCGCGCCTGGACGGCTACCGTACCTGCGCGCTGATCAAGGCCAGTGCGGCCTTCCACGCCACGCCGGTGCTGATGCTGTCGTCGAAGGAAGGCTTGTTCGACCGCGCGCGCGGTGCCATGGCGGGCGCCAGCGCCTGCCTGGCCAAGCCGCTGGCGCGCGAGGCGCTGCTGGAGGCCGTGCGGTTGCACCTGGCCGGGCATTTTGAATAAGTGTTTTTATTGATTGACAACGCAGCAAGGAAGCAGATGGCCATACACACAATTCTGATCGTCGACGACTCGCCGACAGAACGCTATTACCTGAGCGAGATGCTGGTGCGTGCCGGTTATGCCGTCCTCACGGCGCAGGATGGCGCCGACGCGTTGGCGCAACTCAAGCAGGCCAGGCCCGACCTGATCCTGATGGACGTGGTGATGCCCGGTGCGAATGGCTTCCAGATCACGCGCGCGATTGCGCGCGATCCCGAACTGCAGGACGTGCCGGTGATTATCTGCTCCAGCAAGAGCCAGGAAACGGATCGCATCTGGGGCTTGCGCCAGGGCGCGCGCGATTACCTGGTCAAGCCGGTGGTCGAAGCCGAGCTGCTGGCCAAGATCGCCGCGATTTCCTGAGAATGCACACGATGCCAGGTCACGGCGTGTCCACAGCGGCCCTTTCGCCTGCCGCTGCCATGCCATCTTTCGAGACGGGCGCGCGGCAGGGGCGCTTGCGCCAGTATCAGCTGCAATTGATCGAGCGGATACAGGCCGCGCGCAGCGGCGCGCTGGCAGCGCGCAAGGAACTGGGCGTGATGCTCGGTGGCCGGCCGTGCCTGCTCGACCTGACGCAGCTGGGCGAAATCGTCATTGCTTCCGGCGTGCAGATCCAGGGCGTGCCGCTGGCGCAGGACTGGTACCTGGGCCTGGCGGCCATGCGCGGACGCCTGACGGCGGTCGTCGACCTGGCCCGCTACATGGGCGAGCCGGCTTGCGTGTCGGGCAATCACTGCCGCATCATCACGTTTTCTCCCCGTCTGGGCCTCAATTGCGCCTTGCTGGTCGAACGCGTACTGGGCTTGCGCCAGTTGCGCGCGATGCAATCCGTGCGCGTTCACGATGCGGCGCAGGGTGTGCTCCCATCGTGGGCGGCGCAGGCGCTGCGCGACAGCGAAGGGCAGCAGTGGCTGCGCCTGGACCTGGCGCAGCTGGCGCAATCGGAACGCTTCCTCGATGCCGGCTTTGACGGCTACCCCGACCACAAGGATATTTGCTGATGGGCGCCAATTCCCCCATTCTGGCGGCCGGCATGCCCGAAGCGCAGCACGCTGCGGACGCGCCGGCATCGGCGGCAGACCTGCCGCTGCGCCTGCGCGACGCGCTGGGACGGCGCAAGTCGCTGGCCAGCGCGCCGGTCAGCGACTTGAAGCTGCCGCTGATCGGCCATTTTCCGCTGCAAAAGCAGCTGAGCATCCTGTCGACGCTGATGGCCCTGAGCCTGGCCGCCAGCCTGCTGTTCGTGGGGCTGAACACGCGCAGCGGCAATATCGCCTCGGCACAAACGCAGCTGGCCAGCGATGCGCTGATGCATTCGCAACGCATCGGCAAGGCGGCGCCCAACGCCGTGCAAGGCAATCCGGAAGCCTTCCGCCAGCTGGAGGAAAGCCGCAATGAACTGAACCAGGATTTCCGCCTGATGCTGCGCGGCGGGACGTATCACGGCCGCGATATCGGCGAGTCGCGTGCGGCCCTGCTGGCGGCGGTGGCCGACGCGCGCAAGAAGTGGGCCAGCAGCGACCGCGCGGCCAGCACCATCCTGCGCCTGAAGCCGGAGCTGGGCGAATTCGACAAGACCTTGCAGCAATTGAATGGGCTGTCGCCGGCGCTGCTGGCGCAGACCGAGGAAATCGCGGCCCTGAAGGTGCAGCGTGGCGGCAATGCGCGCGACCTGGCCGTCATCGGCCGCCTGATGATGCTGAGCCAGCGCATGAGCCGCAGCGCCAGCGAGTTTCTGTCGTCGGGCAGCATCAGCTCGGAAACGGCATTTTCGCTGGGACGCGACACGACGTATTTCCGCACCGCCGTGGAAGGCTTGCTCAATGGCAGCGTGTCGCTGCAATTGGCGCCCACGCGCGACGCCGAACTGCGCGACCGCCTGGTGGCGTTGAAAGCCAGTTTCGACACGTACCAGAAGCTGGTGTCGTCGATACTCGACCGGCTCGACAAATTCAGTTCGGCGAAAAGCGCCGAACAGCTGATCTTCAACGAGAACGAAGACCTGCGCCAGCGTTTGACCCTGCTGCAGCAGATGTATCACGTGAACCAGGAAACCCTGGGCATCGCCTTCTGGATGATGGTCGGCGGCGTGTTGCTGACCCTGATCGCGGCGGCCGGCATCGGCCGCGTGCTGCTGCAGGACTCCGTCAACCGCACGCGCGATGCCGAGCGGCGGCGCCAGGAAGCGGAAATCCTGCGGCTCCAGTCGCAGGGAAAAGAGGAAGAGGCGAAGGCTAGGAATGAGCAGAACCAGGCGGCCATCCTGCGCCTGATGAATGAGTTGCAGAAGGTCGCCGATGGCGACCTGACGGTGCAGGCGACCGTGTCGGAAGACATTACGGGCGCCATCGCCGATTCCGTCAACTATACGGTGGAGGAATTGCGCGGCCTGGTGGGGAGGGTGACGGCGACGGCCGAACAGGTCAATCGCGCCTCGACGCAGGCGCAAAGCATTTCCAGCAAGCTGCTGATCGCGTCGCAGCAGCAGTCGCGCGAAATCCAGGGCGTCAGCGCCACCGTGGTCAAGATGGCCAATGCGATTACCGACGTGTCGAAGTCGGCCAGCGTCTCGGCCGACGTGGCGCGCCAGTCGGTGGCGGCCGCGCAGCAGGGTTCGACGGCGGTGGAAAACGCCATCAAGGGCATGCATGAAATCCGCGAGCAGATCCAGGATACGTCCAAGCGCATCAAGCGCCTGGGCGAATCGTCGCAGGAAATCGGCGAGATCACCGAGCTCATTTCCGACATCACCGAGCAGACCAATGTGCTGGCGCTGAACGCCGCCATCCAGGCCGCATCGGCCGGCGAGGCGGGGCGCGGTTTTTCCGTCGTGGCCGAGGAAGTGCAGCGCCTGGCCGAACGCTCGGCCGCCGCCGCCAAGCAGATCGGCGCGCTGGTGCGCACCATCCAGGCCGATACCCAGGATGCGACGCGGGCGATGGAAACGTCCACGCAGGGCGTGGTCGAGGGCGCGCGCCTGTCGGACGCGGCCGGCGCAGCCTTGAACGACATCAGCCAGGTGTCGAAACACCTGGCAGAACTGATCCAGGGCATTTCGTTCGCCACCGGCACGCAGGCCGGTTCGGCCAGCGGCGTGGCCTTGAATATCCAGCATATCCTGAGCGTGACGGAGCAGACCCAGGATGGCACGCAGCAAACGGCGCAATCGATCCATAAACTGTCGATGCTGGCGCAGGAACTGAAAAATTCGGTGTCGCGCTTCCGCGTCGCCGCCTGAACGCCGCGCCAGTCCAGGCGATTTCCTTACCGAGGCATGCATGAGCACACCTGATAGTCCACAGCAGTCCAAGCCGTTCGACAGCGAACCTTTGTCGTGGGTGATGGTGGAAATCCGCGAAGCGCTGGGCCGCTCGAAAACGGCCCTGTTCGAGGCGGGTGGCCGCGAGCGCGAGGAACGCGCCACGGCCCTGCAGCATGCACGCTCGCATCTGCACCAGGCGCATGGCGCGCTGGTGATGGTGGACGTGGCCGGCGCCAGCCTGCTGACGGACGGCGCGGAACAGGCGCTGGCGCGCTTTCGTGACGGCAGCCTCGAATACACGCTGGACCATGCGCAAGTCGTCGCCGAACTGTATCAGGCCCTGATCGAATACCTGGAAGATCTGGTGGCCGGCACGCCGCCGCAGCCGACGCGTTTGTTTCCCTACTACCGCGACCTGCAAACCATGCTGGGCGCCGAGCGCAGTCACCCGGCCGACCTGTTCTTTCCGCCGGCATCGATGCTGGAAGGGCATGCCATCGCGCTGGCGCAGGCGCCCCCGGTGGCCGATTATCCGGCCTGGCGCGGACGCTTTGAAAAGTCCCTGTTGCCTTTCCTGAAGGCGCAGGATGACGCGACGCGGCGCCAGCATGCCAGCGACTTGCACGCCACCTTGACCCTGGTGGCCGACGCGCAGCAGGAAGCGCCGGCGCGCACCTTCTGGTTCGCCATGCAGGCCTTTGCCGGGCTGGCGGCCAGCGGCGAGGGCATGGGCACGCTCAATGTCAAACAGTTGTTCGGCCTGATCAACCTGCAATTGCGCCGCCTGGCGCAGGGCACGGCCAGCCTGCCCGAATCGATGCTGCGCGACGCCCTGTTCTTCATCGCGGCCGCCACCGAGCCGACGCCGGAGGCACGCCAGCTGCGCGCCGCTTTCGCCCTGGAGGGGCAGGTTCCCGCCGACGTGGAAACGCGGCGCTACGGCCAGGTTGACCAGGGTGCCTTGCAAGGCGCCCGCACGGCCCTGGCGCAGGCGCGCACCAGCTGGAGCCGTCTGGCGCAAGCCGACCTCGATCCAGCCCTGGGCACGGATTTCGAAGAGTCGCTGCAACAGGTGGCCGCACATGTAGAGTCCTTGAAGCAGCCGGCTTTGGCCAGCCTGCTGCGCGAATGCGCGGCCGTGGCGCGGCAAGCCGTGGCCAGCGGGCGCAGCGCGGCCCTGGAAAATGAAATCGGCATGGCGCTGCTGTTTGCCGACACGGGGCTGGAGCAGCTGCGCCGCCTGCCCGACGATTTTGCCGGCAATGCGGAAACCATCGCCGCGCGCCTGCAGGCATTGCTGGCAGGCGAAGCGCCGCCGCCCGTCACGGCGGGCGAGATGTCGCGCCAGATCGAACAGGGCCAGACGGTGGCCGCGCTGGCCGAGGAAATGAAGACGGGTCTGCGCCAGGTGGAAAAGGTGCTCAACGCTTATTACGCGGATACGTTGCGGCCGGAGGGGGCACTCGATGGCGTCGCGCCGGTGCTGGGCCAGTTGCAGCAGCAGCTGGCCGGGCTGGGACAGGAAGACGCGCGCGCCGCCGTGCTGCAGGTCGACGCAGCCGTGCGGCAGCTGGCCGGTAGCGGCGCCAATGCGGAGGCGCATGCGGAGGCGCTCGACGAGATCGCGCAAAATGTCAGCGCGCTGGGCTTTTTTGTCGATATGCTGGGCCGCAATGCGCAGGCGGCCAGCGGGCGTTTCCATTTCGATGCCGCCGCCGGCACCTTCCGCGCCCTGCCATTTGAGAGAGTCGCCGCCGCCGGTGCCGTACCGGTGCCATTGCTCGACCAGACCCTGGCGCCCGCCGCGCCTGCCGGCATGGATGCCGCGCCCGCCGTGACCGATGTCGATGCGGAGATGCTCGATATCTTCCTGGCCGAAGCGCGCGAAGTGCTGGCCTTTATCGACACCACCCTGGCCCTGCCGCGAGAGCAGGCCGCCAGCGGCGACCACCTGGCCATGCTGCGCCGCTCGTTCCATACCCTGAAAGGCAGCAGCCGCATGATCGGCCTGGCGCAGTTTGCCGAAGCGGCCGGCGCCATCGAACGCGTCATGAACACCTGGCTGGCCGAGGCGCGCCCCGTCAGCGACGACTTGTTCACCTTGCTGAATTACGGCTGGTACCAGCTCAGCGAATGGGTGGCCGAACTGGAAGGCGGAGCGGGACGCGAGCGCGAGGCCGGCATGCTGCTGATGGCGGCCGAGCGCGTGCGCGAAGGCGGCCCGTTCGAATTGCGCAAGCCGCGCCCGGCCGCGCCCGTGGCCAGCAATGGCAATGTGATCGGACTTCCCCTGGCCACGGCGCCCACGCTGCACGAAGCGCCGGACGATCACCTCAAGCACGTGGGCGAACTGCGCATCAGCCTTCCCTTGTACAACATCTACCTGGCCGAGACGGATGAATTGCTGCGCGTGCTCACGCGCGACTTCGGCGAGTGGCGCCATGAACAGCGCGCCGTCAGCGCGGAGGCGCTGCAAGCCGTGCATACGCTGGCGGGGACCTCGGGCACGGTGGGTTTCCAGTCCCTGCGCGACCTGGCGCACGCGCTTGAAACGGTGATTGAAACGGTGGTGCCGCCGCTGGCCGGCCTGCGCGCCGAACAGCACGACGTGCTGGAGCAAGCCACGCAGCGCATCGGGCAAATGCTGCAGGCGTTCGCGCTGGGAGATTTGGCGCCAACGCAGCCGGACATGATCGAAGCGCTCAACACCCTGTGGCGCGCCTTGACGGCGCCGCCCGGCGAGAGCCAGGAAGACCGGCTCGACGCCCTGTTTGCGGCCGCCTACGCCAGCATCGTCGGCACGCCGGCCCAGCCTGCGGAGTCGCTACCCGACGCGCTGGCCGACGCATTGGCCGAGATTCCTGTACCACAGCTCGAGACGCTGTTCGAAGCGACGTATGCGAGCATCGTCGCCGACGCGCTGCAGCCGGCTGCTGCCGAAGTGCCGGCACCGGCGCCGATGCAGGACAGCGGCATCGGCGATGACCTGTTCGACGCCGGCTTCGAGCACGCGCCGCCATTGGAGCACGCGGCGCCGGAAGCGCCGTCGCCCGCCATCATGCCGGCCGACGCGGCCGCGCTGCTGGCGGCGAGCGCCGGAATCAGCGATGAACTCGACCTCGATTTATTGTCCGTTTTCCTGGAGGAGGGCGCCGACCTGTTGCCGCAGATCGGCGAGGCGCTGCGCAGCTGGCAGCAGCAGCCGCACGACAGTGGCCAGGCGCAGATGCTGCTGCGCACCCTGCATACGGTCAAGGGCAGCGCCCGCATGGCCGGTGCCATGCGACTGGGCCAGCATGCGCATGAAATCGAGACGCATATCGAAAACATGCTGCATGCGGGTACCGCCACGCCGCAGGCCTTCGAGGAATTGCTGGCCCACTACGACCATGCGCTGCACCTGTTCGAACAGTTGCAGCAGCCCTTGCTGCCCTTGCCGGGCATGGAAGACACGCCGGCCGCCGAACCGAAGGCGGCCCTGGTGCGCGTGCGCGCCGATATCCTCGACCGCCTGGTGAACCAGGCTGGCGAAGTGTCGATCACGCGCTCCAAGATGGAAAATGAAGTCGGCGTGCTGGGCGCTTCGCTGGCCGAGTTTTCCGACAACCTGGCGCGCTTGCGGCGCCAGCTGCGCGAAGTGGAAATGCAGGCCGAATCGCAGATCGCCTCGCGCATGGCCGTCGGCAGCGAGCGCGATTTCGATCCGCTCGAATTCGACCGCTTTACGCGCTTGCAGGAACTCACGCGCATGATGGCCGAAAGCGTCAACGACGTGGCCTCGTTCCACGAAAACCTCAGCCACAGCGTCGATGCGGTAACGGACGACCTGGTGCTGCAGGCGCGGCTGACGCGCGAGCTGCAGCGCGACCTGATGCAGATCCGCATGGTGCCGTTTGCCAGCATCGCCGAACGGCTGTTCCGCGTGGCGCGGCAAAGCGCCAAGGAAGTCGACAAACGCGTCAACCTCGACATCCGCGGCGGCGGCGTGGAAATCGACCGCAGCGTACTGGAACGCATGGCGGCGCCCTTCGAGCACCTGCTGCGCAACGCCATCGTGCACGGCGTCGAGCCGCGCGACGCGCGCCTGTCCGCGGGCAAGAGCGAAACGGGCGAGCTGCTGGTGCAGGTCAGCCAGCAGGGCAATGAAGTGGCGATCGCCTTTTCCGACGATGGCGCGGGGCTGGACCTGGAACGCATCCGCGCCAAGGCGCACGGCGCCGGCCTGGTGGCGACGGATGCGCCATTGACCGATGCGCAGGCGGCCGAACTGATTTTCACGCCCGGCTTTTCCACCGCCGACAGCCTGACGGAACTGGCCGGGCGCGGTTTTGGCATGGACATCGTGCGCTCCGAAGCGCTGGCCCTGGGCGGGCGCGTGGAAACGCTGACGCAGGCGGGCCTGGGCATGCGCTTTACCATCCACCTGCCGCTGACCCTGGCCGTCACGCAAGTGGTGCTGCTGGCGGCCAGCGGCAAGACGTATGCCTTGCCATCGGTGCTGGTGGAGCAGGTGCTGCACCTGAAAGGCGAACAGCTGGAGCAGGTGCGGGCGGCCGGGCGCATCGAGTCGCACGGGCAGTCGCTGGCGCTGCACCACCTGTCGGCCATGCTGGGCGAGACGCCGGCGGCGCAGGCCACGCAGCGCTATGCGCCCGTGCTGTTACTGAGGAATGGCAATGACAGGCTGGCCTTGCAGGTCGATGACGTGGTGGGCAACCGCGAAGTCGTGGTCAAGCACGTGGGCCCGCAGCTGGCGCGCATGCCGGGCATTGCCGGCGCCACGGTGCTGGGCACGGGCGACATCGTGCTGATCCTCAATCCGGTGGCGCTGGCACAGCATCTGGAGCACCATCCGGAACTGTTGTCGCAGTATGCGCTGGCCAGCAGCGAGCAGCATGCCGTTTCCAGCGCGCTGGCCGTGCCTGCCGTGCGCGTGATGGTGGTCGACGATTCGCTGACGGTGCGCCGCGTGATGCAGCGCCTGTTCGAGCGCGAAGGCTACCAGGTGCTGCTGGCCAAGGATGGCGTCGATGCGCTGGAACAGCTGTATGCGCTGGAGCCGGCTGCCATGCCGGCCCTGCTGCTGGTCGACGTGGAAATGCCACGCATGGATGGTTTTGATTTGACGCGCAATGTGCGCAGCGACGACAAGACGCGCGCCATCCCCGTCATCATGATTACCTCGCGCAGCGCCGACAAGCACCGCGCGCACGCGTTCGAGCTGGGCGTGAATGCGTATTTCGGCAAGCCGTTCCAGGAAGAGGAATTGCTGGCGGAAGTGCAGCGCCTGCAAACGGAGGCTGGTGCCGAAACACCGCGGCAACCATAACAGGCGTGCATCGCCAAATCAGGAAAACAATGAGCCTTCACGCCAAACTGAAAAAACTCGAAGACAAAGCCATGGCCAAAGGTGAGCATGCGGTCGCCGCGGCCGCGGCCCATCTGTTGCAGGATATCGACTCCATCGACAGGCAAATCAACCTCGTCGGGGCGTTGCATGAAGTGGGCTATCTGCAGAACTCGCTGAAGCCCTACTGGAATGCGTTCAGGGCCGATGAGCCGGCATGGATAGTACGCTGCCTGGCAAGGCTGGTCATTGCCGATCATGACTATTGGGCACTCGCCGCGCTGTTGGGGTGCGACGGTCCGGCCACCATCGGCATCGCCATCGGCAAGGGGTTCAAATCCGCCGCGACGAGGCAGTACGAACGTTTTGACAAACCCGCTGTCCATGTCGACACCCTGTATTTGTCAGGCATGGGCAAGGTGCTGCACCCCATACTGGAAGTCGGCTATGACACGCGGGAAATGATCAATGTCGACGTGGGAAGGGCGCGGGCACTGAGCATCGACAATCAGTTGGACACTGCGCAATGGCAGCCAGGTGACCCGCTGGGGACGGGCGGACTATCCCTTTCCATGCAGGCGAAACTTCCGCACGGCGCCTGGCGGTCGGTGTGGACGCCGTTCACCGCACAGGAAGCCGGTGGCCTTACTTGACCACTTTGACCACTTCATAACGCTCCAGGGTCTCCTTGCGCGCCTCGTCGTGCTGCACCAGCGGTTCCGGATAATCGCGCCCCAGCATGATGTTTTTTTGCTCGAGCAGCATGCGCGGCACCAGCCAGGGGGCATGGATTTCCTTGTCGCCCAGCGCCTTCAGCTGCGGCAGGTAGCGGCGGATGAAGCGCCCGCTGGCATCGAATTTTTCCGACTGCGTGACGGGGTTGAAGATGCGGAAGTAGGGCTGCGCATCGCAGCCGGACGACGAGGCCCATTGCCAGCCGCCGTTGTTCGAGGCCAGGTCGAAGTCATTCAGGTGTAGCGCGAAATACGCTTCGCCGCGGCGCCAGTCGATGCCCAGATCCTTGATCAGAAAGCAGGCCGTGACCATGCGCAGGCGGTTGTGCATGTAGCCCGTCTGGTTCAGCTGCGCCATCGCCGCGTCCACCAGCGGATAGCCGGTGCGCCCCTCGCACCAGGCGGCAAACAAGGCATCGGCCTCGGGGCCCGTTTCCCAGGCGATGGCGTCGTAGGCGGGTTTGAAGGCGCCGCCTTCCACGTGCGGGTTCTGGTACAGAATCATGGCATAGAAATCGCGCCAGATCAGTTCCGCCAGCCACACGGGCGCGCCATCGCCGCCACCGCCACGGTCCATCAGGTCGACCACGGTGCGCACCAGATAGCGCAGCGACACGGTGCCGAAGCGCAGATGCATGGACAGGTAGGATGGCCCCTTCAGGGCGGGAAAATCGCGCGCCACGTCATAGCGGGCCACGCGCGGCAGGAAATCCTCAAACAGTTGACTGGCGCCCGCCATGCCGGTGGGGATGGCCAGTTCGGCCAAGTTGCTGGCCTCGAAACCCAGCTCGCCCAGGGTGGGCAGGGAGGCCGGCGTGCCGGCGCGCGGCGGCGCCAGGCTGGCCGCATGCGGCTCGATATCGAACGGCGCCAGGCAGGCGGGTTCGGCGCGCATTTTCTTTAGCCAGGCATTCTTGTACGGCGTGTAGACGGTATACGGCTTGGCCGAGAGCGTCAGCACCTCGTCCTTTTCAAAGATGACCTGGTCCTTAAAACTGAACCACAGGCGCGCGTCGCGCGTGAGCGCGGCGGCCACGCCGGCATCGCGCGCGATCGCTTGCGGCTCGTAGTCGTGGTTGGCAAAAACGGCGTCGGCGTTCAACTCGGCGGCCAGGCGCGGGATGGTCTCGGCCGCGTCCGCGTGCAGCACGATCAGGTCGCCGCCCAGCTGGCGCAGCTCGCTGGCGAGCTCGGCCACGCTGGCATGGATGAAGTCGACCCGCCGGTCGCGGCGCGGCAGCGTTGCCAGGATGGCGGTGTCGTACACGAAGACGCAATGCACGGCCTGGCTCTGGCGCAGGGCGTGATGCAGTGCAGCATGGTCAAATGCGCGCAGATCGCGCCGGAACCACACCAGGGAAGTCTTGATTGTCATTATTTCGCGTGTTCAGGGTCAAAGATAGGCGATTTTTTGCCGCCAACTGGGCTTTATGGCCGCTCGCGTCGTGCCTTTGGCGTCGCTGCGGCGGCAATTCAGTGTAAACTACCGGGTATGTTCATGGTGCTTTATGTGCGACAGCGATTTTGCAATCAATTTTACAATTGGCATTGAAATGCGCTTGCAGGGAAAGCGACGTTTCCTATCAAGCAAGTCACTCAGCGTGCAGGATGTCGCCGCATGGCACAGCGAATTGATAACTAATTTATAACATAACAAGAATAGCGCCTGGCAATACGGTTCCCGCCGCCCAGCATTCGCGGCAGGATGTGCCAGGCGTACGATAGCGGGGTAAGCGAGACTTGCCAGCAAGCCCACAGAGAGAGCATCGCGTATGAAAAAGAGTAAAATCGACCAGACTCTACCAGGACATCGTCTGATGCAGGGTGTGGGAGAGCCGGCCGCGACCGGTTCCTCCACCCTGAATCTGGCCAACCATTTCCTGATTGCGATGCCGGCCATGCAAGATCCGATCTTCGGCGGCACGGTCGTGTACGTGTGTGAACATAATGAAAACGGCGTGCTGGGCGTCGTCATCAACAAGCCCACCGACATGACCATGGAAGTGCTGTTCGACCGCATCGACCTGAAACTGGCGGCCGGCAGCGACACGCCCATCATCAACGAACCGATCATGTTCGGCGGCCCCGTGCAGGACGACCGCGGCTTCGTGCTGCACACGCCGGGCGCGCGCTATTCCTCGTCGCTGACGGTGACCGATGAAGTGGCGTTTACCACGTCGATCGACGTGCTCGAAGCCGTCGCCAAGGGCGATGGCCCCGAGCGCATGCTGGTCTCGATCGGCTATTCGGGCTGGAGCCCGGGCCAGCTGGAAGACGAGATCGGCCGCAACGGCTGGCTGACGGTAGGCGCCTCGGCCGATATCCTGTTCGATTTCCCCATCGAGCAGCGCTACGTGGCGGCCATCAAGTTGCTGGGCATCGACCCCCTCATGCTGGCCAGCGAGGCCGGACACGCATGAGGTGGATGCCATAAACCTACTGCGCAGCCCACTTTCGGGCATCCGTTGCTCGCTGTACCTTCGTACAGCTCCGCTACTCAACCCGACATTGAGCTTGCTCGCTACGGTTTCTGGCACCACCTATGTTGATCTTTATTATGGAAAAATGCTGTGACGAGTGACGCCATCGACACCATCCTCGCCTTCGATTTCGGCTTGAAACGCATCGGCGTGGCCATCGGCAATACCATGATTTGCCAGGCCAAGCCGCTCAGCGTGATCACGGCCACGGCGAACGAGCCGAAGTTTGCCGCCATCGATAGCCTGATCAGGGAGTGGGGCGCCAGCCGCATCGTGGTGGGCTTGCCCAGCCATCCCGATGGCACGGAACACGAGATGAGCGCGCGCTGCCGCCGTTTCGCCAACCAGGTGCATGGCCGCTTCAACCTGCCGGTGGAACTGGTCGATGAGCGTTACTCCTCGGCCGTCATCGCCGCCAAGCGCGGTGAAGTCATCGACGACCGCGCCGCCGCCATCATCCTGCAACAGTATTTCGACGCGAATTATTAATCTGACCCTAGACTTCCTCCCTGAATGATCAAGAACTCTATGCCGCATCCTACGAATCCTTCCCAACTCGACGCCGAGGCCCTGTACGCGGTCTTGCTGCAGCAAGTGCAGAGCGGCCTGGCGGGCATCCCCAACGTGGCCATCGTCGGTATCCATTCGGGCGGTGCCTGGCTGGCCGAACGCCTGGCGCGCGACCTGAACCTGGTCGACCGCCTGGGTGTGCTCGATGTCTCGTTCTACCGCGACGACTTTGCGCAGAAGGGCCTGCATGCGGACGTCAAGCCGACGCAGATCAGTTTTGACGTGGCCGGCGCCACCATCCTGCTGGTCGACGACGTGCTGTACACGGGCCGCACCACGCGCGCGGCCATCAACGAATTGTTCGACTATGGCCGCCCGGCGAAGATCATGCTGGCCGCCCTGGTCGACCGCGGCGAGCGCCAGTTGCCGGTGGCCGCCGATTTCGTGGCCGCCTTCACAGCCGTGCCGCCGGGCCAGGCCCTGGTCCTGAAGCAAGCCGACGATGGAAAATTCACGCTCACCATAGATACCCACCATGCTTAATCCGCAACTGAATAAACACGGCGAACTGCAACATCTGCTGACGATCGAAGGCTTGCCGAAGTCTATCGTCAACCACATCCTCGATACCGCTTCCTCGTTCGTCGGCATCTCCGACCGCGATGTGAAAAAGGTGCCGCTGATGCGCGGCAAGAGCGTTTTCAACCTGTTCTTTGAAAACTCCACGCGCACCCGCACCACCTTCGAGATCGCCTCGAAGCGGCTGTCGGCCGACGTCATCAACCTGAACATCCAGGCGTCGTCGGCCAGCAAGGGCGAGTCCCTGCTCGACACGATCGACAACCTGTCGGCCATGCATGCCGACATGTTCGTCGTGCGCCACGCGCAGTCGGGTGCGCCCTACCTGATCGCCAAGCACCTGATCGACACCAGGCAGCCGCACGTCCATGTTGTCAACGCGGGCGACGGACGCCATGCGCACCCGACCCAGGGCTTGCTCGACATGTACACGATCCGCCATTACAAGAAGGATTTCACCAACTTGACGGTGGCCATCGTGGGCGACATCCTGCACAGCCGCGTGGCCCGTTCCGACATCCACGCGCTGACCACGCTGGGCGTGCCGGAAGTGCGCGCCATCGGTCCGCACACCCTGCTGCCGGGCGGCCTGGAGCAGATGGGCGTGCGCACCTTCACCAACATGGATGAAGGCCTCAAGGGCGTCGACGTGATCATCATGCTGCGCCTGCAAAATGAACGCATGAGCGGCGCGCTGCTGCCATCGGCGCAGGAATACTTCAAGAGCTACGGCCTCACGCCCGAGCGCCTGGCGCTGGCGAAACCGGACGCCATCGTCATGCATCCGGGCCCGATGAACCGCGGCGTGGAAATCGATTCGGCCGTGGCCGACGGTCCGCAGGCGGTGATCCTGCCGCAGGTGACCTTCGGTATCGCCGTGCGCATGGCGGTGATGAGTATTTTGGCTGGTAATCAGGGCTGATAGCCCAAGGACGAGTAAGCGAGCATGACGACACTACATATCAAGAACGGCCACCTGATCGACCCTGCCAACGGCATCGATGGCTTGCAAGACCTGTTTATCGCCGACGGCAAGGTGCTGGCCGTGGGCAGCGCCCCGGCCGGTTTCAAGGCCGACACCACGTTTGACGCGGCCGGCCTGGTGGTTTCCCCCGGCCTGGTCGACCTGTCCGCGCGCCTGCGCGAGCCGGGCTACGAATACAAGGCGACCCTGGAATCGGAATTGCAGGCAGCTCTCCAAGGCGGCGTCACGAGCCTGGTATGCCCGCCCGACACCGACCCCGTGCTGGACGAGCCGGGCCTGGTGGAGATGCTGAAATACCGCGCCAAGACGCAGAACAAGGCCCACGTGCATCCGCTGGGCGCACTGACCATGGGCTTGAAGGGCAAGTCGCTGACGGAAATGGCGGAACTGACGGAAGCGGGCTGCATCGGCTTCGCGCAGGCGGAAGAGCCGATCGAAGACACCACCGTGCTGCTGCGCGCCATGCAGTATGCGAACACCTTCGGCTACACCGTCTGGCTGCGCCCGCAGGATCCGCATATCGGCCGCGGCGGCATCGCCCACAGCGGCCCGCTGGCGTCGCGCCTGGGGCTGTCCGGCGTGCCCGTGATGTCCGAAACCATCGCCCTGCACACGATTTTCGAATTGATGCGCGCCAGCCGCGCGCGCGTGCACCTGTGCCGCATCTCGTCGGCGGCCGGCCTGGAACTGATCCGCGCGGCCAAGGCCGAAGGCTTGCCCGTCACCTGCGACGTGGGCGTGCACCATGTGCACCTGACGGACGCCGATATCGGCTTCTTCGACCCGAATGCGAGGGTCACGCCGCCGTTCCGCAGCCAGCGCGATCGCGATGCGATCCGCGCCGGCCTGTTTGACGGCACGGTCGACGCCATGTGCTCGGACCATACGCCTGTCGACGACGATGAAAAACTGCTGCCGTTCGGCGAAGCGTCGCCCGGCGCCACGGGGCTCGAGCTGCTGCTGTCGCTGGCCCTGAAATGGGCCGACGACTATGCGCTGGCGCAGCCGCAAGCGGGCGCCCGTCCGCTGGCGCGCGCCGTGGCCAAGGTCACGGCGGACGCGGCCCGTGTCGCCGGCATCCCGGCCGGCAGCCTGGCCGTGGGCGAAGCGGCCGACATCTGCGTCTTCGATCCCGCCGCGCGCTGGACCGTGTCGTCGGCGTCGCTGGCCAGCCAGGGCAAGCACACGCCTTTCCTCGGCTATGAGCTGAGCGGCATCGTCAAGGCGACCATCGTTGCCGGACAGGTGGCGTTTCAGCGTTAAAAAATCAGATCCATGGACCGGGGCGCGCTGCCCCGGCATCCCTTGTCTGCTCCCGGATTTCGGTTCTGGTTTATTTGTTGGTGTGATTTGAAACTTCTGCTTACCTACCGCCTCGCGCGCATCGCCATTCACCTGGGCTGCGGCATGGCCAAGAGCGCCGTGCTCTTTCCCTGGCTGGACCTGGAGGGGCGCAACCGGCGGATCCGCCGCTGGTCGACGCAACTGCTCGACATCTGCGGCGTGCACGTGGCGCAGCCGGCAGACAGCGTGCCGGCACTCGACCATGCGATGGTGGTGGCGAACCACGTTTCGTGGCTCGATATCTTCGTCATCAATGCCGTCCACCCCTGCCGTTTCGTCGCCAAGGCGGAAATCCGCGCCTGGCCGATCCTGGGCTGGCTGGCGGGGCGCGCCGGCACCATTTTCATTTCGCGCGGCAGCAAGCGCGACCTGCGTTTGATTTTCCAGGGCCTGGTGGATAAATTGACGGCGGGCGAGCGCATTGCGTTCTTCCCCGAAGGCACGACCGCCGCGCAAGGACAGATCCTGCCGTTTCACGCCAACCTGTTCGAGGCGGCCATCGACGCGCAAGTGCCGGTGCAGCCGTTCGCGCTCGTGTATGTGGATGACAAGGGAGCCTTGCACCACGCCGTCGATTTCATCGGCGAGATGAGTTTTGCGCAAAGCATGGTGGCGATTCTGAGCGGCCCGCCCATCACGGCGCGCCTGACCTGTCTGGCGCCAGTGGCGACGCTCGACGCGCACCGCCGTGAACTGGCAGCGGCAACGCAGGCGACTATCGCCGCCACGCTGCCGCTGGACCAGGCGGCTTAGTTCTTCACGTGCAGCCAGCGCGCATGCGCGGCGCGGGCCAGGTAGTCGAGGATGAAACCGAGTATGCCGATCAGCACGATGGCGGCCATCAGCTCCGAATACGCGAGCCGGTCGCGCGTGTCGAGGATGAAGTAGCCGAGACCCGCCGACACGCCCAGCATTTCCGCCGGTACCAGCACGATCCAGATGATGCCGATGGCCAGGCGCACGCCCGTCAGGATATCGGCCGTAATGCCCGGCAAAATCACCTTGAAGACGATCTCGCTGCGCGTGGCCGACAGGCTGCGCGCCAGCAGCAGCCAGTTCGGATCGAGCCGCGCCACGCCGGCCGCCGTATTGAGCAGGATCGGCCAGACGGCCGCAAACGCCAGCAGGAAGTACACGGGCGCGTCACCGACACCGAGCACCATCACGGCAATCGGCATCCACGATAACGGCGAAATCATGCGCAGCAGCTGGAACAGCGGCATGGCCGCGCCGGAAAAGCTCTTCGACATGGCCACCAGCACGCCCAGCGGCACGCCGATGACGATGGCCAGTCCCAGGCCCACGGCTACCCTTTGCAGGCTCAGTACCACGTGCAGCCAGATATCCGAACCGCCCACCATCTCCTGGAACGCCAGCGCCGTGGGCAAGGGGGCGAAGGCGGTGGCGATCGGCGTGGATTTCTCCAGCGCCGTCACGCCCATGGACCACAGCAGCAAGGCACAGGCCAGCCCCACCAGGGGCAGGCCGAACTTCGTGAACAACTTGCTTGCCATCGTCAGACCGCCACGGTTTCGCTGCGCAGCAGGTTGGCCGGCAAGCCGAAGGCGGCCGGGCCGCCGACTGCCGTGATGGCCTTGCGCACGAAGCGGTCATCGACCAGGTCGCGCGCGGCGAACTTCGGATCGAGGTTGGCCAGGAAGCGCGTATCGCCTTCGACCTTGGTGCGGCCAATGGCGCGCACCAGCTCTTCCGTGTACGAGGCGAACGGATATGGCTGGAAGTCGATGCGGCGCTGCTGCCAGTTCTTGTGCACGATCAGGCCCTGTTTTTCATAGCTGGCGTAATCGGTGGTGGCCAGCACCTTCGTCAGCACTTGCAGCGGATGCGGCGTGTAGCGGTGCTCGCCCACGTTCGACAGCAGCTTGGCCGTGTCGACCTGGTTCGAGCGCGTCCACAGCTGCGCCTTGACGATGGCGTTGGTGACCTTTTGCGCCCATTCGGGACGCGTGTTGATGTCGCGTTCGGACAGGAACGTGACGCAGCATGCATGGTTTTTCCACACGTCGCCCGAGAAGCGCAGGATCTTGCCGATGCCGGCGTTTTCTGCCGCCGCATTGAACGGCTCGGCCACGATGTAGCCGGCAATCGACTTGCTGGCCAGCGCGGAGACCATTTCGGCCGGCGCCAGCACGATCAGATTGACCTCATTCGATTTGATGGCTGCGTTGCGCGCGCGCGTGACCGGGGTCAAGCCATTGGCGCTCAGGATTTGCTGCAACAGGATGTTGTGGATCGAGTACCAGAACGGGATGGCGACCGTGCGCCCGCCCAGGTCGGAGACCTTGTTGATCTCGTTGGCCACCGTCAGCGCGGAACCGTTGACGTGGTTCCAGGCGACGACTTTCGCGGGGAACTTGGCGCCGTAGCGCACCCACAGGGTGGCCGGCGACAGCAGGTGGATGACGTTGACCTGGCCGGCGACGAAGGCTTCGATGATCTGCGCCCAGCTGCGGAACAGGCGCGGCGTTTCCGCCTGCAAGCCTTCCGCTTCGAACAGCTTGCGGGCGTGCGCGACGAGCAGCGGGGTGGCGTCGGTAATCGGCAGGTAGCCGATCTTCACGGGCTGGTCGTCGCCTTTCGGACCTTGCTGGGCCATGGCGTCGCCGGCGAACAGCAGCGGCGAGGCGACGCTGGCCGTGGCCAGGGCCGACATGCGCAGGAAGTCGCGCCGCGTCAGGCCGCAATCGCAATCGGACGAGGCGCAGATGTGCAGGGGTTTGTTTTGGTCTTCGAATGTCATGGGAATGTTCCGGTCGATTAATGGGGAGCAAAGGCGGGCGTTTGATCCTGCTTTTGCAGCGCCTGCAGGGCGTCGAGGATGTCCATCTTGAGGGCGATCACGTCAGCGCTGTGGCCGATGCGCGGCTGGGCGATGGCGACGGGCCATTCGCGCACGATGTTGCCCGGCTTGCCGCCCATGAGCAAGATGCGGTCGGCCACGAGGATCGCTTCATCGATATCGTGCGTGACGAGCAGCACGGCCGTGTGCCAGCGGTGCACCACGTCGACCAGCAGCGACTGCATCTCGGCGCGCGTGATGGCGTCGAGCGCGGAAAACGGTTCATCGGCAAACAGCAGTTCCGGTTCGCGCGCCAGCGCACGGGCCAGCGCCACGCGCTGCGCCATGCCGCCCGACAGGGCGGACGGGTACAGTTTTTCGCGGCCCTTCAAGCCGACCGCTTCGATGGCTTGCGCCACGCGCGCCTGGTGCGCCTCGCGCGTGAGCTGCGGCTGGTGCTTGAAGTCCAGGCCAAAACCGGCATTGCCCGTGACATTCAGCCAGGGCAAGAGGCTGGCCTGCTGGAAGACGAGGGCGCTGCGCGGATCCGGTTCGCGCATGGGCGCATCGAGGAACTGGATCTCGCCCGTCGATGGCGGCTGCAAGCCGGCCAGCACGCGCAGCAGGCTCGATTTACCGCAGCCGCTGCCGCCCAGCAGGCAGACGATTTCACGCTTGCGCACGCCCAGCGAGACGTGCTGGAACACAGGCGCCGTGCCGGGATAGGCGTAGCTCAGGTCCTGTGCCTGCAGCGCCCAGTCTTGCGCCGCTGCCGTCATGCCGGGGCTCCCGCCGCCTTGGCCGCCTGCTGGCTGTCGAACAGCTGCAAGGCCGCCTGCAATTGCGTCAGGCTGGGGGTGACGATGGGGATGAACGACGATTCGCGCCAGCGGCGGGCAAAGCCCTGCTGCTCGGCGTTCAGGTAGGCGCGCCCGCCCATGGCTTGCAGTTCCAGCATCAGCGCCTGCTGCAGCACGTCGGCCAGCTGTATGCGCAGGCGGAACATGGCTGGCGCCTGCGTCTGGAAGCGGCCATCATGCACGCCGGCCAGCAGGGTAGCGACGGCGTTTTCCAGGGTGGCTTGCAGCGCTTCGATGCGGGGCGTGAGCTGGTTGCGCGAGCCGGCGGAAATCTGCGCCGCTTTTGCCAGGCTGGCGCGCGCCAGGCCGATCGACAGGCCGCACTGCATGCCGAGGAACGATGGGCGCACCTGCGGCAGCCAGGCTGGCGCATTGTCGCTGATGATGTCCGCGGCGGGAATGTGCACCTGCGCCAGCTTGACGGAAGCCGTATTGCTGCCGCGCAGGGCGATCAGGTCCAGGTCTTCGCTGCGCTTGACGCCTGCCGTACCGCTGTCGAAGGCGACGATGACGGGGGGCGCGCCATCGTTCGGCGCCACCGCGGCCGCCGCGACAAAGCCCGCCTTGCGCAAGTTCGTCACCCAGGCCAGGCCGCCGTCGACCAGCAGGCCGTCATCGTGGCGCGCGCCCGTGATCTGCAACTGCTCGATGCCGGACAAGAATTTCATGGCGTTCGACAAACCGCTGGCGCCCGCTTGCGTGCCTGCCAGCAGGCCTGGCAAGCGGCGCTCGGCCAACGCGCGGTTCTCGCTTTGCAGCAGGAATTCGATGAAGCAGCGCTGGCCCCAGAAAACAAAAGCTGCCGTCACCGATTGCTCGGCCACTTTGGCGATGGCGTCGATGGCGTCGCGTACGTCGCCGCCCGCGCCGCCATGTGCCTGCGGCACGCCGATAGCCAGCAGCTGGTCGCCAGCGAGGGCCGGCAAAACGGTTTCAGCCAGTTCCGATGATTGGTCAAGCTGGTCGGCATGCATGTGCAGCCAGTGATTGAGGCGGCCCATGTCAGACGGCGCCAGGCAGGTAGGGCGTCAACTGCGGATTGACGGGCGTGCCGGCCAGGCTGTTGGAGAAATTGCACAGGGTGGCCAGGCTGATGCCCAGCACGACTTCCAGCGCCTGCTGTTCCTCGTAGCCGGCGGCCAGGAAGGCTTGATATTCGGCGTCGCTGACGGCGCCGCGCGTGGCGATGACGGCCGTGGCGAAGGCGGCGACGGCATCCAGTTTGATGTCACCCGTCGGCTGGCCGTGCTGCAGGGCGCGCACCGTGTCCGGTGTCTGGCCCGCTTTTTTCAGCGAGATGGCGCTGTGGCCGGCGATGCAGAAATCGCAGCCATGGATGCGCGCTGCCGTGATTTGCACCACTTCGCGTTCCATCAGGCTCAGGCTGGCGCGCCCATTGATGCCGGAGACGGTCAGATAGGTTTCCAGGGCCAGCGGGGCATTGGCCAGCACGCCGATCAGGTTGGGCAGGAAGCCATTGTTGGCGATGGCCTTTTCCACGAAGGGACGGCTATCGGCCGGAGCGGTATCGAGAGTGTGCAGCGTCAGACGGGACATGGGGTACCTTGCTAAGTTGGTAAGTCACCCGGCCATTATATCGGCCATGCCGTGTGCGCAACAGACGTCAGCGTCGCCCTTTTGTGCTCGTTCGTCTGCGATTGTGAGATCCTTGATTTCAGCTGGCCAGCTGGCGCAGGCGCTGGTCGCGCCGGTAGGCGCCCGGCTGCTCGCCCGTGACCCGCTTGAAGGCGCGCGTAAAGGCGGCGTGCGAGCGGTAGCCCACCAGTTCGGCCGCGCGTTCGACGGAGACGCCGTCGTGCAGCCGGCGCGCCGCGATCTTCATGCGCAGCAGGAGCAGGAACTGGGCCGGCGAGTGGCCGCTGGCGCTGGCGAAATGCTTGCAGAAGCTGGCGCGCGACATGCACGCTGCCTTGGCCATGTTCTCGATCGACCAGTCGGCGGCGGGGGCGTTGAGCATGCGTTCGAGCAGCGGCGAAAACGCGGGCTGGTGCAGCAGCGACAGCAGGCCGGCCGCCACCTGCTCGCCCTGCGCCACATGGCGGATCAGGTAAAAGAACAGCAGTTCGACCAGGCGCGCGATGAGCGGCGACGGTTGTTCCGGATCGCCGCCCGCTTCCGCCAGGATCAGGTCGAACAGCGCGGCGGCGGCGCTGAAGGCGGGCGCGTCGCCGCGTATCAGCAGATATGGCGGGAAGGAGTCGACGATCAGCGCTGAGAGGGCACCGCGAAATTGAAAGAAGCCGCAGGCCAGCGCCGTCGCCGGCAGTTTCGTGGGCGCCTGCAGCGGCAGCATGGCTTGCGCGCTGACCGCCTGCAGCGGGTCGCTATGGGGACTCAGAAAGTGCGGCAAGTCGCGCAGCAGGAAGACGCCGTCGCGCGGGCCGAGCGCAATCGGCGCCGCGCCATCGAGGTGCAGATAGCAGTGGCCATCGAGCACCAGGTGAAAGCTGCCCAGTTCCCGGCCTGCCGTGGAGGCGCGCCAGCGGCCGCAGTACTGGCCCACATGCAGGACGGCGGTGTCGAGTTCCAGGCTGCCGAGCAGCCAGCGCGCCAGTCTGTCGGTATCAGGGGGCATGGGATCGCACAGACAAAAGCTGCATCATAAACGTTGCATCATAAGGGCCACGCGCGGCAAGGCCAACGACCGATTTCGACTAAGCATATGCGCGCCATGCTTGTCACTTACCGCTTGCCACTGTGCTGCTGGAAGGCAGGGCAGTCGACTTGCAGCAGCGAGCGGTCTTCCAGACACACGGCCGACAGTTTGCCGCCCCACACGCAGCCGCTATCGAGGCCAATCAGGTGTGGTCGCAACTGCAGTCCCAGCGCCGACCAGTGGCCGAAGACGATGGTGTCGCCAGCGCTGCGCCGTCCGGGTACGTCGAACCACGGCAGCAGGCCGGAGCCGGGCGGCGGGCTGCCGCTTTCCTTCATCTTGAAGTCCATCACGCCATCCGGCGTGCAAAAGCGCAGCCGCGTCATGGCGTTGATGATGCAGCGCAGCCGGTCGGCGCCCTGCAGGTCGTCGCGCCAGGCGGCCGGCTCGTTGCCGTACATGGTACGCAGGAACGCCACCCAGCCGTCGCTGCGCAGCATGGCGGACACTTCCCCGCTCAGCGACAGGGCCTGGGCAGCGCTCCATTGCGGCAGCAAGCCCGCATGCACGAGCACATGGCCGTCGTGTTCCAGTGCCAGTGGCCGCTGGCGCAGCCAGGCGAGCAATTCCTCGCGGTCGGGCGCATCGAGGATCTCGGCCAGCGTATCGGACGCATGCTTGGGGCGGATGCCGTTGGCCACGGCCAGCAGGTGCAAGTCATGGTTGCCCAGGACGCTGTCGGCCAGGCCCTGCCGCGCCAGCGCATGCACGTGGCGCAGGGTGGCCAGCGATGCGGGGCCGCGATTGATCAGGTCGCCCGCGAACAGCAGGCGGTAGGGGCCATCCGCTGCCGCCTGGATCCGTTCGATCAGCTCGACGGTTTGTGCGTGGCAGCCTTGCAGATCGCCGATAAAGTAAGTTTTCATATGTGCCGGGGTGAAGTGAACTACGCGCCTGCATTATAAGCATGCCAGTCCTTTGGCGTTGGGGACATTGCGGGTCTGCGAGCAATTGCGCGCATGGCCGGAGGGAAGGAAAAAGCGGATGCCGATTATGCCGCATGGGGATTTAATAGGGCTGCATTTCCCGCTGCCGTACATCGATAATAATCGGCCAGCGCGTTTATCGGCATGGATGGCATGCGCCATGCCAGCCTTGCAAGCGGCATGCGCAGCCATTCCGGAATGCCACGCATCCTTGTTTATTTATTTTTTACGCGTGCTTTCGGCATATTCTTCATTGAATCTTAATGTTGAGCAGATAAATACGCTGATGGCCGTGATTCAATAGTTGATGGATTATGCAACGGTGCGCAGCTGTTTATACAATGTAGTATATTTCACGTGATTTTATTATTTAAATTAATGTAAAGGATGTACCGGATGGATCTGTCAACGATGACAATGCTGGAATTGCGCAAGCTGGAAGATAATGTGAGGCAGGAATTGAACGGCCGCGAGCGCGAAGACTTGAACAAGGCGCGCGAACAGATCATGGCCATCGCGCAGCAGGCGGGCATTCCGCTGAAACAGCTGATACTCGATGGTTTGCACCCGCGCACGGGCAAGGTCGCGGTGCGTTACCGCCACCCTGACAATGCGACCGAGCAATGGACAGGCCGTGGTCGCCAGCCGCTGTGGGTCAAGCAGTGGGTGGAATCGGGCAAGTCGATCGATCTGCTGCGCGTATAATTTGGTATACTCTTGGCGCAGTAGCAAGCTGTCAGCCGCGCGCTGCACCTTGCCAGGCACCACACTATTCCCTTACTTATACCGCCCACACCATGCTTCCATTGTCCAGAACGATCTTCAAGGCCTACGATATCCGCGGCATCATCGCTAAAACCCTCGATGCCAGCGTGGCGCACAAGATCGGTCAGGCATTTGGCCAGGCGGCCCTGGCCAAGGGCGAGCAGCGGGTCGTGATCGGCCGCGATGGCCGCCTGTCGGGACCGGAATTGACGGCAGCGCTGGCGCAGGGCTTGCAAGCGGCAGGCATCGATGTGATCGACCTGGGCGTGGTGGCTACGCCGATGGTTTATTTCGGCACGAATGTGCTCGACACGCGCTCCGGCATCATGGTCACGGGCAGCCACAATCCGCCCGACTACAACGGCTTCAAGATGGTGCTGGCCGGTGAAGCCATTCACGGCGAAGCGATCCAGGCCCTGTACCACAGCATCGTCGCGCACGACGGCAGCGCCAGCAGCACGCCGGGCAGCTATGCCACGCACGATATCCGCGCCGCCTACCTGGAGCGCATCCTGGGCGACGTCAAGCTGGCGCGCCCGATCAAGATCGCCGTCGACTGCGGCAATGGCGTGGCCGGCGCATTCGCGGGCGACCTGTTCCGCGGCATGGGCTGCAAAGTCATCGAACTGTTCTGCGAAGTCGATGGCAATTTCCCGAACCACCACCCGGACCCGGCGCATCCGGAAAACCTGCAAGACCTGATCCGCTGCCTGGCCGAGACGGATGCCGAAATCGGCATCGCCTTCGACGGCGACGGCGACCGCCTGGGCGTGGTCACCAAGGATGGCCAGATCATCTACCCTGACCGCCAGATGATGCTGTTTGCCGCCGACGTGCTGACCCGTCATCCGGGTGCGCAGATTTTGTATGACGTGAAATGCACGCGCCACCTGGCGCCGTGGATCAGCAAGCATGGCGGCGTGCCGCTGATGTACAAGACGGGCCACTCGCTGGTGAAAGCCAAGTTGCGTGAAACGGGCGCGCCGCTGGGCGGCGAAATGAGCGGCCACATCTTCTTCAAGGACCGCTGGTACGGTTTCGACGACGGCCTGTATTCGGCTGCGCGCCTGCTGGAAATCCTCACGCGCGAAGCGGATCCGTCAAGCCTGCTCAATTCCCTGCCGCAGTCCGACAGCACGCCGGAACTGCACCTGGAACTGAAGGAGGGCGAGAACGTCGCGCTGATGGACATGCTGCGCCGCGACGCTGTCTTCCCCGGCAATGAACAGATCATCACCATCGACGGCTTGCGCGTGGAATACGCGGACGGCTTCGGCCTGGCCCGCTCGTCGAACACCACGCCGGTGATCGTCATGCGCTTCGAAGCGGAAACGCCGGAAGCCCTGGCGCGCATCCAGGGGCAGTTCAAGAGCGTGATCCTGGCGGCCAAGCCAGACGCTGTCCTGCCGTTCTGACAGCATGGCCGGTCAACCTGGCGCACAGGCGCCCTTGAAAATCCTGCTGGTGCGGGTATCTTCGCTGGGCGACGTGCTGCATAACTTGCCGATGGTGGCGGACATCGCCCGCCATTTCCCGAACGCGACCATCGACTGGGTGGTCGAGGAGGGCTATACCAGCCTGGTGCGCCTGAACCCGCGCGTGGCTACCATCTTCCCGTTTGCGCTGCGGCGCTGGCGCAAGAGCCTGGGCAAGAAAGAGACGCGCGCGGAAATCGCCGCCTTCTTCCGCAGCCTGCGGCAGACGCGCTACGATTATGTGTTCGATACCCAGGGCTTGCTCAAGACGGGCATCATCATGGGCGCCGCGCGCCTGGCGCCGGGCGGACAGAAAGTCGGCCTGGCCAATGGCAGCGAAGGTTCCGGCTATGAAGGCATCTCGCGCCTGTTTCACACGAAAAGCATTCCCCTCGACCCGCGCACGCATGCGGTAGCGCGGGGCCGCCTGGTGGCTGCCGCGGCACTCGGCTACACGGTCGACACGCCGGCTGATTTCGGCTTGCCGGAAGTATCAGGCAGCGAGCCGCGCCCGGACTGGATGGGCGAGGCGCCTTACTGCGTGTATTTCCACGGCACGGCGCGCGACGCCAAGAAATGGGCACCGGAAAACTGGATCGCCCTGGGCCAGGCGCTCGCGCCCATGCCGATTCTGCTGCCCTGGGGTTCGCCCAAGGAAAAGGCGGAAGCCGAACAAGTGGCGGCCGGCTTGCCGAATGCGCGCGTGCTGCCTAAGCTGTCGATGGGCGACGCCACCCTGCTGGCGCGCCACGCGGCGCTGGTGATCGGCGTCGACACGGGCTTGACGCATATCGCCGCCGCCTTTGTGCGTCCGACGGTGGAAATCTATGCCGATTCGCCGCTGTGGAAAACGGAAGGCAACTGGTCGCCGAAAATCATCAATCTGGGCGACAAGGGCGCGCCGCCCGGCGTGCCGGAAGTGCTGGCCGCGGCGCAGCGCCTGCTGGCCGACTATCCTCCCGCCTGACTTCAACATCAAACAATCATGCGACTTCTATATACCCTTGCCTGGTGGCTGGCCTTGCCACTGGTGCTGGCGCGGCTGTGGCTGCGCGGACGCCAGGAACCCGGCTACCGCCAGCACTTGGGCGAGCGCCTGGGCTTTTACGGGCGCCAGCCAGCCCCTGCCATGGACACCATCTGGCTGCACGCCGTTTCCGTCGGCGAGACGCGCGCGGCCGAGCCGCTGATCGATGCGCTGCTGGCCGCATGGCCCGCTTGCCGCATCGTCCTCACGCACATGACGCCGACGGGGCGCGCCACGGGCAAGTCCCTGTTCGCCAAACACGGCACGCGTCTCGTGCAAAGCTATCTGCCGTATGACACGGGCGCCATGCCGGCCCGCTTCATCCGCCATTTCGCGCCGCGCATCTGCATCCTGATGGAGACGGAAGTGTGGCCGAATCTGATTCACCAATGCAATCGCTACAAAGTGCCCGTGGTGCTGGCCAATGCGCGATTGTCGCAGCGCTCGCTGGGCAAGGCGCAGCGCCTGGGTAAGCTCATCACCGATGCGGCGCGCGGCATCACCCTGGTGGCGGCGCAGACGCAGGACGACGCCGATCGCGTGCGCCAGCTGGGCGTGCGTGACGTGGTCGTCACGGGCAGCATCAAGTTCGACGTCGTCGTGCCCGAGGCGGCGCTGGCGACGGGGGCGGCGCTGCGCGCAGCCATCGGCGCACGTCCCGTGCTGCTGTGCGCCAGCACGCGCGAAGGGGAAGAGCCGCTGATCCTCGATGCCTATGCCCGAGCCAGCTTGCCCGCGAATGCGCTGCTGCTGATCGTGCCGCGCCATCCGCAGCGCTTCGACGAAGTGGAAAAACTGATCGCGGCGCAGGGCCTGGCCGTGCAGCGCAGGTCCGGCCTGGCGCAGGGCGATGCCGTTGCGGCAGCCACGCAGGTGCTGCTGGGCGATTCGATGGGCGAGATGTTTGCGTACTATGCAGCCTGCGATTGCGCTTTCGTCGGCGGCAGCCTGCTGCCGCTGGGCGGGCAAAACCTGATCGAGCCGGCAGCCCTGGGCAAGCCCGTGCTGATCGGTCCCCACACCTTCAATTTTGCGCTGGTGACCGAGCAGGCGATTGCCGCCGGCGGCGCCGCGCTGGTGGCAGACGCCGATGCGCTGATGGCGCAGGCGTCGGCCCTGCTGCAGGATCCCGCGCGCCTGGCGGTTATGGGAGAAAAAGCGCTGGCGTTTGCCAACCAGCACCGGGGCGCCACGCCGCGCACGATAGCGGCCATCCAGCCCCTGTTGCCGTGATGGATGCACGGCCAACAATGTTGTCGGATTACGGCCTGCGGCCTAATCCGACCTACTGCCGTGATCGAGGTAGGTCGGATTAGCGCTTGCGCGTAATCCGACAGGCGACGCCAACAATGTTGTTTACGCGAACAGGACTGGCAGCTCTTGCGAGCGCTTCCTCAGCGCCTGCTTGGCGCCGTCGTAATCGGGATAGATCGATTCCACGGTGGCCCAGAAGCGGGGGCTGTGGTTCATTTCCAGCAGGTGCGACAGTTCGTGCGCCACCACGTAGTCGATCAGCGGCAGGGCGAAGTGGATCAAACGCCAGTTCAGGCGGATCTTGCGCTCGATAGTGCAGCTGCCCCAGCGCGTGCCGGCCGACGATAGCGACAATGAGTCGTAGCGCACGCCCAGCTTGTCCGCATACAGGTCCAGCCGCGCCTCGAACAGCTGGCGCGCTTCATGCTGGAACCAGCCCTTCACTTTTTCCTTCAATTGCTGCTCGCTGCCCGTGGGCGTGACCCATACGTGCAGCTCATTCGTCTCGCGCTGGAAGCTGGCGCGGTGGCGCGGCGCCTGGTGCAGTCGCAGGGTGATGTCACCGCCGAGGTAGGGCAGTACGGCGCCATCGACCCAGGCCACGGGCGGGCGCTGCTGGCGCTGCACCTTGCGCTCGCCCCGCTCCAGCAGCTTCGAGACGATCCAGCCTTGCTTGGCGCGGATGGCGTTGTCGATTTCGGCCAGGGTCACGCGCTTGGGCGCCGTGACGCGCAAGCCGTTATCGTCGATCATGAAGCCGATGGAACGGCGCGTGGAGCGGCGCAGGGCGAATTCGACGAGGTGGCTGCCCAGCTGCAGCTGGCGCAGCGGCGGACCATCGGCGGTGCGTGGCGGGGAAGGCAGGGGAGGCGGGGCAGGACGAATGATGGGGGGCGCGGGCGCCACTACCGGTGGCGCCACGGGCGGCGCTGGCGGTGCCGTGGGGCGCACCGCCGGGGGCGTGCTGGTCGAGACGTCATGCGCGAACAAATCCAGTTGCTGGTCGCCGACCTTGATGGTCTTCATCTGCTGGCGCAGTGTCGGCTCCTGGATGACCGCGCTGATGCCGTCTAGCCAGCGTTGTAGGCGTGAGGCGAAATGACGCGCATTTCTGATTCTATCCAATTTTCCACCTGTTGCATCATGCTGTCCGGGGTTTGCCCTTCCGGCGAAATCGGTTTGCCTATCGAGACGGTGATCAGTCCCGGGCGTTTGAGGAATGACTGCTTGGGCCAGCACTCGCCTGAGTTGTGTGCAATCGGCACCACCACGGCGCCCGTGGCGATGGCCAGACGCGTGCCGCCGCTCTTGTACTTGCCCGCCTGGCCCACGGGAATGCGCGTGCCTTCAGGGAACATGATAATCCATTGGCCATCGGCCAGACGGCGCTTGCCATGCGCGACCACGCTCTTGAACGCATGCTTGCCCTGCTTGCGGTCGATGGGGATCATGCGCAGCAGCGCCATGGCCCAGCCGAAGAACGGGATGTACAAAATCTCCTTCTTGAACACATACACGAGCGGGCGTGGCAGGCTGGGAAGCAAAAAGATGGTTTCCCATGCCGACTGGTGCTTCGACAGCACGATGGCCGGCGCGTCGGGGAAGTTCTCGGCGCCCTTGACTTCATAGCGGATGCCGCAAATGACCTTGGCACACCACAGGATAAACACGTTCCAGCGCGAGGTGACCCAATAGCGCTTGTTGTAGCTCAATGGCGCGGCAAAAAAGCACACGCAGGCCCAGACGATGGTGGCCACGATCATGATGATCATGAACAGCAGGGATCGCAGGAACAGGGAAATATTACGCAATGCGGTTCTCCGAAGATTAGATACTCAATGCCACGCTGGGCGCCGCTGCGGCGGGCGCCTTGAGCAGATGGCTGACGACGGCGGCCAGGTCGGGGAAGACCTGGGTGCCAGGCGGCAGGCCACCCGTTTCGTTGGTCTTTTCGCCCTTGCCCGTCAATACCAGGTAGGGCACGCAGCCGCTGATGAAGCCGGCCTGCAGGTCGCGCAGCGAATCGCCGACGGTGGGCACGCCTTTCAGGCTGGTGTTGTAGCGCTGCGAGATCTCATGGAACATGCCGGGCTTGGGCTTGCGGCAGTCGCAGTTGTCCGCGCCCGCGTGTGGGCAAAAGAAGATGGCGTCGATATCGGCGCCTACCTGCTGCGCCAGGGTGTGCATCTTCTGGTGGATCGCGTTCAGCACCGTCATGTCGAAATATTCGCGCGCGATGCCCGACTGGTTCGAGGCGATGACGACGCGATAGCCAGCCTGGTTCAGGCGGGCGATCGCTTCGAGCGAACCGGGGATCGGCAGCCATTCGGCCGGCGACTTGATGAAGTCCGGCGAGTCATGATTAATGACGCCGTCGCGGTCGAGAATAATCAGTTTCAGAGCCGGAGTACCCATTATGCCGCCAGCTTGGAAATGTCGGCCACGCGGTTCATCATGCCGTGCAAGGACGACAGCAAGGCCAGGCGGTTGTTGCGCAGGGCGACATCCTCGGCCATCACCATCACGTCATTGAAGAAGCCATCGACATCGTCGCGCAGCTGCGCCAGGGTTTGCAGGGTGCTGGTGAAATCGCCCTTGGCAAAGGCCGCGTCGACTTCCGGCTGCACGCGCGAAACGGCGGCGGCCAGTTTTTTCTCCGCTTCGTCCTGCAGCAGCGCCACGTTCACGCCACCGGCGGCGACCTGGCTGACGGCTTCCTCGTTCTTTTTCAGGATGTTCGTGATGCGCTTGTTGGCGGCGGCCAGCGAGGCGCTTTCCGGCAGGGCGGCAAACGCCTGCACGGCTTCCAGGCGCTGCACGATGTCGTCCAGGCGGTCCGGGTTTTGCGCCACGACGGCTTCGATTTCATTTGGCGAGAAGCCGCGTTCGCGCAGGATCCCGCGCAGGCGGTCCAGCATGAAGGTGGTGACATCCGCGACCGGATCCTTGAAGCCGGGCACCGTTGCGAACTGCGCGGCGACATCGGCCAGCAAGCCCTGGATCGACAGTGGCAAGCGTTTTTCCAGCAGCATGCGCAGCACGCCCAGGGCGTGGCGGCGCAGCGCGAACGGATCCTTGTCGCCCGTCGGCGCCAGGCCGATGGCCCAGATGCCGACCAGGGTTTCGAGCTTGTCGGCCAGGGCCACGGCGGTGCCGGTGCCGGTGGTCGGCAGGCTGTCGCCGGCAAAGCGCGGCTGGTAGTGTTCGGAGGCGGCCAGCGCCACTTCTTCCGGTTCGCCGTCATGGCGCGCGTAATACGTGCCCATGATGCCTTGCAGTTCGGGGAATTCGCCCACCATGTCGGTCAGCAGATCGGCCTTGGCCAGCAGGGCGCCGCGTTCGGCCAGTGCCACGTCATATTGCAGCTTGGCGGCGATGGCGCCGGCCAGCGACTTGACGCGCTCCGTGCGGGCCGCTTGCGTGCCCAGCTTGTTGTGGTAGACCACGTTGGCCAGCAGCGGCAGACGCGCTGCCAGGGTCTTCTTCTTGTCTTGCTCGAAGAAGAACTTGGCGTCGGACAGGCGCGGGCGCACGACGCGCTCGTTGCCGCCGATGATGTGCTCGGGCGTGTCCGTCTCGATGTTCGAGACGATCAAAAAGCGCGAGCGCAGCTTGCCTTCGCTGTCCGTCAGGGCGAAGTATTTCTGGTTCGTCTGCATGGTGAGGATCAGGCATTCCTGCGGCACTGCCAGGAACTCCTCCTCGAAGTGGCATTCATACACGACCGGCCATTCGACCAGGGCGGTAACTTCATCGAGCAGCGCTTCGGGCATCAGCACCTGGTCGGCGCCGGCCTTGTCCAGCAACTGGGCGCGGATGCGCTCCTTGCGTTCCTCGTTGCTGGCGATGACGCTGGCGTTGAGGATCAGCGAAGGCGCATAGTTTTCCGCGTGCGCGATGGTGATCGGTTCGCCATCGGTGAGGAAGCGGTGGCCCAGGGTGGTGCGGCCGGCCGTCAAGCCCAGCAGGGTCAACGGCAGGATATTGATGCCGTGCAGGGCGATCAGGCTGTGGGCCGGGCGCACGAATTGCACGGTGGTGCCGTCCGGGCGCTGATAGCTCATCAGCTTTGGAATCGGCAGCTTGGCGCAAGATTCCGTCAATGCAGCCTGCGCGCCGGTGGCGAGCTGGCTGCCTGGCGCCGTGTAGGTGTAGAAGAAGCTTTCGGCCTTGCCGTCGACGGCGCGTTCCAGCTCGGCCACCGTCAGCTCGGGGAAGCCCAGTGCGGCCAGTTTCTTGGCCAGCGGCGGCGTGCCGTTGCCGTTCGCGTCCAGCGCCACGGAGACGGGCAAGACTTTTTCGCGGATCGATTTGTCGGGCGAGACTTCGCGCACGTTGGTGATGGAGACGGCCAGGCGGCGCGGCGAGGCGTAGCTGGTGGCGACGCTGTCGGCTTCCAGGAAGTCGCGCGCTTTCAGGCCGTTGACGATGCCGGCCGTGAAGGCGGCGCCCAGTTTGGCCAGCGCTTTCGGCGGCAGTTCTTCGGTCAGCAGTTCGATGAGCAGTGTTTGGTTCATGGTGTTCTTGTCTGGTACGGCGGTGTATGAGCTAGGCGATCAAGCGGCGGCGGGTTGGTCTGCGGCGGGCAGCATCGGGAAACCGAGGCGCTCGCGCGAGTCGTAATACGCCTGCGCCACCAGGCGCGACAGGGTGCGCACGCGGCCGATGTAGGCGGCGCGTTCCGTCACCGAGATGGCGCCGCGCGCGTCGAGCATATTGAAGCTGTGCGAAGCCTTCATGATCTTTTCGTAGGCGGGCAGGGTCAGTTGCAGCTCGATCAAACGCTTCGCTTCCGCTTCGTAGTTGCCGAACTGTTCGAACAGCAGGTCCGTGTTCGCGTGCTCGAAGTTGTAGGTCGATTGCTCCACCTCGTTCTGGTGGAAGACGTCGCCGTAGGTCAGCTTCTTCGTGACTCCGTTTTCTTCCCACTCGGTCCACACCAGGTCATACACGTTTTCCACGCCTTGCAGATACATGGCCAGGCGTTCGATGCCGTAGGTGATCTCGCCCAGCACGGGCTTGCAATCGAGGCCGCCCACTTGCTGGAAGTAGGTAAACTGGGTCACTTCCATGCCGTTCAGCCAGACTTCCCAGCCCAGGCCCCAGGCGCCCAGGGTCGGGCTTTCCCAGTCGTCTTCGACGAAGCGCACGTCATTCTGCTTCAAGTCCAGGCCCAGCGCGGCCAGCGAACCCAGATACAGGTCGAGGATGTTTTCCGGCGCGGGTTTGAGCACCACCTGGTACTGGTAGTAGTGCTGCATGCGGTTCGGATTTTCGCCATAGCGGCCATCTTTCGGGCGGCGCGACGGCTGCACATACGCGGCGCGCCAGGGTTCCGGGCCGATCGCGCGCAGGAAGGTGCCGGTGTGGAAGGTGCCGGCGCCGACTTCCATGTCGTAAGGCTGGAGCAGGGCGCAACCTTGCTTGTCCCAATAGGTTTGCAAGGTCAGGATAATTTGTTGAAATGTGAGCATCGTATGAGTTCGCCGCGCGGGAGACTGCGCGCTGTTAAGGTTTGCTTGAAGCCCGGACGCTGCCAGTCAAGCGCGTCCGGGCCGGGGTTTTGCTAATTTTAGCGGTTTTTACGGGCCCACTGTGACTCTTCGGGCAATATCGGCCGCTTATTGCTGCCCGGCGCGGCCACGGCGGGCGGCGCGCGACAGCAGGAAGGCCGCCAGCAGGGCCAGCGCGGCCAGGGCCAGCACCAGTTTGTTGCCGTACAGAATGTATGGCGTCATGCCGCCCATGCCTTGCACCTTGGCCGCCAGCGTGGCTTGCTGTTCCGGCGGCAGCAGGCTTTGCACCACGCCCTTGCCGTCGATGACGGCGGTGGCGCCCGTGTTTGTCGAGCGCAGCATCGGGCGGCCCGTTTCCAGGCTGCGCATCTGCGAAATCTGCAAATGCTGCGGGATGGCGATCGAGTCGCCGAACCAGGCCAGGTTCGAGATATTCAGCAGCACGGACGCCGACTGCTTGCCATGGCGGTGGGCGCTGGCCAGCTGGCCGGCGATTTCCTCGCCAAACAAGTCTTCGTAGCAGATATTCGGCAACACCAGCTGGTCGCGCACCTGCAGCGGCGCCTGCACTTCCGCGCCGCGGCCCATGTCGCCCAGCGGGATGGCCATCATGGCGACAAACCAGTGCAGGCCGGGCGGCACGAATTCGCCGAACGGCACCAGATGGTGCTTGCGGTACTGGTAATACGGTCCCGGCGCGCCGTTGGGCGTGATCCCCAGGGCCGCATTGTAGAAGCGCTGCTGCTCGTCGAGCACGGGCATGCCGACCAGGATCGTGCTGCCCGTCTGCTGCGAATAAGCCGCCAGGCTGTCCAGATAGCCGGGCGGCAGCTGGTGCGGCAGCACGGTGACGGCCGTTTCCGGCGTGGCGATCAGGTCGGCCGGCGCGCTGGTGATGGCGCTCTGGTACATCTGCAGGGCGCCCAGCACGAAGCCGGGGTCGAATTTCTGCTGCTGCGGCACGTTGCCCTGCAACAGGCGCACCGTGATCGGGCGTCCGACCGGGTGCGTCCACGCCACGTACTGCAAGCCGATGCCTGCGGCGTACAGCGCGATGACGCCGCCCAGCGCAAACCAGCGCGTGCGGTGCGTCAGCAAAAGCAGGGCACCGGCCGACAGCGCCGCCAGCCAGCCCAGGCCATACGCACCGACGATGGGGGCAAAGCCGGCCAGCGGGCTGGCATTGTGGGCGTAACCGGTGGCCAGCCACGGGAAACCCGTAAACAGCCAGCCGCGCGTCCATTCGAACAGCGTCCAGGTGGCGGGCAGCACCAGCAAGGTCATGGCGGGCAGGGACAGCACCCAGCGCTGGCGCAGCCAGGCGGCCGCGCCCATGGCCAGGGCCACGTAAATGGCCATCAGGAGGGCCAGCAGGGCCACGGCGATGACCGCGATCGGTGCGGCCATGTCGCCATAGCGGTGCATGGAGATATACAGCCAGTGCGTGCCGGCCGCGCACCAGCCAAAACCGTAGGCCCAGCCGATCAGCGCGCCGGCCTTGACGTTCGCCGCGCGCAGCACCTGGTAGAACAGCACGCCCAGGCTGAGGATTTGCAGGGGCCAGTAGCCGAAAGGGGCGAACGCCAGCACCGCGACGGCGCCGGCAACGGCGGCAGTCAGCATGCGCGCCCCTATGCTGCGGGGCGGTTTGGCGGGGGCGTTGGGGTCAGCGCGTCTGAAACGCATTTACAGCACGCGCATGTCAGAGTTCCAGTTCCGGCACGTTGGGCAGGCGCTCGACCAGCAGCACGTGCACCTGGCGCGCATCGGCGCGCAGCACCTCGAAGCGCAAATTGCCCAGGTCGAAAATATCGCCCTTGTGCGCCATGCGGCCCAAGTACTTCGACACGAGGCCGCCGATGGTGTCGACGTCGTCGTCGACCAGGTGGCTGCCCACTTCTTCGTTGAACTGTTCGATCTCGGTCAGCGCCTTGACGCGCCAGCGGGGGCCGAACTGGCCTTCCTTGAGCGACAGGATGTTGTCCTCGGCTTCGTCGAAGTCGTATTCATCCTCGATATCGCCGACGATCTGTTCCAGCACGTCTTCGATGGTGATCAGGCCGGCGACGCCGCTGTATTCATCGACGACGATGGCCATGTGATTGTGGTTGGCGCGGAAATCGCGCAGCAGCACATTCAGGCGTTTCGATTCGGGGATGAAGATGGCAGGGCGCAGCATGTCGCGGACGTCGAAAGTTTCTTCTGCGTAATAACGCAACAAGTCTTTCGCCAGCAGGATGCCGATGACCTTGTCGCGCTCGCCTTCGATCGCGGGGAAGCGCGAGTGGGCGGTGGACAGGACTTCCGGCATCCATTCCTCGATCGGCTTGCTGATGTCGATGACATCCATTTGCGAACGGGGAATCATGATGTCGCGCGCGCAGAGATCCGATACCTGAAACACGCCTTCGATCATCGACAGGGCGTCGGCGTCGATCAGCTTGCGTTCATGCGCATCGTGTAGAACTTCGAGCAATTCTGCACGGTTCTCTGGCTCGGGGGAAATGAGTGCGGTCAGGCGTTCAAACAGTGACCGGTGGGGCTTGACGTCAGTTCTGACGCCACTAGGGTGCTCGGGCATAGGAGGCGTGAGCCGTTGTTGCGAAGGGATATAGGATACACCAAAAGTGGGGGAATACCGGATTTCCCCGCTTTTGATGCAAATTTAATATGTTGAAGTGCGCCGTTGCGCGATGTTTCAGGCGTCCGCGCCCAGCACGCGCGCGCGCAGGGCCGCCACGTCGGCCTGCCAGTCGGCGAAATGCTCGCTGTCCTGCCACAGCTGGCGCAGTTCCGACGCTTCCCCGCCGATCTTGTCGAAGGCCAGGCGCGCTTTTTCCAGCAACGGCGGCGTGACCTTCTTCTTGCAGGCGGCCACCCATTCGTCCACTTCCGCGGTGGCCGGGTCGTCCTCGCCCGGCTTGCCCAGCAGGCGCGCGATCACTTCCAGCGCGGCCAGCGCTTCGGCGGCGAACGGCGCCTCCAGCTGCGCTTCCTGGCTGTCGATGACGTTGTCGAGCGTCGTCTCGACCAGTTCCAGGGTTTTATATTCGTGCAAGTCCTGCGCCCAATCCATGGCGTAGTCGTTGCCGAAGGCATCCAGTGCCCAGGTTCCCATGCTCTTACTCCTTGTACGGGTCGGTAATGCCGAGTTTCGCGAGGATGTCCGTTTCCAGGCCCTCCATCTCGGTGGCTTCCTCGTCATCCATGTGGTCGTAACCCTGCGCATGCAGCACGCCGTGCACGATCAAATGGGCCGTGTGCTCTTCCACGCTCTTCTTCTGCTCCGCCGCTTCCTTTTCCAGCACGTCCGTGCACAGGATGATGTCGGCGCGCGTCGGCTCGTCGTCATTCAACTCTTCGCCTTCGTTGTAGGCGAACGTCAGCACGTTGGTGGCGTAATCCTTTTCGCGGTAGTCGCGGTTCAGGGTACGGCCTTCTTCCGCGTCGACGAAGCGGATCGTGAATTCGGCGGGGGCGAACAGGGCCGCCTTGACCCAGCGGCGTACTTTCGGGCGCGTGATCAGGGTTTCCAGGCGGGCATCCGGGTATTGCACGGACAAGGACAGTTTATTTTTTTCGGACATTTTTGGCGGCAGCTGGTTTCAACAAGGGGAGTAACTGGGCGGCGTCGGCGTTGGCCGCCTGCGCCGTTTCATAGGCGTCGACGATGCGCGCGACGAGCGGGTGGCGCACCACGTCGGTGCTGTTAAATTGCGTGAAGCCGATGCCGCGCACGTCTTTCAGCACGTGCACGGCGTCGATCAGGCCGCTCGTCTGGCTCTTGTGCAGGTCGACTTGCGTCACGTCGCCCGTCACCACGGCCTTGCTGCCGAAGCCGATGCGCGTCAAAAACATCTTCATCTGTTCGACGGTGGTGTTTTGCGCCTCGTCGAGGATGACAAACGCGTGGTTCAGGGTGCGCCCGCGCATGTAGGCCAGCGGGGCGATCTCGATCACCTGTTTTTCAAACAGCTTTTGCGTGCGGTCAAAGCCCAGCAAATCATACAGCGCATCGTACAGGGGACGCAGATACGGATCGACCTTTTGTGCCAGGTCGCCCGGCAAAAAGCCCAGGCGCTCGCCCGCTTCGACGGCCGGGCGCGTCAAAATGATGCGCTTGACGGCGTCGCGTTCGAGCGCGTCGACGGCGCAGGCGACGGCCAGATAGGTTTTACCCGTGCCGGCCGGGCCCACGCCGAAGCTGATGTCGTGTTCGAGGATGTCGCGCAGGTAGGCGATCTGGTGCGGCGTGCGCCCGCGCAGGTCGGAGCGCCGCGTTTTCAGCACGGGGCTGGCGATATCCGGCTCGACGAAGGTGCTGGCGGGTGCGTTGGCGTGGTGTTCCGAGGCGGCGGACAGTCCCGCGCGCTGTTCCACCAGGGCCAGCTGCACTTCTTCCAGCGGCACGACCTTGTTGGCGATGGCGTAGAACTGCTCGAGGATTTCCACGGCGCGTTCGGCATTGCTGCCGCCGACGATGAATTTCTCGCCGCGGCGGAAGATCGTCACGTCGAGGGCGGCGGAAATCTGGCGCAGGTTTTCATCGAGCGGTCCGCACAGGTGCGCCAGGCGCGTGTTGTCCAGCGGCTCGGGGATGAAGTAATGCGGCTGTATCGGGGCTTTGGTTTTCAACTGGCTCTTTTCAATGCGGGTGTGCTGGCGACGAGTTCGCCGCGCAGGGTGTAGGAATGGCTTTCGGTGATGCGCACGTCGACCAGCTGGCCGACCAGCTGCAGCGCGTCCGGGCCGGCGTCGAAATTGACCACGCGGTTGTTTTCCGTGCGGCCTTGCAGTTCGCTATCGTCTGTATCCTTTTTGGAGCGGCCTTCGACGAGGATGGTTTGCACCGTGCCCACCATGGCCAGGCTGTATTTGCGCGTGTTGGCGTCGATGGCCGCCTGCAGCTGCTGCAGCCGGGCCAGCTTGACTTCGTGCGGCGTGTCGTCTTCCAGGCTGGCGGCCGGCGTGCCGGGGCGCTTGCTGAAGATGAAGCTGTAGCTGTTGTCGAAGCCGACATCGGCGATCAGCTTCATCATGGCGTCGAAGTCGGCCTGCGTTTCGCCAGGAAATCCCACGATGAAGTCGGACGAAATGGCCATGTTCGGGCGCACGGCGCGGATGCGGCGGATGATGGACTTGTATTCGAGGCCCGTGTAGCCGCGCTTCATGGCGCCGAGGACTTTGTCGGAACCGTGCTGTGCCGGCAGATACAGGTGGTCGACCAGCTGCGGGATCTTCGCGTAGGCGTCGATCAGGCGCTGCGTGAATTCCTTCGGGTGGCTGGTGACGAAGCGCATGCGTTCGATGCCGGGGATGTCGGCCACGTATTCGAGCAGCAGGGCGAAGTCGGCGATCTCTCCGCCTTCCATCGCACCGCGGTAGGCGTTCACGTTTTGCCCCAGCAGGGTGATTTCCTTGACGCCCTGGGCGGCCAGGCCCGCCACTTCCGTCAGCACGTCCTCGAAGCGGCGCGACACTTCCTCGCCGCGCGTGTAGGGCACGACGCAGTAGCTGCAATATTTGCTGCAGCCTTCCATGATGGAGACGAACGCCGAGGCGCCCTCGACCTTGGCCGGCGGCATGTGGTCGAACTTTTCGATTTCCGGAAAGCTGATGTCCACCTGCGAGGCGCCGCTGGCGCGGCGCAACTCGATCATCTGCGGCAGGCGGTGCAGGGTTTGCGGGCCGAAGACCATGTCGACATACGGTGCGCGCTTGACGATGGCGTCGCCTTCCTGCGAGGCCACGCAGCCGCCCACGCCGATCAGCAGGTGCGGCTTGGCCAGCTTCAGGTCGCGCAGACGGCCCAGGTCGGAAAACACTTTTTCCTGCGCCTTTTCGCGCACGGAGCAGGTATTGAGCAGGATCACATCGGCATCTTCCGGCGTGTCCGTGCGCACCAGGCCATCGGAGGCGCCCAGCACGTCGGCCATCTTGTCCGAGTCGTACTCGTTCATCTGGCAGCCGAAGGTTTTAATGAATACTTTTTTCTGCATGGAGTTGGGCGCTTATCGGTAAATGTGGCGGCAAACAAGATGGCTGGGCGGGATGCTGCAGCGCAGGGGGCCGCTCAGTGCGGGCGCGGTGGATGACCGGCCTGGCGCCTCTGGCTGCCCGGCGGCAGGCTCGCTGCAAGTTCAGGCGATAGTTTAGCGTAAAACGCCGGGGCGGGCCATGTTGTGCTTACCTTGCCGACAAGGTTGCCGCCTGCATATGCCGCCATGTGTCGTGGTGCTCAAAAGCATTTATTGCCGTGCGACACCATTGATTTGTAACAAGTTGCTGCAAAGCCTTGTGTGCGCCCGCTGGCATCCTAATGTGTTGAAATAGTATCGTTGCCAAGCCAACCAGCAGCTTGATTGATATTTAACAATCAGGAAGTTTGCGCGAGGCGCAGATGCTGCGTGTTTGGGCTAGTATATTGCCTTATATGCAATTCATTTTTGGCGAGTCATACGTGCTTTGAGTGTCTTTATTCACGCGGCAAGTTGCGTACGTTGGCTGGGCGTGGCAGTGCGAGTCCTGTACAGGCAGTGCGATAAGGAGGGAGGGCTGAATCCGATGGAAGACGTTTATTTGAACACTCTAAGCCAGCCTTAAGTTCGTATCGGCATTATTTTCTACATTCACCAGACGAGGAAAAATCATGGCACATCATGCATTAGCATCGCAAGAGAGTTACAACCCGAACCACCTGCTGGACATTCTGCTGAGCAAGATGCAGCTGAAAAACGATGCAGCCCTGTCGCGTCTGCTTGAAGTGGCGCCACCGGTCATCAGCAAGATCCGCCACCACCGCTTGCCGGTCGGCGCCTCGCTGCTGATCCGCATGCACGAAGTGACGGGCATGAGCATTCGTGACCTGCGTGACTTGATGGGCGACCGCCGCACCAAGTATCGTCTGTCCGACGCCCAGGGCCGTCCAAAAGCGGAAGACCGCGGCGATGCGCAAGAATCGAATTACGCGCACTGATGTGGTGGTTGTACGCTGACTGTGCCGCTTGCGTAGCTGCTGGCGGCAACAGGCTGGCGTGGACCGGGCAGCATGGACCGGGTAACATGGATGTATCGCAGTACCCATAACGGCTTTCGCCTCGCAGCGAGAGCCGTTTGCGTTTGCGGCTGTGCCTGCCGAGTTCGCTTAATCAATCAGCTTAGCAAGGCCGAGGTGATTTCATCATAGCGCAGCTCCGTTTCGCGGAACAGCTGCAGATACGTGTCTTCGCCCAGGCCCAGCGCATCCCAGGCCACCGGCGAGACGCGCGGCACCATGTCGTCGCCCGCCTGCGCCAGGTCGAGCGCGCAAACAAGCGCATTGGCCACGTGGATCAGCGATGCGAGGAAGCCTGCCCCCGGCGTTTCCGGCTGCAGGTAGTTGGCCAGCGCCAGGCGCATGGTGTCGGAAAAATTCCAGTGTTCGGCCAGCGCCACGCCGGCCTGCACGTGGTCCACGCCCAGTACGGTTTGCTCCGCTTCGAGCAGGCTGCAATCGTGCGCCGCCTGGTGCGCGATGACTTGCGCGTAATGCGCGGGAAAGCTGCTGACCAGCACCAGGCGGCCGATGTTGTGCAGCAAGCCGGCCGTGAAGGCGTAATCCTGGTTGAAGCGGATCTGCCGCGCCAGTACCTTGGCGCAGGCGGCCGTCGCCACCGAATGGCGCCAGAAGGCCTTGTCGTCGAAGCCGGGGCAGCGACCTTCCGGGAAGCAGCCCGTGATGGCGGCCGACGTGATCAGGCTGCGCGTGGTCTGGAAGCCCAGGTACGTGATCGCCTGCTGGATGGTGGTGGCCTTCACTTGCAAGCCGTATTGCGACGAGTTGGCCAGGCGCAGGGTTTTCGCTGTCAGTGCCTGGTCGTACGACACTTTTTTGGCCAGCACGGAAATATCGACGTCTTCCTGGTCGATGCTGTTGAGCAGTTCCATGACGACGGCGGGCAGCGAGGGTAAATCGTCGAGGTGGGCGACGATGTCGTCGAGGGTCAGCTGGGTGCTCATGCGGCCTCTCCCGTGCCCAGGCGGTACGCCGTGACATAGCTGCGCAGCAAGGTGGTGGCCGCGTCTAGGGGATCCTCCGGGTCATGCTTGCGGAACAGGTAGGCCAGCCGTTCGCTGTCGGCCGCCTGTTGTGCTGCGATTTCTTCGGGCGACGGTGGCGGCGCCTGGATCGGCAGCATGTCGATGTTGTGGCGCGGCATCAGGGCCAGCATGTTTTCAGTCAATACCGCGCCTTGCGGCAACAGCACTTGTCCATGCGCATCGAGCAAGACATCCGACAAGACCATGCCAGGACGAACTTGTTCCAGGGGTAGATGTTGATGCATGACCGCCATGACGACTCCTTAGATGATTGCGGGATATTACCATTGCCATGACGCAATGTCTCAACCTGTATCAAGGCCCGGTGGAAAACGGCATTGCTGTAAATCTTGCCAATAAGCATGTCATACCGTACATTTGATTCAGGCTGTTGTCCGCTGACATATCTGCGCCCGCGCCGCGGGCCGGCGGCCGGCCTGGCCCGGGGAGTGTTGATTGATGGTGAGTATCCAAGTCCGGCTGACCCTGCTTTTTGTCGTGATCGTCACCCTGGTGCTGGGCATTTCGGGTACCTATACCCAATATACCTTGAGCAAGGAACTCGAATCGGGCAGCGCGCGCCTGCGCAGCGGCGTGCTCACGCGCTTGCAGACGAGTTTGCCTTCAGCCCTGTGGGACCTCGATAAATCCAAGGTCGACAGCATCGTCGCGGCCGAAATGCTGCCGCCGGAACTGGTCGGCATCCGCGTCTACGACGCCTCCGTCGGCCTGTTCGCGGGCGAAGTGCGCGACGCGGCGGGCACCCTGGTGCCGCTGACGGCCGACGTGGCCATGGGTGGCACGCCCGTCGAGGCGCCGCTGGTGTTCCGCGACGCCGTGGCCGCAGCCACGGGTGGAAAGCCCGTGATCGTCGGCAAGGTCATCGTCAATTTCAGCCGCGCCCAGATCGATGCGGCCCTGCGCGGCGAAGTGCGGCGCAAGGTGCTGGAAGTGTTGCTGCTTGACATCATTCTGGTGGGCGCCCTGGCGCTGAGCCTGCGCATCGTCTTCGGGCCCTTGAAACAGTTGCGCGACGGCTTGTTCGATCTGGCCACGCGCGGCAGTGACGATGTCGAAGAGCTGCCGGAAAACCGGCGCGACGAGCTGGGCGACGTGATCCGCGGCTTCAATGCCGTGCAGCGCAAGCTCAAGTCCATCATCGAGGGCAGCCGCGAGGCGGAAGACATGGCGCGCCGCTCGCAGCAGGCAACGGCGCAGGCCATGGACGAGCTGCGCCGCGCGCAGGAATCGTTGCTGCAGTCGGAACGCCTGGCCTCGCTGGGCAGCCTGGTGGCCGGCGTGGCGCATGAAATCAACACCCCGGTCGGCATCGCGCTGACCAGCGCCTCGGTGCTGAAGGAAGCCACCGATGCCATCAGCACGGCGGTGGCCGGCGGCAGCGTGAAGAAGACCGATATCGTGCGCTACCTGGAAACGGCCGGCGAAAGCGCGCGGCTGATCATGAACAATGCCTATCGCGCCGCGCACCTGATCCACAGTTTCAAGCAGATCGCCGTCGACCAGGTCAGCGAGGCGCGCCGCTTGTTCGAATTGCGCGACTATATCGGTGAAGTGATTTCGAGCCTGCAGCCGACCCTGAAAAAGACGCGCATCCGCATCGATATCGATTGCCCGCCCGGCATCATGCTCGACAGCTATCCGGGCGCGCTGGCGCAGGTGCTGACCAACCTGGTCTTGAACTGCGTCGAGCACGCCTTTGATGCGGATACGGACGGCCATATCCATATCGGCGTGCTTGGCGATAACGACTGGATCGCCATGCAGGTGCGCGACGATGGCCGCGGCATCGCGCCCGACATGCTCGACCGCGTGTTCGACCCGTTTGTCACCACGCGGCGCGGACAGGGCGGCACGGGCCTGGGCTTGAATATCGTATTCAACTTGATTGCCAAGCAGTTTGGCGGCACCATCACGGTCAGCAGCACGCTGGGGCAGGGCGCGACGTTCCTGCTGCGCCTGCCCAAGGTGACGCCATTGCCGGAAGGCGCCGCCAGCGGTCCTGCCGGCCAGGCATAGGCAAGGAGACAATACATGGCACAGATGGAAAACAGTCAGCAGGTGGCGCTGTTGCGCGGGATCAATGTGGGCCGCGCCAAGCGCGTGGCCATGGCCGACTTGCGCAAGCTGCTGGGCGACCTGGGGTTTGCGCAGGTGCGTACCGTGCTCAACAGCGGCAACGTCGTGTATGACGGAGGCAAGGTTGCGCCGGCCGACGCCGCTGCCCGCATCGAGGAAGCGCTGGTGCTGAAACTGGGCGTGGCGGCCAGGGTGACGGTGCTGTCGGCCAGCCAGTTTGCCGAACTGATCGAACAAAACCCCCTGGCGCCGGCGGCCGATGCGGCCCGGCTGCTGGTGCTGGTGCTGAACAATCCGGCCGACGTCCAGCGTCTGGCGCCGCTCTTGCAGCAGTCGTGGCAGCCGGAAGCGCTGGCGCTGGGGCGATGGGCCGCGTATGCCTGGTGTCCCGATGGCGTGCTGGCCAGCAAGGTGGTGGCGGCCCTGGGCGTGCTGCTGGGCGATGGCGTCACCTCGCGCAACTGGGCCACGATGCAAAAATTACATGCGCTGCTGAACGGGCCGGATGCGGCAGTCACATCGACCAAGGAGTACTGATGCCTTTCATTACCGGAACCTTTGATGTCAGCATCACCCCGGAAACCTTGTCGGACACGGCCGCGCAATCGGGGCTGGGGCGCTTGTCGCTCGACAAGCGCTACCACGGCGCCCTCGACGCCAGCGCGCAGGGCGAGATGCTCAGCGCGCGCGCCAGCGTGGCCGGTTCGGCAGGCTATGTGGCGCTGGAGCGGGTGGAAGGCAGCCTGGACGGGCGCCATGGCAGTTTTTATTTGCAGCACAGCGGCACCATGACGCGCGGCGCGCCCGCCTTGTCGGTGACGGTGGTGCCCGATACGGGGACGCAGCAGTTGCAAGGGCTCACCGGCAGCCTGGCCATCCGCATTGAGGACGGCAAGCATTATTATGACTTTACGTATGACATTGTTGAGACGCAATGAACTGGGATATCGTCAAGGGGGTCTTGATCGTGCTCGTGGCCATCAGCGTGGTGGTGACGGCCTTCGTGCTCATTTCCGCCTCGGGCCCGGACAAGGCGGGCTGCATCGCGCGGGCCCTGAAGTCGGGCATTCCGGTGGGGAATATCGAACGGGTCTGCCGCCTGCTGGACAAATGATGACGCCATAAAAAAACATTCCGCACCAGGCGGAATGTTTTTCAGCAGCGCCTTGCCAGTGCTGGCGCCGTCAGTTATCGAATTTTTCCTGTTTTTCGCCGTGCAGGCTCAAGGCCACCAGGCCCAATCCCACCAGCAGCATCGAGTACATGCTTGCTTCAGGCACGGGAGCCGGCACGTGGGCTTGCTGTGCGGGCGCGGCCGTCATGGGCCTGGGCGGCGCCAGGGCCACATGGTGCGCGCCACTGGTGCTCCAGTGCGGTGCAGCAGCCGCGCTGCTGGCAAGCAGGCGTGCATACGGCAAGTCCGGCGTTTCCCAGCCGGGATTATTATTCAAGCTGATGCTTTCATCGATCGCCACGCGTTCGCCGGTTTCCTGCTGCTTGTCGGCCGTCGTGTCGCTGACTGCCGCCACGCTCCATGTGCTGGCCGACAGCGCCAGCAAGGCCACGCATAACGGCTGATAGATACTCATCGTGCTCTCCCTGTTGTTCACCGCGCGGCGCAGCCGAAACCGGCTTGCGCATGGACGGATAATTCGCCTGTACGGGGGCGTATCATGGTTTTTCTGCTGTTCTCCCATTACAGCACAGATCGTGACAATTTTGATACGTTTATTTCCTATTTATTACGAATATTTGTCATTTTGATAGCGTAAACATGATCGTTGCCGCACACTTTGCATGAGCACGCTATCGCCAAAAAACACTGTTGTTTTTTTGTGCGAATCGCCAGCAGGAAAACAGTATATTGATTAGTATATTGTTTATCGCATGATGATCAATATGACCGCCTGTGGGAGGGCAAGATGGAGACAGTCGTAACACCGCAACACGCATACAACCTCGACGCCATGCGTGGCTCGGCCTACAAGGCCAGCTCGCTGCTCAAGGCCATGGGCAATGCCGACCGATTGATGCTGCTGTGCCAGCTATCGCAGGGCGAGCATTGCGTCAGCGACCTCGAACAAAAAGTGGGCATCGGCCAGCCGACCCTGTCGCAGCAGCTGGGCGTGCTGCGCGAAGAGATGCTGGTGGCCACGCGGCGCGATGGCAAGCAGATTTATTACCGCGTCGCCAGCCCGCCCGTGCTGGCCGTGCTGCAAGTGCTGTACGCGCAATTTTGCGCGCCGCGCCCCGCCTTCAACGACGAAGCGGACTGAACGCTGCCATGAGCATAGCCTGGCAGCACTTCACGCCGTGGGCCTCGCTGGCTGGCGGCATGCTGATCGGCCTGGCGGCTGCCCTGCTGATTCTGTTCAATGGGCGGATCGCCGGCATCAGCGGCATCCTCGGCGGCTTGCTGCGGCCGCGCAGTGGCGACCTGGGCTGGCGCATCGCCTTTCTTGCCGGCCTGATCGGCACGCCCCTGCTGTACCAGTTGTGGCAAGCCTTGCCGCCCGTGCAGATCGACGCGGGCACGCCCGCCCTGATCGTCGCGGGCTTGCTGGTGGGCGTGGGCGTGCGCTATGGCGCCGGCTGCACCAGCGGCCACGGCGTGTGCGGCCTGTCGCGCCTGTCTCCCCGTTCGCTGGCTGCCACCATCGCCTTCATGGCGGCCGGATTCCTCACCGTCTATCTGTTGCGCCATCTGTGAGCAAGCTTATGAGCAAGCTGATCCTTTCCCTGTTGAGCGGCCTCCTCTTTGGCCTGGGCCTGATCGTCTCCGGCATGGGCAATCCGGCCAAGGTGCTCGCTTTCCTCGACCTGGCCGGGGCCTGGGATCCGTCGCTGGCGCTGGTGATGGGCGGCGCCATCGGCGTGGCCCTGCCAGCCTTCTGGCTGGCGCGCCGGCGCAGCACGGCGCTGCTGGGCGAGCCCATGCAGTTGCCGGCATCGCGGCGCATCGACCGGCGCTTGCTGCTGGGCAGCCTGGCCTTTGGCGTGGGCTGGGGCATCGCCGGTTTTTGTCCCGGTCCCGCCCTCGTATCCCTGCTGGCGGGCCAGCCGAAAGCGTGGCTGTTTGTGGGCGCCATGCTGGCCGGCATGGTCCTGTTTGAAGTGCTGGAGCGCCGCAAGCTGCCCGCGCCGGTCTGAGACGGTACAATCTGGCGCATCGCCACTTTGGATACTGCTTACATGAAGACCGTGATTTTCCGCGCCGCCCTGCTGTCCAGCATGCTGGCGCTGGCCGCCTGCGGCAGCTTGCTGAAGAAGGAAGCGCCGCCCGCTTCCGTGCCCGTGGCCGACACCTTGCCCAATCCGCAAGTCTTGCTGCTGGGCGAAGTCCATGACAATGCGCAAGGCCAGCGCCTGCGCGTCGAAGAATTGCGCCGCCGCCTGGCAGCCGGCTGGCGTCCCGTGATTGTGATGGAGCAGTTCGACCGCGAAAACCAGGATTTGCTGACGCGCGCCGCGCGCGATTGCGCCGATCCCGACTGCATCATCCGCGTGATGGAACAGCCGCGCTGGGACTGGAGCTTGTACCGGCCCGTGCTGGACCTCGTCATCAGCTACCAGCTGAGCCTGGTCGCCGGCAACCTGTCGCCGGCCGATGCGTCGCGTATCGTGCGCGACGGCATCCAGTGGTCCATGCCGCCCGCCATGGTGGCCACTTACCTGGCCGCACCCGTGCCGGCCGATATCCTGGACGGGCAACAGAAGGAAGTCCAGGCGGCCCGCTGCAATATGCTGCCCGACATGATGATCAACGGTGTCGTCAACGCCCAGGTGGCGCGCGATATCTGGATGGCCAAACTGATCCGCGATCAGGCGCCGCGCGACGTGGTGCTGATCGCCGGCAATGCCCATGTGCGCAAGGATATCGGCGTGCCCCGCTGGCTGAAGCTGGCCGACCCGCAGCTGAACGTGCGCAGCATCGGCTACCTGGAGCAGGGCGGCAGCGGCTACAAGGGCACGTTTGACCTGACGCAAACGATGCCGGCGCAGCCGCGCGCGGACCCGTGCTTGAAGTTTAAAAATAAGGTTTAAGAAATAATCACTGCTGCACCCGCACCAGGGCGCTGACCCGGCTGGCCGTCTCGAGCAGTTTCGGCAAGCTGTGTTCCAGCAGGTGCGCCACGGACGGCCCCGCCGTCTGGCCGCTGACGTTGATCGCCGCCACCACCTTGCCAGCCCGGTCGAACACGGGCGCGGCCAGGGCGATCAAGCCCTGTTCCAGCTCTTCCTGCACCAGGCACCAGCCCTGGCGCCGCACTTGCGCAATCTCTTCCATCAAGACGTCGATATCGACCTTGGTCGCCGGCGTGATTTTCAGCAGTGCCATCTTCGACAGCCGTGCGTGCAGCACGTCGGGCGCCAGGCCCGACAGCAAAACCCGTCCCATCGAGGTGCAGTAGGCGGGCAGGCGGCTGCCGATGCCCAGGTTGATCGACATGGTGCGGTGCGCGGACAGGCGCACCACATACACGATGTCATCGCCGTCGAGCACGGTGGCCGAGCACGACTGGCGCAAGGTCTGCATCAATTCTTCCAGCAGCGGCTGCGCCTGCGTCCACACGGGCAAGGACGACAGATAGGCGTAACCGAGGTCCAGCACCTTGGGCGTCAAACGGAACAGCCGTCCATCCGCTTCCACATAACCGAGATGCAGCAAGGTATGCAGGATGCGCCGCGCGCCCGCGCGCGTCAGCTGCGCCCGCTCCGCCACTTCGCTCAGGGTCTGTTGCGGCGCGTCCGCGCCAAAGCTGCGCAACACGGCCAGCCCCCGCGCGAACGATTGCACATAGCTGTCGCCGGGACGCGGTGCGCCGTCGGCGTCAAGGGTGTCTGCGGCGGAAAGGGGCGTGCTGCGGAGGTCGGTCATGGCAATTCCAATTGATCAAGGTGGCAATTATAGCCATGGCGCTGGCGAAAACGGCAAATTGACAAGCGCCCCGATCAGGCATATTCTCACGAATAAGTTCTAAATACGAATATTTGTTCGTTATGCGAACAAATAACAGATGGCTTTGATTTGGAGGAGGCAGGCAATGATCGACAAACTGCGTTCCAGCGTGCTTGATGCGCTGGCCGATATCCACGATGGCGCCACCGTCATGATTGGCGGCTTTGGCGGCGCCGGCCAGCCGGCCGAGCTGATCGACGGCTTGATCGCCCAAGGCGCGCGCGACCTCGTCATCGTCAACAATAATGCGGGCAATGGCGATACGGGCCTGGCTGCCCTGCTGAAAAACGGGCAAGTGCGCAAGATCATCTGCTCCTTCCCGCGCCAGGCCGATTCCCACGTCTTCGATGCCCTGTACCGCGCGGGCAAGCTGGAGCTGGAGCTGGTACCGCAGGGCAACCTGGCCGAGCGTATCCGCGCCGCCGGCGCCGGCATCGGCGGCTTTTTCACGCCCACGGGCTATGGCACGGACTTGGCCAAAGGCAAGGAAACGCGCGAGATCGATGGCCGCATGTATGTGCTCGAGTCACCGATCCACGCCGATTTCGCGCTGATCAAGGCGGAGCAGGGCGACCGCTGGGGCAACCTGACCTACCGCAAGACGGCGCGCAACTTCGGCCCGATCATGGCCATGGCCGCGAAAGTCAGCATTGCTTCCGTACATGAAGTTGCCGAGTTGGGCAGCATCGATCCCGAGCACGTCATCACGCCGGGCCTGTTCGTGCAGCGCATCGTGCAAGTGCCGCGCACGGCCACCGGCCCCGCCGGCTTCAAAGCCGCCTGAGGAGTATCAAGTGAATAAATGGAATCGAGATCAAATGGCGGCCCGCGTGGCGGCCGACATCCATGAAGGCAGTGTCGTCAACCTGGGCATTGGCTTGCCGACCCTGGTGGCGAACCACTTGCCGGCTGGCGCAGACATCATCCTGCACAGCGAAAACGGCGTCATCGGCATGGGCCCCGCGCCCGCGCCCGGCGAGGAAGACTACGACCTGATCAACGCGGGCAAGCAGCCCGTCACCCTGCTGGCGGGCGGCAGCTATTTTCACCATGCCGACAGCTTTGCCATGATGCGCGGCGGCCACCTGGACATCTGCGTGCTGGGCGCTTTCCAGGTGTCCGCCACGGGCGACCTGGCCAACTGGCACACGGGCGCGCCGGACGCCATTCCCGCCGTGGGCGGGGCCATGGACCTGGCCATCGGCGCGAAAAAGACCTGGGTCATGATGGAATTGCTGACCAAGACGGGTGAAAGCAAGCTGGTGCAGGCCTGTACCTATCCGCTGACGGGCATCGCCTGCGTCAGCCGCATCTACAGCGACCTGGCCGTGCTCGACCTGTCGCCCGCCGGCGCCACGGTCGTCGAACTGGTGGACGGCTTGAGTTTCGAGCAGTTGCAAGCGTTGACGGTCGTGCCGCTGACGGACGGACGTTAATTCACCATCAATACGTCACCATCAATACGCAAACTACTTTCTTGGAGGAAAGAACATGACCCACGCATATATCTGCGACGCCCAGCGCACGCCGTTTGGCCGCTATGGCGGCGGACTCGCCGGCGTGCGCGCCGACGACCTGGGCGCCGTGCCCATCCGTGCCTTGATGGCACGCAATCCGCACGTGGACTGGACGGCTGTCACCGACGTGCTGTACGGCTGCGCCAACCAGGCGGGCGAGGATAACCGCAACGTGGCGCGCATGGCGGCCCTGCTGGCCGGCTTGCCCGACAGCGTGCCGGGCGCCACCCTGAACCGCCTGTGCGGCTCGGGCCTGGACGCCATCGGCAGTGCCGCCCGCTTCATCAAGAGCGGCGAGGCGGGCTTGCTGATCGCCGGCGGCGTGGAAAGCATGAGCCGCGCGCCGTTTGTCATGGGCAAGGCGGACAGCGCCTTTGCACGCGGCATGAAAATGGAAGACACGACCATCGGCTGGCGCTTCATCAATCCCTTGATGAAGGCGCAGTACGGCGTCGATTCGATGCCGGAAACGGCGGAAAACGTGGCCGTCGACTTCGGCATCAGCCGCGCGGACCAGGATGCGTTTGCCCTGGCCAGCCAGGTAAAAGCCCTGGCGGCGCAGCAGGCGGGCGTGTTCGACAGTGAAATCTGCCCCGTCAGCATCGCGCAAAAGAAAGGCGATCCTGTCGTCGTCGTTCGCGACGAGCATCCGCGCGCCACCACGCTCGACACCCTGGCCAAATTGAAACCCGTCGTGCGCGCGGACGGCACGATCACGGCCGGCAACGCGTCCGGCGTCAACGATGGCGCGGCGGCCCTGCTGCTGGCCGATGAAGCGAACGCGGTCCGCTTTGGCCTGACGCCGCGCGCCCGCGTCGTGGCCATGGCGACGGCCGGCGTGGCGCCGCGCATCATGGGCATCGGCCCCGCGCCCGCCACCCTGAAAGTGCTGGCCATGACGGGCTTGACCCTGGCCGACTTCGACGTCATCGAACTGAACGAAGCGTTCGCCGCCCAGGGCCTGGCCGTGCTGCGCCAGCTGGGCTTGCCTGACGACGACCCGCGCGTGAACCCGAATGGCGGCGCCATCGCCCTGGGCCATCCGCTGGGCGCATCGGGCGCGCGCCTGGCGATGACGGCCGTCAACCAGCTGCACCGCACGGGCGGCCGCTACGCGCTTTGTACCATGTGCATCGGCGTGGGCCAGGGCATCGCGCTGGTGCTGGAACGGGTCTGATTCCACGCGCCCGCAGGTGAAAAAAAGTTGCCGGCGATACGTATTAACGCGTATGCCGGGCGGCTTTTTGACCCCGATCAAGGGCGTATGATGCAAAACCAGCCCGGGCAACCCGGCTGGCGTTGGCTTTTTCACACGAACAAGAAGACTGATATGACATCCCACGATACTCCGCATGACGTTGCGCAGCTGACATCCCAGCAGCGCATCAAGGCCATCATTGGCGCTTCCTCCGGTAACCTGGTCGAATGGTTCGACTTCTACATTTACTCGTTCTGCGCGCTGTATTTCTCGCACGCCTTCTTCCCGTCCGGTAACCCGACGACGCAGCTGCTGCAGACGGCCGGCATCTTTGCCGCCGGCTTCCTCATGCGTCCGGTGGGCGGCTGGCTGTTCGGCCGCATCGCCGACAAATACGGCCGCCGCCAGTCGATGATGATTTCCGTGCTGATGATGTGCGGCGGCTCGCTGATGATCGCCGTGCTGCCCACGTATGAAACCATCGGCGCCTTCGCCCCGTTCCTGCTGCTGGTGGCGCGCCTGTTCCAGGGCTTGTCCGTGGGCGGCGAATACGGTACCAGCGCCACCTACATGAGCGAAGTGTCGGAATCGGGCAAGCGCGGCTTCTTTGCCTCGTTCCAGTACGTGACCCTGATCGGCGGCCAGCTGCTGGCTTTGCTGGTACTGGTGGTCTTGCAGCAATTGCTGACCCTGGAGGAGTTGCGTGCCTGGGGCTGGCGCATCCCGTTCGTGTTTGGCGCCCTGGCGGCCCTGGTGTCGCTGAACCTGCGTAAATCCCTGACGGAAACAACCACCGCCAGCGAGCGCAAGGACAAGGACGCGGGCAGCCTGCGCGGCTTGCTCAAGCACAAGCGCGCCTTCATCACGGTACTCGGCTTTACGGCCGGCGGCTCGCTCGTGTTCTACACGTTTACCACCTACATGCAGAAATACCTGGTCAACACGGCCGGCATGGACACCAAGACGGCCAGCGCCGTCATGACGTGCGCCTTGCTGGTCTACATGGTGCTGCAGCCGGTATTCGGCGCCTTGTCCGACCGCATCGGCCGCCGCACCTCGATGCTGTTCTTCGGCGGCCTGGCCACCCTGTGCGTGCTGCCGATCATGCATGCCTTGAAGGACATCACCAGCCCGTACGCGGCGTTTGGCCTGATCATCATCGCCCTGGCCATCATCAGTTTCTATACGTCGATCAGCGGCTTGATCAAGGCGGAAATGTTCCCCGTCGAAGTGCGCGCGCTGGGCGTGGGCCTGTCGTACGCGGTCGCCAACGCCATGTTCGGCGGTTCGGCCGAATATGTGGCGCTGCAGTTCAAGGCTTGGCACGTGGAAGAGTATTTCTATTGGTACGTGACTGTCATGTGCCTGATTTCCTTCATCGTCGCCATCCGCATGCCGGACCCGAGCCGCTCGGGACTGTTGAAGTAAGCTTGCCGTAAAATGGGGGACACTGCGGTGTCCCTTTTTCATCACCGTTATCGTGCCGATCAGGAGTTTTCATGCCGTATGTCATTCCCGCACCGATCCAGCCCAGCGTTCCCGTCACGGGCAGCGCCGACAGCTTTCCCGTCCACCGCATCTATTGCGTGGGCCGCAACTATGTCGACCACGCCAAGGAAATGGGCCACACGGGCCGCGAGGCGCCGTTTTTCTTCATGAAACCAAACGACGCCGTGCTGCCCGTGCCTGCCGGCACGACGGGCGAGCTGCCGTATCCGGCGCAGACGCAGGATTTCCAGCATGAGATGGAACTGGTGGTGGCCATCGGCAAGGGCGGCAGCGACATCGGCGTGGCCGATGCGCTGAGCCACGTGTGGGGCTATGCGATCGGCCTGGACATGACGCGCCGCGACGTGCAGGGCGCAGCGAAAAAACTGGGCCGTCCATGGGACACGGGCAAGGCCTTCGAGCATTCGGCGCCCATCGGCCCCATCACCCCGGCCGCGCAGGCGGGCGACGTCAAGCATGCTGCCATCACCCTGCACGTGAACGGTGAGCTGCGCCAGGGCAGCACGATCGACATGCTGATCTGGAACGTGGCCGAAACCATCGCCGACCTGTCGACCTACTTTACCTTGCAGCCGGGCGACCTGATCTACACAGGAACGCCGGCCGGCGTGGCGGCCGTGCAGCGCGGCGACGAGCTGGTGGGCGCCATCGATGGCCTGGAGACCTTGCGCGTGAAAGTGGTCTAAGTTTTCAAGGAGAGCGGCATGATGCACGATACGTATTCTGTAGCGCAACCCAAGCGCGCCGAGATCGACGCGTTGACGGGGCCGGCCCTGCTGGAATTTGGCACGGGCTGGTGCGGCCACTGCCGCGCCACCCAGGCGCCGCTGGCCGCCGCGTTTGCGCAGCACTCCGCGGTGCCGCATCTGCGCGTGGAAGACGGTCCCGGCCGCGCGCTGGGGCGTTCGTTCCGGGTAAAACTGTGGCCGACCTTGATTTTCCTCAAGGATGGCCGGGAAGTGGCGCGCCTCGTGCGCCCGCTCGACAGCCGCGAAATTGAGCAGACTTTTGCATTGATTGATGCGTAGGTCGGCTTAGCGCAGCGTAAGCCGACATCACCGCACATGCTCCATCACAACTTCTTGCCGCACTGCACCACTGCGCGTATCATAAGCCGCTTACAGCAAGATCAACCGCATCCTTAGTGATGCAGGCGCGATCATCGCCGGCCCGCTCCACCCGGAGGGGCCGCAGGCAAGGATTCACCACAAATGACCGATGCCGCGATGCCGACGCGCGGGTCTGGTACGGAATGCCTGGCGATACGCCGGGCCTGATACACGTCGCCCATCCCCTGACGCCTTTCCTGCCGTGCCCCGGGTAACCGGATGGCGCACGACCGTTGTTTCTCTAAATCAGCACTGATCACGGCGCGTTAGCGCGCGTTGCCGGCAGTTCGCTACGGCAACTAAAACCGTTGTTTTTTGTTTGCAAATTTAATAGCAAATGCGCAGCAAATGCCTGCGCGCAAGGCTATGATATGCGAACGACACGGAGACAACGTGCTGTGCTGCTGCCTGAAAAAACATCCAGAGAATGGCCTTTAGACACCCTCCCCAAGGAGCGCAGTAAATGAGCACCCCCCCCAAGAAAAATTCCCCCGGCACGGTGCTGTTCGCCAGCCTGATCGGCACCACCATCGAGTTCTTTGACTTTTATATCTACGCCACCGCCGCCGTGCTGGTGTTCCCGAAACTGTTCTTCCCCGCCGGCGACCCGTCGGCCGCCGTGCTGCAGTCGCTGGCCACGTTTGCCATCGCCTTCTTCGCGCGCCCCATCGGTTCGGCCGTGTTCGGCCACTTCGGCGACCGCATCGGCCGCAAGGCTACTCTTGTGGCAGCCTTGCTGACCATGGGTATTTCCACCGTCATCATCGGCTTGCTGCCGACCTATGCCGCCATCGGCACCCTGGCGCCGCTGCTGCTGGCGCTGTGCCGTTTCGGCCAGGGCCTGGGCCTGGGCGGCGAGTGGGGCGGCGCGGTGCTGCTGGCCACGGAAAACGCGCCACCGGGCAAGCGCGCCTGGTACGGCATGTTCCCGCAGCTGGGTGCGCCGATCGGCTTCTTCCTGTCTGGCGGCATCTTCCTGCTGCTGAGCGAAACCATGACCGACGAACAGTTCTTCAGCTACGGCTGGCGCATCCCGTTCCTGGCCAGCGCGCTGCTGGTCATCGTCGGCCTGTATGTGCGTCTGAAGATCACGGAAACGCCGGACTTCCAGAAAGTCATCGACAAGAAAGAGGTCGTCAAACTGCCGGTCGCCACCGTGTTCCGCCAGCATGGCCGCATGTTGTTCCTGGGCACCATCATCGCCCTGGCCACTTTCGTGTTGTTCTACCTGATGACGGTGTTCGCGCTGAGCTGGGGTACGACCAAGCTGGGCTTCACGCGCAAGGAATTCCTCATCGTGCAGCTGTTTGCCGTGCTGTTCTTTGCCCTGACGATACCCTTCTCGGCCGTGCTGGCCGACCGCCGCGGCCGCCGTGCGACCATGATCTGGGTCTCCGTCGCCATCGCCATCTTCGGCCTGGTGCTCGCGCCCATGTTCGGTTCCGGCGTGACCTGGGAAGTAACCGTCTTCATGGCCGTCGGCCTGGGCCTGATGGGCATGACCTACGGACCGCTGGGCACGATGCTGTCCGAGCTGTTCCCGCCTGAAGTGCGCTACACGGGCGCCTCGCTGACGTTCAACCTGGCCGGCATCCTGGGTGCCTCGCTGGCGCCGTACATCGCCACCTGGCTGGCCACCAACTACGGCTTGCAATACGTGGGCTACTACCTGTCGCTGGCGGCCGTGCTGACACTGGGCGCGCTGCTGATGGTGGGCAAGCCACGCGCGGGCAAGGAAGCCTGGGAATAAACACCCGCGCCAGCTGAATCCCCTTATGTAACGAACCCCGGAAGTTGGCATCCAACTTCCGGGGTTTTTTTATGGCGCCTCCGCCGCGCCATCATTCTGGCCGGTCATCCCGGCTCTCAGCCTCCCGATCCGTTTACCACTTCGGCGTGTACTTCAGGGTGAACTGCACGTTGCGCGGGTCGCCATAGTAGTTGTTCGAACCGGTGGTGTTGTAGGACGGGATGATGTAGCGCTTGTCGAACAGGTTGTTGACGTTGAGCGACAGGGCCACTTGCGGCGTGGCTTGCCAGCCCAGGCGCGCGTTCCAGATCGAGAAACCGGCAACCTTGAAGCTGCGTTCGGTATCGACCGTATGGCTTTGCAGGTTGGCGCCGGCGCCCACGCTGAATTTGTCCCAATCGCCAGGCAGGGTGTAGTTCGACCAAAGGCGCAGCATGTGCTTGGGCGTCCACGTCGAGAAGACCTGGCCCTTGTTGTCCGGATCGTCGAGGTAGGTCGTCGTCGTATAGGCGTAGCCGGCCGACAGCTGCAGGCCGCGCGCCACTTCGCCCGATACTTCCGCTTCCAGGCCCTGGCTGCGCACCTTGCCCGAGGCGCGCGAGCAGTACCAGCCGTCGCAGGCGAAACCGGCGGCGTAATCGGTGACGGCGCGGTCCTTGTGGTCATAGCGGAACACGGCCAGCGAGGTGTTGAGCTTGCCGTCCAGCAGTTCACCCTTGATGCCGCCCTCGTAGCTGCTGCCCGTGATCGGCTTGAGGGTCCGGCCTGCCACATCGTGGTTCGTCTGCGGCTGGAACACGTCCGCATAGCTGGCGTAGGCCGACCATTGCGGCGTCAGTGCATAGATCAGGCCCACCGATGGCGTGAACTTTGCCGTGGCGCTGGTGGCGTCGCGATAGCCGTCCGGCGTGGCATACAGGAAGTCGTACCAGTTGAAACGTCCGCCCAGCAGGACCTTCAGATTGCTCGTCAGCTGGCCGTTCCAGGTGGCGTACAGGCCTTTCTGGCGCATGTCGTAGGTGCTGTAGCTGGTCACGCCCGCTGGGCGCGCGGCGATGGTGTCGAAGTCCTGCCACGGGCGATGGTGGTTGATATTGAAGATGTCCGCACCTGTTTCCCACGCGCGCGCATAGCGGTCGGTCGACGTGAAGCTGGCATAGCTGGCGCCGACGACGACTTCCTGCGCGATGCCCAGGCCATTGAATTTGCCGCGCACGAAAGCGTCGATGCCGCGCTTGCGGTTGTCGAAATCGGTGGAAAAGTCGCCATAGCGCGCGCCGCTGCCATCGGGATTGATTTCAAAGGCCGTGCGCTGGTGCGTGGAGCTGGTGCTTTCATTCGTGCCCAGCGCCGAGGCTTTCAGGCTCCATTGCGTATTGAAATGGTGTTCCAGATCCAGGTAGACGGTGCTCTGCTCGACCTGGCTGCGGTTCCAGTCGGCGCCAGTGAAGGTAGAGCGCGGCAGTGGCAGTGCGCTGCCGTCCTTGTAGCGGGGCAGGCCGATGAAAGTGGGACGGCCGTGGGCCTTGACATGGCTGGCGGCAAGGCCCACGGTGGTGGCGGGCGCCAGGTCGTAGTCGAGCGCCGCGTACAGGGTGCGGTTCTTGCTCCACACCTGGTTGATGAAGGAGTGGCTATCGTCTTCATCGACGATGGCGCGTCCGCGCAGTGTGCCTTCCGCATTCAGGGGTGTGCTGATGTCGACCTGGGCGCCATAATGGTCCCAGGAGCCGGCGCGGCCCGTCAGCGTGATCGCGCGCGTGGCCAGCGGACGCTTGCGCACCAGATTGACTGAACCACCGGGGCTGCCCGTGCCGACCAGCATGCTCGAGGCGCCGCGCAGCACTTCCAGGCGGTCGTAGATGACCATGTTTTCCTGGCCCCAGTTGCCCAGTGCATAGGTGTTGCGGTCGATCGGCACGCCGTCGTACTGCCATTGGTCGATCTGGAAGCCGCGCGCCGTGATCACCACGCCCGGCCCCACGCCATGCACGCCCACCACGCCCGTGACGTTGTTGACGGCTTCGCGCAAGTCCGTGATGCCCTGGTCGTCCAGGCGCTGGCGCGTCAGCACGCTCACCGATTGGGGGATGTCCTTCATCGACTGCTCGCCCTTGCCGATGGTGATCTTGCGCGCCGTGTAGGAGCCGCTGCCTTCCGTGGTGGCGCCTTGTTCGGCCTGGCCGACGATGGTAATCGATGGCATGGTGCGCTCGGCAGCCGAGGCGGAGGTGGCGGCCGCTGTGGGCGCGGTTGCCGGCGCGGCCACCAGCACATAGCCGGTCGGGGTCTTGCCGATGGCGTAACCGCTGCCGCGCAGCAGCACGGCGAAACCGTCATCGATGGCATAGCTGCCCTGCAGTCCGGCGCTTTGCAAGCCTTGTACCTTGGCGGCGTCGATGACGATGGAGACGCCCGCCTGCTGCGCATAGCGGTTCAGGGCGCCGGCCAGCGGGCCGGCGGGGATGGCGTAGCTGGCGACAGCCGGCATGGCCTGGGCGACGGCCTGGGCGTGCAGGCCGGCGCCAGCGAGCAGCATGGCGGCCAGGGTCAGCGGGCGCAGACGCGTGCGCAGGGTATTCGGGGAGGAAATGGCAACGACTTGAGCGTACATGTGACAGCCTTTTTTGAATGATCTCAGCTGCCTTGACGCACGAGATGCACACAGTGGAACCGCGAACGCAAAAAATTCTCTATTTATTTTTTGCGGCGCCGCTGGCGGGGGCATCGACCATCACGAGATAGCGCGTCAGCATGCGGATGCGCAGTTGTGGGAAATTGTCGATGAGGAGCTGCAGCGCCTTGTCCGTGTCGTCCAGCGGCAGCACGGCGGCCACGCGGATGCCGGCGATCTGCGCGCGGTCGTAATGCAGCTGGCCGGGGCGGTGGCGCGCCAGCTCGTCGAGTACTTCGGCAAGCGGCTGGTCGTCGACCACCAGCTGGTGCGCGCGCCACGCTTCCTGCACGCTGGCCGCATCGATGGCCATGATAGGTCCCACGCCATCGTCCGTGATGCGCGCGCGCTGGCCCGCCTGCACCACGACGGCCGGATGTTGCGGCACCTGTGCCAGCACTTTGGACTCCAGCATGCTCAAGGTGGTGCTGCCGCCTTCCTTGCGGACGCTGAAGCGCGTACCCAGCGCGCGTATCGCCGCCTGGTTGCTGTCGACGATGAAAGGGCGCTGCGCATCCTTGGCCACGTCGACGAGGATGTCGCCGCGTACCAGTTCCAGATGCCGCTCGCCCGCATTGAAATGCACGTTGACGGCGCTGTGGCTGCCCAGGGTCAGGCGGCTGCCATCGGCCAGGGTGTGCGTCTGCCATTGTCCCGTGGGGCTGCGCAGGTCGGCCAGCAGGTAGGCGGGGCGCTCGCTGATGACCAGCGCGCCGGTCAGCGCCAGCACGGCCACGGCGCTGGCGGCGGCCAGCTGGCGCAGACGCTGGCGCTTTGGGGCGAGGGCGGCCAGGGCGGCGCGCGCGGGGCGATGGTCGCCGCCGGCCGGCTCGCGCACGGCGCTCAATTGAAGCAGCAGGTTTTCCATGCCGGCGGCGACTGTCGCGTGCAGCGGGTCGGCCGCCTTCCATGCGGCGAAGCCGGCCCGCGCCGTGTCGCGCTCGGACGGGTCGTCGGCGCTCAGGCGCACGATCCACCGTGCAGCCTGCTCGGCCGCCGCGTCGGTGCGCGTGCTGTTCATGCCGCCATGGCCGGGCAGGCGTGGCGGCAGGCCAGCAAGGCTTGCACCAGGTATTTCTGTACCATGCGCGTGGAGACGTTCAGCTGCGCGGCGACGGCGGCCTGCGGCTGTTCTTCCAGGTAGTGCAGCAAAAAAGCGTCGCGCGCCTTGGCGGACAAGCCATCCAGTGCCGTGGCGATCTGCTCGAGCGCCTGCACGGCCATCAGGATCTCGTCCGGCGAGGGTGCGCCGGGCAGGCTGTCGGCCAGCAGGGCCAGTTCCGCCAGGTAGCTGCGCTCGAGTATCTGGCGGCGCGCGCGGTCGAGCAGCAATCGCTTTGCCGTGGTGGACAGATAGGCGCGCGGCTCGCGCATGCCGAACAGGGCGTCGCGCGAGGCGATGATGCGCACGAACGTATCTTGCGCCACGTCGGCCGCGCCATGCGGACAGCTGAGTTTTTTGCGCAGCCAGCCGACCAGCCAGCCGTGATGCTCGCTGTAGAGCGAATGCACTTGCTGTTGCAGGCTGGGCTGGATAGCGGACATGGATGATGAATAATATAAATGAGAATTATTCTCATTGTAAGCCGCAGGGGCCGCTTGCCACAATCCCCAATGCATGCGCAGAGGGCAGGTGTTGCGTGCAGGCCGCATGCGCGATGATGGCGGAAATGAAAAAACCCGCCGCTGCACGGGGCAGGGGCGGGTTTATCAGTGCTGCAAATTCTTGGTGGTGATAGGTGGACTTGAACCACCGACCCCAGCATTATGAATGCTGTGCTCTAACCAACTGAGCTATATCACCAAACAGACCGGTCAGACCGGATGCTGGTTGCGACCATGGTGATGCCATGATCCTTGTTCTTTGGTGGTGATAGGTGGACTTGAACCACCGACCCCAGCATTATGAATGCTGTGCTCTAACCAACTGAGCTATATCACCCAACAGCCGAGCATTATCCAGTCTTCCCATTTCCTTGTCAATGCCGGCGCAAAAAAATGTGCGGATTTTTCACGCGCCAGCACAGGCATGATTATTTTTGTAACGGCGTCAGCAAGGGCTGGATCTGCGCCAGCATGGACGAGGCCGGATCAGCGCCCAGGCAATCGATGACGATGCGTTCCGGCATCGAGCGCAGCCAGGTGAGCTGCCGCTTGGCCAGCTGGCGCGTGGCGATGATGCCCGTCTCGCGCAGGGCGGCGCGGTCGATGCGGCCATCGAGATACTCCCAGGCCTGGCGGTAGCCCACGCAGCGCATCGAGGGCAAACCCGGGTGCAGGTCGCCGCGCCGGCGCAGCTGCTCCACTTCATCGAGCAGGGCATCGTCTTTCAGCATGAGGTCGAAGCGCGTGGCGATGCGCGCATGCAGCACGGCGCGGTCCGACGGTTCCAGCGCGAACGATTGCAATTGAAATGGCAGCACGGTCTTTTCGCGCCGGGCCAGCAGGGCCGACATGGGCTGGCCGGACAGGGCGATGATTTCCAGCGCGCGGCCGATGCGCTGCGCATCCTGCGGCGCCAGGCGCGCGGCCGTGACGGGATCTTGTTCGGCCAGGCGCGCATGCATGGCGGGCCAGCCGATGGCGGCCGCGTCTTCTTCCAGCCGGGCGCGCAGGACGGGATCGGCGCCGGGCAAGTCGTCGAGGCCATCGGCCAGGCCCTTGAAGTACAGCATGGTGCCGCCGACGAGCAGCGGCAGTCTGCCGCGCGCCGTGATCTCCGCCACCAGGCGCAGGGTGTCATTGCGGAACTGCGCCACGGAATACGCATCGAGCGGATCGATGATGTCGATCAAATGATGCGGTACCTGGGCCAGTTCTTCCTTCGACGGCTTGGCCGTGCCGATATCCATGCTCCGGTAGACGAGGGCGGAATCGACGGAGATGATCTCGGATGGAATGGCTTGCGCGATGGCCAGCGCACTGGCCGTCTTGCCGCTGGCCGTGGGGCCCATGATGGCGACGGCCAGGGGGAGGTGTGGGGTGTTTTGCATGTTGACTTTTGTAAGGTGATGCGTAGGTCGGATTAGCGCAAGCGTAATCCGACGTGATACCGCCGCCGCAGTGTCGGATTACGCTGCGCTAATCCGACCTACTGTCTATTGGCCGCGCAGGAACAGTTTATCGAGTGCATTGATCTCGACCTGTACCCATGTCGGCCGGCCGTGGTTGCACTGGTCGGCGCGTTCCGTGCTCTCCATCTGGCGCAGCAGGGCGTTCATTTCCTGTACCGATAAAATCCGGTTGGCGCGCACGGCCGTGTGGCAGGCCAGGGTGCCCAGCAATTCGTTCTGGCGCTCGATCAGCACGCGCGAGCCGCCGTATTCGCGCACGTCGCGCAGCACGTCGCGCGCCAGGGTTTGCGCGTCCGCGTTTTTGAGCAGGGTCGGCACGGAGCGCACGGCCAGGGTGGTGGGCGACAGGGCGGCGATGTCGAAGCCCAGCGCTTTCAATGTGTCCTGGTTTTCATTCGCCGTCGACACTTCGATGGCGTCCGCGTAGAACGTCACGGGTATCAGCAAGGATTGCACCTGCATGTCCTGGCCGGAGACTTGCGCCTGCAGCGCGTTTTTCAGCTGCTCGTACAGGATGCGTTCGTGCGCCGCGTGCATGTCGACCAGCACCAGGCCCTTGGTGTTCTGCGCCAGGATGTAGATGCCATGCAGCTGGGCCAGGGCAAAGCCCAGCGGATATTCTTCGCGCGCCATCGCTTCGGGCGAGGCGATGTAGGGTTCCACCTGCGCGATGGGAGAACTGGTAGCGCCGCCGCCGAACAGGGCGCCGTAGGCGGACGTGTCCTGCGCCACGCCTGGCGCATCGGCAAAGAAGGGACGGGCCGCGCCGGGCGAGGCAGGCGCGAAGGTATTCGTGAATTGTGCGCCGAACGAGGTCTGCGTCTGCTCGCGGCGCCAGATGCCAGGTCCACCCAAACCCGCGCCCGCGGTATCACCGCCGAGGCTGGAGGCAGCCGGCAGGGGCGCCGGCACGCTGCCGAACGCCGTGGCCGACGTCTGCGCCAGGGCGCGCTGTACCGCGTGGAAGACGAACTGGTGCACGGAACGGCTGTCGCGGAAGCGTACTTCGATCTTCGACGGGTGCACGTTGACGTCGACCAGGGCCGGGTCGAGGTCGAGCGCCAGCACATAGGACGGAAAACGGTCGCCATGCAGCACGTCCTGGTAGGCCATGCGCACGGCGTGCACCAGCAGCTTGTCGCGCACGAAGCGCCCGTTGACATAAAAGAACTGGCCGTCGGCGCGCGCCTTGGACGCCGTCGGCAAGCCGGCAAAGCCGTGAATGCGCAAGGTGCCGGCCGATTCGTCCAGCGCCAGGCGCGCTTCGGCGAAGTCATTGCCCAGGATGTGGGCGCTGCGCTTGGCCAGTTCGCTGATATTCCACTGGTCGATGGTGCGGCCATTGTGCGACAGCGAGAACGACACGTCCGGCCGCGCCAGGGCGATGCGGCGCACGACTTCGGCGCAATGGCCGTACTCCGTCTGCTCCGATTTGAGGAATTTGCGCCGCGCGGGCGTGTTGAAATACAGGTCTTGCACGTCGACCGTGGTGCCGTGCGCGCCTGACGACGGCGAGACGCTGCCATTGTGCGAGCCGACGATTTCCCACGCGTGGGCCGCGTCCGCCGTGCGCGACGTCACGGTAACGGCAGCCACGGAAGCGATCGAGGCCAGCGCCTCGCCGCGAAAGCCCAGCGTGCCCACGTTTTCCAGGTCGTGCAGGGACGCGATCTTCGAGGTGGCGTGGCGCGCCAGGGCCAGCGGCAGCTGGTCCTTGTCGATGCCGCGGCCGTTATCGGTAATCGCGATGCGTTTCACGCCCCCTTCTTCCAGCCGCACGGTGATCTGCGTGGCGCCCGAGTCGAGCGCGTTTTCCAGCAACTCCTTGACGACGGCGGACGGCCGCTCGACCACCTCGCCGGCGGCGATTTGCGAAATCAACTGGTCAGGCAAGGCCTGGATCGGGCGGTGGGGCGTAATGGGAGCGTTCATGCCCTGATTATAACGGGTTGCGAATTGCCGGGCATCGGCTACTTCGCCACCTCCCGTACCGGTATCGGCGCATTGCACAAGTCAATATGGCCGGCCGTGACCTTGCTCCACGGGCCGCCGCGGTGGCGCTGGGCGTCCAGCACGGCCTGGTAGGCGGCGCTGTCGGTGCGCATCACTTCCAGGTTTGCGCGCTGTGCCAAGGGCACGCTGGCGGCCAGGCGGATGGACTTGATCGGCACGTTTTTCTCGGGGCTGTCATAAAAGCCCATGGGGCCCGTGCCGCGCGGCAGGGTCGACAGCAATGGCATGCCGGAGACGACTCTGCCGACGACCGTGATGTCGCGGTCCAGGTGGCGCGGCGACTGGCCGATGACGGCGTACAGTTCCGTGCCGCCGCCACTGTCGCTGGCGCTGTCGCGGCCCACGCCCACGGTGGCGTAGCAATGCGTGAGCCAGGCCGTGCCGGTTTTCGGGTCGCGCGCGGACGGGAAGCCGTTCGAATGCCCCACTTGCGGCGCATAGCCATCGACGTCCGGCAGGCGCGTGAAGCTCTCGACGTTTTTCAAGGGCACGGTGAATTCACCGGGCAGGGTGCGCTGCGCATGCTGGATCGGCTTGGGATTTTTCTCGTTCGGATCGCCCCACTGCGCCACCCAGTTGTCCTGCGCGCGCGTGATGGCCAGGCCGTCGTAATACTGTTCGGCCACCAGGGCCTTGATGTTGGCCACGTGCTTCGGTGCGAAGTCTGGCGCCAGTTCGATCACCACGCGGCCAGCGGGAATGTCCAGGTACAGGGTGTTGTCCGGATCCAGCGGACGCCAGTCGGACGGTTTCGAAGCCTTGATCACGTCGGCCAAGCCCGCTTTGGCGGGAAGTTCGGCGGGCGCCTTGATCTGCACAGGCGCCGCGTGGGCAGTCAGATGCGCAAGGCCCAGTACGGTGGCCATGGTCAGGCCGCTCAGTGGGTGTCGATACATGTTTTCTCCTGGTCGGCGCGGGTTGCGCCGGTCAGAAAGTGTATACCGGAATGGCAATATTTCGCTGAAAAAACGTTGCGCGGGCCGAACATGGTATGCCAGCAGGAAAACTGGCCTGAGCGAGTTGGCGTCGGTAATTCCTTAACCTTTCCTTAAAATGCCACACGCGCACGGGCACCGCATAATTAATCCTGAAATATCGGGCCGGGGACTGCCGTTGCGCTGGCCGGGTGGTGTATGATTCCGCCGCTACCTTTAGGGAAAAATATATGGATTTTGTGCAATTCCTCGACATGATCGTGCATGTCGACAAGACGCTGGGTCTCTTGATCGAGCAGTACGGTACCCTCGTGTATGCGGTGCTGTTCGCCATTATTTTTTGCGAGACAGGCCTCGTGGTGCTGTTTTTCTTCCCTGGGGATACCTTGCTGTTTATCGCCGGCGCGTTCTGCGCGACGGGACAGATGCACCTGGGCTTGCTGATCTTCCTGCTTGTCACGGCGGCCATCACGGGCAACACGCTCAATTACTGGATAGGCGAGGCCATCGGGCAAAGGGTGTTTACCCACGATTACCGCTGGATCAACAAGGATGCCATGCGCCGCACGCACGAATTCTTTGAAAAGCACGGCGGCAAGACCATCATCCTGGCCCGTTTCGTGCCAGTGGTGCGTACCTTCGCGCCGTTCGTCGCTGGCATTTCCGACATGACGCATGCGCGCTTCCAGATGTACAACGTGACGGGCGCCCTGTTGTGGGTGGTCGGTCTGGTGACGGCGGGTTACTTCTTCGGCAATATCCCGTGGATCCGCGACCACCTGACCTTGATCGTGCTGATCGGTGTCGGCGCCGCCGTCGTGCCGGTGGTACTGGGCGGCTTGTGGAAACTCTACAAGCGCATGGTCGGCAAGTCGGCGTAAGGCCGCATGGATCCGGGGCAAGCGCGCTGCGGCACAGCCCGCAGCCGGCCCCGGATCCCGTTTTTCTCTGCCTTGTTTCTGTTTTACTCCCGCGCTGATTCAAGTTTTGTTGCTTTCCAGCCGTAAACCAGAGGGTATTCTCACTTTCTGGATTTCCATGCGACATTTGAGCGCCCTGTTAGCTTGCAGCCTTGCCGCGATGACGGCCATGGCAAGCGCCAAAGATGCCCCCGCCCCGGCGAGCGCCGCCGCATCCGCGCCCATGTCGGCGTCGGCGCGCGCGGCCGCCATGAAAACCCTGACCGAATCGGTGAAGGGCAAGGAGGCCAAGGCGCCTGTCGTCGTCGCGCCCACGGCGCGCGAGAAGGAAGAAGCGGCCGAAGTCGACCTGTCCGAACGCATCGCGGCGCGCCTGGCGGAAATGCGCGCGACCCAGGCGGCCCGCGCCGCCGCCCGCGCCAAGCGCGCCGCCGTGGTGAAGGCCGCGCCGCCGCCACCGCCGCCCGTGCCGCGCGGCACGCACTGGTCGTACGAAGGCGACAGCGGCCCGGCCCACTGGAGCAAGATCAATGTCGACTGGGCCAAGTGCGGCAATGGCAGCCGGCAGTCGCCGATCGATATCCGCGACGGCATGAAGGTGGAACTCGAGCAGATCAGCTTTGACTACCATCCGTCGTCGTTCAATGTGGTCGACAATGGCCACACGGTGCAGGTGGGCGTGAGCGGCGGCAATTACATCACGGTGCAGAACCGCATGTTCGAGCTGCAGCAATTCCATTTCCACCGTCCGTCCGAAGAGCGCATCAATGGCAAGGCATTCGAGATGGTGGTGCACCTGGTGCACCGCGATGCGGAAGGCCGGCAAGCCGTGCTGGCGCTGCTGCTGGAGCGGGGCGCGCCGCAAGCGACCATCCAGACCGTGTGGAACAACCTGCCGCTGGAAAAATTCGAGACCATGCAGCCGACCATCCTGCTCGACCCGGCCGAGATGCTGCCCACGCGGCGCGATTACTACACGTACATGGGGTCGATGACGGAGCCGCCTTGCAGCGAAGGCGTGCTGTGGCTGGTGATGAAGCAGCCGGTGCAGGCTTCGCCGGCGCAGATGGCGCTGTTCAGCCGCTTGTATCCCTTGAATGCGCGCCCGATCCAGCCTGCCAACGGCCGCATCATCAAGGAGTCGAATTAAATAAATGCGAGATGCTGGCGGCCCGTCCATTCGGCGCCGGCGGCCAGCAGGTCGGGCTGGATCAGGGCTGGCTCGATGCAGATGAAGCGCTGGTATTCATCGTCGGCCAGGTCGGGCAGGGCGGCCGCGTCTTGCGCGCCCGGGTTCCACACGACGGCGTCCGTAAAACCCTGCTGTTCCAGGCGCAGCGTATGGCCGCCGGACTGCAGACTCAAGGCGCCCGGCAGCTGGTAGTAGATGCGGTCCAGCTTGTCCGCGAATTGCAGCACTTCTTCCGCCTGCAAGGCATCTTGCGGCGTTTCGTCCGAATAGCGCACGCGCTGCAAGCCGCCGACGCGCGCCTCGCTCAATTGATCTATCGAAAAATAGCTGTGCAGGGCCGCCGAGAATGGAAACGCCTGCTCGCCCGTGTTATGCACTGACAGGTTCAGTTCCAGCGTCTGCGCCTTGACGGCCACGCGCAGGCGCAAGGTGAAGGCATAGGCCCAGGTGGCGGCGATCGCTTCCGGCAAGTCAGCCTGGGTCAGGGCAAATTGCGCCCATGCAGCGCCATCGGTGTCGCCGCTCGATTCCAGCTGCCAGGTCGCCACGCGCGCAAAGCCGTGGCGCATGCCCGTGCCGCGCGCGCCGAACTGGGGAAAGATCACGGGCACGCCGCCACGGATGGCGCGGCTGCCATCGAGCGCGGAATCCCGGCTGCAGAACAGGCGCTCCTGGCCATCGCTGGTCTGCCACGAGACCAGGTGGCCGCCGTACAGGGTGACGGTCGCCTGCGCGCCGTCGGCGGCGCGGATGGTCACGGCCGGCAGCTCGCCAAAGATACTCTTGCTCATGCTAGGCTTTCATGTCAGGTCAGGCGGCTTTTCGCCAGCGGCGGATTCTTGGCAAAATAATTCTTGATGCCCGTGACGATGGCGTCGGCCATCTGGTCCTGATAGCCGTTGTCGGTCAGCTTGGCTTCTTCTTCCGGATTGGAGATGAACGCCGTCTCGATCAGGATGGAGGGAATGTCCGGCGCCTTCAGCACGGCGAAGCCGGCCTGCTCGACGGAACCCTTGTGCAGACGGTTGATGCCGCCGATTTCGCGCAGCACGGCCTTGCCCAGCTTCATGCTGTCATTGATCTGCGCCGTTGTCGACAGGTCGAGCAGCACGCTGGCCAGCTGCTTGTCGTGGTTCTTTACGTTCACGCCGCCAATCAGGTCGGCCTGGTTTTCCTTGTTGGCCAGCCAGCGCGCGGCCGTCGAGGTGGCGCCTTTTTCGGACAGCACGAAGACGGACGAGCCGCGCGCCGTCGGCTGGATGAAGGCGTCGGCGTGGATCGAGACGAACAGGTCGGCCTGTACCTTGCGCGCCTTTTCCACGCGCATGCCCAGCGGGACGAAGAAGTCGGCGTCGCGCGTGAGCATGACGCGCATGTTTGGCTGCAGTTCCAGCTTGGTCTTGAGGCGCTTGGCGATGGCCAGCACCACGTCTTTTTCGCGGCTGCCCCGGCTGCCCATGGCGCCAGGATCTTCGCCGCCGTGGCCGGGATCGAGCGCGATGGTAATCATGCGCACCACCTTCTGGCCCGGCAGCGGGCGCGCTTCGGGACGCTGTTCCGGGCGGATGTCGGGCACGGGCGGCACGATGGGCGCTACCGGTGGCACGACGGCGGCCACGGGCGGCTTGCCGCTGTCGGGCAGGGGCAGCGCGGGCGGCGGCGTATGCGTGCCGGCCATCGGCGGCTTGGCGGGGTCGCTCGACCAGTCGCCCTTTTCGATCATTTGCGCGATCAGGTCCGGCTCGTGCACGGGATACAGGTCGAAGATCAAACGGTGGTTGTAGGAGCCGGCCGGCGGCAGCGTAAACAGCTGCGGCGTGACCTCTTCCTTCAGGTCGAATACCAGGCGCACGACGTTGGGCCGGTTCTGGCCCACGCGCACCTGCTTGATGTAGGGGTCGTTCGACTGGATCTTCGCCACCAGGCCCTTGAGCGTTGGATTGAGTTCCAGTCCTTCGATGTCGACCACCAGGCGTTCCGGGTCCTTGACGATGAAGTGGGTCGCCTTGAGGATGCTGTCGTTTTCCAGCGTGACGCGGGTATAGTCCTCGGCCGGCCAGACGCGCACGGCGAGAATTTGCGCCGCCATCGCCGACATGGGCGCGAACACGGACAGCAGCAGGGTGCCGCCGGCCTTGAGCACCGTGCGCCGGGTGATGGGCGAGGAGATCAAAGGTTCGGGGCGAATTTGAGACGGTGAAGGCATGACAGACCCAATTCAGAAGACGCTTGCAATTCTACATCACGTCCTGTACCCGCAACGTTCAAATAAATATTCAGGTCCGCCGGCGGCAGCACCGGCTCGGCTTTCTCCGGCCATTCGACGATGCAGATATTGCGGCCGTCGAAGTCTTCGCGAAAACCCGCGTCGAGGAATTCCTCGGCGCTGCCCATGCGGTACAGGTCGAAATGGATGACGTTGACGCTCTGGCCATCGAGCTGCACCGTGTACGGTTCGGACAAGGTATAGGTGGGGCTTTTCACGTGGCCCGCATGGCCGGCCGCGTGCAGCAGGGCGCGCGTGAGGGCCGTCTTGCCGGCGCCCAGGTCGCCGTGCAGGTAGATCGCCAGGCCCGGCGCCAGTGCGCGCGCCAGCGCGGCGCCCAGCGCGGCGGTGCCGGCTTCGTCGTGGAGGTGGGCTTTGAAGTGTTCGGTCATTATCTTCGGTATCGCATAAAATGGAGGCTGCTGTCATTGTAACCGCCCGCGCGCCTGCCGTTTTCCGTAAAGTCCCCTATGTCCGCCACCGTCACCGATCTCGCCGCCTTGGCGCGCACCATTAAAGAATGGGGGCGCGAGCTGGGTTTTGCCGAGGTGCGTATCGCCGACGTGGACCTGTCGCACATGGAAGCGCCCTTGCAAGCCTGGCTCGATGCAGGGTATCACGGCGAAATGGATTACATGGCCAGCCACGGCATGAAGCGTGCGCGCCCGGCCGAACTGGTGCCGGGCACGGTGCGCGCCATCAGCGCGCGCATGAATTATCTGCCGCCGGCGCTGGGGCCCGACTGGCGTGAGCACGAGGCGGCGCGCGATGCCGATCCCGCGGCGGCCGTGATCTCCGTGTATGCGCGCGGCCGCGACTATCACAAGGTCATGCGTTCGCGCCTGCAGCAGCTGGCCGAGCGCATCAAGGGCGAGATCGGCGACTTCGGCTACCGCGTCTTCAGCGATTCGGCGCCCGTGATGGAAGTCGAGCTGGCGCAAAAGGGCGGGCTGGGCTGGCGCGGCAAGCATACCTTGCTGATCAACCGCCAGGGCGGTTCCTTCTTTTTCCTCGGCGAGATACTCATCGACGTGCCGCTGCCCGTCGACCCGCCGGAGACCCCGCGCTGCGGCCAGTGCTCGGCGTGCATCACGGTGTGCCCGACGCAAGCCATCCTGGGGCCGTACCAGCTTGACGCGCGCCGCTGCATCTCCTACCTGACGATCGAATTGAAGGGGGCCATTCCCGTCGAGATGCGCCCCTTGATCGGCAACAAGGTGTATGGCTGCGACGATTGCCAGACCGTCTGCCCGTGGAACAAGTTCGCCCAGCGCGCCGTCGTGCCGGACTTCGACGAGCGCCACAGCCTGGGCAGCGCCGGCATGGTGGAACTGTTCGCCTGGACGGAAGAAGAGTTCAACCGCCGCATGGAAGGCAGCGCGATCCGCCGCATCGGCCACGAACGCTGGCTGCGCAACCTGGCCGTCGGCATGGGCAACGCGGCGACCAAGGCCCGGGGCCAGGCCGACATCGTCGCCGCCCTGCTGTCGCGCCGCGAGCACCCATCGGCCATCGTGCGCGAACACGTCGAATGGGCGCTGGCGCTGCACGGCATCGCCTGACCTGCGTTTATTTCTGCGTTTATCCCTGCGTTTAAACCTGCTTCAGGCGCAGCGCCGACCACTCGCCATCGATGGCGACCATGGCCACGCTGTCGAGGCCCATGGTTTGCGCAAAGCCGCGGATATCGTCGCGCTGGATGTCGCTGCCCGCTTTGATGCCGCCCTTGCGGTACGCCACCCAGAGCGCGCCGCCGGGCGCCAGGCGCGCCCGCGACGCCGGCAGGTACTGCTCCAGTTCCGCGCGGCTGCGCGCGAACAGCAATAGCCAGTCGGCATTTTCACCGTCCCGCACCAGCCGCTCTGGCGGCAACTGCGCCAGCAATTCCCCATGCTCGCCGCCGTCATTGAGCACGGCCAGGGCCGTGGCATTTTTCACATACATTTTTTCTGGGACAGTTTTTTCAGGCATGGCAAGGGCGTGTCGATTGCGGAAAGACGAGCATAACAAATTTCTCCTTGACTTATCGATATATCGTTATAAAATGACGATACCTACTAACGATATATCTTTAAAGAGAAAACATGAGAAACTCACACCACGCAGAACACGGCCATCACGGCCATCACCATCATCACGGCCATTGCGGCCAGCAGTATCACCATGGCGAACACCGCCACGAGCACCGCAGTGAATACGCCATGCATGGCCGCGGCCCGCGCGGTTTCGACGAGCGCGGCGACGGCATGGGCCATGGCGGCCCCGGTGGCCCAGGTGGACGTGGGCGCGGCGAACGGGCCGAGCGCGTCTTCGGCCGCGGCGACCTGCCGCTGATCGTGCTGGCGCTGATCGAGATCAGCCCGCGCCACGGCTATGAAATCATCAAGGCCATCGAAGAGCGTTGCGGCGGCGCCTACGCCCCCAGCCCGGGCGCCGTGTACCCGACCCTGACCCTGCTGGAAGAGCAGGATCACGTCACCTCAAGCGAGAGCGCCAGCGGCAAGAAGCTCTACACGATCACGGACCTGGGGCGCGCGTATCTCGACGAGAACCGCGCCCAGGTGGATGGCATCCTGGCCCGCCTCGACATGTTTGCCCGCGCCCAGGCGCGCAACGCCTTGCCCGAGCGCGTGCGCCAGGCCATGCACACCCTCAAGCATGCGCTGTTGCTGAACAAGACCAGCTGGAACGACGCCGAAGCCGAGCGCGTCTCCGCCGTGCTGGAGCAGGCGGCGAATGCCATCGTCGACGGCCACTGAGCCTACTTTACAAGGATAAGCAATGACTACTGCATCACCTACAGCACCACGTCCGCATGCCATCGAGCGCGTGCGGCATGACTTGAAACTGCGCGTGCTCACCGTCGTGCGAACGGAGCAGCTGACGCCGCACATGCGCCGCATCACCCTGGCGGGCGACGACCTGGATGGCTTTGTCTCGCCGGCGCACGACGATCACGTCAAGCTGTTCTTCCCCGCCCCGGGCGAGACAGCGCCCGTGTTTCCCGTGCTGGGCAATGGCCCGAATCCCATCCAGTACGCGGAAGGCGCGCGTCCCATCGCCCGTAACTACACGCCGCGCCGCTATGACGCCGCGCGGCGCGAGCTGGAAATCGACTTCGTGCTGCATGGCGACGGCCCCGCGGCCAGCTGGGCGGCGCAAGCGGCGCCCGGCCAGACCCTGGGCGTGGGCGGACCGCGCGGCTCCATGCTGGTGCCGCTCGATTTCGACTGGTATGTGCTGGTGGGCGACCAGACGGCCTTGCCGGCCATTGCCCGCCGCCTGGAGCAGTTGCCGGCCACGGCGCGGGCGATTGCCGTGATCGAGATCGTCGAAGACGGCGAACAGATCGCGTTGGAGTGCGCCGCGCAGCTGGACGTGCGCTGGGTCGCGCGCCATGGCCGCAAGGGGCCGCTGCTGCTGGAAGAATTGGCGCAGGTCGCCTTGCCGCAGGATGGTGACGGTTACGTGTGGGTGGCGTGCGAGCATGCGCAGGTGCAGGGCTTGCGCGGGCACTTTATTGACGCCGGTGTGCCGAAGCAGCACCTGCATGTGGCCAGTTACTGGAAGCATGGGGCGGCGGAGCATCACGAGCACCATGATGCGTGATGGCGGTGGTGTCGGGTTACGCGCTGAGCGCTAACCCGACCTACCCGACCTACATTGCAATGTAGGTTGGATTAGCGGCGCGCCAGCGCCGCGTAATCCAACATTGCTGCATTACTTCAACAACCCCGCCAGCTCCACTGCCGTCTTGACCTGCATCTTGTCGAAGATATGCGCGCGGTGGACTTCCACGGTGCGCATGCTGATGCCCAGCTTGTCGGCCACCACCTTGTTCATCTTGCCCGCCAAAATCAGGTCCAGCACTTCGCGTTCGCGCGTCGACAGGGTGGCCAGGCGCGCATGCACGGCGGCCAGTTCGCCCGCCTGGCGCGAGTTGGCCAGGCCCTGCTGCACGCGGTCCATCAGGTCGTTGTCGTTGAACGGCTTTTCAAAGAAATCGAAGGCGCCCCGTTTCAGGCTGTCCACGGCCATCGGCACGTCGCCGTGGCCGGTGAGGAAAATCACGGGCAGGCGCGCCGTCAGGTCGCGCTTGACCAGCTGGTCGAACAGGGCGATGCCGTTCATGTCGGGCATGCGCACGTCGAGCAGCACGCAGTCGCCGGCGGCGTCGAAGCTGCCGTCCAGGCTATCGAGGAATTGCTGCGCGCTGGCATAGTTGCGCGCCTCGATGCTGCGCGAGGCGGCCAGCCAGGACAGGGAGTCGCGCACGACCTCTTCGTCGTCAATGATGTGTAGCATGTGGTCTCCGGCTTGTCGTTATGCGTTATTCGTTAATGCGAGTGCGGCGCGCGCGGCGCGGCCGGCACGCTGAATGTAAAGATGGTACCGCCAGCGGGGTTGGCGCCGAAGGTCAGCGCGCCGCCATGAAATTCGATGGCGGTGCGGCAGATGTTCAAGCCCATGCCCATGCCTTCGGACTTGGTCGAGAAAAAAGGCGAAAACAGCCGCTCGGCCACGTCCTGGGGAATGCCGTGGCCATGGTCGATCACGTCCACCGTCACCATGCCCTGCTGCGCGTCGTGGCTGGCCCGCAGGCGCATGATACGCCGTCCCGGCGCCGCATCCTGCATGGCTTCGATGGCGTTGCGCGTCAGGTTCAGCAGCACTTGCTCGATCATCACGGGGTCGGCGCGCAGCAGCGGCAAGTCCGGCGGCAGCTCTTCCTGGATGGTGACATAGTATTTGCGGGCCTGCAGGTCGATCAGCGCGCGGATGCCATCGATCAGGGTGCGGATGGCGATATCCTGGCGTTGCGGCTCGCTCTTGCGCACGAAATCGTGCACGCTGCGGATGATCTGGCCGGCCCGCTGCGCCTGCGCGCTGGCTTGCTCCAGCGCCGGTTTCAAGGTGCCCGGATCGACGGGGGCGTCATGCTCGATGGCGCGGCGGATCAGGTTCAGCGCTCCCGTGGTATAGCTGGAAATGGCCGCCAGCGGCTGATTTAATTCGTGCGCCAGCATCGACGCCAGCTCGCCCATGGTGGCCAGGCGCGAACTCGTTTGCAGTTTTTCCTGCTGCTGGCGATTCAGTTCCTCGACCCGCTTGCGGTCCGAGATATCGAGCACGGAACCCATCCAGCCCGTCTGCTGGCCGTTCTTGTCCACCAGCGGCGCTTCGAAGATCAGCACGGCCACGCGCGTGCCGTCGGGGCGCTGGAAATAGGTTTCGAACTGCGGCGTGGGATTGCCGGCCAGGGCCTTGACGAAGCGCTGCTGGTATTCCTCCAGCGCCTCGGGCACCCAGTAGGGCATGGGCGGCAGGCGCCCCAGGATTTCCTCGGGCGGATAGCCGACGATCTGGCAAAACGCGGGATTCACATATGTGACTCTTCCTTCGAGGTCGCGCGCGCGCATGCCCGTCACCAGCGAGTTTTCCATCGCCGTGCGAAACAGCATCTGCTGGCGCAGCGCGCCCTCGGCCACCAGGCGGCGCGAAATATGCCGCCACAGGGCCAGCAGGCTCCATAATAAACCCAGCGACAGGGCGATGACGGAGCCGACCAGCAGATTGGGCAGCAGCTTGGGCTGGCTTTTCACGCTGTCGGTAAACAAGGTGATGGTGGCGCCGGGCACGTCGAGCGCGCGCTTGTGCGTGTACACGCCGTGGCCGGGACCGGCGGCGGCGCGCCGCGCCAGCACCTTGTCGTCGCGGTCGATCAGCGAAATCTGGTTATCCTGCGCAAACCACCACGGCACCATTTCATCGAGCAGGCTGCTGATCTGGTAAGTGGCCACCAGGCTGCCGACATAGCGCTGACCATCGAACAGGGGCTGGTGGTAATCCATCAGCATGGCGCCCGGCGGCGCGTCGGGAAAGCCGCTCTGCTGCGAAGGCTGGGCGTACTGGCCCCGGTGCAGGCGGCGCGCATTGTCGGCCGCCGTCAGCGAGGCCGGTGAAAACGACAAGGCATGCGGCAGGCTGTTGTCGCTGGTGGCCAGCACCTTGCCGCTGGTGTCGAGCCACAGCACGCGTTGCAGTTCGCGGCCATTGCGCAGCATCTGCTGCAGCCGTTCGTGCACTTTTTCCGCGCCCAGCGAGGCGCTGGCGATATCGACACCCAGGTTGAACAGGCTTTCTTCGTTGCGCGCCAGCTGGAAGCGGATGGTCTGCTCCACCCACAGGGTGTCGGCGATCAATTGCTCCTGGCGCTCGTTGCTTTCCATCTGGCGCGCCTGCCAGGGCAGCCAGAACAGAATGGACAGGAACAGCAGCAGCAATATGACGGGCAGCAGCCAGCGCATCGGGCTCGATAGCTTGAAGCGGCGTGCAAGGGTGGGGGGAGTCGGCATGGCTGGCAGGGTAGCGGCTTATCGGGAGCCGGCTATTGTGGTTAACCACAATAGCCGAAGCAGTTTCTTTGGCACAATATCCAAGTAGACAAATAATAAAGTTTTTCTAAAAACCATCCAGGAGACAAAAATGCAGATGAAAACCATGTTCGTCGCGCTATGCGCGGCCATCGGCGCCACCGCCGGCGTGCACGCTTACGCGCAAGCCCCCATCGTCATCAAGTTCAGCCACGTCGTGGCGACGGACACGCCGAAAGGCCAGGCCGCCGAACGTTTCAAGCAGCTGGCCGAGAAAGCCACGAATGGCAAGGTCAAGGTCGAACTGTACCCGAACAGCCAGTTGTACAAGGACAAGGAAGAACTCGAAGCCCTGCAGCTGGGCGCCGTACAGATGCTGGCGCCCTCGCTGGCCAAGTTCGGCCCGCTGGGCGTGAAGGAGTTCGAAGCCTTCGACCTGCCCTACATTTTCCCCACCAAGACGGCGCTGTACAACGTTACCGAAGGCGAAATCGGCAAGAGCCTGCTGAAAAAACTGGAACCCAAGGGTATCACGGGCCTGGCTTACTGGGACAATGGCTTCAAGGTGATGTCGGCCAACAAGCCGCTGCACAGCCCGGCCGACTTCAAGGGCCTGAAAATGCGCATCCAGTCGTCCAAGGTGCTCGACGCGCAGATGCGCGCGCTGGGCGCCAATCCGCAGGTGCTGGCCTTCTCGGAAGTGTATCAGGCGCTGCAGACGGGCGTGGTCGACGGCACGGAAAATCCGCCGTCGAATATGTACACGCAAAAGATGCATGAAGTGCAAAAGCACGTGACCGTGTCGAACCACGGCTACCTGGGCTATGCCGTCATCGTCAACAAGAAATTCTGGGATGGCTTGCCGCCCGATATCCGCGCCCAGCTGGAAAAAGCCATGCGCGAGGCCACCACGTTTGAAAAAGCCATCGCCCAGCGCGACAACGACCAGGCCCTCGACGCCATCAAGAAAGCGGGCAAGACGCAGATCTACACCTTGACGGTGCAGGAACAGGCCGAGTGGCGCAAGGCGCTGGCGCCCGTGCAAAAGACCATGGAAGCGCGCATCGGCAAGGACCTGATCTCGGCCATCAACAAGGAAAGCGCGAAGTAATAGCGCTGGCCGCGCCACCCGGTGCGGCTTTCAGGGGCATCCCTGTCTTTCTGCAGCAACGGCACCTGCGCGTCCTGCGCGGGTGTCAGCGTACCCGCATTCTTTGAAAGTCCACCATGAAATTTCTGGATCACCTGGAAGAGTGGCTGATCGCGACCCTGATGGGCGCGGCCACCTTCATCATCTTCGTCGCGGTCGTGCACCGCTACCTGGCCGGCTTGCCGATACCGGTCGTGCAAGACTTCCTGATTCAAATCAATACCAGCTGGGCCCAGGAACTGTGCATCTACATGTTCGTGTGGATGGCCAAGTTCGGTGCCGCGTATGGCGTACGCACGGGCATCCACGTGGGCGTCGATGTCTTGATCAACCGCATGAACCCGCGCTGGCGCGACCGTTTCATCGTCTTCGGCCTGGGGGCCGGCGCCCTGTTTACGGGTGTCGTGGGGACCCTGGGCGCCAGCTTCGTGTGGTCGATCGGCCACACGGACCAGACCTCGGCCGACATGGAAGTGCCGATGTGGCTGGTCTACCTGGCCGTGCCGCTCGGTTCCTACCTGATGTGCTTCCGCTTCCTGCAAGTGATGGTGCATTTCATCAAGACGGGCGCCTTGCCGAAACACGACCATTCGCACGTCGAGGGCCTGGAAGACGAACTGACGGCTGAAGAAAAAGGAGCCAAGGCATGAACGCGCTGATCATTTTTGTGTTGCTGCTGGCGCTGATGCTGACCGGCATGCCGATTTCCATTTCGCTGGGCCTGACGGTACTCACGTTCCTGTTTACCATGACGAGCGTGCCCATCGAATCGGTGGCCCTGAAGATTTTCACGGGCATCGAGAAATTCGAGATCATGGCCATCCCGTTCTTCATTTTGGCGGGCAACTTCCTTACGCATGGCGGAGTGGCGCGGCGCATGATCAACTTTGCCAGTTCCATGGTGGGCCACTGGCATGGCGGCCTGGCGCTGGCCGGCGTGATGGCGTGCGCGCTGTTTGCGGCCGTCTCCGGCTCCAGCCCCGCCACCGTGGTGGCGATCGGCTCCATCATCCTGCCGGCCATGGTCAAGCAGGGCTACCCGCGCGGTTTCGGCGCCGGCGTCATCACCACCTCGGGCGCGCTGGGCATCCTGATTCCGCCATCGATCGTGATGGTGATGTATTCCGTCAGCACGAATACCTCGGTGGGCAAGCTGTTCATGGCCGGCGTGATTCCCGGCATGATGCTGGCCATGCTGCTGGGCCTGACCACGTGGTTCTTGGCGCGCAAGCACAATTATCCACGCATGAAAAAGGCCAGCTGGGGCGAGCGCTTTGTCACGTTCAAGAAGAGCGCCTGGGGCCTGCTCTTGATCGTCATCGTCATGGGCGGCATCTACTCGGGCGCCTTCACGCCGACGGAAGCGGCCGCCATGGCAGCCGTGTACGCCTTCATCATCGCCGTCTTCGTCTACAAGGACTTGAAGATCAAGCAAGTGGGCAAGGTCTTGCTCGACTCGGCCGCCATGTCGGCGATGCTGTTGTACATCATCACGAATGCCGTGCTGTTCTCGTTCCTGATGACCAGTGAAAATATCCCGCAAGCGATGGCCGAATGGATCACGGGCAAGGGCCTGGGCGTGATCAGCTTCCTGCTGGTGGTCAACGTGCTGTTGTTGTTGGCTGGTAACGTCATGGAACCGTCGTCCATCGTGCTGATCATGGCGCCGATTCTGTTCCCCGTCGCCATGAAGCTGGGCATCGATCCTGTGCACTTCGGCATCTTGATCGTGGTTAATATGGAAGTGGGCATGTGCCATCCACCCGTGGGCTTGAACCTGTACGTGGCGTCCGGCATTACCAAGATGGGCATTTCGGAGCTGACCGTGGCCGTGATGCCGTGGCTGCTGACGATGCTGGGCTTCCTAGTGCTGATTACCTACGTACCACAAATCTCGCTGTGGCTGCCAAATTTAATTTACAACTAAAACAGTTGTCCCCGTCATGGTGCAAAAAAAGTCGATCCGGCCGAATAAATGCGCTATGATGGGCAGCCTTAAGGGGAAACACGTATATGCATATACGCCCAGGTAGCAAGGCTGAAATACAGAATTGGCAACAAGGTTAGTGGGGGAGTGGTCTATAAAAACGGTATTGATACCGGGGATATATTGAGGAGACACACGTTTCACAGAAGTTGTTGAGTCATAGCTGTCTGCGGCCACAAGCCGGCACCGGCGGACCCAAACGACCGGGAACGTGAAGCAATATTTGAAGCGCACCGACTGGTGCGCTTTTTTTTCGTCCCCGGGAAACGTCCGCCGGCACGCCCAAAGTCGGTGCATAATTCCCGTGGCGCTGTTTCCGGCGCCGGCAGGTTGCATATATGCCACACTTGAATAATGATCAGCAGATGAAAAAACAACAGGGCAGTGAACTGTTCAGCGCCATCGTGGCCGCGCCGTTCGGCGCCATGGGCGTGCGCACACAGGATGGCCAGGTATGCGAGCTGGTGTATCTGCCGCCGCACTTTGCGGAAAAAGACGCGCAGGATGCCGTCTCCGAGCGGGCGTGCCAGCAACTGGCGCGCTATTTCCTCGATCCCGATCAGGTCTTCGACTTGCCGCTGGCAGGCGCGGGCAGCGCCTACCAGCAACGGGTATGGGCGGCGATCGCCGGCATCCCGCGCGGCCAGGTGCGCACCTATGGCGACGTGGCGCGCCTGATCGGCTCGGCGCCGCGCGCCGTGGGCCAGGCCTGCGGCGCCAACTGGTTTCCCGTGGTCATACCCTGTCACCGGGTCACGGCCGCTGGCGGCCTGGGCGGCTTTGCCCACCATGACGATGCGACGGGCTTCCACCTGGGCGTGAAGCGCTGGCTGCTGGCGCATGAAGGCGTGGCGGGCATGGGATGGTCAACACGATGATGAACAGCCTGCTGGCGCCCGACAACACTACCCTGATCGATGAATTCTGCGACAGCCTGTGGCTGGAAGACGGCCTGTCGAAAAACTCGTTGGACGCCTACCGGCGCGACATGCGGCTGTTTTCGCGCTGGCTGGAAGTGGCGCGGCCCGGGCGCGAGGGCCTGTACGACGTGTCCACGGCCGATATCGAGGCGTATTTCGCCGCCCGCCACGACGAGAGCAAGGCCACGTCGTCGAACCGGCGCCTGTCAGTGCTCAAGCGTTTTTACCAGCTGGCCCTGCGGCACAAGCATATCGCGGCCGACCCGTGCCTGAAGATGGTGTCGGCCAAGCAGCCCGCGCGCTTCGTGCATACCTTGAGCGAAGCGCAGGTGGAAGCGCTGCTGGCGGCGCCCGACGTGAGCACGCCGCTGGGCCTGCGCGAGCGCACGATGCTGGAACTCATGTATGCGAGCGGCTTGCGCGTGTCGGAACTGGTGGACTTGCAATCCGTGGAGCTGAGCCTGAACGATGGCGTGCTGCGCATCACGGGCAAGGGCAGCAAGACGCGGCTGGTGCCGTTCGGTGAACAGGCGCGGCTGTGGATCGAGCGCTACCTGAAGGAAGCGCGCGGCGTGATTCTCGACGGCCAGATGGACGATGCGCTGTTCGTCACGCGGCGCGGCGGCGCCATGACGCGGCAAATGTTCTGGGTCATCATCAAGAAACACGCGCTGAACGCCGGCATCACGGCGCCGCTGTCGCCGCACACCCTGCGCCATGCGTTCGCCACCCATTTGCTGAACCATGGCGCGGACTTGCGTGTTGTGCAATTGTTACTGGGACACTCCGATATTTCCACCACGCAGATTTACACGCATGTGGCCCGCGAACGGCTGAAACTGCTGCATGCGCAGCATCATCCGCGAGGCTAAACATTTGGTGTTTGGTCCAACTACGTCATAATGTGGCTTATATGCTTATCTGTAACATCTAAAAACTAAAGAGGTAGTAAATGGCCAAGACAAATTTCCAATACGAAAAACGGCAAAAAGAGCTGGAAAAGAAGAAGAAAGCCGAGGAAAAAGCCAGGCGCAAGCTGGAAGCGAAAAACAATCCGAAGCCGGCCGACGGCGGCGAGGGCGATGAGCCGGAAGCGGACGACGCCGACGTCGACGCCGATCCGGCCGCCGAAGGCGACGCTCCCGCCCAGCCCCAGTAATTCTCCGTTCCTGACGACCGGTGCGGCATGGCCGCGCCGGTATCTCCTCGCTCTCTCCTTCCCCGCTACAAGCGCGGCCGCTGGCCGATCGCCAGTTGCAGCTGCGTGCTGGCGATGGCCGCATCGGCGCGCGCCTGCACATAGCCCTGGTACGCCTCATCGGCCGAGCGCTGCGCCGCCAGCCATTCCAGCAGCGAGGCATTGCCGCTGAAGTACGACAGGCGCATGCCATCGACCACCTTTTGCGCATCGACCAGCACGCCGTCACGGTAGTGTGCCAGCCTGTCCTGCGCCGCCCGCAGTTGCCGCTGCGCCGTGCGCACTTGCGTTTCCGCTGTCAGTTCCGCCTGGCGCAGGGCCAGCATCGCCTGTGTCACGCCCGCTTCCGCCTGTACGATGTCGCCCTTGTCTCGCCGCGACAGGGGAATGGGGATGGCCAGCGAGATGGACAGCGCACGGGAGCGGGGCGCGCCTTCGACGGGATTGCCGCTGGCGTCGATACCGTCATGGTAGCCGCGCGCGGCGGCCAGGCCCAGCGTCACGGTCGGGTCGACGGCGCGGTTGGCGCGCACCAGCGCCGCGCCGTCGCGCAGGTTGTCCAGGGTGGCGCGGGCGATGCGCACGTCGCTGCGGGCATCGAGCGCTTGCGGCACCAGCACACCGGCATCCTTGTTCTCAAACGCGGCGAAGTCGCATACCAGCTGCGCCTCCGGAAACAGCGCGTCGAACTGGCGTCCCAGCGGCGGCGACAGGGCCAGCATGGCGCTGTCCGACTCGCTGCGCGCCTGCGCCAGGTCGGCCTGGAACTGGTCGCGTTCCACGCGCGACTGCAGCAGCTCGATGCCGCCCACGTCGCCCGCCTTGCGCCGCACGGTATTCGCCTCGACTACCTTGGACAGGGCCGCCATGGTCTGCTCCTTGCGCGCGGCCACTTCGCGCGTACGGCACGCTTCCGTGAACGCGGCGGCGGCCGTGCCATACAGCTCGCTCCTGAAACCGGCCACCGTTTCCTCGGCCAGCGCGACATTGCTGTGCGCGGCTTTCAAGCGCGCGGCGCGCTTGCCGCCCGTCTCGATGGCCATGCTGATGGCCGGGTTCCACGTGACGGGACGGTGTTCGACGCTGCGCACGCTTTCGCGCGTGGCGCCCAGGGTGAATTCGGGATCGGGACGCAGGCCGGCGATGCCGATGCCGGCCTTGGCCGAGACGATGCCTTCCTGCTGCGACTGCAGCTCCAGGCTGTGGCTTTCCACGGCGGACAGGTAGGTTTCAAAGCTCAGGGGGGCGGCGATGGCGCAAGGGGCGATCAGCCAGGCCGCCAGCAGTACATCAAAACGTGTCATGGGTCTCTCCTTCGGTATCGGTCTGGCGTTTGTGTACGTGCGCCTCGATCAGGTAATACAGGGCCGGCAACAGCAGCAGGGTCAGCGCCGTCGCCGTCACCAGGCCGCCCACCACGACGGTGGCCAGCGGGCGCTGCACGTCGCTGCCCAGGCCTGTCGCCAGCATGGCCGGCGTCAAGCCCAGGGCGGCCACGGTGGCCGTCATCAGCACGGGACGCATGCGGTCGCGCGCGCCTTCCAGCACGGCGTCGCGCAAACTGCGGCCTTCGTCGGCGCGCAAGCGGTTGATCTGCGCCAGCATCAGCACGGCGTTCAGTACGGCCACGCCGAACAGGGCGATGAAGCCGACGGCGCTCGACACGTTCAAGGTCATGCCGCGCAGGTGCAGCGCGGCCAGGCCACCGAGCATGGCCAGCGGCACGGCCAGCAAGACCAGCGCGGGCTGGCGCAGGTTGCGGAACTGGCCAAACAGCAGCAGGAACATGGCGCCCAGCGTCATCGGCAGGATCAGGGCCAGACGGCTTTGCGCGCGCTGCAGGTTCTCGAACTGGCCGCCCCATTCGACGCTGATGTGCTGGTGCTCGCCTGCCACGGCTTGCGCCACCAGCGGGCGCGCCTCGGCCAGGAAGCCGGCCAGGTCGCGTCCGCGGGCATTCAGGCGCACGATGATGTGGCGCCGTCCCATTTCGCGCACGATCACGCTCTCGCCCGAGGTGGTGCTGATGCTGGCCACCTGCGCCAGCGGGATCTTCGCGCCATTCGCCGCCGTGAGTTTCAGGTTGGCGATGGCGTCCGGGCTGGAACGCGTGGCGGGCGGGAAGCGCACGGCGATGTCGTAGCTTTTCTCGCCCACGTACACCTGGCCGATGGGTGCGCCGCCGATGCCGGTGGCAATCAGGTCTGCCACGTCGGCCGCATTGATGCCGTAGCGGGCCGCCTTTGCGCGGTCCAGTTCCACCTTCAGGTTGGGCAGCGGCGGTTCCACGTCCACGGCCACGTCGGAGGCGCCGGGGACACCTTTCAATACGTGCGCCACCTTGCCGGCGATGGCGCGCACTTCATCGAGGTCGTTGCCGAAGATTTTCACCGTCAGGTCGCTGTGCGCACCCGACAATTTATCCTGCACGCCATCGATCATCGGCTGCATGAAGGCCACCGTAAAGCCGGGCATGCGCGCGAAGCGCTCATTCATTTTCGCGATCAGCTGCTGCTTGCTCATGCCCGATTTCCAGCTGGTATATGGATGCAGTCCCACGCTCGCCTCGATGTGCGACGGCGTCCAGTAATCGGTGCCGTCGTCGTTGCGTCCCGTCTGCGTGACGATGGTCGATACTTCGGGGAACTCCAGCGCGGCGCGCCGCAGTTCGCTGGCCATGTCGGACGCCTTGTCCAGCGTGATCCCGGGCGGCATCTGCACCTGCAGCCATAACGAGCCTTCATCGAGGTAGGGCAGGAAGTCGCGTCCGATGGTAGTGCCCAGCAAAGCCAGGCACGCCAGCGAGGCGGCGCACACCATCGCCACCCAGCCCTTCCTGCCCACCATGCGCTCGAGGAAGCGGCCGTACGCGGCCGCCAGCGTGTCCAGCGCGCGGTTATGGAAGGTGCGGCGCGGTTTGCGCAAGGCCAGCCAGGCCAGGCCGGGGATCAGCACCAGCGCCACCACCAGCGCGCCCACCAGCGCCGCGCCCACCGCATACGCCATGGGAGAGAACAGTTTGTATTCGATGCGCTGGAAGGCGAACAGGGGCAGGTAGGCGGCGATGATGACGGCCATGCCGAACATGATGGGGCGCGCCACCTGCAGGGTCGCGTCGATGGCGTCCTGCAGGGTGAGGGGCCGCTCCTGTTCCCGCTCGCGGCGGCGCAGCATGTTTTCCAGCACCACCACGGAACCGTCGACGAGGATGCCGAAGTCGATCGCCCCCAGCGACAGCAAATTGGCGGGAATTTTAAAGTGGTGCATGAAGATGAAGGCAATCAGCAGGGCCAGCGGGATCGTCAGCGCGACGATGGCGGCAGCGCGCGGGCTGCCCAGATACAGCAGCAGTACGAGGGCGACCAGCAGCATGCCTTCGCCCAAGGTATAACTGACCGTGTGCAGGGTGGCGTCGATCAGCGAGCTGCGGTCCAGGTAGGGCACCACTTTCACATCTTTCGGCAACAGGTTGGTATTGAGGTCATCGACGGCCGCGTGAATGCCGGCCAGCGCCTCGGACGGATTGAAATCCTTCAGCAGCAGGGTGATGCCTTCGATGGTGTCGGGGTTGTCGTCCTTGCCGAGGATGCCGCGCCGCTCTACGTTGCCGTAGGCGAGCTTGCCCAGGTCTTTCACCAGCACGGGCACGCCGTCCTTGCTGCTGACGACGACGTTGCCCATGTCGTCGAGCGAATGCAGCAAGCCCACGCCGCGCACCACGTACGATTGCTGGCCACGGTCGATGACGCTGCCGCCGCCGCTGATATTGTTGGCGTTGATGGCGTCCTTGACCTGCGCCAGCGAGAAACCGTAGCTGTCGAGTTTTGCGGGGTCGAGTTCCAGCATGAATTGCGTCGTCAGGCCGCCGAAATTGCTGACGTCGGCCACGCCGCGCACCTGCTGCAGGCGCGGGATCACGGTCCAGAATTGCAGCTCGGACAGTTCGCGCAGCGAGCGTGTTTTCGATTCCAGCGTGTAGCGGTAGATCTCGCCCGTGGGCGAGGTATAGGGATCGAGTCCCGGCTTGGCCTCGTACGGCAGGTTCACGCTGGCCAGGCGTTCCTGCAGCCGTTCGCGCGTGAAGTAGCCATCGCTGCCATCCTCGAACACCACCGTGATCAGCGACAGGGCGAACAGGCTGCGCGTGCGCAGCACGTGCATGCCCGGCGTGCCCAGCAGGGCGCGTTCCAGTGGAATGGTGATCTGCTGTTCGATTTCCTCGGCGCCCAGGCCCGGCACCTGCGTGACGATCTGCGAGGTGACGTCGGCGATGTCGGGGTAGGCTTCGATGGGCAGCTGCTTCCAGCAATAGACGCCGTAGACGGCGACAAACAGCAGTACCAGCCAGACGATGCCGCGCCGCTGGCAGCAGGTGGCGATGAAACGGTCAATCATTGAGCAGTACTCCTTCCTTGACGACGATGCGTTCGCCCGCGCGCAAGCCCGAGACGACTTCCACCTGCCCGCCATGGCTGGCGCCCACTTCCACCGTGCGCGGCGAGAACACCAGCGGGCTGCGCTCGACCATCACGCGCGTCGATGGCCCGCTTTGCAGCACGGCCGACGCCGGGACGAGGAGGGCGCGGCGGGAAGCGCCGGCGAATCCCGCGTGGGCGAACATGCCCGGCTTGAAGGCGCCGGCGCGGTTGTCGATGGCCACGCGCACCTTCACCGTGCGCGTCTCGGGATCGAGCAGGGCGCCCACATACGCGACCTTGCCCTCGAAGGTTTTGCCGGGCCAGGCGTCGACGGTGATGCTGCTTTTTTGTCCCACGGCCACCTGCGCCAGGTCCCTCTCGGCCACGTTGGCCGACAGCCACACGGTGGACAGGTCGGCCACCGTCATGACGGGCGCGTTGATATCGTTCCAGTAGCCGCCCTGGGCGCCTTCCATGGCGATCACGGTGCCGGTGATCGGCGAGCGCAAGACATAGTCGCGGCGCGAACCGCGCGCGCCGGCGCCGTACTGGGCCAGCTTGTCGGCGCTGGCCTGGGCATCGCTGCCGGCCTGCGCAAAAGCTGCCTGCGCCGCTTCGTACTCCTTGCGCGCGGCGATTTCCGCCTCGAACAAGGTTTTCTGGCGCTCCAGTTCCTGGCGCGCCTGCAGCAGGGCGGACTTCGCCTTGCTGTCGTCCGCGTAGGCGGCGCTCAGTTCCGCCGAATCGAGCGTGAACAGCGGATCGCCCGCCTTCACGCTGTCGCCCAAGGCGCGCTGCAAACGCGTGATGCGGCCAGCCAGCGGCGGCGTGATTTTCACCAGTTTTTCCGGCATCGCTTCGATGCTGCCTGGTGCATCCGTCTGCGTGGCGATCTCCTGTTCCTGCACGGCGGCGACCTGCAGGCGCTGGCGCAGCGGCGACATCTTGTCGACGGCGATGCTGCCGTCGTCCAGGTGTCTCGATTGGGCGGGCGGCGTGGCTGCCGCCGTCGGTTTGGCGCAGCCGGCCAGGGCCGAACAGGCGAGAGCGAGGGCGCAGCTGGCGCCCAGGGCGTTGCGGGTGGTCGTGTTCATCCCGTGTTTCCTTGTTATTGATGGTGATGGGGCATGCGTGGATGCCGTGCCCAGGCGGGCGGTCAGAAGGGGCGCGGGCAGAGATATGACAGCGCCGGAAAAGCATAGCAATATGGTCCTGAAGAAGCGCCCAAGAATGCCTGAATCATTCTTCAGGTTCGGTGCGCGCGCGGTGGAGCGCGGTAAAATGCCAGCATGGAAAACAGGGCGCGACGCGAAAGGCAGGCATGAGAATCCTCCTGGTGGAAGACGACCGCAAGGCGGCGCGCCTGCTGGCCCGCGGCTTGCAGGAAGAAGGCTTTGTCGTCGACGTGGCGCATAGCGCCGAGGAAGGCGAGGATGAAAGCTACGCCGTCGACTACGACGCGATCGTGCTGGACTGGATGTTGCCGGGCAAGCAGGGCATCGATTTTTGCCGCGACTTGCGCGCGCGCGGCATCCAGACGCCCGTGCTGATGCTCACGGCGCGCGACGCCACGGCCGACCGGGTGGCGGGCCTGAACACGGGCGCCGACGATTACCTGACCAAGCCGTTCGAATTCGAGGAACTGCTGGCGCGCATCCGCGCCCTGCTGCGCCGCTCCGACATCAGCCGCCCGCTGGTGCTGGCGCTGGCCGATTTGACGCTCGATCCCGTCAGCCACCAGGCGACACGGGCCGGTGCGCCGCTGGTGCTCACGCCCAAGGAATACGCGATTCTGCTGATCCTGCTGCGCCAGGCGGGCGAAGTGGTCAGCCGTGCGCGCCTGGCCGAGCAGATATGGCAGGCGGACCTGATCGGCATCGACAACCTGATCGACGTCCACGTGCGCAACCTGCGGGGAAAAGTGGATGCGCCGGGCTTGCCGCCATTGATCCATACGGTGCGCGGACGCGGCTTCCGCCTGGCGGAAAACAACGGTGGCTAGCTTTCGCAAGCGCCTGCTGCTGGTGCACCTGGCCGTCATCGTCGCCATCGTCGCCTGCACGGCGCTGGCCGGCTACTGGGGCCTGTCGCGCGCCGTGCATGGCCAGCTCGATGCGGCCCTGCTGGCGCTGGCCGAGACGGAAATGGCCATGCTGCCGGCCGCGCCGCGCCAGCCCGTGCAGGTGCACGAGGTGGCGCCTGGCCTGGCGCAGCCCTCGTTGACGCGCCTGGACCGCCTGGTGCAGATCATCGATGGCGAAGGCCGCGTGCTGGCGCGCAGCCGCAACCTGGAGGCGGCGCAGCTGCCGGCGCCGCCCGCCCTGCTGGCGCGCCTGGCGGCCGGCGAGACTGTCTTCGAGACCCTGCCCAAGTTTGGCGAAGAGCCGCTGCGCATGGTCTCGATTCCCGTGCCATCGTCCGGCGCAGGCCTGGCGGTGCAGGTGGCCGGTTCGCTCGACGACGCCAACCACGTGCTGGCCGCGGCCACGGTGCTGTTTGCCGCCATGGCGCTGGCCTTGCTGGCGGCCGTGGGCTTGGCCGGCGAAATGCTCACGCGCCGCGTGCTGGGCGCCATCGACGATGTGGTGGACCAGGCGCATTCGATCGGCGAAGCCAGCCTGCACCAGCGCTTGCCCCATCCCGGTACGCAGGACGAAATCGGCCGTCTGGTCGATACCCTGAACGCCATGCTGGACCGACTGGAGCATGGCTATGATGCGCAGCGCCGCTTCACGGCCGACGCCTCGCACGAATTGCGCTCGCCCCTGTCGCGCCTGCGCACGGAAATTGAAATCACCCTGCGCCGCCCGCGCGAAGCGCCCGAGTATGTCGATGCGCTGGCGTCCTGCCTCGATGAAGTGCAGCGCCTGACGACCCTGGTGGAAGAATTGCTGATGCTCACCCGCCTGGATGTGGGCCAGGAGCGCAATGCGGTGGAAACCATCGCGCTCAATCCCCTCGTGCGGGCGGCCGCGCAGCGCCTGGAAAAGGCGGCGGCGCAGCGCGGCATCCGCATCGTCTTCGATGACAGTGTGACCGTCCAGGCCAAAGTGGCAGCCGGCCCGGTGGACCTGGTGCTGGCCAATCTGCTCGATAACGCCGTGAAGTTTTCGCCGCCAGACAGCGTCATCACGGTGCGCGTGGTGCGCGACGGCGAACAGGCGTTTGTGGGCGTGGCGGATGCGGGGCCGGGCATCGGCGTGGACGATTTGCCACATCTGTTCGAGCGCTTTTACCGGGGCGCCCAGGCGCGTGCGGGCGAGGCACCCGGCTTCGGCCTGGGCCTGGCCCTGTCGCAGGCCATCGTGCACGCGTATGGCGGCAGTATCGAGGCGCGCAACCGCCCGGAAGGCGGCGCGCTGTTCATCATGCGCCTGCCCGCCTCAGATTGACGGTGCGACGCCTTCCCAGCGCACTTGCCGCACTTGCGGCCAGGCGCCCGCGCGGTTGACGAAGCGTACCAGCACGGCGCGCTGCACGGCCTGGCACAGCACCGTGGCGATCAGTTGCACCACCTGCCTGGCGTCGTCCCAGCTGCGCAGCATCTGCGACGGCGCCAGGCCTGCGCCCTTGAGTTCGGCCAGCAGCAGGCGCACCACATGGTCGGCTTGCGCCGCGGGGCAGGTGACGGTCAGGCGGTAGGTGGCCACGACAGGCGCTTGCCTGGCAAACCAATGGAAGAACTTTTTCATCATCATACCCCCCGCTCGGCGACAAATTCCGCGTTGTTTACCAGCGCCCAGCGCACGGCCGAAACGCTGCCTTCCAGGCTCACCTGGCTGACGATCTGCTCCAGCAATCCCAGGCTGGACAAGGGCGTGAGCAGGTCGGCGCGCACTTCGATGCGCCCCGCGTGCGCGGCATCCTCGCTGTGCAGCGATTGCAGCATCAGCGCCGGCATGCCGCTGATCAAGCGCAGCATCAGCTTGCGCACCTGGACTTCCTGCTCCGCCTCGCACACGGCTGTCACGCGGTAGATGCTTTCCGTTTCGATGCCCGCTTCGCTGCCATGCGCGTTGATGCGTTGCGCCAGATGGCGCAGCACCAGATTGGCGATCAGCACGAAGCCCGTGCCGATAGCCGCTTCCAGCGCGAAGCCCAGGCCGCACAGGATACCGATGGCGGCCGAGCACCACAGGGTGGCGGCCGTGTTCAGGCCGCGCACCGTCATGCCTTCTCGCATGATGACGCCGGCGCCAAGAAAGCCGATGCCCGACACCACTTGCGCGGCGATGCGCATGTGGCCAGAGGCATCGCCTTCGAGCACGGAAACCATCACGAACAGCGAGGCGCCGACGGACACCAGCGCATTCGTGCGCAAGCCCGCCATGCGCTGGCGCAGCTGGCGTTCGGCGCCGATCATGGCGCCCAGGGTCAATGCCGCGGCAACGCGCAGCGCAAAGTCAAATACCACCATTATTTCTCCCGGCTGGGGAGGAACAGGCGAGTGCCAGGGCGTGCGGAAACCGCCCGGTAAAGGGGGCAGCAGACGATAACGGTGGAACGATGAGGAGGGAAGTGCGGCGAATGGACATCGCCGCTGGTATAACCGCACCTTGCCATGGGCAGGGCGGGCGGAATGCGCGCGTCTTGCCTAAGGCCGATCGCCGATGGTCAATCGACTACTGTCACTGGAACAAGCACCCACGAGTCACTCCATATCATTGATAACGGGGACAGTCTAGCCAGTGGGGCAGCTTTGGTCAACTGAAGCTCTCTTCAGAAAGCCGCCGCGTCGTCCCCGCCAATGCGGGGACGGTGAAGGCGACCGGTCAATCAGTGGGCGTGTGCCTTGCCGTCGTCGGCGGATGCGGCATGCTCGCCGCCGCTGCCACCAAAGAAGCGCGCGGCGCGCTTGCCCAGGCTGTCGAGGTAGGTGTAGGCGACGGGCACCACCACCAAGGTCAGCAAGGTCGAGGTGATGACGCCGCCGATGACGGCGCGGCCCATCGGCGCCTGCGATTCGCCGCCGTCGCCCATGCCGATGGCCATCGGCAGCATGCCGAAGACCATCGCCAGTGTCGTCATCAGGATGGGGCGCAAACGTACTTGCCCCGCTTCCATCAGCGCCTCGAACTGTCCCAGGCCTTCGCGCTGGCGCTGGTTGGTGAAGTCGACCAGCAAGATCGCATTCTTGGTGACCAGGCCCATGAGCATGATGAAGCCGATCACGGAGAAGATGTTCAGGGTGCTGCCCGTGATCAGCAGGGCGGCCAGCACGCCGATCAGCGACAGCGGCAAGGACACCATGATGGCGATCGGCTGCAGGAAGCTGCCGAACTGCGACGCCAGCACCAGGTAGATGAAGATCACGGCAATGCCCAGCGCCATCATCGCGCCGCCCATGGTTTCGGCCATCTGCTGCGCATTGCCGGCCACGTCGAAGCGCACGCCGGGCGGCAGGTCGATGGACTTGATGGCTTTCTGCACGTCGGCGTCGACGTCGCCGGCAGGGCGGCCCTGCACGCCCGCATAGATGGCGACCCGGCGTTGCAAGGCCTGGCGTTTCAGCACTTGCGGGCTCGATGACGGCACGAATTCGACCACCTGGCGCAGCGGAATCATCACGGGCTTGCCGTTCGCGTCAAACTTGCTGGACGCCAGCGACAGGTCGGCCAGGTCGGCCACTTTCTGGCGGCCCGATTTCGGCAGCTGCACGTTGACGTCGTAGTTTTGTCCATCGCTGGCTAACCAGTGGCTGACCGTGTCGCCCGCTACAAAAGGCCGCAGGGCATTGCCGATCTGCTGCACCGACAAGCCCAGGTCGCTGGCCAGCTCGTTATTGATTTTCACGGTGGTCGATGGATTGGCGCCTTCCTGGCTGTACTCCATGTCGGCCAGGCCCTTGATGGTGCGCATCTTGTCCATCAGGCGGTGCGCCACCGCATCGAGCTTGCCTTCATCCGTGCCGAGGATGGCGATGAAGATGGGACGGTTGCCGACGGACAGGGTGATGCCGGCGATCGGCGCCAGGCGCTCGCGGATCAGCTTTTCCAGTTCCTGCTGCGAGCGGCGCTTGTGCGTCTTGAGGTCCGTCAGTTTCAGGTTCACCTCGGCCGCGTTGCGTCCATCGGGCGTGCCGATATTGGCCACCAGGCTGTCGATCTCGGGAAACTCCTTCAGGGCCGTTTCGATCTGGCGCACTTTGCTGTCCGTGTATTCGAGGCTGGAGCCGACAGGCGTCTTGAAGCGCAGGTTGACCCAGCCCTGGTCCGTCTCGGGGAACATCTCGCCGCCGATCATCGGCACGAGCATCAGGCTGCCCGCGAACAGGGCCACGGCCGTGGCCAGGGTGGTCTTGCGCCAGCGCAGGGCCACAGCCAGCACCTTGCCGTACCAGACGTGCAGGCGGTCGATGCCCGTTTCGATCCAGGCCATGAAGCGGCCCAGCCACGGCGCATACTTGAAGCGGTCCTTGACGGGGTCGCGCCAGACGGACGACAACATGGGGTCGAGCGTGAAGCTGACGAACAGGGAGACGAGCACGGCGACCGCCACGGTGATGCCGAACTGCAGGAAGAAGCGGCCGATGATGCCGTCCATGAAGGCGACCGGCACGAACACGGCGACGATGGCGAACGTGGTGGCCATCACGGCCAGGCCGATTTCATTGGTGCCGTCGTTGGCCGCCTTGTAGTGGTTCTTGCCCATGCCCAGGTGGCGCACGATGTTTTCGCGCACGACGATGGCGTCATCGATCAACAGGCCAATGCACAAGGACAGCGCCATCAGGGTCAAAAAGTTCAGGGTAAAGCCGAAGGCCTTCATGGCGATGAAGCTGGCCAGCACGGAGATCGGCAAGGTCAATCCCGTGATGATGGTCGAGCGCCACGAATGCAGGAACAGGAAGACGATCACCATGGTCAGCACGGCGCCTTCGATGATGGTGCGCTTGACGTTATTGAGCTGGCTTTGCACGCGTTCCGATTCGTCGTCCAGCACGCGCAGGGTGATATCGGGCGGCAGCGTCTTTTGCAGGTCCGCCGCCACTTTCAGGATGCCGGTACCCACTTCGACCACGTTGGCATCCTGCACCTTGGTGATTTCCATGGTCACGGCTTGCTGGCCGTTCATGCGCGAGATCGACAGTTCTTCCTGTTCGCCGTCGACCACGGTGGCCACCTGATCCAGGTAGACGGGGCCGATGGCGCGGCGCGCGACGATGATCTTGCCGAATTCGCGCGCATCCTTGATCTTGCCTTCCACGCGCACCAGCTGTTCGGCCGCGCCATGGCTGATCGAGCCGGCCGGCAAATTGGTATTCGTCGCCTGGATGGCGCGGATCACTTCATCGACGCCGATGCCCTGGGCATTGAGTTCGATCGGTTTCATGCTGATGAGGATCTGGCGCGCGCGCAAGCCGCGCAGTTTGACTTGCCCCACGCCGGCCACGCCCTGGAAGCGCTTGCTGATGATCTGTTCCGTCATGGTCGACAGCGAGCGCAGGTCATGCCCGGTCGAGGTCAGCACGATGGTGGCGATGGGGCGTTCGTTGTCGCCTTCGGCGCGGGCGATGAACGGGTCCTTGGCTTCTTTCGGGAAGCGGGGGCGCACCAGGGCCACCTTGTCGCGCAAGTCCTGCATGGCCTTGTCCATGTTCGTCGACAGCTCGAATTCCAGGTAGACGCCGGCGCGTCCTTCCCACGAGTTGGCGCGGATGGTCTTGATGCCGCTGACGGTGTTGACGGCGTCCTCGATGGGGCGCGTGATGTCGTTTTCCACGGCTTCGGGCGAGGCGCCCGGGTAGTTCACTTCAATGGCGGCGAACGGGAACTGCACGCTGGGCATGCTTTCCACGCCCAGGCCACGGTAGGAGAAGATGCCCAGCACCACCAGCGCCACCATGACCATGGTGGCGAAGACGGGATTTTGAATACTGACTTTGGTCATCCACATGGCTCAGTCCTTCCGTGCCAGCACGGCTGCCGGCGCGGCAGGGGCGGCAGCCGGTGCGGCGAAGGTCACGCTGTGGCCCGGCTTGACGCCATCGAGCTTGGCGATGATGACTTTCGCGCCCGGCACCAGGCCGGACGTCACTTCCGCATAGCCTTCATCCTCGTTGCGCAAACCCAGTGTGACGGGCTGGGCGACGACCTTGTTGTTGACCAGCGCATACACGACGGGGCCCTGCTTTTCATTGCGCACGGCCGTCAATGGCACCAGCGGCGCCACGGACGAGCGTTCGGTGACGATGCTGCCCTTGGCGAACATGCCGCCGCGCAGCGCGCCGTCGCCATTGTCGACGGCGATGTAGACGAGCATGGCGCGCGAGCCGCTTTCGGTGGTGGGGTTGATGCGCGCGACCTTGCCGGCGAAGTCGCGCGCGCCGAAGCCGTCGACCTTGAAGTGCACATCCTGGCCCAGCTTGATGCGGGGAATTTCCGCGCTGGGCACGGGCGCTTCCAGGGTCAGTTGCGCCAGGTTGACGATGGTGTAGACGGGCATGTCGGGGGAGACTTTTTCGCCAGCCTGCAGGTGGCGCTTGCTGACGATACCGGCCATGGGCGCGCGAATCACCGTGTCGGCCAGTGCGATGCGAGCGATGTCGACCATGGCAGCGGCGGATTTGACGCTGGCGCGCGCCAGGTCGACCGAGTTTTGCGTCGTGTCGTAGGCCGTTTGCGAAATGTACTTTTGCTTGAGCAAGGCCTGGCTATTGGCCTCGTTTTTGCTTGCCATCGACAGGCGCGCCTGCGCTTCGTCGAGCATGGCTTGCTGCTGCGTCAGGCGGGCGCGCTGGTCGGCCGCATCCAGGCGCACGAGGATTTGCCCATCCGCCACATGCTGGCCTTCCTGCAAGGTCGTTTCCTGGATCACGCCGGAAACCTTGGCCTTGATGGTGGCCTGGGTCAAGGGCGCCAGCGAGCCGGACAGGGGCAGGCTGATTGCCAGCGCGCGCGCATCGATGGCGGCCACGTCGCCCTGCGCCAGTTCATGCACGGGCGTCTTGTCCTGCTCCTTCTTCTTGCTCGCTTGCAGTTCGGCGGCCTTGGCGGCTTGCTGCTTCGATTGCATCACCGTCCAGCCGCCGCCGGCCAGGGCCAGCACGACCAGGATCAGCACGGGGGTGCGCCAGCGCCGGCGGCGCGTGGCGGCAAGGGGGGAGGCGGGGGGCAGGGTCTCGTTTTTCATAGGTTTTTTAGTCAGGAGCGGCGCAGGGGTTCGGCGCCAGGTCTCGGTGCGGACCCGGCCTGTCGCTGGCCGGGAGAATTCGGGTAGCGCATCACCGTGGCGGCCGCAGGCAGCACGCCTGCCGCTGCGGTCGTTCACGGCGATGCGCATGTTGCCACTTTAGGAAGATTCAAGTCTGGCCGCCATCGCCGTGCGACAGATTGCACAAAATCGGGGCTGGAATGCAAAAAACGGCGACCGGAATCACTGCCGGCATGCCCGCGGTGCGCGTCACGATGCTTGCGCATCCTCAAGAAGCCGATTCGCGGGCGCGCAAGAATGGTCGGGATGGTTGCGCCACCGGACAGGCCATTCGCCCGCCGGTTGCCGCGCTGCCGCGCCACGGGGGGCCTGATGTCTGATCGGATTGTCGGAGCCGCCCCGTCGCCGGGCCGTTTGCTGGCCGCTGCCGAACCGCAGGCGGGGCCGGCCGGCAAGGCGCTCGATTTGCTGTCCATCATTGTTGCCGCCGTCGAACAGGCGCCCGGCCTGGCCGTGCGCGGCATCGACCGCGATGGCATCGTGCGCTACTGGAGCTTTGGCGCGGCGCGCCTGTATGGCGTGACGGCGGAGCTGGCGCTGGGCCAGCCGTGGGCCAGGGTGGCCGCTTCGCTGCCGGACGCCGCCACCGTGGCCGAGGAGGTTGCCGGTGAATTGGCGGCCGTGTGGGACAGCGGCAAGGCGCGCAGCACGCGCTTGTGGAAGCTGGATGCCGATGGCGCCGCGCCGCGCTGCATCTGTTCCACCGTGTTTCCTGTCATGCAATCCGGAAGAGTGCGGCAAGTGGTCTGCATCGATGTCGACATCACGGCCAGCGGCCAGGATGGCGCCGCGCAGGGCGCCTTGTTGCTGATGGGCGACAATTTTCGCCAGTTGTATCAGAAATCCGCCGATGCCATCCTGCTGCTGCGCGACGAGCATATCGCCGAGGCGAATCCGGCCGCCATTGCCCTGTTTCAATGTGAAGACCGGCAACGCCTGCTGGGGCGCCGCCTCAGCGACTTTTCGCCCTTGCGCCAGCCCGATGGCGAATTGTCATCGTTGAGCGGCACGCAACTGGCGGCGCAGGCCCACGCCGACGGCAATTGCCGCTTTGACTGGCGCTATCAGACGTGCAGCGGCGAGCTGTTCTGGGGCGAAGTGCTGCTCACTTCCGTCACGCTCGACCACACCTACCTGTTTTACGCCGTGATCCGCGATATTTCCTCGCGCAAATTGGCCGAGCGGGCCCTGTACCTGTCGATGCAGGTCATCGAGCATGCAAGTGTCGCCATCGTCGTGATGGACCCGCAGCAGCGGGTCGTCAGCATGAATCCCGCGTACAGCGAGATCAGCGGCTACAGCCTGGACGACATGCTGGGCAAGCCCTTCGTCCTGCACGGCGTGGAGCCGGATGCGCCGGCGTTTTTCGACCACGTGTGGGACGAGGTCGATGCGAATGGCTATTGGCAAGGCGATATCATGGGCCAGCGCAAGGCGGACGGGCGCTACCCGGCCTGGCTGTCGCTGACGGCCATCCGCGACTCGCAAGGGCAATTGAGCAATTACCTGGCCATTCTCAGCGATATCAGCGAGCGCAAGAAAAACGAGGAGCACACGCGCCACCTGGCCGAGCACGATTTCCTTACCGACTTGCCGAACCGGGTGCTGCTGCTGGACCGGCTGTCGCTGGCACTGGCGGCCGCGCGGCGCAAGCTGAGCATGCTGGCCATCCTGTACCTGGATCTCGATCATTTCAAGCACATCAATGACAGCATGGGCCACCACGTGGGCGACTTGCTGCTCAAGGAAGTGGCGCGGCGCCTGGTGCGCTGCGTGCGCGGCGTCGATACGGTCAGCCGGCATGGCGGCGACGAGTTCGTCATCATCCTGGCCGAGGTGGGCGGCATCGACCAGGTGGCCCATGTGGCGTCCAGCCTGCTGCATGCCGTGACGCAGGTCTACCAGCTGGGCGAATATGAACTGCATGTGTCGACCTCGATCGGCGTGGCCATCTTTCCCAGCGATGGCGACAGCATCGATAGCCTCGTGCATAACGCCGACATCGCGATGTACCATGCCAAGGAAAGCGGGCGCAACAATTTCCAGTTTTTCAATGCCGAGATGAATGCGCAAATCGTCGAGCGGGCCAGCCTGGAGCAGGGCTTGCGCGAAGCGCTGGGACGCGATGAATTCGTGCTGGAGTTCCAGCCCGCGCTCGATGTTGCCAGCGGGCAGATACTCGGTGCCGAGGCGCTGTTGCGCTGGCGCCACCCGCAGCTGGGCATGCTGCCGCCCGAGCGCTTCATCGCCGTGGCCGAGGAATGCGGTTTGATGGTGTCGATTGGTAACTGGGTGCTGTGCCACGCCTGCCTGCGCGCGCGGGCCTGGCACGATGCGGGCCATGCCTGGCGCGTGTCCGTGAATCTGTCGTCGGCGCAATGTCTGCACAATAATTTATTGCTTGGCGTGCAAGAGGCGCTGGCCGAGTCGGGCTTGCCTGCCGCTTGCCTGGAACTGGAAGTGACGGAGTCCTTGCTGATGAAGGGCGGCGCGCGCCTGGCCGGCGTGCTGGCGCAGCTGCGGGCGCTGGGCGCCAGGCTGGCCATCGACGACTTCGGCACCGGCTATTCGCGCCTGGCCAATCTGCGCCATTATCCGGTGGATAAACTCAAGATCGATCCATCGTTCCTGCCCGCCGCGGCCGATGGCGCGGCCGGCGAGTCCGACACGGCGGTCGCCGCCACCATCATCGCCATGGCGCGCGAGCTGCAATTGACGGTGATCGCCGAAGGCGTGGAAACGGCGCAGCAACTGGCGTATCTGCGGGGGCAGGGCTGCCAGCAATACCAGGGGCGCTATGCCAGCGCGCAAGTCGAGGGCAGCGCGCTGGCCAAGTTGCTGCATTAGTTACCGGGTTAGTGGATATTTCCCAGCAGCCTGATGCGCGCCAGCACCTGGCCATGGTCGGATGCATGCGGCAAGCCCAGCAGCAAATGGTCGTTGAGATAACCCACTTCCTGCACCACGCCGATGGCGCGCGGCGAGGCGGCGTGGAAATGTTCGGACACAAGGATGTGGTCGATCGTCATGTAGGTGCTGTCGTGGATATTCGTGTAGCCCACGTGGCGCAGGGCATCCTGGCGTAGCTGGATGGCATTGGCGTCGTACAGGCGCGCGCGCATTTCCGGCATGTCGCCATGTGGTTCGCACGGCCCGCCCGCCCCCATGACGATGGCCGTGGTGACGGCATTGGCGATGTCGTTGAAGTCGCCCAGCACGATGCGGGGGCGGCCGCTGTGGCCCAGTTCGCTTGCCAGCACGCGCAGGGCCACGGCTTCCGCGCCGCGCCGCTGCAGCGAGCGCAGGTTGGCCAGCGCGTAGGCGATGGCATCGCTGCCGTCGCCATGGCGGTAGTCGGGCCGGCGTGATTTCAAATGCACGACGACCACGTCCGTGAGTTGTCCGCCAGGCAAGATGACCTGGACGTGCAGGGGCGCGCGGGCGAAGCGGCAGGCATTGTCATCCAGGACATGGCTGTCGGCAGGCACGCTCACGCCGGCAGGGAAATTCGCCCAGGCAACACCAGCGCCGGCCAGCGGCAGGCGCGACACCAGCGCCACCGTGGGCAATATGCGTCCGGCGGCATCCATCGCATCGTAGCCGGCCAGGGTGGCTTCGCGGTAATGGCGCGTGCGCGACAGTACGTCGCGCAAGGCCGCTTGCGAGAAAATTTCCTGGAAACCGATTACGTCGGCGTCGAGCAGGTCGATCTGCCGCGCCGTCCACTCCGCCTTGGCCGCGTATTGCGCCGGGCTCAACGGTTCCAGGTTGTCATACAATTTCGCCCCGGCGGGGGCCAGGTTGCAGACATTGAATGTGGCAAAGCGGATTTCTTCCTGCATAATTAGCACTCCTCACTGAACGATCAGCGTATCACGCATGGCTAAAAAAGAGCATATTTCCGAGACCCAGGCGACGCAGTTGCTGCGCAAGCATCAAGTTTCCTTCGATGAACACCCGTATCCGTACGAGGAGCACGGCGGCACCAGCGTCTCGGCGCGCGAATTGAACGTGCCCGAGCATGCGGTGATCAAGACCCTGGTGATGCAGGATGAGGCGGCCAAGCCGATGATCGTGCTCATGCATGGCGATTGCAAGGTGTCGACCAAGAACCTGGCGCGCGCCATCGGCTGCAAGTCCGTCGAGCCTTGCAAGCCCGAGGTGGCGCAGCGCCATTCGGGCTACATGATCGGCGGCACCTCGCCGTTCGGCACGAAAAAGGCCATGCCCGTGTACGTGGAGCAATCGATCCTGGCGCTTGAACGCATCTATATCAATGGCGGGCGGCGCGGCTTCCTCGTCTCGCTGGCGCCGCAGGTGCTTGTTGATTTGTTGCAAGCCAAGCCGGTGCAGTGCGCCCTGCAGGATTAATGAAATGGACGACGGGCTGTTACCGGGCATCGGCCATGGTGTATATTCTGCTGCGCCAGCCTCGATGCTGGTGTAATAAACACAATAAAGGGAAGAAATGAATCCAGTAATCACAACCGTGGCAATGACAGTGGCCGCTTACTTGCTCGGCTCGATATCGTTTGCCGTGGTGATGAGCAAGGTCTACGGCATTGCCGATCCGCGCACCTATGGCTCGAAAAATCCGGGCGCCACCAACGTGCTGCGCAGCGGCAACAAGGGCGCCGCCATCATGACCCTGCTGGGCGATGGCGCCAAGGGCTGGCTGGCCGTGTTCCTGGCCGACCATTTTGCCACTGCGCTGGGCGTGGGCGACACGGCCGTGGCCCTGGTGGCCATCGCCGTTTTCCTCGGCCATTTGTGGCCCGTGTTCTTCCGCTTTGTCGGCGGCAAGGGCGTGGCCACGGCCCTCGGTGTGCTGCTGGGCATCAATCCATGGCTGGGCCTGGCGACCCTGGCTACCTGGCTGATCATCGCCTATGCCTTCCGCTATTCCTCGCTGGCAGCGCTGGTGGCGGCCCTGTTCGCGCCGTTTTACTATGGCTTGCTGTTCGGCGTCGATCCCATCTTGCTGTCCGTGATCGTCATGAGCGTGCTGCTGGCTTATCGCCACAGCCAGAACATCGCGAACTTGCTCTCCGGTAAGGAAAGCAAGATCGGCGGCAAGAAGGATGCGGCCAAGGCGACCGTCAAGAAGAAGTAAGCGCTTGATTTCCCGCGGCCCGCACGCATATGCTGTGCTTGCGGCGCCGCGCGGTGCGGCCGCCACCGACTCGCGCAAAGGCTGCCCCCCATGAGTTCCACTCCCGCCACACCCACCCCCATCCGTATCGATTTCGTGTCCGACGTTTCCTGCCCATGGTGCGTGGTGGGCCTGAAATCGCTGGAGCAGGCGCTGGACAAGCTGCAAGACACCGTCCAGGCCGACATCCACTTCCAGCCTTTCGAGTTGAACGCCAATATGCCGCCCGAAGGCGAGGATATCGGCGAACACATTGCCCGCAAATATGGTTCCACCCCGGAACAGATGGCGCAGTCGCGCGAAGCTATCCGCGCGCGCGGCGAGCAGCTGGGTTTTACCTTTGCCATGGACAAGCGCGGCCGCATCTACAACACCTTCGATGCGCACCGTTTGCTGCACTGGGCCGGGCTGGAAGGGCGTCAGAAGCAACTCAAGATGGCGCTGTTCGATGCCTATTTCACGCAGGGACAGGATCCATCCTCGCATGCGGTGCTGCTGGCCGTGGCCGGCAAGGTGGGATTGGACACCGTCAAGGCGGCCGAGGTGCTGGCATCAAACGCCTACGCGGACGAGGTGCGCGCGCAGGAACAGTTCTACCAGCAGAACGGTATCAACTCGGTGCCTGCCGTCATCATCAACGAGCGCCACCTGATTTCCGGGGGCCAGCCGCCTGAAGTGTTCGAGCAAGCCTTGCGCCAGATCATCGCCGGCGCTTGAGCGGGGCGCCAATGGCGCGCGCCATGGCAGACTTTTTGCGCTACACTCGGCGCAGAAGGAGGATAGTCAAATGCCAACAGCCAGCTGGAATGGCGCTGTCATCGCGCAAGCCACCGATGCGCAGGTGCAAGTCGTTGAAAACAATGTATATTTTCCTTTATCGTCGGTGACGCAGGAATACCTGCGTCCCAGCAGCCACACGAGCATCTGCCCGTGGAAGGGCACGGCCAGCTATTACGACCTCGTCGTCGATGGCCAGACGAATGCCAACGCGGCCTGGTATTACCCCCAGCCCAAGGATGCCGCCAAGCAAATTGCCGGCCACGTCGCCTTCTGGCGCGGCGTGAGCGTCGAGCGCTGACCTGACTCCCCCAATTTCCTGACAAAGAAAGCAGACGATGGATTTACGCCTCGCCGTGTACCAACTCGCCTCGGACCATGCGCTCGATGCCCTACAAACCCGGCAGTTGCAGGAAGTGGCCGGCTTCCAGCGCGAACCCGCGCGCCTGGCCTACTGGCTGCCGCGCGGCGTGGCCGTGCTGGGCGCCGCACTGCTGGGCATGGGCTTGATCTGCTGGGTCGCCGCCAACTGGGAAGCGCTGGGCCGCATGGGCCGCTTTGCTCTGCTGCAAGGGGTGCTGGCCGCCGCCTGCGTGGGCGCCTTCGCCGTGCCCAAGGCGCGCGTGCCCTTGCTGCTGCTGGCTTTGCTGGCCATCGGCGGCCTGTTTGCGTATTTCGGCCAGACGTACCAGACGGGCGCCGACCCGTGGCAGCTGTTCGCCCTGTGGGCCGTGCTGGCCTTGCCCCTGTGCCTGGTCGCCCGCAGCGACGTGCTGTGGACGCCATGGATGCTGATACTGTCGACGGCTGCCACCCTGTGGATGCAGGCGCAGGCGCGCCACAGCTGGCGCATCGATTCGGCCGATCTGTCCATTTTCGTCAGCGGCTGGCTGGCCGTGCTGCTTGCCTGTGCGTTTGTCTCGCCCCTGCTGGCGCGCTGGACGGGCGCGGGCAGCTGGGCCTTGCGCCTGGGCCTGGTACTGGCCACCATCCTCATCACGGGCACGGGCGTCAGCGCCCTGTTCGGCAATGATATCGAATCGCCGTACTGGGCGGGACTGGGCTTGCTGGCCGTCGCCGGCGTCCTGCTGGCCACCGGCCGGTTCTTTGATGTGTTCGGCCTGAGCGCCGTCGCGCTCGGTATCAACACCTTGCTGGTGGGAGGGCTGACGCACGTGCTGTTCAACGGCCATGGCGATGGCGTCGGCGCGCTGGCCATGCTGGGCTTGCTGGCCGCCGTGCTGCTGGCGCTGACCGTGCAGGGCATCCTGTGGCGCACGCGCCGGGAGGCGGCATGAACACTATCCATGGTCAACGAGCCGATGCGCTCGCCACCCTGATCGACGACGCCACGCGCGCCGGCCTGCTGCCGCCCAACGCCACCCGTCCCGTGCAGGATGTACGGCCGTGGCCGCTGGTGCTGATGACGGCCTTCGGCGCCTGGCTGGCCGCCATTCCCCTGATGATTGCGCTGGGCGTGGGCCTGGAAAGCGTCGTGCGCCACGGACCCGGCGCGTATGTCGTCGCCGCCATCGTACTGGTGGCGGCCGTGCTGCTGATCCGCACGCGCGGCGTGGCGCTGTTCGTCGAACAGCTGGCCGTGCCATGCCTGCTGGTAGGCGGCGGCTTGCTCGGTTATGCCCTGTACCGCGACTATTCCACGCAGACGGCGTCGCTGCTGCTGTGCCTCGCATGCCTGGTGGTGGCCGCCGCCTTGCCGCGCGACTGGCTGCGGGTGCTGCTGGGGCTGGTCGCCTGCGGCTTGCTGGGGCTGGGCATCGTCGATAGCACGCGCGACTTTATTTTCGAAAACGACCCCACGCAACTGTATCTGGCCTGGATGCTGGCCCTGGCCCTCTGGCTGGGCGCCCACTGGCTGCAGAAGCAAGCCTTCAACGATGGCCGCGGCGCGTCCGTCGCCGCCTTCCTGGAATCGCTGTCGACGGGGTGGGTCCTGGCAATCTTGCTGGGACTGGTCTTCTGGTCCGGCATGACCTTCATGCTGGGCGGCGCCTTGGGCGGTGGTTTTGCCGGCGAAGTGGCGCGCGAAGTGACCCGTCACCAGGCCGGCGCCTGGTATGCGCAAGCCTTGAACGGGGTGTCGCTCGTGCTGGCCATGGCGGCTGCCGCCTGGACGGGATGGCGCTGGCCGGCGTTGCGCCAGTTGCCCGCCATCGGCGTGGCGCTGGTGCTGGTCGTGCTGTCCTGGTTCATGCCGGCGCTGGGGCCCGTGCTGCTGATCCTCGCGTATTGCCTGACGAGCGGGCGCTCCCGCGTGGCCGTGGCGGCCGGGCTGGCCGCCGCATGGATACTCGGTAGCTTTTATTACCAGCTGACCTGGCCGCTGGCCAGCAAGGCGGCGCTGCTGGCCGTGGCCGGCGCCGTGCTGTGTGCCCTGTCGTGGCTGGCCATGCGCGGCGCCGTGCTGCACCTGGTGGAAAGCAAACCGGCGGGCGTGGCCACCGAACACCGCGCCGCGCGCCTGGGCGTGCTGGGCGGCTTGCTGCTGGTGTTGCTGGTCGCTAATGGCGGCATCTGGCAAAAAGAGCAGCTGATTGCCAAAGGACAAGCGATCTTCGTGGCGCTGGAACCCGTCGATCCCCGCTCGCTGATGCAGGGCGACTACATGCGCCTCAATTTCGTCAACCTTGGCGTCTTGAGCACGCTGGCCAGCGTGGACCGGGCGCCTGGCCGGCCCCTCGTCGTGGCCACGCGCGATGCGCGCGGCGTGGCAGAACTGCTGCGCCCGTACACCAGGGAAGCCCTTGCGCCCGGCGAATTCCTGCTCGAGCTGACGCCGAAGGATGGGAACTGGGTGCTGGTCAGCGATGCCTGGTTCTTCAAGGAAGGCGAGGCGGCGCGCTGGGAAAAAGCCCGTTATGGCGAGTTCCGCGTGATGCCGGACGGGCGCGCCTTGCTGGTCGGCATGCGCGGGCCGGAGCTGGAAAAGCTGTAGCGCACGCGCACGCGCACGCGGGGGCGGGCGTCCTGTAAAATTGCCCGATGGATAATATTACGCATTCGGTCATCGGCCTCGGGGTCGGCGAACTGGTACACCGCAGCCTGCCGCCCGAGCCGCAGGCCCCCGCCCAGCGCACCCGGCGCGCGCTGTTTCTCTTTACGGCCTGGTTTGCCAGCAACGCGCCGGACCTGGACCTGGTGCTGACCAAGCTGCTGCCGCGCCCGTTCGGCTACATGCTGCACCACCGGGGCCACACGCATACCTTGCTGCTGGCCTTGCCCCAGGCGCTGCTGTTGCTGGCCCTGTTGTGGCTGCTATGGCCCGGTGCGCGCCGGTTGCTGAAAAGCAGCGTGCCCGCCCGCATCGGCCTGGCGGCTTGCCTGTTGCTGGGATTCTGCTTGCACATGGGCATGGATTTCCTCAATTCCTATGGCTTGCACCCGTTTTACCCGTTTGACAGCCGCTGGCTGTATGGCGACATGGTCTTCATTGTCGAGCCCATGTTCTGGGTACTGCTGGGCGTGCCCGTGATCATGTCCTTGCACTACGGCATCGTCAAAAGCGTGCTGCTGGCGGGACTGGCGGCGGCCTTGTGTTTCTTCACCTATAAAACCTACCTGGCGCCCGCTTCGCTGGCCATGCTGCTGGGGCTGGGCGTGATCCTGGCCGTGCTGCAAGGACGGGCCGGCGAGCGGGGACGCGGACCGTTGCTGCTGGCCTTCGCGCTGGCCGCCACGTTCATCGGCACGCAGGGCGTGGCCTCGGCCCTCGGCCGCGCGCGCATCGAGGCGGCCGTGCAGCGCCTGGACCCTGGCACGCGCGTGTGGGATGTGGCGATGACGGCGTTTCCCAGCAACCCGCTGTGCTGGATCTATGTCTCGCTCGACAGCAAAACGGACGCCAAGGCGGACGCGTACACCTTGCGGCGCGGCACGCTGAGCCTGCTGCCGGAGTCGCTGGCGCCCGCCGCCTGCCCGGCGGGACTGGCCGAGACGGGCAAGCGGGGACAGCAACTGGCGCCCGGCATCGCCGTGTCCGCGCAAGCGGCGGGCAGCCTGGCCACCTTGCGCGCTTTGCAGGAAGACAATTGCTATGTCGACGCGTGGTTCCGCTTTGCCCGCATGCCCAGGTTGAATGCGGACAAGCTGACGGACGTGCGTTTCAATCCCGGCATGCTGCCCAATTTCACCACGGTCGAATTGCAGCAGTTCCGTGGCCGGCCATGCCCCGCCTACGTGCCGGGCTGGGACCGCCCCCGTGCCGACATGCTGGCGCCGCCGAAAGCGGATGGCAAGTAGCGGTTATGTTGCCTTGTGGAAAAAATATCGCGGATGCGCCTGCTGTGCCCTTGCTCAGCATGCGACAATTGTAAATTCAGCATGAATGCCATTCAATTAGGATTATCTTGGAAGAGCAACACGCCTTACCGTATCTGCGGGAAACCCTGCTGTTTCTCGCCCTGGCCGGGATTTTTATTCCGCTATTGCAACGCCTGAAGGTCAACCAGGTCCTCGGCTTCCTGGCCGTCGGTGCCCTGTTCGGCCCGTTTGGCTTCGGCCTGTGGGCCGGCGAGTTCACGTGGCTGACGTATTTCTCGTTTGTCCGCGCCGAGCAGGTCAGCGGCCTGGCCGAGCTGGGCGTGATGTTTTTGATGTTCATGATCGGCCTGGAACTGTCGACGGAACGGCTGTGGGCGCTGCGGCGCTGGGTATTTGGCGCGGGCGTGGGGCAAGTGGCGGTCAGCGCCTGCCTGATCGGCGGCGTGGCGTATTACTTTGGCCTGTCGCTGGAAGCGTCCATCGTGCTGGGCCTGGTGCTGTCGCTGTCGTCCACTGCCGTGGTGATGCAGTTGCTGACCGACCAGCGCTCGCTGCAGACGCCGGCCGGCCAGGCGGGGTTTTCCATTTTGATGTTCCAGGATCTGATGGTGGTGCCGCTGTTCATCCTGATCGACGTGTTCGCCAGCGGGCGCAGCGACGACCTCGCGTATCTGCTCAGCTTTGCGGCCGTGAAATCGGCCGGCGCCATCCTGCTGATCTATCTGCTGGGCCGCCGCGTGATCCGTCCGCTGTTCCAGTTTTTCGTCAAGAAACGCCAGCCCGACGTGTTCATGGCCTTGACCCTGCTCAGCACCCTGGGCATCGCGGGATTGACGTATCTGGCGGGCCTGTCGATGGCGCTGGGCGCCTTGCTGGCCGGTTTGCTGCTGGCGGAGACGGAATTTCGCCACGAAGTGGAAGTGACGATCGAGCCCTTCAAGGGCTTGTTGATGGGTTTGTTCTTCATGTCGGTGGGCATGCAGATCGACGTGCGCGAAATCCTCAAGTCGCCGATCTTGATTCCGCTGGCCGTGCTGAGCCTGTTTGCCTTGAAAACCCTCGTCATCAGCGTGATTTTCCGCATCGGCGGCTTTCACTGGGGGCGCGCCGTGGAAACGGGCGTGCTGCTGGGCCAGGGCGGCGAATTCGCCTTCATCGTCGTCGCGTATGCGCTCGGTACCAAGCTGATCGGACCGCAGGTGGCGCAGTTCGTCATGCTGGTGGTGGGCCTGAGCCTGTTCGCCACGCCGGCGCTGGCCAAGGCGGCGCGCGCCTTTGGCAACTGGTGGGAACAGCGCCACCACCATCAGCTGGCCGACCTGGCGCACGGCGCGCTGCCGCCGCAGGGCAACACCGTCATCATCGCCGGCTTCGGCCGGGTGGGGCAGTTGCTGGCCAAGGTGCTGACGGAGCAGGATATCGCGTATGTGGCGATTGAAAACGATGCGCGCCTGGTGACGACCCTGCATCCGCGCGGTTTCCCCGTGTATTTCGGCGATGCGTCGCGCGCGGAATTGTTGCAAAAGGTGAATGCGGACCGTGCCGCCGCCGTGGTGCTGACCATGGACCATGCGGCGTCCGTGCTGCACGCCGTGAAATCGATCCGCCGCGAATATCCGCAGCTGCCCGTGTATGCGCGGGCCCGCGATGAGGCGCATGCCGTGGCCTTGATACAGGCGGGCGCTACCCTGGTCGTGCCCGAGGCGCTGGAATCGGCACTGCAGCTGACGGCCACCGTGCTGCACACGGTGGGCATCTCGGAAGCGCGCACGACGGACATCGTGCAGGCCGAGCGCGACCGGCGCAATGCCGTGCTGCTGGCGAAAAAGTTGTCGTAGTGTTGTTGTAGTGAAACCTGTAGCCCAACCGTGCGTGTCGCCGTGCTTTGTCAATTATCTATACAATAATAGTATATGAGCACACTACCCACATGAAAGCCGCGACGAAGAGCGGCGCGGCGCCCCTGACGCCGCAGCAACTGGCGGCGCAGGAAACGCAGCAGAAATATGGCAAGCCCGAGCGGGGCTGGCGCGAGCAGGTGTACACCGTCATTTTCGAGGCGGAAACGCGCACGGGCCGCGCCTTCGACCTGCTGCTGATCGCCGCCATCCTGATCAGCGTGACGGTGGTCGTGCTCAGCAGTGTCGCCTCCGTGGCGCAGCGTTATGGCACCTGGCTGACGGCGCTGGAATGGTTTTTCACCATTTTATTTACCATCGAATATTTCGCCCGCCTGTCGTGCCTGCAGCATCCTGTGCGCTACGCCAAGAGTTTTTTCGGCATTATCGACTTGCTGGCCATCGTGCCGACCTACATCGGCTTGCTGCTGCCGGGCGCGCACGTGCTGATCGACGTGCGCATTTTGCGCCTGCTGCGCATGTTCCGTATCCTCAAGCTCACGTCGTATGTGCATGAATACACGGTGCTGGGACGGGCCTTGCTGGCCAGCCGGCGCAAAATTCTCATTTTCTTGTCTTTTGTCATGATGGTGGTCTTTCTGCTGGGTACTGTGATGTACGTCGTGGAAGGGCCGGAAAACGGTTTCAGCAGTATCCCCACGTCGATATACTGGGCCATCAGCACCATGACCACGGTCGGTTTCGGCGATATCACGCCGCGCACCGACATCGGGCGCACCATCGCTTCGCTGATGATGTTGCTCGGCTGGGGCATCCTGGCAGTGCCTACCGGCATTATCAGCGCGGAAATGACGGTACAGCGCAGTTCCAAGCTGGTGACCACGCGTACCTGCCCCACGTGCCTGAAAGAAGGGCTCGATGACGATGCCAATTTCTGCAAGAACTGCGGCGTCGATTTGCCGCCGCTGGCACGCGATTAGCGCATAGACCATACATCAACCGTATTTACTTTACTTTTTTAAGGCCAACATGATTCCAGTTCGCCTGATCGCGACGGGCAAGGCCGTGCCGTCGCATAGCGTGACTTCCGCCAGTCTGGACCTGACATTGGGGCATCCGGACGGCTATACCCTGCGCAAGAGCGGCGTGCTGTCGCGCTTTGTCGCCGCGCCCGATGAATCGCAAAGCCAGCTGGGCGCCGCCGCCCTGCTCGACGCGCTGAAGAACGCCAGCCTGCGTCCGGCCGACATCGACCTGCTGATCTGCGCCAACGGCGTGCCCGAGCAGGCGTTGCCGAATACGGCCTGCTTCGTTGCCGAACATGCGGGATTGCCACCAGGCACGCAAAGCTTCGACGTCAACGCCAGCTGCCTCAGTTTCATGGCCGCCTTCCGCGTGGCCGCGTCCATGCTGGCCGGCGGCGCCTACCGCCGTATCGCCATCGTTTCGTCCGACCTCGCCTCGCGCGGCGTCGACTGGAGCGAGCCGGAAGCGTCGATGATCTTTGGCGACGGCGCCGCCGCCGTCATCGTCGAGCGGGGCGATGGCAGCGCCGGCATCCGCGCCTACAAGATGGGCACGTATCCGGAAGGGCGGCGCTACTGTGAAATCCGCGGCGGCGGCACCGAGCGCAACCCGCGCAATGGCTGCGAACCGGGCGATTATCTGTTCCGCATGGATGGAAAGGCCGTGTTCCGCCTGGCCGTCAAGGTGATGCCGGATTTCCTGGCGGAACTAATGCTGGAATCGGGCGCGGGACTGGATAGAGTCGACGTGGTCGTGCCGCACCAGGCCAGCCCATTGGGGCTCGCGCATGCGGCGCGCATCCTTGACGTTCCCGATGCTAAAATCATCAAGATCTTTGAAACGCACGGCAACCAGGTGGCCGCGTCCTTGCCTACCGCCCTGCACGAGGCGGTAATGACGGGGCGGGCCGTGGCAGGCCAGCGTTTGCTGATGATGGGCACGGCCGCAGGCCTGACCATCGGCGGCATGATTCTTGACCTGTGAAGGTGGTGTGATGAGGCGGATACTGGTCACGGGAGCGACGGGCGGGTTGGGGCGCAATGCCGTGCGCACCCTGCTGGCGCAGGGCGTGGAAGTGCGCGCCACGGGCCGCAACGCCGCCGTGGGCCGCGAACTGGAACGCATGGGCGCGCAATTCGTGGCGCTCGACCTGGCGCAAGCATCGCCGCGCCAGGTCGACGAGCTGGTGCGCGGCATGGACACCGTCTGGCACTGCGCCGCGCTGTCGTCGCCATGGGGCCCCGAGCGCGATTTCATCGCAGCCAACGTCACGGCCACGGCCCAGCTGCTGCGCGCGGCCGCCAGCCTGCACGTGGCGCGCTTCGTGCACATCTCCACGCCGGCCATCTATTTCGATTACCGCAACCGCTACGAGGTGCCGGAAACCTTCCGCCCCGACGCCTTTGTCAACGCCTACGCGCGCAGCAAGGCGATGGCGGAAAAACTGGTGCAGGACTGCGTCGACCGCCACCGCGGCATGACGTGCGTGATCCTGCGCCCGCGCGCCATCTTCGGCCCGCACGACCAGGTCCTGATTCCGCGCCTGGCGAGGGTACTGGAACAGCGCGGCGGCAAGCTGCCGCTGCCCAATGGCGGCGCGGCCACCATCGACATCACCTATGTCGACAATGTCGTGCATGCGATGTGGCTGGCCACCGTGCACAAGACCATCGCTTCCGGCGCCGCCTTCAACATCACGAATGGTGAGCCGGCGCGCTTGTGCGACATTTTGCGCACCCTGTTCTGCGATCATTTGCAGCAGCCGTTCGAGATCGTCAGCGTGCCGTACCGCGTGCTGGCGCTGGTGGCGCGCCTGATGCAGTTTGCCTCGCGCTTTACGCGCCGCGAACCGGCGCTCACGCCCTACAGCATCGGTGCGCTCAGCTTCGACATGACGCTCGACAGCGCCAAGGCGCGCAAGGTGCTCGGCTACCGTCCCATCGTCAGCCTGCAGGACGGCATTGCCCGCACGGCGCAGTGGATGCGCCAGGAAGCGGCGGCGCACAAGGTGGGCAAGGAGCGCAATGGCTAGCATCACCGCGTTTCGCGTCGGCCACTGCACGCATCCTTCGTGCATGGTCTTGAAAGGCAGCGGGCTGGCCAGCCGCTGCTTCCCCTCGCGCGCCTACCTGATAGCGACGCGCGCGGGCCTGTACCTGTGGGACACGGGTTACGCCGAGCACTTCCGCGCCGCCACGTCGAAGGGCGTGTACCGCATGTATGCGTGGGTGACGCCGATTTCCTTCGATGAGAACGAGTCGTTGCAGGGCCAGCTGCGCGCGCATGGCGTATCGCCCGGCGACATCCACACCCTGCTGCTGTCGCACTTCCACGCCGACCATATCGCGGGCCTGCGCGACTTTCCCGGCGCGCGGCTGATGGCCTCCAAAACGGGCTGGGACGCCGTGCGGGGACTGTCCGGCGTGGCCGCCGTGCGCCAGGCCTTCGTGCCCGAGCTGCTGCCAAACGATATAGCCGACCGCCTGGATTTCGTGGAAAGCGTGCCCGAGACGGCCTTGCCGGCCGCCCTGCTGCCATTCACGCACGGGCGCGACGTCAGCGGCACGGGCGAGATCTACATCGTCGACTTGCCCGGCCACGCTATCGGCCATCTGGGCGCCTTCGTGCTGCAGGAGAGCGGCTGGACCTTGCTGGCGTCGGATGCGGCCTGGGTGCCGGAAAGTTTTCAGCAGCTGCGCGGACCGTCCGAACTGTCGTTCCTCATCCAGCACAAGCGCGCGCCGTATTACGCCACCCTGAACCGGCTGCACCAGTTGCACCAGTCGGGCAATGCGCAGATCCGCATCACGCATGAAGACACGGCGGACTATGTTCCTGTGGCGGGCCGCCCGTGAAGCGTCTCTTCTGGCTGTTGCTGTCGTACTGGCGTACGCGCCGCCTGCGCTTTGCGGACCGCGCGCAGCTGCACGCATACCAGCAACGGCAACTGGCCCGTTTCATTGCGGTGCTGTGCGCGCGCAGCGCTTATTTCGCCCCGTACCGAGATCTGCCGCTGGCGCAGTGGCCGACGATGAACAAGGCGCTGATGCTCGAGCATTTCGACGCCATGAATACGCAAGGGGTGACTTTGGCGCAAGCGATGGCGGCAGCCATGGCGGCCGAGCAGAGCCGCGACTTTACGCCGGCCGTCGGCGACATCACGGTAGGCCTGTCGTCCGGTACCTCGTCGCGGCGCGCCGTGTTTACCGTCAGCCCCCGCGAAAAGGCCCAATGGGCGGGCGTGATGCTGGCCAAGGCGCTGCCCGACGGCCTGTTTTCCGGCGAGCGGGTCGCCCTGTTCCTGCGCGCGAACAGCAATCTGTACACGGCCGTGCGCTCGCCGTGGCTGACCTTTGCCTTTTACGATTTGTTCGAACCGTTCGACAGCCTGTGCGGGCAGCTGGCGCAATATCGGCCCTCCGTCATCGTCGCGCCGGCCCAGGTGCTGCGCCAGCTGGCCTTGCGCGTCATCGATGGCAGCCTGGCGCTGGCGCCGAAAAAAGTCATCTCGGTGGCCGAAGTACTGGAAGCGCAGGACCGCGCGCTGATCGTGCAGGCGTTCGGCGCCGTGCATGAAATCTACCAGGCCACCGAGGGTTTTCTCGCCAGCAGCTGCGAGCACGGCGTGCTGCACCTGAACGAAGAGTACGTGCACATCGAGCCGCAGTGGCTGGACGCTGAACAGAGGCGCTTTGTGCCCGTGATTACGGACTTCACGCGTATCACGCAGCCCATCGTGCGCTACCGCCTGGACGACATCCTGATCGCGCGCGCCACGCCATGCCCGTGCGGCCGCGCCACGCGCGCCATCGATGGCATCGAAGGGCGCTGCGACGACATGCTGTTCTTGCCATCTTTGCCATCGGCGAACGGCGGTGCACCCGTCGCGGTGTTTGCCGACGTGCTGACGCGGGCCTTTGCGCAAGTCTTGCCGCCCGACGCCGATTACCGCCTGGTGCAGTCGGGCGACGCATCCCTGCAATTGCATGCAGCGCTCGACGAGGCAGGACTGGCCGCCCTGCGCGCGCACCTGGCAGCGGTGCTGCAGGGCCTCGGCGTGGCCATCGAAGGCCTGGCATGGACGACGAGCGCTGAACTGCCTCCTTTTGATCCCACCATGAAACGGCGCCGCATCCGGCGCCTTGCGACCGCATGAACCTTTCTTCCATGACCGTACGCGGCCGCCTGCTGCATTTGCTGGCCGGCTGGGGCAGCGTCGGCCTCGTGTATTTTTCCAGCGACCTGCTGCAAGGGCAGGGCGTGCTGCTGCCGGAAACGGCCATCGAGCGCGCCATTCCCTATACGGACGTTGCCATCTGGCTGTACCTGTCCTTCTTCATCCTGATCCCCTACGCCTACCTGGCGGCCGATGCGGCGCGGGTGCGCTGGCTGGCGCGCGCCATGGCGCTTTCCGCCGTCATGTGCGGCGTGGTGTTCCTGCTGTATCCGACCACGCTCGCGTATCCGCCCGTAGGTGCAGGCAATGCCTGGAGTACGCAGGCGCTGCGCATGCTGCAGGCGGCGGATTCCACGCAAAACTGCCTGCCGTCGCTGCACGGCGCCCTGACCCTGCTGTGCGTGTGGGCCTTGTGCGACAAGCGCCACCTGCTGCGCTCCGCGCTGGCCGTGGCGCTGGGCCTGGCCATCTGCTACGCCATCATCGCGCTGCGCCGGCACGTGAGCATCGACCTGGCCGCCGGCCTGGCCGTTGGCATCGCTGGCGGCATGCTGGCCAAAATGCAGGTATCCTTGGCTGCCCGCCGCGCCGTTTCCATGAAAACCGCACCATGATGAATCCATTTGCCCTGTCGTTTTTGATCATGCTGGCCTTCGTGCTGGCCGAACTGCTGATCCTGAAATGGGTGCGCAAGACGCCCGTGCCATGGAAGGACGTGATCTTCAACCTCAATTCAGGGCACATCCTGATGTGGGTGTTCCGCGGCGTGGAAGTGGCGGCCTTCGCCCTGCTGCTGCGCCATGTGAACCTGCACATCGTCGACCAGTGGCCCGTGGCGGCGCAATGGGTCTTCGCTTTTTTTGCCTGGGATTTGTGCTTTTACTGGATGCACCGGCTGCATCATAAAATCCCTTTGCTGTGGGCCGTGCACGTGGTGCACCACCAGGGCGAGCATTTCAACCTGTCGCTGGGTGTGCGCAATTCCTGGTATTCGTCGCTGACGAATTTCCCCTTCATCGCCATCCTGGCCGTGCTGGGCGTGCCGCTGGAAATCTTCCTCGTCGTTTCGTCCCTGCATTACACGGTGCAGTTCTATAACCACAATGCGCTGGTGAACAAGTCCGGCATCCTCGATAAATTCATGGTCACGCCCTCGCACCACCGCGTGCACCACGGCACGGACAAACGCTATATCAACCGCAATTTCGGCGGTACTTTGCTGCTGTGGGACAGGCTGTTCGGCAGCTTCCAGCCCGAACTCGAGGGCGTGGAAATGCGCTATGGCGTGAAGGGCATGACACAAACGCATAACCCGCTGCTGGCCAGCAACGGCAAACTGTTCACATGGCTGCGCGCGCGCTTTCCCCACTGGCAGTCGCGCGGCACTTTCCACGTGCCCGAGCTGTTCATCGGTATCGGCGGCGTGATCCTGTTTGGCCTCGTAATTTATTACGTCAATCACGAAGCAGTGCTGGCCGGCGCGCAGCAGGTCATCCTGTTTGTGCTGATCTTTGGCGGCACCCTGGCGTTGGGCGGCCTGTCGGATGCGCGCCGCTGGGGCGCCATCGCCTGGGTCGCCATCGCCCTGGCCATGCCGGCCCTGTATCTGGGCTGGTATGGCGCGCGCGATGCGTGGGGCATGGTCTTCCTGGCTGCGCTGCTGGCGCATGGCCTCGATGGCGCGCGCCGCCTGTGGTGGCCAGCAGCGGCAGGGACGCGCGCGTGACGCAGCCTGTACCTTCGCTGCCGCCGCTGCGCTTCCAGCCCGCCCGCGATTCCGCCTTCCGCCGCGAATTGCGCGCGCGCGCCGACGCCTATCTGGCGGACAAAGGAAAACACCGCTTCGGCGATTGGCGCCTGCATGCGAAAACCGTGTTCCTGGCCGCGCTGACGGTGGGGCTGTATGCGCTGGCCTTGAATGCCGGCGGCACCTGGCCGTTTGTCGCCAGCTATGTGGCTTGCCTGGTCGCGGCCATGGCGCTGGCCATGAATACCCTGCACGACGCGGCCCACAGCGCCATCTTCCGCCAGGGAGCCTGGAACCGCGTGCTGATCCGCCTGGTGGGCTTGCCCGTGGGCGTGGATACGGATTTCTGGACCATCCGCCACGTGCATTTCCATCACACGTATGCCAACGTGGAGGGCTATGACCTCGACACGGAACCGAATCCGTTTTTGCGCCAGACACCGTTCCAACGCTGGTCGCCGCAGTACCGCTATCAATACCTGTACTGGCCCGTGGTGGCGGCCCTGTCGCTGCCTTATTTGAACTGGTATGGCGACTGGCTGGACCGCTTCGGCAAGACGCCCGTGGCCGCGCACAGCCGGCTGCAGGGCTGGCGCGGTTGGCTGTCGTTCCTGGGCTGGAAGCTGGGCCATGTGGCGCTGGTGCTGGCGCTGCCCATGTGGGTGCTGCAGCAGCACGGCATCGGCTGGGGCGTGGTGCTGGGTGCGTATTTCGTGGGCCAGATGATCGCCTCGTGCGCGCTGGTGGCGCTGATCCTGGGCACGCACTGGGCCGAAGTCGAGTTTTTCCAGCCGGGCGCGGACGGTACGCTGCCGCACGACTGGTACCAGCACACGTTTTACACGTCTTGCGACTGGACGCCGCAGCCGCGCCGCCTGCGCTGGCTCGGTTACTGGCTGGGCGGTTTGAACCTGCACCTGACGCACCACTTGTTCCCCACCTGGAACCACCGCCACTACCCGGCGCTGGCGCGCATCCTGGCCGAACTGGCGCCGCGCCACGGTCTCGTGTACCGCGAACTCGGTTATGGCCAGCTGCACGCTTCGCAGCAGCAATTCCTGCGCGCCATGGGCCAGCCACCCGCCAGCAGGGACCTGTAACGAATCGTGCTTGACTCGGTTTCTGTTCCGTCTTACATTTCTGTAACGACAGAAATAAGAGAAAATCATGAAATCAAGAACGCCTGAGAGAATCGTAGCGAGCGGCAGCGATTTGTGGCCGAGAAGCGCAACTGTGCTTGAGCACAGTGAGCATCGCAGACCGCAAAGCGCGACGCGGAGTAGGTTATGGTAGGCGTTCTGAGTCCAACCACGCAGAAATATATTCTGCACTGGGGCGAGATGGGCACCCGCTGGGGCGTCAACCGCACGGTGGCGCAAATCCACGCGCTGCTGTTCCTGGCGAATGAACCGCTGACGGCGGAAGACATCGCGGCCAGCCTGAACGTGGCCAGGTCCAACGTCAGCAACAGCCTGAAGGAATTGCAAAGCTGGGGCCTGGCGCGCATCACGCATGTGATGGGGGACCGGCGCGACCATTTCGTCGCCCTGCAGGATGTGTGGGAAATCTTCCGCGTCATCATGGAAGAGCGCAAGCGGCGCGAGATCGACCCCACCCTGACGGTGCTGCGCGAGTGCGCGATCGAGGGCGAGCACGATGCGGCCATTCCACCGGCTACTTTGGAACGCATGGGCGAAGTGCTGGCGTTTTTGGAGATGCTCAGCAGCACCTACAGCGATTATAAAAACCTGCCGCCCGCCACCCTGCAGCGCATGCTGTCGATGGGCGGCAAGGTGGCCAAGTTCCTCAGCCCGGAAGACAAACCGGGCAAGCGTGGCAAATCATGAACGGCCCTTCGGAAGGAGAGCTGTTCAAGAAGGTGATGGGCGCACAGTGGCTGACCCTGCACCCGGATATCCGCCGCCGCTTCGAGAAAAATCCCGCGCCGGGCCAGCCCCTGTATTACCGGGGCGAACTCAGTGAACTCACCAGCTCGCGCCTGGGCAAGGTGCTGGGCTGGCTCACGCGCCCGTTCATCGATGGCGCTTTGATCCCGTACGACGACCACGGCTTCCCCGTGGATATCGAAGTCTATTCGCGCCCCGGCTGCCCCTTCATCTTCAAGCAGCGCACCTACCGCCTGCATGGCCGCGTGCCCATCCGCTTCACGTCCTATATGGCCGAAAGCGCAAAGGGCGAAGTGCTCGAATACGTGGGCATGGGCCTGGGCATGAAGCTGCTGCTCCACGTCGAGGATGGCAACCTGCATTTCACCAGCGATGGCTATTTTTGGGACCTTTTCGGCTGGCGCATGCCGCTGCCCGGCGTGCTCACGCCCGGCAAGACCTATCTGTGCCACCGCAACGACACGCCGCAGCAATTCAACATCCGCATCGAGATCCGCCACGCCCTGTTCGGCACCACGTTTACGCAAGTGGGCGTGTTCCGCGAGTCCGCCGCGCCGGAAATGAAGGAAACACCATGAATACGCATTTGCTGGCCCTGCAACTGATGGCGGCGCAAGGCTGCCTGGGCGCCTTCGACACCATCTATCACCATGAAATCACGGAGGCGCTGCCGCAAAAGGCATCGGCGCGCCTCGAATTGACCATCCATGCGACGCGCGCCCTGATCTACAGCCTGCTGTTCGTGGGCCTGGCCGCCTGGGAGTGGCATGGCGCCTGGGCCTGGGTGCTGGTGATCGTCTTTGGCGTGGAAATCGTGCTGACCCTGTGGGATTTCGTGGTGGAAGACCAGACCCGCCTCTTGCCGGCCACGGAGCGGGTCACGCATACGGTGCTGGCGATCAATGCGGGCGCCTTTATCGCGCTGCTGGCGCTCAATAGCAGCGAGTGGGCCAGCTTGCCGACGGCCCTCGTGTGGCAGCCGTATGGCTGGCTTAGCGTCTTCCTGGCCCTGTGCGGCGTGGGCGTGGGCCTGTCCGGCCTGCGCGATGCGTATGCCGTGTGGCGGCTGGGACGGCGCAAGGTGCAGGAGACGGCAGAGCAGGAGGAGCGTCTGCGCTTTGCCGCCGCGCCGCAGTCCGTGCTGGTGACGGGCGCCACGGGTTTCATCGGCCAGCAGTTGGTCAGCGCCTTGCTGGCCGACGGCCATGCGGTGACGGTGCTGACGCGCCAGCCCAAGCAGGCTGCATGGACATTTAATGGCCAGGTGCGCTGCATCCAGGCGCTGGACGCATTGCCGGATGCGCAGCGCATCGACATGGTCGTCAACCTGGCCGGCGCGCGCATCGTCGGGAAGCGCTGGACGGACGCGCGCAAAGCCACTTTGCGCCGCAGCCGCGTGGCGCTGACGCAGGCCCTGGTGGCATGGATCGCCCGCGCGCAGCACAAGCCACGGGTGCTGCTGTCGGCGTCGGCCATCGGCTATTACGGCGTGCAGCCGCAGGGCGATGCGACGCAGCTCGATGAAGACAGCGCGCCGCAAGCCATCTTCATGTCGCAGCTGTGCCAGGAATGGGAAGCCGCCGCGCGCCAGGCGGAGTGCTATGGCGTACAGGTGGGCTGCATGCGCTTTGGCCTCGTCTTCGGCCACCAGGGTTCGCTGCCGCAGATGCTGCTGCCGATCCGCTTCGGCGTGGGCGGCCCCCTCGGCAGCGGCCAGCAGTGGGTCACGTGGGTGCATGTGCGCGACGTGATCCGCGGCATGGCTCATCTGGCGCGCCGCAGTGAGCAGGGCATGGTCAGCGGCGCGTATAACTTTTGCGCGCCGGAAGCCATCGAGCAGCGCCGCTTCGCCCAGGTGGCGGGCGCCGTGCTGCACCGCCCCAGCGTCATGCCCACGCCGGCCTTCGTCATGCGCGCCTTGCTGGGCGAGCAGGCCGACTTGCTGGTGGAAGGCCAGCGGGTGGCGCCGCGCCGCCTGCTGGCCGAAGGATTTGCCTTCCGCTATCCGCAGCTGGAAGGGGCGCTGCGCAGTTTATAAGTTGGCGTAAGATGGGGATTGGAGGAACCGAACCATGCCCCGTTTCAGCCATACGATAGACAGCCATGTTTACCAGTTCGCCAGCCTGAAAGCGCTGCTGGCGAAGGCCACGCCGCCCCGTTCGGGCGATGTGCTGGCCGGCGTGGCGGCAGCCAGCGCGCGCGAGCGGGTGGCGGCGCAGCTGGCGCTGGCGGACCTGCCGCTGTCGCTGTTCCTCAACGAGGCGCTGGTGCCGTATGAAGACGATGAAGTCACGCGCCTGATTATCGACACCCACGAGCGCGCCGCGTTTGCGCCGATTTCCCACCTGTGCGTGGGCGATTTTCGCGACTGGCTGCTCGATGACGCGACGGATACGCAAACGCTGTCCCACGTCGCCGCCGGCATCACGCCGGAAATGGCGGCAGCCGTCTCAAAAATCATGCGCCTGCAGGACCTGGTGCTCGTGGCCCGCAAGTGCAAAGTCGTCACGGCCTTTCGCAATACCCTGGGCCTGGCGGGTCGGCTATCCACGCGCTTGCAGCCGAATCATCCGACGGACGATGCCACGGGCATTGCCGCCGCCATCCTTGATGGCCTGCTGCTGGGCAGCGGCGACGCCGTGATCGGCATCAACCCCGCCACCGACAATGTGGCGCAAGTGGTGTCATTGCTGCAGCTGCTCGACGCCGTCATCGGCCAGTATCAGATTCCTACCCAGTCGTGCGTGCTCACGCACATCACCAATACGCTCGAAGCGATCCGCCGCGGCGCTCCCGTCGACTTGGTATTCCAGTCGGTGGCGGGCACGCAGGCGGCCAACCGCAGCTTCGGCATCGACTTGTCCCTGCTGGCCGAGGGCCAGGCGGCGGCCCTGTCGCTGGGGCGCGGCACGGTGGGCAACAACGTCATGTATTTCGAGACGGGGCAGGGCAGCGCTCTGTCGGCCGGCGCGCACCACGGCATGGACCAGCAAACGTGCGAAGCGCGCGCGTATGCGGTGGCGCGCGCCTATCAGCCGCTGCTGGTCAATTCGGTGGTGGGCTTCATCGGCCCCGAATATCTGTACGACGGCAAGCAGATCATGCGCGCGGGGCTGGAAGACCATTTCTGCGCCAAGCTGCTGGGACTGCCCATGGGCTGCGACGTGTGCTACACCAACCATGCGGAAGCGGACCAGGACGACATGGATGCCTTGCTGACCATGCTGGGCGTGGCTGGCTGCAATTTCATCATGGGCGTGCCGGGCGCGGACGACATCATGCTCGGCTACCAGAGCACCTCGTTCCACGACGCCCTGTATGCGCGCCGGGTGCTGGGCTTGCGTCCCGCGCCGGAATTCGAAGCCTGGCTGGCGCGCATGCGGATCACGGATGCGCAGGGTCGCCTGAATACGGCGCTGGCGCCCGCCTTCCAGGCGGCCCTGCTGCGCCTGGACACCTAGGGAGGAAGCATGGGCGATACCGATCCGTGGCAGGCGCTGCGCAGGTACACGGCGGCGCGCATCGCGCTCGGGCGCCGCGGCGTGAGCGTGCCAACCAAGGCGCAGCTGGCGTTCCAGCTGGCCCACGCGCAGGCGCGCGACGCCGTGCACCTGGCGCTCGATGGCGAGGCCCTGGCGCAGGCGCTGGCGGAGCAGGGGCTGGCCAGCGTGCAGCTGCACAGCGCGGCCGCCACGCGCGCCGACTATCTTCAACGCCCCGACCTGGGACGCCGCCTCGATGACGCTTCACGCGCGCGCCTGGCCGCCGGCGCCACGGGAGCCGACCTGGCGCTGGTGGCGGCCGATGGCCTGTCGGCGCTGGCCGTGCAGCGCCATGCGGCACCCTTCCTTGCCGCCTTGCGCGAACGGCTGGCGCTGGAAGCGTGGACGCTGTCGCCGGTACACATCGTGGCGCAGGGACGGGTGGCCATCGGCGACGAGGTGGGGAAATTATTGAAGGCGCGCGCCGTGCTGGTGCTGATCGGCGAGCGGCCTGGCTTGAGTTCCCCGGACAGCCTGGGCCTGTACCTGACGTGGGCGCCCGAAGCAGGTTTGCTGGACGAGCGCCGCAACTGCATCTCGAACGTGCGCCCCGAGGGGCTGGCGTATGCGCAGGCGGCGTACCGGCTGCACTACCTGCTGTCGCAGGCGTTCAGCCGGCAACTGTCGGGCGTGGGCTTGAAGGATGAAACGGTGGCGGAAGGCGCGGCCCTGGCGGGCGCGCGCAACTTCCTGCTGGCGTGATCAGACTTCGCGGATTTCGTCCAGCGGCCAGCGCGGGCGCACGTTGAACGAGTAATCGTGCTTGGCGGCGTCGGGATTGATTTGCAGGCGCATGGCGCCGGCAAAGGCGATCATGGCGCCGTTGTCGGTGCAGAATTCCAGCTCCGGGTAATACACTTTAAAACGCTTCTTGGCGGCGGCCGCGTTGAGCGAGGCGCGCAGTTGTGCGTTGGCGCCCACGCCGCCGGCGATCACCAGGCGTTTCAAGCCCGTGTGCTTGAGGGCAGCCACGCATTTGGCCGTCAGCACGTCGACGATGGCGTCGACGAAGCCGCGCGCGATATTCGCCTTGTCCTGTTCGCAGATATTCGCGATGACTTTTTCTTCATGGTTTTTCACCACCGTCAGCACGGCCGTCTTCAGGCCGGAAAAGCTGAAGTTGAAATCCTTCGAGTGCAGCATGGGGCGCGGCAGCTTGTAGGCCAGCGGATCGCCGAATTCGGCCAGGCGCGAAATGGCCGGGCCACCCGGATAACCGAGGCCCAGCAGCTTGGCCGACTTGTCGAACGCTTCGCCGGCCGCATCATCGAGCGTTTCGCCCAGCATCGTGTACTGGCCCACGCCATCGACGCGCATCAGCTGCGTGTGGCCGCCCGACACCAGCAGGGCGATGAAAGGGAATTCCGGCGGCTCGGACGCCAGCAAGGGGGAGAGCAGATGGCCTTCCAGATGGTGGATGCCCAGCACCGGCTTGTTGATGGCCAGGCCCAGGCTGCAGGCCACCGAGGAACCCACCAGCAGCGCACCGGCCAGGCCCGGCCCCTGCGTGTAGGCGATGGCGTCGATCTCGGGCAGGGTGATGCCGGCCTTGGCCAGGGTTTCTTCCAGCAGCGGGATGGCGCGGCGGATATGGTCGCGCGACGCCAGTTCCGGCACCACGCCGCCATATTGCTCGTGCATGGCGACTTGCGAATAGAGGGCGTGCGACAGCAGGCCGCGTTGCGTGTCGTACAAGGCCAGGCCGGTTTCGTCACAGGAGGATTCGACGCCAAGAACAATCATGAAGGTGCTAAATAGGGAGGAGTAATCCGTCATTGTAAAGGAAAGCCGGGCAGTCCACCGTGCGGCCGGCGCACCATTTCGGCGGCAGTGTGCACTTGCGCAGTGCGCCGCGGGCCGGTTTTCCCCCGGTTTTTGGCCATTCTTCGCCTGTGCGGCACTGGCACCGCTCTTGCTTAGAGGTGCATGTGCCTTTCTCAAGGGAGCTAGCGATGTCGGAACAATGGAAAATGATTTGCCGCCTGAAGGACATGCCGCTGGCGGGCGCGCGCATGGTGCAACGGGGCCTGGCCTGGCAGGATTTGCCGGGCGTGGCGCTGTTCCGCGCGGCTGACGATACGGTGTATGCCTTGCTCGACACGGTGCCTTGTCTGGGCGGCCCGCTGGCGCATGGGGTGCTGATGGAGAAAAACCTGATGGGGCCGAAGAACAGCTGGATCATCGAACTCGATTCGGGCCGCCTGGTGGCGCCCGTGCAGGGCATGGCGCGCCTGTACGCCGTGCGCATCATGGACGGGCGCATCTACCTGGATGTCAATGAACTCAATATCCCGGCCAGCAAGGCGGAACAGGCGCTGGCGGGATCGTTCGCCGTGCTGCCGCATGTGCAGATGGCTTGATATGTCTCTTGGTGGTGTCGGCTTACGCGCTGTGCGCTAAGCCGACCTGCGCATTGACGCGCCCGTCGGGTAGGTCGGATCAGGCCCACAGGGCCGTAATCCGACAACATTGTTGGCCGTAATATTTTACGCCGGGCGATTGACGAGGTGCGCATGCGCATCGCGCAGCATGGTCGCCGTCGTGTCCCAGTCGATGCAGCCGTCGGTGACGGAGCAGCCGTAGGTCAGTTGCGACAGGTCTTGCGGGATCTTCTGGTTGCCGCCAACGATGTTCGATTCGATCATCACGCCCACCAGCGAGCGGTTGCCCTGGCGGATCTGGTTGACCACGTCGGCCATCACCAGCGGTTGCAGTTCCGGCTTCTTGTAGCTGTTCGCGTGCGAGCAGTCGACCACCAGGTTGGCCGGCAGCTTGGCCTTGGCCAGTGCCTGTTCGGCGATGGCGATCGACACCGAATCGTAGTTCGGACGGCCGTCGCCGCCGCGCAGCACCACGTGGCCATACGCGTTGCCGCGCGTGCGCACGATGGCCACATTGCCTTCGCCGTTAATGCCGAGGAAGGAGTGCGGGTGCGCCGACGACAGAATCGCGTTGACGGCGATGCTGATGTCGCCATCGGTGCCGTTCTTGAAGCCGACCGGGGTCGACAGGCCCGACGACATTTCGCGGTGCGTCTGCGATTCCGTGGTGCGCGCGCCGATGGCGGTCCAGGCGATCAGGTCGCCCAGGTATTGCGGCGAGATCGGGTCCAGCGCTTCGGTGGCGGTGGGCAGGCCCAGTTCGCACACGTCGAGCAGGAACTGGCGCGCCTTTTCCATACCTTCGTTGACCTTGAACGAGTCGTCCATGTACGGATCGTTGATATAGCCTTTCCAGCCCGTGGTGGTACGCGGTTTTTCGAAATACACGCGCATCACCAGCAGCATCGTGTCCTTGACTTCCTCTTGCAGCGCTTTCAGGCGGCGCGCGTAATCGAGGCCGGCGACGGGGTCGTGGATGGAGCACGGGCCGACGACGACGAACAGGCGCTGGTCCTTGCGGTCGATGATGTTGCGCAGCGCTTCGCGGCCGCGGCTGACGGTGTCGAAGGCGCTTTCCGACAGGGGCAGCTTGGCGTGCAGTTCGGCCGGTGTCGGCATGGGCGCGAAGGAGGTGACGTTGATATTTTCGATGTCTGGCGTATTCATGATTCTGGCTCGGCTTTCGCTATTGCGTTCTTTAAGAGGCAATAGTGTAGCGGAAATGCGGCCTGGCGGCGGGGATGGCGCCAAAACGGGAGGGCCTCAGTTGTTTTTATGGCAGGGCAGGCACGCCGCCGGCCCCCTGTGTGCTCAATGGCCGCCGGCCAGGCTGGCGCCAAAGGTATAGCGGGCGATGCGCTGGTAGTTGCCGGCCAGCTCGGGCGGCCGGGGCAGGCCGGGATGGCGCCGCACATGGTCGAGGATGGCGCTTTCGTGCTGGCGTATCTGTGCGTCCAGGCAGGCGACCTGCTGGCGCACGAGGGCGTGCAGCGCATGCTGGCCGGCCTGCAGGTGCGCATCGAGGCGCGCCGATTCCTGCCGGCGCACGCCTTCCATGGCGTGCAGGCGGCGCAGCCACAGCCGTAGCTCCACATAGGCGGGCGAGGGCGGCGTCCAGCGCGCGGGGCGCCTGTGCTGGCAGTAGTGGGCCAGCACCGCGGCGCTGTGCGCCGCGTCCCCGGGCAAGCCATGGCTGTGGATATATTCTTCCAGCTGCGCGGGCTGGGCATCGCAGACCAGCATGCCCATGTCTGCCAGCATGCGGGCCGGCGCCTCGCTGTACGGCATATCGAGGCGCATGCAGACGCGCAAGCCGATGACGGGCACGTCGTTCCTTTGCAGCCAGCTGCGCAGCCAGCGGTAGCCGGCCACGTCGTTTTCCAGCACCTTGCACAGCATTTCGCCGCCCGAGAGCAGCACGGCTTTCAGCTGCAGCTTGCTCGTCTCGATGCCGACGAAGGCGCTTTCCCTTTTGCTTGCGTGTTCCATGATGAGTCCCCCTGTGCAGTCATATACGCAGCGGTGGCGCGTTTGGATGCAGTCGTGATGTAAATTCATCCAAATTCGTCCCAAAAATAGCGTGAAAGACTGTTGCATTGGCGCCTATGGCGTCTCTCAGCCCCTCTGCAAGGGAAAAAATCCGTGTAAGCTGGCGCCATGACGACTGTTTCCATCCCCCATACCGATGTGGCCGGTGAGCCATTTCCCGCTGCACGTTTCATCAAAGAAATAGGACGCGGCAAGAACGGTGCGCGCAGCATGACGCGCGACGACGCCCGTGCCCTGTACCGCGCCATGCTTGAGGGCCGCGTGTCGGACCTGGAACTGGGCGGCATTTTGTTATCCATGCGCATCAAGGGCGAGTCCGTGGATGAGATCGCCGGCTTCCTCGACGCTGCCGAAGCATCGTTTGCGCCGCTGGCCGCGCCGGCCGGCGAATTTGCCCCGATCATCATTCCCAGCTACAACGGCGCCCGCAAGATGGCCAACCTGACGGCGTTGCTGGCGCTGCTGCTGGCGCGCGCCGGCGCACCCGTGCTCGTGCATGGCGTGACCGGCGATCCGGGCCGCATCACCACGGCTGAAGTGCTGGCCGCGCTGGGCGTGCCCGCCTCGCCGGACCATGCGCAAGCCGAGGCCGCCATGGCGCGCGGGGAAGCCGCCTTCCTGCCCATCGCCGCGCTGGCGCCGCGCCTGGCGCACATGCTGTCCCTGCGGCGCGTGCTGGGCGTGCGCAATTCCACGCATACCCTGGTGAAAATCATGCAGCCGTTCGCCGGGCCGGCCCTGCGCCTGGTGTCGTACACGCATCCGGAATACCTGGAAATGCTGGGTGAGTATTTCCTGACTGCCTCTGATCCTGCACGCGGCGATGCTTTCCTGATGCGCGGTACGGAAGGCGAGACGGTAGCCAACGCCAACAAGGCGCAGCAGATCGACTGGTTCCATGGCGTGGAGCGCACGGTGCTGGTGGAAAAGCAGTTGCAGGTGGAAGAGTTGCCGCATTTGCCGGCCGAGCGCGATGCGGCCACCACGGCCGCCTGGATCGCTGCCGTGCTGCGCGGTGAGGTGCCCGTGCCGCCATCGATCGCCGAGCAGGTGGAGCAATGCCTGATGGCATCGCGGCAGATTGCAGCACGGCCGCGCTAGCCGCGTCGCCGCAGTTTACAATGGCGTCTTTGTAATCAGCGGTGACCGGAATTCTTATGGCAAAACAATTTGATGTGGCAGTGATCGGCGCGGGCGCGGCCGGCATGATGTGTGCGGCTGTTGCCGCCCAGCAAGGCAAGCGCGTGGTGCTGATCGATCACGCGGCCAAGCTGGCCGAAAAGATCCGCATCTCGGGTGGTGGACGGTGCAATTTCACCAATATTAACGCCACGCCACAAAATTTCCTCTCGGAAAACCCGCATTTCTGCAAGAGCGCGCTGTCGCGCTACACGCCGCAGGATTTCCTCGCGCTGGTGAAAAAATACCGCATCGGCTACCACGAGAAGCACAAGGGCCAGCAATTCTGCAATGAGTCGGCCGAGCAGATCATCGACATGCTCAAGGACGAATGCGCCGCAGGCGGCGTGCACTGGCGCATGCCGTGCAAGATCGACAATGTTGTCCAGCAAGATGACGGTAGCTTTGTGCTGCAGACCGATAGCGGCGACATCGAGACGGCCAGCATCGTCATCGCCACGGGCGGCCTGTCGATCCCGAAGATCGGCGCGACGGATTTTGCCTACCGCATCGCCAGGCAATTCGATTTGACAATGGTCGAGCCCCGTCCGGCCCTGGTGCCGCTGACGTTCGATGCGGCCAGCTGGGCGCCATTCGCGGAACTGTCCGGCATCGCCCTGGAGGTGGATGTGGAGACGGGCAGCCTGAAAGGCCGCAAGGCTACGGGCGCGCGTTTCCGCGAAGATTTGCTGTTCACCCACCGCGGCCTGTCGGGCCCGGCGATCCTGCAGATTTCCAGCTACTGGCTGCCGGGCGAACCCATCGTCATCAACCTGTTGCCGGAAGTGGACGTGGCGCAGACCTTGATCGAAGGCAAGGGGACCCTGAAGAAGCAGCTGGGCAATATCGTCGCGCAATGGCTGCCGCAGCGCCTGGCCGACTGTTTGCTGGCCGTCAACGGCCTGGCGCCGGACGCGCGCATCGCCGACATGCCCGACGCGCAGTTGCGCAAGCTGGGGCTGGCCATCAATGCCTGGTCCATCGTGCCGAACGGTTCCGAAGGCTACCGCAAGGCGGAAGTGACGCGCGGCGGCATCGACACGCGCGAACTGTCGCAGCAGACCATGATGGCCAATAAAGTGCCGGGCCTGTATTTCATCGGCGAAGCGGTTGACGTGACGGGCTGGCTGGGCGGCTACAACTTCCAGTGGGCCTGGGCTTCCGGCGTGGCGGCAGGTATTGCCTTGCAGTAATAATTAGTTGTCATTTTGGTGCGGTAAGTGATTATTGGTGACAATGTTCTTGACTTCGATCAAGTGATGTTGAATACTTGGCATGTAAATTAATTTTTAGACATTTTTCATGCCTGGTGGTAATTAGTCAGGCATTCCCCTGACCATGCCCTGGAGTCGCCATGAAACGCCTGATCGCCACCGTCGCAGCAACCGTACTCACCAGCGCCGCCTTTGCCAGCACCCCCGTGCTGAGCAACGGTGGCTTTGAAAACAATTCCGTCGGTGGCGGCTACGTTTATGGCAATGTGGCGCCGGGTTGGAGCTTCACGGGCGGCGCCGGCGTGTCGGCCAGCTACACGGCGTGGAATGGCGTGGCGCAGGAGGGCAATGCCTTTGCTTTCCTGCAAAATACGGCATCGATCTCGCAAAGCTTCGTCAGCTCGGGCGCCGCCGACTACTCGTTCGCCTTCAACCTGGCGCTGCGTCCCGGCTACGATCAGGGCCAGGCCGTGACGGTCAGCCTCGATGGCAACCTGCTGGGCCAGTACGCGGTGACCAGCACGGGCTGGACCGGCTTCAACGTGAACGCGCTCAACATCGGCGCCGGCAGCCATACCCTGAGCTTTGCCGGTATCAACCCGAACAATGCCTACGATACCTCGGCCTTCCTCGATGGCGTCAGCATGAACGTCAGCGCCGTGCCGGAACCGGGCACGTACGCCATGCTGCTGGCGGGCCTGGGCCTGCTGGGCTTCATGGCGCGCCGCCGCAAGAGCGCCATTTGAGGTAAACTGCTGCCAGGATGCGTGGTTTACACCACAGCCGGGCAGCAATCTCAGGCTGCATGCCGCACGCAAGTGGGGGAGGGGCTTCCCTTTCCGATTAAAAGCTGCTACTATCTATCTCTTCCTATACACCACCTCAACGGTTTGAATTTTACATGACCACTATTCGCCTTAAAGAAAACGAGCCGTTCGAAGTCGCAATGCGTCGCTTCAAACGCACCATCGAAAAAACGGGTCTGCTGACCGAATTGCGCGCTCGCGAATTCTACGAAAAGCCAACAGCTGAGCGCAAGCGCAAGCTGGCAGCTGCTGTAAAGCGTCATTACAAACGCATCCGCAGCCAACAACTGCCGAAAAAATTATTCTAAGACTGTTCAGTCAGAACCAACCCGGGTAGTTCGGCGCATTGTTCGCCACGGGTTTTGTTTTGATTCGCCTGGAGTGATACTTCAGATGAGTCGCATACCCGCTCCGGTTCGCCGCAGCGGGTTTTCGCTTTTGTGGTCGCCTGCTTGGTTCACACATGAGCATCGAGCCCCACTTACCAACACGAGGATTGCCATGAGCTTGAAAGAACAAATTACCGAAGACATGAAAAACGCCATGCGCGCCAAGGAAGCGGGCAAGCTGGGCACGATTCGCCTGTTGCTGGCGGAAATCAAGCGCAAGGAAGTCGACGAGCGCATCGAATTGACGGACGCCCACGTGACGGCCATCGTGGAAAAGATGATCAAGCAGCGCAAGGATTCGATCACCCAGTTTGAGGCCGGTGGCCGTGCCGATCTGGCCGACATCGAAAAAGCCGAGCTGGTGCACCTGACGGGCTACATGCCTGCGGGCCTGTCCGACGAAGAAGTGGCGGCCGAAGTGGCTGCCGCCGTGGCCGCCTCGGGCGCCGCCGGTCCGCAAGACATGGGCAAGGTCATGGCCATCGTCAAGCCGAAGCTGGCGGGCCGCGCCGACATGACCGTGGTGTCCGCCCTGGTCAAGAAAGCCTTGACGCCGGCAGCGTAAGCATACAATAGTAGCAAGGGCTGCCAGCCATCGCGCTGGCAGCCTGTTAACAGCCCACACGTTGACCTGGCTCAACCTCAGGCCACGTGCGGTAGTATAGTCTGACCTATAACAAGACCCGCCCTAGCCAGTGATACCTCAATCCTTCATTTCCGATTTGCTCAACCGCGTCGATATCGTCGATGTCGTGGGGCGCTATGTGCAACTGAAAAAAGGTGGCGCCAATTTCATGGGCTTGTGCCCGTTCCACAGTGAAAAATCGCCCAGCTTTACCGTCAGCCCCACCAAGCAGTTCTATCACTGTTTCGGCTGTGGCGCGCATGGCACCTCGATCGGCTTTTTGATCGAATACTCGGGCATGGGCTTTGTCGATGCCGTCAAGGACCTGGCGCAGAACGTGGGCATGGTTGTGCCGGAAGCGGACGACAAGATCCCGCCGGCCCAGCGCGCGCAGATCCAGGCGCAAAGCATGGCCCTGTCCGACGCCATGACGCAGGCGTGCGATTATTACCGCGGGCAATTGCGCCACGCGCCGGAAGCCATCGCCTACCTCAAAAACCGGGGCTTGACGGGCGAAGTGGCCGCTCGCTTCGGCATGGGTTTTGCGCCCGGTGGCTGGGATAACCTGCGCTCCGTCTTCCCCGACTACGACGTGGTGGCCTTGGCCGAGGCTGGTCTCGTGATCGACAAGGTCGATGAAGAGGGCAATAACCGCAAGCGCTACGACCGTTTCCGCGAGCGCATCATGTTCCCGATCCGCAATACCAAGGGGCAAGTGATCGCCTTTGGCGGCCGCGTGCTCGACCATGGCGAACCGAAATACCTGAACTCGCCGGAAACCCCCTTGTTTTCCAAGGGTTTCGAACTATATGGGCTGTTCGAGGCGCGCCAGGCCATCCGCGACGCTGGCTATGTGCTGGTGACGGAAGGCTACATGGACGTGGTGGCGCTGGCGCAGATGGGTTTCCCGCAAGCGGTGGCGACCCTGGGTACGGCGTGCACGCCCACCCACGTGCAAAAACTGCTGCGCCAGACCGATAACGTGATTTTCAGCTTCGATGGCGACAAGGCTGGCCGCCGCGCCGCCCGCCGCGCGCTGGAGGCGAGCCTGGCCCATGTGTCGGACAATAAAACTATCAAATTCCTGTTCTTGCCGTCGGAACACGATCCGGATAGCTACATCCGCGAATTCGGCGCCGAAGGTTTTGAACAGCAAGTGCATGAAGCCATGCCGCTGTCGCAATTCTTGCTGAAAGAAGTGTCGGGCGAGCATGATCTGTCGGAACCGGAAGGGCGCGCCCGTGTGCAGTTCGATGCCAAGCCCCTGCTGCAGCTGATGGCGCCATCGTCGCTGCGCCTGCAGATCGTGCGCGGCCTGGCGCAGCTGACGCAGTCCACGCCGGCCGAGATCGAAGCCCTGTTCGAGCTGGCGAAACCCGTTGCCGTGGCGCGCCGCGCGCCGCCGAAATCGGGCCGCCCTGTGCCCGTGGGCCTGGAATTGAAGATCATGCGCATGCTGGTGGCGCATCCGCCCCTGACCATGCGTATCGACGAGGCCGCTCTCACCGCCTTCCAGCACCTGGGGCCCGATGCGGCGCACAGCCTGGGGCAACTGGTGGCCGTGGGCCAGGCGCTGGGCGAGCACGGCAGTTTCGCCGCGCTGGCGCAACAGTTGAAGGAGCTGGGTAGCGAATACGACGAGATCATCGGCGAGATCGCGGCCGGCACGGAATCCGATTACGACAGCGAATTGTCGTGGCTGGTGAGCACCATCCGCGAGATCAAATTGAATGCCTTGAAGGCGGAATTGCAGCAATTGTTCGCGTCGGGTTTGCCATCGGAGAAAATTGGTGTACGCTACCGCGAAATCATGCAGGAGCAAGGCGACCTGGAGCGCGAGCGCGATGCCGAGTTGGTGAATCGCTAACCTTGCTCTGAGGGTATGGCGCGCACTGGAAAAACATTTTTCGCGTGCTATAATTAAATGCTAAGTATTGTGTGCTTTGGCAAGCTAGTTCTGTTTCGTAAATAGTATTTGTTTTCAGTAAGTTAGGCTCTTGATCGGCGCGGTGGATCGTGTCGGCAGCCAGGGCCAACTGGCGTTTTCGGCGTTGCGGGCAAGGGCTCGCAGACGCTGGCAAGCCGCGCCAGGCTCTCGCTCCCAACGCGGTCGATGCAGGAATTTTTGCCGAGACGGCTGGCAACAGCCGGTGGACAGGAATTGCTGCGCTTCCCGCGGATCGTGGCCGATGAGGTGTAAGTAACGTAACAGTGTCGAATTTGCGTTGTCGGCAGGTTCGAAGATGGTGGTTCCCGCAGGTAGACAGGGAACTGGCAGCAAACTTTATCCTAATCCACCGTAAAGCAAGTCGTTGTGTAATCGAAAGCGCCTGTGCCAATCAAGAAACCCGAATCCAAAGCGGCTGTAAAGCCCACTAAAGTTACCACGAAAGCCGAAAAGGCGCTCGACCGGCCAGAAGCGCGCGTCACCAGCGCGCCCGTGGTCAGCCAGACCACCGATGCCGCCACCCTGGCGGCGATCGATACGTCCGGTTATGTCTTGCCGTCGGTAAAAGTGCCAGGCCGCCGCGGCCGCAAGCCAAAAGAATTCCAGCCAGAAAATGATGAAGTCGCCGCCCTGAACGCCGTCGAGCGGGCCGAACTGAAGGCCGTCGACAAGGCCAAGGCGAAGGATCGCAAGGCGAAAGAGCGCGCGCTGCTGAAGGACGCTTTCTCGTCCGACACGGAAGCGAGCGAGGAAGAACTCGAGCGCCGGCGCCAGAAACTCAAGACCCTGATCAAGTTCGGCAAGGAGCGCGGTTTCCTGACCTATGCGGAAATCAACGATCACTTGCCCGAAAACATCGTCGATCCGGAAGCCATCGAAGGTATCATCGGTACCTTCAATGATATGGGCATCGCCGTCTACGAGCACGCGCCCGATGCGGAAACGTTGTTGTTGTCCGATAACGTTGCCGTCGTCACCAGCGATGACGAGGCGGAAGCGGCAGCCGAGGCCGCATTGTCGACCGTCGACTCCGACTTTGGCCGCACCACCGACCCCGTGCGCATGTACATGCGCGAGATGGGCTCGGTCGAGCTGCTGACGCGCGAAGGCGAGATCGAGATTGCCAAGCGGATCGAAGATGGCTTGAAAGACATGATCCAGGCCATTTCCGCCTGTCCCGTGACGATCGCTGAGATCATCGCCGCCGCCGACCGCATCGCCAACGAAGAGATCAAGATCGACGAAATCGTCGACGGCCTCGTCGATGAAAACGAACCGGTCGCCGCCGCGCCTGTCGTGGCTGCTCCCGTCGAAGAAGACGAGGAAGAAGGCGAAGCGGAAGAAGAGGAAGTCGAAGAAGAGGAAGAGGCCAGTGCTTCCGGCGCAGCCGGTTTCTCCGCCGAGCAGCTGGAAACCCTGAAGCGCACGGCGCTGGAAAAATTCGCCATCATTTCGCAGCAATTCGACAAGATGCGCCGCGCCTTCGAGAAAGAAGGCTACAACTCGAAACCCTACGCCAAGGCGCAGGAAGCCATTTCGCAAGAGTTGCTGGGCATCCGTTTCACGGCCAAGGTCGTGGAAAAGCTGTGCGACACCCTGCGCGGCCAGGTCGACGAAGTGCGCCATATCGAAAAGCAGATTCTCGATGTGGCCGTGAACCGCTGCGGCATGCCGCGCGCCCACTTCATCAAGGTCTTCCCGGGCAATGAAACCAACCTCGACTGGGTCGATGGCGAAGTCAACGCAGGACACGCGTACAGCGCCATCCTGGGCCGCAACATTCCGACCGTCAAGGAACTGCAGCAGCGCCTGATCGACCTGCAGGCGAGGGTCGTCTTGCCGCTGCCGGACTTGCGCAACATCAACCGCCAGATGGCGGCTGGTGAAATGAAGGCGCGCAAGGCCAAGCGCGAAATGACGGAGGCCAACTTGCGTCTGGTCATTTCGATCGCCAAGAAATACACGAACCGCGGCCTGCAATTCCTCGACCTGATCCAGGAAGGCAATATCGGCCTGATGAAGGCCGTCGACAAGTTCGAGTACCGCCGCGGCTACAAGTTCTCGACGTATGCGACCTGGTGGATCCGCCAGGCCATCACGCGCTCGATCGCCGACCAGGCGCGCACGATCCGTATTCCCGTGCACATGATCGAGACGATCAACAAGATGAACCGGATTTCCCGCCAGATCCTGCAGGAAACGGGCGCGGAACCCGATCCGGCCACCCTGGCGATCAAGATGGAGATGCCCGAGGACAAGATCCGCAAGATCATGAAAATCGCCAAGGAACCGATCTCGATGGAAACGCCGATCGGCGACGACGACGATTCCCACCTGGGCGACTTCATCGAGGACAACAACACCCTGGCGCCGGCCGACGCGGCCCTGCACGCCTCCATGCGCGGCGTCGTCAAGGACGTGCTCGATTCCCTGACGCCACGCGAAGCGAAAGTGCTGCGCATGCGTTTCGGCATCGAGATGTCCACCGACCACACCTTGGAAGAAGTGGGCAAGCAATTTGACGTGACGCGCGAGCGCATCCGCCAGATCGAAGCCAAGGCGCTGCGCAAGCTGCGCCACCCATCGCGCTCCGACAAGCTGAAAAGCTTCTTGGAAGGCAACTAGAAGCCAATAGGGCTTGACGCGCGCCCCTGATACCCCTATCCTCGCGTGTCCGTTTCCAAAACGGCCGCGCGAGGCGGGCATCAACAGCGCCGCCACGCCGCAGTCCCCGGGCCTCTAGCTCATGCTTGGTTAGAGCAGCGGACTCATAATCCGTTGGTGCCGTGTTCGACTCACGGGAGGCCCACCAGAATTTGCAGCATCGATCGAAGCCCCGGCGGGCCACTGCCGGGGCTTTTTTTATGCTGTCGTACAATCGCGGCATTGCGATTGATGAAGGATGAAACAAGATGACGGCTGAAGTGAAGATTGAAGACATCGTCGTTGGTGACGGCAAGACGGCGGCGCGCGGTGCGCTGGTGACTGCCCATTACCGGGGCTGGCTGGAAGATGGCACGGAGTTTGACTCGTCGCACAAGCGGGGCGAACCGTTCCGCTGTGTGTTGAGCAATAACAAGGTCATCCAGGGCTGGATCCTGGGTTTGCATGGCATGCAGGTCGGTGGCACGCGCAAGCTGTGGGTGCCGGCGGCGCTGGCGTATGGCGAGCGGCAGGTGGGCTTGATTCCGCCTGGCTCCAATTTGCTCTTCGAGATTGAGTTGCTGGAAGTGCTGACGCGCGATTGATGTCTGGATGGCATAATCAGACAGATACGACGTCGGTTTTTTGCGCGAGCAGTTGTTCGACATCGGCGTGCAGCGCCTGCTGCGTGGGGGCGATGGCATCGCGAAAGGCCAGCCTGAGCTTGCCCGCCTGGCGCCTGGCCAGCATGGCAAAGAACAGGATCAATGCCTCGATGGCGAGCAAGACGGTGTAGGAAGGCATGGGCTGGCACCAGGATGGACGAGTCCTGATGGTACGCGAACAGCGATGTATTTTCGTGCCGCTATCAGCGTATTTCAGGTGGTGCGCTTGTGGTAGATCAAGCCTGTTTCAGTTTGACTTGCATCATGTCCAGCATTGGCACGATGTCATGCAGGCTGGTCACTTCACAGGTGGGGATGGCAGTCGAGGTATTGGCCATGCTGTCCGGATTGAACCAGCAACTGTCGATGCCGTAGCGGTTCGCGCCCAGGATGTCGGCGTCCAGGCGGTCGCCGATGATGACGGTCGTGTCCTTGCTGAATGCGCGCGCCATGTTGGCGGCGTATTCGAAGAAACGCACATCCGGCTTGGCGTGGCCGCATGCTTCGGAGGTGGCGACGAAGGAGATGCAGTCGCTCAGGCCGGAGGCGGCGATGCGGCGGTTCTGGATGGATTCGACGCCATTGGTGATGATGCCCACTTCGCCGATGCGCGACATGGTTTCGCACACTTGTTTGGCGCCATCGATGAGCACGACCGTGTCCGGCAGGGAGTCAAGATACAGCCGGCTGGCCAGTTCCGGGTCGATGGCGATGCCGTTCATTGCAAACGTCTTGCGGAAGCGCTCCACCTTCAGGAAGTCCTTGCTCACGTCACCCGTTTCGAAACGTTTCCACAGGTCGACGTTGATCGCCTGGTATTGGGAAAACAGCGCGTCGATGCCATCGTGCAAGCCCAGTTCGTCCATAGTGTGCAGGAACGAGCGTTTTTCGGACGCCCGGAAGTCGAGCAGGGTATCGTCGAGGTCAAACAGGAATAGCTTGTATTTCATGGCGTGTCATGGAAAGGAACTTGTCTTGCATCGTAGCACGTAGCGATGAGTTCGGTTGAGCTGAGGAGTGCTAGCGAGTCGTCTATTTGCACTGAAACCTGACCATTTTCGTTCGCTGTTCAAAGGCAGCGATGCACTGTTTGGCTCTTGGTAAATCCATACGCAGGTAGCGCTCGGTGCCGGCACGTGCCCCTTCGCTGGGTGGAGCCAGGATAGGCAAGGCCTCGGCGGTCGCCGGCGGCTGATTCGCCGGATGGGACAGCATGCGCACACCGTCGAACCTGGCGGCGGGCAGGTTCCAGCTCGAGGGAATCGCTTGTGGGCAAGAAACGGCGGCAGCGGGCCGCATCGTCGTGGCCTCCATGGCTAATGCCAGCGGCTTCATCCGATGCCCGCCGCCGAACGGCCGAAGTAGATCACGCGGGCGCCGGGTTTGTGATTGCGCCCTTGGCCGAAAATTTCAATGCCGCCAGGTACCTGGCGCATGAAGAGCGCCGCATGGTTGCCCTGCCGCAGGTTCTGATAGGTTTACATATCCACCCACCAGTTGAGCAAGGTTTCATCATCGTCGTCGTCGAGGTTGACGTAGATATTGGCGAAGTACCATTCCACGCCCGTCGCTGTGCGGAAGGCGTCGAAGGGGCCATTGACGTTGTAGATGCCATGATGTCCCGGTACGCTGAAGGTGAGGTTGCCCTTGTACTGGCCATCCATCGTGCCGCCCAACTGGCTTTGCACGTCGCGTTCGAGCTGGTCCACTGCCTCTTGCGACACGTCGTCGGCATAGATCTGGATGCAGAAGTTACCGCCGCGCTTCAGTACTTCGGCAGGGGCCAGCGGGTTGGCAATGTTGACGATGTCGCCGCGCGCCAGGTTCAGGGTCAGGCCGGGCGAGGCCAGCAGTTCGTAGACGTGCTCGTCGATCTGGCGCGCAGGCAGGGTTTCATACACGGGACCCTTGGTGTTTTCGCCTGCCAGTACGCGGATGTGCGGCAAGCCTTCGCAATTGATGTCTTCCATTCATTCTTTCATAGTGCCGGCGTCACGCACTTTGGGCTGCGCCAGGGTGGGTTTATGGCAATATTGTACCGGGTACGTATCTGCAGGCAGGGCACGCAACGATGCAAACGAGGAGACGCGATGGAGAATGTGGTGCAAACAGGCGGCTGTTTATGTGGCGCCGTGCGCTTTGAAGTGACAGGCGAGGGCGGCAATCCGCACAGCTGTTCCTGCCGAAATTGCCAGCAGCACACGGGCGCGCCGGCGGTGGCGTGGGTGGAGTTTGCGCGCGATCAAGTGCGCTGGACGGGGTCGGCCGGTGTGCCTGCCACCTACCGTTCTTCCGAATATTCCAGCCGGGCCTTCTGTGCCGCTTGCGGCAGTTCCATCGGTGCCATCGACGATGCGCCGACGGTGGCCTTGCTGGTGGGCAGTTTTGACGATCCTGCCCAGGCGGCCTTTGCACCCGAATATCACTCGTTTGACGATGTCAGGCCGGGCTGGTGGCACTTCGATCCGGCCGCCGCTGTAGCCGGGCCGGGCGGCGCAGGCAAATAGCCCTGCGGCGCGTCAGACTGGCGGCGTGGCCTGGAAGGCGGGCAAGGTTTCCGCCGAGCGCGTGTAGGCGTGGATGGCCGGGTAATCGCTGGGTTTGACGATATCGGGCGTTTCCAGCTGGGCGAAGCTCCAGCCGACGGCGATGGTCACGCCCGCCTGGTCGATACTGCCAGTCTCGCCAGGCAGGGGCAGGTGCGCGCATTCCTGTTCCAGCGCGTTCCAGGCGGCATGCAGCTGCATGCTGACCCGTTCCAGCCACGGCGCATGTTGCTTGTCGAGCGGACGCAGCTTGCGTTCGTAGACGATTTGCACGGCTTTTTCATAGGCGGCCAGCGCCAGGCCCGTCAGGCGCAGCGCGCGCACGCTGTCGGCGAGGGCGGGGACAGAGGTGCCCGGACGCAGCAGCGATAGATAGTGGAGTATCAAGGTGGAATCCATCAGCACTTGCCCGTCGTCCAGTACCAGGGTCGGCACCTTGATGACGGGGTTGATCTCGCGCACGGCATCCATGTTGCGGAACACGGATAGCGGCAAGTGCTCGTAGGAAATTCCCTGCAGTTGCAAACAGATGGCGACCCTGCGCACATAGGGCGAGTCGAGCATGCCGATCAGTTTCATGGCCAGTCTCCGGGGTAGTCAGGAATATCTACGATACCCGCTTGCCTGCCCGTTTGCCAGCGTGGTGCTTAATTGTGTGCGCTGATGCCGCTGCGGAACTGTTCAAAACCGGCGCGCGCTGCCTTGTAGCAATTGCCGGCGGCCGCTTCCAGGCCTTCGCGGTCGAGCACTTCGACGGTGCCGCGGCGGTACTGGATCAAGCCTTCGTCCTGCAGTTTGCGGGCCGTCACGGTGACGCTTTCGCGGCGTACGCCCAGCATGTTGGCCATGGTGTCTTGCGTCACCTTCAGTTCGTTCGACAGCGAACGGTCGAGGCGGTCCAAGAGCCAGCGGCACAGTTTTTGTTCGATGCTGCAATGACGGCCGCCCACCACGTTCTGTGCCATTTGCGCGAACATGGCGCTGGTGTAGCGCATCAGCAATTGTGCCAGCGCGCCGCCTTCATTGAACACTTCGCGCAGGAAGGCTGTTTTCAAGCGGTAGCCGTAGCCGGCCGTCTGCACGATGGCCGTGCAGGTGGCGCGCTCGGCTTCGTACAGCACCACGCCAGCCACGCCTTCGCGGCCGATGACGGCGATCTCGGTGGTGGCGCCGTCTTCCATCACATACAACAGGGAAACGATGGCGTTGGTGGGGAAGTACGTGTATTCAATCTTGCCGCCGCAATCGAACAGGTGCTTGCCGGCAGGCAAAGCGACCAATTCCAGTTGGCAGAACAGGCGCTCCAGATCGGTGCGCGACAAGGCGCGCAGCAATTCGTTTTGTTGTGCGCCCGTGATGCTGATCATCGGGGTGGCGGGAGCGGCTTGCCAGTTGTGCTGGGCGGCGGCGTGGTTATTCGTTGCTGGGGTCAGGTTGCTATAAGCTTTGTACATGGTAGGGCCTCGTCTTCTGATTTTGTTGGATGGCGCTGCTTTTCTGGCTTGCTAGCGTTGTGCTGAATCTTGTATCCACTATAGGACCAGGGGCCGCGGACGGGCATCGGATGAGCCGACGCGCTTATGTAGGCTAGGAACATTGCCTCGTGTCATCCGACTCCTACGCCTGCTGCTGCATTTTTCCCTGTAGAAACAACGTTGCCTGAAAAAAATACGCCGCCTTGCCCGCTACCCGTGAACTTTGGCCGCATACCTTGATCAAACCCCTCTGCGCTGCAGTACGACGGTGATAAGATGTTGCGCTGCGGAAATTCGACTGGTGTTTCGGGATGCGCTGCTGTCCTTGCCCTCCATCACTGTTTACTTCCGCTGCAGCCTGCCCTCACTGCCCGCGCCGTGCATTTGCCGGAGCGCGGCCATCTTGTCCCGTTTACCCGTCTAATGAAGGAACGCAACGCATGAAATGGTTTTTTGATCTGAAAATTGCCACCAAGCTGATCTTGTCGTTTGGCGCCGTGCTGCTGTTGACGGCCGCGCTGGGCGTGTCGGCGATCTTTTCCATGGCGCGCATTAACACCGCGTCGACGGACCTGTCCGCCAACTGGATGCCCAGCGTGCTGGCGGCCATGTCCATGCGCAGCGATGTCAGCGATTTCCGCCGCTGGGAACTGGCGCACATGCTGGCCGCGCAGGATGCCGACATGGCGCAGAACGAAACGCGCATGACGGAAACCCAGGCCAAGCTGAAGGTGGACGGCGACAAGTACCGCAGCCTGATTTCCGAACCGGGCGAGCAGCAAGTATTCGAGCGCTTCCTGGCGCTCAACGATGAATTCATGCGCCTGCATGCAACCATGCTGAGTCTGTCGCGCGAGATGAAGAAGGAAGAGGCGCGTGCGCTGGCCGTGGGGCCGTCCGCCAAGGTCATGGCGGACATGATGGTGACTCTCGATAAGCTGGTGTCGATTAACACGGATGGCGGCGTGCGCTCGAGCGCCAGCGCCGATGCAACGTATGCGGCCTCGCGTGCCAGCCTGATCGGCTTGCTGGTGGGCAGCGTCGTCATCGGCATGCTGCTGGCGCTGTGGGTGGCGCGCAGCGTGGCGCGTCCGCTGATCGAGGCCGTCGGCGTGGCGCGCCAGGTGGCGGCTGGCGATTTGACGGCGCATATCGTTGTGCAATCGCAAGACGAAACGGGGCAATTGATGCAAGCCCTGAAAGACATGAATGCCAGCTTGCAAAAGCTGGTGGGCCAGGTGCGCAGCGGCACCGATACGATTGCCACGGCGTCGAGCCAGATTGCCGCCGGCAACCAGGATTTGTCGTCGCGCACGGAAGAGCAGGCCAGTTCGCTGGAAGAAACGGCTTCGTCGATGGAGGAGCTGACCTCGACCGTGAAGCAGAATGCGGACAATGCGCGCCAGGCCAACACCATGGCGCTGACCTCGTCGAGCATCGCCATCGAGGGCGGCAAGGTCGTCGGCGAAGTGGTGGGCACGATGGCGTCGATCAATGCCTCGTCGCGCAAGATCGTCGACATCATCGCCGTCATCGACGGCATTGCTTTCCAGACCAATATCCTGGCCCTGAATGCAGCCGTCGAGGCGGCGCGCGCAGGCGAGCAGGGGCGCGGCTTTGCCGTCGTGGCCACGGAAGTGCGCAACCTGGCGCAACGCTCGGCCGCGGCTGCCAAGGATATCAAGGTCCTGATCGGCGATTCGGTCGAGAAAGTCGAGGCGGGGTCAAAACTGGTGGACCAGGCGGGCCGCACGATGGATGACATCGTGGCCAGCATCACCCGCGTGACGGATATCATGAGCGAGATCACGGCAGCCAGCAGCGAGCAGAGCGCCGGTATCGAGCAGGTTAACCAGGCCATCGCCCAGATGGACCAGGTGACGCAGCAAAATGCGGCCCTGGTGGAAGAGGCGGCAGCAGCGGCTGAATCGATGCAGGAGCAGGCCGCCAGTCTGAGTGAAGTGGTCAGCATCTTCAAGCTCGGCGTGGCCAGTGCCGCCGCAACCCGGCCGCGCGCGCCAGTCCTCGTCAAGGCGCCGGCCGCCGTGACGCCGGCAGCGGCGCCGCGTCAATTGGCCGACACGGCGCCAGTGGATGAGTGGGAAAGCTTTTGATTAAGCGCGCTTGCGCGGTTTTTTGACGCCCTTAGTGGCGGGCGCGGTAGCGGCTTGCTGGCGCTGTTGCCACGCCCTCAGGGCCTCTTCGTAGGCGGCCAGGTCTTCCTGGTACATTTCCAGTACGCAAAAGGTGCAACCGCTGTGGCAACACTCGTCATTGCCCGGTTTGCTGGGCGCTTGCGGTTGCGGATCGTGGGGTAAAGTCGGGGTGGGCATGGTGAGGGCAGGGGGCGGCGGAAGAGGCATCGGAGCTGGCATCGCAGTTGCCATCATACGGCATCCCGGCGTGCCGTTGCTGGAACGCTTTTTGCTCAAAAATCACGGTTTCCGTGTACAGTTGCGGTGAATTAGGGTATCGTTTACAGCACTGATATTGTATCTTCTGCGCGCGATGTTCCGCCGGCGCGATCTCCGCCGCCATCGCAGCACATCTCTTCGACGCTCCCGCATACGCCATACAGCATGTCCCGGAGCACGGAGGTGCCGCAAGAACAATGATCCATGGCTTGCAAGACGGAGCTGTCTGTGCCCCGAAATGTTGTTTATTGAGAAAGCATGGCTTCCGCAGTGCGGAGGCACACCAGAAAATTTATGTCTGAAACCGAATCGACTCCTACGCCCAGCCCGGCGATTGCCCTTGAAGCGGCGCCCGTCGCCGCTGCGCCTGCGCCTGCACCAGCACCTGCCGCATCCGCTGCTCCCAGCCTGACTTTTGCCGACTTTGGCCTCGCGCCTGAAATCCAGCGCGCACTGACCGACCAAGGCTACACCCATCCGACACCGATCCAGGAACAAGCGATCCCCGTGGTGCTGCAAGGCCGCGATGTGATGGGTGCCGCACAAACGGGCACCGGCAAGACGGCAGGCTTTTCCTTGCCGATCATCCAGTTGCTGATGGCGCATGCCAGCAGCAGCATGTCGCCGGCACGCCACCCGGTGCGCGCGCTGATCCTGACGCCGACCCGTGAGCTGGCGGTGCAGGTGGCCGAAAACGTCAAGGCTTACGCCAAGCACACGCCGCTGCGCTCGACCGTCGTCTTCGGCGGCATGGACATGAAGCCGCAAACCGTCATCCTGCGTGGCGGCGTGGAAATCGTCATCGCCACGCCGGGCCGCTTGCTCGACCATATCGAGCAAAAGAACATCAGCCTGAGCCAGGTGCAGATGCTGGTCATGGATGAGGCCGACCGCATGCTGGACATGGGCTTCCTGCCGGACTTGCAGCGCATCATCAACTTGCTGCCGAAGCAACGCCAGAACCTGATGTTCTCGGCCACGTTCTCGCCAGAAATCAAGAAGCTGGCTGCCACGTTCCTTAACGATCCGTTGACGATCGAAGTGGCGCGCAGCAACCAGACGGCCGACAAGGTCACGCAAGTGGTCTATAAAGTGACGGAAGACCAGAAGCATGCCCTGGTCGCCCATCTTCTGCGCCAACGCGACCTGAAGCAGGTCATCGTATTCTCGAATACCAAGATCGGCGCCTCGCGCCTGGCCCGCGTGCTGGAACAGGAAGGCATGAGCGCCACGGCGATTCACGGCGACAAGAGCCAGCAGGAGCGCATGGCGGCGCTGGAAGCGTTCAAGAAGGGCGAGATCGACGTGCTGGTCGCCACCGACGTGGCGGCGCGCGGCCTGGATATTTCCGATTTGCCTTGCGTCATCAACTTCGACTTGCCGTACAACGCGGAAGATTATGTGCACCGCATCGGCCGCACGGGCCGCGCCGGCGCCTCGGGCGACGCCATTTCGATCTACTCGGATAAAGACGAGCGCTTGCTGGCCGACATCGAGAAACTCATCAAGCAAAGCATCAAGCGCGGTGAATTGACGGGCTTCAACCCCGCGCCCGCCCGCAGCAGCGACAGCGAGCGCCGTCCGCCGCGCCGCAGCGAAGGTGGCGAGGCGCGTCCCGCGCGCGCCCCGGAGAGCCGCCATGCTGGCGACAGCAGCCGCGACAGTCGTTCCGCCGAGCGCGGTGCGCGTCCCGCCTTTGGTCCTGGCGCCCGCCGCGAAAAGGCCGATCCCTGGTTCTTGAAGCCATATGAGCCTGCCAAGGCCGCAGCCCCGGCTGCCGCCAGCATGGCGCCTGTCGCGGCCAAGCCGAAGCAGAAGGTGGCCGCGTTGCTGGGTGGTTTGCTGAAGCAATAATATTGTGTGAGAAATGATGGACGGCGCAAGTCCTTCTCCATGGTGTTGATATCGGATAGCACTTGCCGCCTGCCAGTATGGAAGAGATGCCCGCCCGCCAAGGCGGGCTTTTTTTTGCCGCGATACAAATATATTTTTTCGATATTCAAGCAATGGCCTGCAATTCCTTATGTTGATGATGTTGAATGATTAATTGTGGTGTGCGTCTTCATTCTTCCTATCGCCTGGTGTTGGCTGCAGTTAATTGATTTTTCTTTGCCTGTATTTTGATCGAATACCGCATTCAAATCCCTGCATTCTTTAGCGGCTATATCCCACTTCTCTTTCACCTGTTTTCCCGCCTGTTTTTGCCTGCGGGGCGCGAGATGGCCATGGTCTGGCCTGTGCTGGCGCTTCTGGCGTGTGATGCCGATGCTGCTGGCCAAGCCGGGATGCTTTTCCCAGTGTCTTGCGGTGCATCAGATGGCTGGAGCGGTCAGCATTTTTTGTGACAAGGTGTAAGACACTTTTTTTATTGGATAAATTTGGCATAGGCTACGGTTGGGCACAGCTGTGAGCTGTTTTTGAAGGTGTCATTCATGCCTGGCCTGGCGCAGCTTGCCGGGCGCGTTGCCCTGGCTATCCTGCGCGCATTGCGCGTCATGTGGCAGCATCGTTGTGCACGAAGACGCCGCGGCAGATGTTTTCGCTTGCCGCGAGTGTGTGTTGCTGGCCTTATCCTGCTGCATCATGATTATTTTTTGATAATATTGATATGTCGCTTGATTGCGGAGCGATTATTCTGTTTCTGCTGTTTTGAGTGTGTTGGCGTCGTACGCATTCTTGAAAAAATTAATATGTGCATTGCTGGCGTGTTGTATTTTCTGTTGGGGCGTGATTTGATTTCCGATACCCGGCTCTGGTAATAAATGTGTGTTTCATTTAAAATGAATGCCCGCATTTTGCGTTGCATTATGTTGACTTAATTGCAATTTCCAATGTGAGGTTTGTTTTCCTTTCGCAATGGAATACTTGACTCAACACAAGGATTTGGTGATCTTTCTTGATAAGGCAGCGCATGCGAGTCTCACGCACTGTAGTGTCTGGAGTGCGATTGACGGCGCGAGTTGCATGGCAGTGCATGCGCCGTACAGCCGATATACATCCAGCCTGGGGCGCATGCGTATCTGGTGTGATGTCGCCAGCGTGTGCGGCTTTGGCAGTGCGCAGCACCATGATCGTGGTGCGATCAAAGAAAATTGATTTCGCAAATGATTGTCAAGGCGTAGGCAATTGACTATGCACGGCGATGGGGAGCCGGTCCGTGACGGTGTCAGCCTGTCTTCGTTCATTGCTTGCCGATACGGGCCATGTGTGGCGTGACTATGTTATGCCAGCATTGATGTACGGTCTGCCAGGAAGTCGGGGTGCTGCTGCGCCTTTGCGTTGCAGCCCATTGTTTAATGCCTTTGGTAAACCGAAAGTTGAAGATGATTCCTTTAGTAAAAGTTGGCTTCCCTGACAAGCAGGTCCTGATGCCTGCGCTTGAGCAAGTGCTGTATAGCGGCCAAGTGGGGGAGGGCGAGCTGGTCTACGAGTTTGAGCGACGTTTCGCCGAGCATTTTGGTTTACCTTTTGCATTGGGGATGAGCAGCGGTACCGCCGCATTGCATGCGGCATTGCATCTGGCTGGCGTAAGGGCTGGCGATGAGGTCATTTCGACCAGCATGACGGCGGAGCCAACGAATGTCGTTATCCTGCAAATGGGCGCGGTGCCCGTGTTTGCCGATGTAGATGCGCTTTCCGGCAACCTTGACCCCGCCGCCATCGAGGCTGGCATCACCAGCAAGACCAAGGCTATCCTGATTGTGCACTATGCCGGGATGCCGGTGCGACTGGCCGAGATCGCTGCCATCGCGCGTCGTCACGGCATTGCGTTGATCGAAGATTGTGCGCATGCCATGGGTGCGCGCTACGATGGCGCGGCAATTGGCACCATTGGCGACTTTGCCATTTTCTCGCTGCAAGCCATCAAGCACATGACGACCGTTGACGGTGGCATGCTGACCATGCGCGATGCATCGCTGATCCGGGAAGCAAAGAAATTCCGCTGGTTCGGATTGGAAAAGGGTGTGCCGCGTACCGAAGTCGACATCACGTCCATCGGTTATAAATACAATATGAATAATGTGACGGCCACGTTTGGGCTGGCGCAACTGCAAGACATTGATGCCCGTGTACTGAACCCGCACAAGGAAAACGGCCGTTATTTTGACCGTGCCATCGGCGCCATCCCGGGTCTGGCCGTGGCCGCGTTCGACGAGCGGGCTGAGCCCAGTTACTGGCTGTATACCGTCTTGTCGGATGACTCCGCCGATGTCGAGCGCCGGCTTGCCGCCATCGGCGTGTCGGCATCGAAGCTGCATCGTCCTAACCATTTGCATAGCATTTTCAAGGAACTGGTCGCGCCCCTGCCGCAGCTGGATACCTACTATCGCCGCATGGTGCATATTCCGTGCGGCTGGTGGTTGGGAGCGGAAGACCGCGAGCGCATTGTCGACGCCTTGAAAAAAGGGTGACGTCCATGTCCGTACTGCCTTTGTTTGGCGTGGTGAATACACCCGAGATGGAAGCGGCGGCCCTGGCCGTATTGCGTTCGGGGCGCATTGCATCCGGCCCGCACGTTGCCGCATTCGAGGCTGGTCTGGGGAAATTGCTGGACCAGTCGCATGTCGTGACCACCGTGGATATGACCAGCGCGCTGCACCTAGCCTTGTATCTGGCGGGCGTACGCCCGGGCGATGATGTGCTGACCACAGCTTTTGCCTGCATGTCGACCAATTCGGCCATTGCCGGATGCGGCGGACGGCCCGTCTGGGTGGATGTGGCCCCCGCATCGGCCTGTATGGACGTGGCCGATTTCGAGCGTGCCATCACGCCGGCCACGCGCGCAGTGATTCTGTATCACCTGGCCGGTTATCCAGGCCCGGCGCAGGCGATCGCTGAAATTTGCCGCCAGCGCGGCATCGTTTTGATCGAAGACTGCGATAACGCCTTGCTGGCGACAGTCGATGGACAACAGGTAGGTACGTTTGGTGATTTCGCGGTGTTTTCTTTTTATCCGAACCGGCAAATCAATACCACCGAGGGAGGCGCGCTGGCGTGCCGTGATCCGGAAGATGCTGCGCGCGCGCGCAAGCTGCGCCGTTTCGGTATTGATGCCAGCAGTTTTCGCACCGCGGCTGGTGAAATCAATCCGCATTCCGATATTCCCGTCATCGGCTGGTCGATGGCCATGAATAATTTGTGCGCGGCCCTGGGCTCTGTACAATTGCAGGGAGTCGCGCAGCGCATGGCACAAACGCGCCTGCATGCACAGCAGATCAAAGATGGGCTGGCTTCCTGTGCCGGCTTGACCCTGTTGGCGCCGAGCGCCGGAGCGCTGCCGTCATATTGGGCCGTATTAATTGCGGTTGAGCAACGTGACGTTGTTCTGGCAGCGCTGAAAGCGCATGGCGTAGCAGCGTCAATATTGCATCAACGCAATGATATTTATTCCGGGTTTGTGGCTTGTCGCCGTGAATTACCGAATACCGACATATTACAACGTAGCATAATCGCCCTGCCGTGTGGCTGGTGGCTTTCCGCGCAGGACGTCGAGCAACTGATCGCTGCCGTGAAGAGCGCGCTGCACGCGTCTGCCGGTCAAGCCTGACGGCAGCGCCATTTTTAATCTCTACCTTTACCTGGACTGACATGTTTGATAATAAAGTTTTAATGATTACTGGCGGCACTGGATCCTTTGGTAATACCGTGTTGAACAGATTCTTAAACACGAATGTCAAGGAAATCATTGTTTTTAGCCGCGACGAGAAGAAGCAGGAAGACATGCGGATCGCGTTGAACAACGATAAGGTCAAATTCCATATCGGCGACACGCGCGATTACCAGAGCGTTGCGCAGGCGATGGCTGGCGTGGATTATGTTTTCCACGCGGCGGCACTCAAGCAGGTACCATCATGCGAGTTTTATCCCATGGAAGCGGTGCGGACCAATGTCCTGGGCACGGAAAATGTCCTGAATGCGGCGATCGCCAATAACGTTCAAAAAGTCATTTTGCTGAGTACTGACAAGGCCGTATATCCCATTAATGCAATGGGTATCTCCAAAGCCATGGCCGAAAAAGTGCTGGTTGCCAAGTCGCGCATGGTGCGCCCAGGCGGCCCGGTGATGTGCGCCACGCGTTACGGCAATGTGATGGCATCGCGTGGTTCGGTGATTCCGCTTTTTATTGAAAAGCTCAAGGCTGGCGTACCGCTGACGGTGACCGATCCGGAAATGACCCGTTTTCTGATGTCGCTGGAAGATTCGGTCGACCTGGTCATTCACGCTTTCGAGCATGGACAGCAAGGCGATATCTTTGTGCAGAAAGCGCCTGCCAGCACTATCGAAGTACTGGCGCAGGCCATCCAGGAACTGTTTTCCAGCAATGTGCCGGTCAAGGTGATCGGTACCAGGCATGGTGAGAAGCTGTACGAGTCGCTGGTGTCGCGCGAAGAGATCGCCAAGGCAGAGGACATGGGCGATTATTATCGCGTGCCGGCCGATAACCGCGATTTGAACTACGATAAATTCATCCTGGATGGACAGCCCGAAGTGAACCAGGCGCAGGACTACACCTCGCATAATACGCAGCGCCTCGATGTCGAGGGCGTCAAGAAATTGCTGCTGTCCCTTGATTATGTGCAGCAGGAATTGAAAAATAGCTGATAAGCAGCGGAAATGGTACGGCATCGATAACTGATGCCGAACATATTGCTTTAAGAATTATAATAAAAATGACATCTCCTATCTTGCTGCACCATTCCCCGGATATTCATGATTAAGCGGAATATCACTGCCAATATCGTGGGACGTGCATGGGGCTTCATTTCAGTGTATCTGTTTGTGCCGCTGTATCTGCACATGCTGGGAGCGGAAGCGTATGGCCTGGTAGGGTTTTATTCGACACTGCTCGGTGTCATGGCGTTTGCCGACATGGGGTTTTCCGCCACCTTGAATCGCGAGATGGCACGCCTTTCCGCGAGCGCGAATGCGGCGCAGGAGCGGCGCGACCTGTTGCGCACCTACGAGTTGAGCTATCTGGTGATTTGCTGCGTGATCGCCGTGGCGCTGTGGCTGGGCGCGCCATTGATTACCGAGCATTGGCTGCAGGCCAGCACTTTGCGTTCCGACGACATCACGCTGGCGATCCGGCTGATGGGCGTTGCCATTGCGTTCCAGTTGCCATCCGGCCTGTACATCGGTGGTTTGATGGGCTTGCAGCAACAGGTGCGCGCGAACTTCCTGCAGATCGCCTGGAGCGCCTACCGGGGCTTTGGCACCCTCTTGGTGTTGTGGCTGTTTTCGCCAACGATCGTCACCTTTGCTATTTGGCAACTGGTGGCGAATGCGATTTATTGCATTACGGTACGGCATGGCTTATGGCATGCGCTGAGAACTGATGGTGTGCGCGCCGTCGGCTTTTTCCGCAAGCAAGTGTTTCACAACACCTGGCGCTATGCGTCAGGGATGGCGGGCATGGCCCTGCTGTCGATTTTGCTGACCCAAATCGATAAGTTGACGGTGAGCAAGATGTTGTCGCTTGAAATGCTGGGTTTTTATACGCTGGCCGGAACGCTGGCATCGGTCCCGTTGATATTGGCCAGTCCAATTGCTTCGGCAATTTTCCCCCGCTTCACAGAATTGGTCGCACGCAATGAGACCGAGCAACTCATTGCCCTGTATCACCGGACATGCCAGTTTGTTGCCATCGTGACGGTGCCCGGCTGCCTGGTGGTGGCGCTGTTTTCGCAAGATGTGATTTATTTATGGACCGGTTCCGCGGCCAGTGCCCAGGCCGCCGCACTTGCCGCTTCGCTGTTACTCGGCGGGCAAGTATTGCAAGCGTTGACAGTGGTGCCCTATTACCTGGCCTTGGCACACGGCAATATCCGCTTGAATTTGCAGGTCGGCATGGTGTCCGTGGTTGTCGTTACGCCGATGATGATTTACCTCGTGCTGCACCACGGTTTGGCAGGGGCTGGCTTGTCATGGCTGATCATGAACCTGTGCACGATGCCGCCGTATATGTATTTCTTGCATCGCAATTTTTTGCCGGGCCAGTTTGGACGGTGGTTCCGGGAAAGCCTGGCATTGCCGGTCCTGGCCAGCTTGCCATGCCTGATGTTGGGCTACTGGTGCCTCTCTACCATCGATGGCCGGTGGTTGCGCTTGTTGCTCATCGCTGTGACGGCAGTGCTGTCTATTGGATGTAGTGCGTTGTGCGCACCAGATATCCGGCGTTGGCTGGCTAACACTAGATTTGCCCGACGGCTGCAGTATTAAAGCAGCATCGGATTGCATTGTTGATACACCACCCATTTGTTTATACATAATACTTATAATGCCTCTTCTGTCTGCCATCATTCCTACGCATAATCGTCAACGCTATGCGATCAATGCGATTACCACCATCCTGACAAATTTTCCGGATACGGAAGTCGTTGTGTCGGATACCAGCGATACCATGCAAATCGCTGAAGAATTGGGGCATTGGATCGAATCGGGACGGCTGATTTATCACCATCCGCAACGTCCGATGGATGTGGTCAGTAATTTTCAGAATGGACTGCGCCTGGCAACTGGCGATTATCTGATCTTCCTCGGCGATGATGATTGCCTGGGACCCGGTGCGGAAGAGCTGGCGCGCTGGGCGCGCGATACGCAGGTTGAAGCGGCCGCCTGTTCCCTGGGCGCGGCTTATTTCTGGCCGGACTTCAAGTCCCTGTATTTCGGGGCTGACTTTACGGCCAAGCTGACGGTGCAGCCATTTGCCGCCACCATTTCCCCGCTCGACGGGCCGCAGGTGCTGCAGCAGGCATTGAAAAATCTGGGGACGGGCGTCATGTCCATGCCACGCGCCTATCTGGGCATGATGTCGCGTGCGCTCGCCGAACGTATCGAGCAAAAATATGGTTCGCTTTTTGGCGGAGTCAGCCCGGATATCTATAGCGCGGCGTTGATTGCCGAGGAGTCGCGCAGTAGCGTGCAGATCGATTTTCCCTTTATTATCGCGGGTAGTTCGGGTGGCAGCACCTCGGGACAAAGTGCGGAAGGCGGGCACAAGGGTGGCTTGCGCGACAATGCGCACATCGGCGCCTTCACCAATCTGGTGTGGGACCCCTTGATCCCCGAGTTCTACAGCGTGCCAACGGTCTGGTCTTACTCATTCAAGGCGGCGATCGATAAGATCGGCAAAGCCGAGTATCGCCCCAATCTGCCCCGCCTGTACGCCAAGTGCTGCCTGCATCACCCTAAATATTGGCGTGAAACGAAGGCTTCCCTGTGTGCCTACGTCAAGCGCGAACGTTATAGCCCGGCCTGTTTATCGTTCGTATGGGAACTGTGCCGCGAGTTTTCACGCCGGGCCTATCGTTTTATGCAGATCAAATTCAAACCGGCCATTAACCGCCAGGCATATGCCCATCAAAATCTGACGAATATTGGCGAGGCATATGCGCATTTGTTGACGCATGTGCAACCGAGTCTGAGCCAGTTGCAATCCGCCATGAAAGAGTTCAAGCGCTGAGATGGCGCCCGAGTGCGTAGCCGGGCTCTTCGGTGCCTGGCACGCAGCGCCGCAGGTGTTGCGTTGCTGTAGCGCAAGTTCGGCACCGCCCCGTTTGAAAAAAGAAAAATGCCAATCGGTCAAGTTTATATACTCGCTTTCCTGCCTGTCTTGATACTCGGGATGTTTACCCAGGATAAGTCGCGTCTGTCATTTCAGATTGCGATGTGCTGCCTGATCACCTTGTGCGCCTTTGCCTTCCGTTCGCCGGAATTCGGCACGGATTCCTCGACATACCTGAACTATTTCTTGACGGCTTGCCGAGGAGGCGGCGGCGGCATCGAAGCTGATGACTATTCCTTCTATGTCATGGACTTCGTTTTCTCGATGGCGCCCGGGGCATTGTGCAACCGGTATGCTTTCGCGAGCATCTGGATTCTCTTCATCGTGTTGCCGATTTTATTTATGAAAGGAAATATCCGGGTCAAGTTCTTCATGTTGTTCTTCCTGGTTATTTCTCCGGTGGGCACCGAATTTTTTACAAATGCATTCAGGCAATCCGCATCGGCCATCCTGTTTTGCGTGGCTGTCTCGCGCGGAATGAAAACCAAGTCTGGCCTGGTTTTCCTGGTTCTGTCGCTGCTGTTGCACAAAAGTTCATTGCTATTGTTGGCAATTTATCTGTTGTCATGCTGTGACATGCGGCGCCTGCTCCAGGGCGGCCTGGTGGTCTTGCTCTGCCTGTTTATTGTGCCGGCGGACAGCGTCCTGTATGCGCCGGTCAACGGTTTTATCTACGAGGTCACGAAATATCTGGCGCATGACAACGATGAGATTTTGGCGCGGATCAGTATCTATGCCAGTTTTTTCTGTCTGTATGGGTTCATGCGCCATTTGAACAAGCGGGAATATATCGACTTGAAGCCCTATGCGAGCTTCCTGTGGCTGCTGTTTATCGCCAGCGTGCTGCTGTTCCCGCTGCCGTACTTCAGCTACCGGTTTGTGTATTCGATTTATCCGATCTTTGTGTGGTGCTTTGCCTATGAGCTTGAGCGCAGCCGAGCCTTGGAGATGTACCCGCGCGTGTACTGCTATGTCCTCGCGTCATTTGGCCTGACCATCGCTTTCCTGCTTGGTTCGTCTTCCATTAACTCGGTGAGCTTCTTCTAATTATGACTATCGGAAAAACATTTGGCATTACCGTGGTCATTCCCGCGTATGCGCGCCATGAAGCTTTGCTTGATGCCATCGAGTCCGTCACGACCACCTCCATTGAACAGGTTGAGATCGTGGTCGTCGACGACTGCTCGCCCAATCTGGTGCTGGCCGAAAAATTGCCCGGTAGTAATTCGTCGGGCGTGCCGGTACGGGTTTACCGCCTAGCGAAAAACAGTGGCCCCCAATCGGCACGCAACCTGGGCGTGCGCCGTGCGCGCTTCAGCTTCGTGGCATTTCTGGACTCGGATGACCGGTTTACCCCAGAGAAAATTGATTTCCTGCTCGGCTACCTGAAGCAGGATACGTGCGACATTGTTTATCATCCCGTCGATACGCCGACCAATATCAATGCCATCAATGCGCGCTGGTATGCGGGGCGCCTGCGCCATTTGCCGTTCAAGTATCTGCTGGCGGCGCTCAATCCCGTGTATACCCCTTGCCTGACAGTGCGGCGTAACCTGGGCCTGGGCGTGCCGTTGATGCGCTATTGCGAAGACTATGCCTATCTGTTCAATATTAATGCGCGGGCCAAGGCCGTGCATTTCGTTCCTCAGCCGATGACGACGCTGTCGCGCGCGCCGGGCAGCACGGGCGGCCTGTCTTCGGCACTGTTCAAGATGCGTATGAATGAATTCCGCGCAAAGAAAGTGATGCTGCGCCATTGGCGCTTTTATGGCATCGGCTGCCTGTTGATTTCCGTCGCATTCGGTTGCTTGAGAATATTGTCAGATGTGCTGAAGCTAAGGTATTTCCGTAAATAATTACCTGTATTGCCTATCGTATCGTCTGGTTGCAGGCAGTGTGCAGCGTATGCGCGAGAGGGCATTTGTGTTGAATGACAAGTTAAAAATGAAGGTTGGTCAATGAAGATTGCAATTATTGGAACGGTGGGCTTGCCGGCAAAATACGGTGGCTGGGAAACGCTGACCGAGCACCTGACGGATAATCTGTGCGGCAAGTTTGATATCACCGTATACTGCAGTGGCAAAAAATATGCCGAGCAGCCGCCGACGTACAAGGGCGTCAAGCTGAAATATGTCAATCTGGACGCGAATGGCGTGCAGAGTATTCCATACGATATCGTTTCTATGCTATCTGCATTACGCTATGCGGACGTGCTTGTGATCCTCGGGGTCTCAGGCTGTATTTTCTTGCCTGTTATTAAATTGCTGAGCAAGAAGAAAGTCATTGTCAATATCGATGGCATGGAGTGGCGCCGCGCCAAATGGGGACGTTTCGCCAAATGGTTCCTGAAGCTTTCCGAAGCGACGGCGGTACGTTTTGCCGACGTGACGATTGCGGACAACAAGGCGATTCAGCAATACGTCAGCGCGCAATATGGCCGCCCCAGCGAACTGATTGCGTATGGTGCCGACCATGTGACGCAGCAGCCCATCAGCGGCGAGGTACTGCAGCGCTTTCCCTTCTTGCAGCATGACTATGCCTTCAAGGTATGCCGCATCGAGCCGGAAAATAATGTGCACTTGATCATCGATGTCTTTGCTTCGCAGACGCGCATGCCACTGGTGATTGTCGGTAATTGGGCCAATAGCGCGTACGGGCAGGAACTGAAGCAAAAATATGCGCAGGTGGCGCATGTGCACTTGCTTGATCCGATTTATGACCAGGCTATCCTGAACCAGTTGCGCAGCAATTGCCGCATGTATGTGCATGGCCACAGCGCCGGTGGAACGAATCCTTCGCTGGTGGAAGCGATGTACCTGGGCTTGCCCATTCTGGCATTTGGCGTGAGCTATAACCGGGAAACAACGCAAAATCAGGCCCGATACTTCGACGATGAAGCCGGCTTGCTGGCCATCCTCAATACCGTGCAGCCAGATGAGCTGCAGGCGATTGGGCGTACCATGAAGCGGATCGCGGAAGAAAATTATACGTGGAGCACAATTTCGGCGAAGTATGCCGCCTTGTTTGACACGCCGCGCCAGGCGCGCTAATGGCAGGATAAGCCGCCCATGCGGCGCACAGGATGCCGGCCCGGTATCCTGTCCCGAGGTTTTTGATTAGGAATGTATTGTGGTGTTATTGACTGGAGCGACCGGATTTGTCGGCGCCGCATTGATTGAACGGCTGGCCCGCATGGGCGATGGGCGCATTCGTGCCTGCACGCGCGATGCCGGTGCCGTGTTTCCTGATACGGTGGAAACGTTTGTCATCGATGACCTGTCCAGCCAGACATGCTGGGATCATGCTTTCGACTCGGTGAGTGTCGTCGTGCATGCCGCGGCGCGCGTGCATGTGATGAATGAGACGGCGGCCGATCCGCTGCAGGAATTTCGCCGTGTAAATGTCGATGGCACCCTGCACCTGGCGCGTTGCGCCGCCCGCGCGGGAGTACGGCGTTTTGTGTTTATCAGTTCCATCAAGGTGAATGGCGAAGCGACGCTGCCTGGACAGGCCTTCTCTGAAAGCGATGTTCCGGCACCGTCGGATCCGTATGGTATTTCCAAGCTGGAAGCCGAGCAGGGATTGTTTGCGCTGGCCAAGGAAACCGGCATGCAGGTGGTGGTGATACGGCCGCCGCTGGTGTATGGGCCTGGCGTCGGGGCCAATTTTCTCAGCATGATGCGCTGGCTGCGGCGCGGCGTGCCGCTGCCGCTGGGAGCGATCCAGAATCGGCGCAGCCTGGTCGCGCTGGGCAATTTGGCTGACCTGGTTGCCGTATGCGCTGAACACCCGGCGGCGGCCAATCAGGTCTGGCTGGCGGCCGATGGCGAAGACTTGTCGACGAGCCAGCTGCTGCGCCGTATGGGCCAGGCGCTGGGCAAGCCCGCGCGGCTGCTGCCGGTACCGGCATGGATGCTGGGCGCGGCATGCGCGATGATCGGAAAACGGGGCTTCGCGCAACGCTTGTGCGGGTCCTTGCAGGTGGATATTTCAAAGGCGCGACAGCTGCTTGGCTGGGTGCCGCCGTTGAGTGTGGATGAAGGTTTGCGTCGTGCGGCGCGGGGAAATTAAATGAAACGTTTGTTTGATGTAAGTGTTGCCTTGCTGGCTGTTGTCGTGCTGTCCATACCGCTGCTGGTGGTCGCCGTGCTGGTCAAACTGACCTCGCCCGGGCCCATCGTGTATTGGTCGGACCGCGTGGGGCGCCATAACCGTATTTTCCGGATGCCGAAATTTCGCACCATGCGTGTGGATACCCCGGCGGTCGCGACCCATTTGCTGTCCGATCCCAAGCGTTTCCTGACGCCAGTCGGCCCGTTCCTGCGTAAATCCAGCCTGGATGAGTTGCCGCAGCTGTGGAGCATCCTTGCCGGTGACATGAGTTTTGTCGGCCCGCGTCCCGCCCTGTTCAACCAGGATGACCTGATTGCCTTGCGTACCGAATATGGCGTAGACCAGGTATTGCCGGGCTTGACCGGCTGGGCGCAAATCAACGGCCGCGATGAATTGCCGATACCGGACAAGGTTCGCCTGGACGCCGAATATCTGCAGCGCCAGTCGTTTTTCCTCGACTTGAAAATTATCTTCCTGACCTTCCTGAAAGTGGTGCGTCGCGATGGCATCACGCATTGATGCCCAGGTTGCGCCTGCATATTGAGATTGGTAAGAATTGATGACTCCTTTATCGAATTTCCCGCGCTTGCAAAAGCAGCTGATCGCCGCATCTGCGGACATTTTCTTTTTGCCACTGACATTTTGCGTGGCGATACTGCTGCGCTTTGACGGTGTCAGCCTCGCCGTATTCCGCCCGTACTTCTGGCTGATTCTCCTGGCGCCACTGATCTCGATTCCGATCTTTATCAAGCTGGGACTGTATCGTGCGGTGATCCGCTTTATCGACTACAAGATAGTCTACGTGGTGGTGCTGGGCGTGACGCTGTCGGTGGCGGTCTTGCTGGCCTTTGCGGCTTTCTCGACGCACATGATCGGCCTGTCGCGCGGTGTCTTTGGCATTTACTGGGTCAGTGCGATCATGTACGTGACGGCCAGCCGTTTCATGGCGCGCGGCTATTTCGCACGGGTATCGGGCGTGACCGGTGGCATTCCTGTCGCCATTTATGGCGCCGGCGCTTCCGGCAGCCAGTTGGCACAGACGCTGAGCTATGGCACCGAGTACCGCCCGGTGGCGCTGATCGATGAGAAAAAAGAGTTGCACGGCGCAATCATCGCCGGCATTCGCGTGTATGCCCCCGAAGACTTGCCGGAACTTGTGGCTGACAAGGGCATCACCAAGATCCTGGTGGCCCTGCCATCCTTGTCGCGTGCACAGCAGCGCCGTATCCTCGACAAGCTGGAACCCCTGAAGATCAAGACGCTGGTGACCCCGCCGATCAAGAGCCTGATCAGCGGTCTGGTTCGCTTGCAGGACCTGCGCGAGATCGAGATTGAGGATTTGCTGGGCCGTGACGCAGTCGAGCCTGACCATGACTTGATGGCTATGTGTATCACGGGAAAGACCGTCATGGTCACGGGCGCCGGCGGCTCCATCGGTTCCGAATTGTGCCGCCAGATTCTGCGTCAGCGGCCTGCGCGCCTGATCTTGCTCGAGATGTCGGAATTTGCCCTGTATACCATCGAACAGGAGTTGCAGGGCTTGCGCAAGGCGCAGCATATCGAACTCGAACTGTTGCCATTCCTGGGCTCCGTCCTGGAAACCGAGAAATGTGAAAAGATCCTGCGCACGTTCAAGGTGGAAACGGTATATCACGCCGCCGCATACAAGCATGTGCCGTTGGTGGAGCACAACCCGATCGAGGGGATACGCAACAATGCCCTGGGGACGCTGAGCATGGCACGGGCGGCCATCGCCGCCGGGGTGAAGCGCTTTGTGCTGATTTCCACCGACAAGGCCGTGCGCCCAACCAATGTCATGGGCTCGACCAAGCGCCTGGCGGAATTGATCTTGCAGGCATTTTCCCGCGAACAGGACAAGACGCGTTTCTGCATGGTGCGCTTTGGTAATGTCCTGGGCTCATCCGGTTCTGTCGTCCCCCTGTTCCGCAAACAGATCATGGCAGGCGGCCCCATTACCATTACCCATCCTGAAATCACGCGTTACTTCATGACCATTCCGGAAGCCGCACAACTGGTTCTGCAAGCGGGCGCCATGGGCGAAGGAGGCGACGTCTTCGTGCTGGACATGGGCGATCCGGTGAAGATCGTCGATCTGGCCAAGCGCATGGTGCATCTGAGCGGTCTGGAAGTGCGCAGCGAACAGACGCCGAATGGCACCATTGAGATCCATCATGTGGGCTTGCGTCCCGGCGAAAAATTGTATGAGGAACTGCTGATCGGCGATAACGTTGAAGGTACCGATCATCCCTTGATCATGCGTGCCCAGGAAGCCGAATTGCCCTGGCCGCAGCTGGAGCTGCTGCTCGATGACTTGACGCAAGCATGCGCACGGTTTGATCATGAAGCCGTACGCGCCTTGCTGCTGCAGGCGGTAACCGAATATGCACCTCAGTGCGGCATTGAAGATTTGATCTGGTGCGCCCGTGGCGATGCCGTATCGCCGCCGCCTTGAATAATCAGGCCCAGCCCGCGCACTTCGTGTCTTGCGGTACCGGTGGATGGATATATTTACTTTCTAAAGAAGAAACATGGAAAATTTGAATCAGCTTGACAAGCACAATGGCGAAAACGTTGTCAATTATGTTAAAGCCTTGCGTGACGCGCGCAAGTGGATTGGCGCCGCCACGATAGCGGTCATGGCCATCGCCGTGTCCGGTGCCTTGTATCTGGGGCAGTATCGTAGCGAAGGCTTCTTGCAGTTTGGCGGTCCGATTCCCTTGCCGCTGGAGACGCTGGACAAGGACAAGGACAAGGATCCGAAAAAGGACAAGGACAAGGAAGGTAATCCGGGTATCGTATTGGCGGATTACAAACGCTATGCCGCCGCCTTCAGTACCAGCGAGCGCTTTGACGCTTTTGTGCAGGCGAACAAGCTGCAGGGAGTCGACGGTATCGGGGGACTGCGCAAGGCCATGGCCAGCGGTGACGGATTCAGCAAGATGGTGGAGCCGATTTTCCCCTTCACCAAGATGGACGCCAAGGAGCTGATGGAGCAACCCAAGGATGGCGGCAATAATGTAATTGGTTTGCGTATTTCCTATGCCGCAGGCAGTGCCGAGAGCGCCCAGCGCATGGTGGGCTTGTTGGGACGCTATGCCATCGACAGCATCATCTACTCCAATTACTCCGATGTGCTGCGTTTCAAGCACATTGAATTATCGGCCAAGATCACCAAGCTTGATAACGACATCATCAGCATGAATGAACGGCTGGAGATGTATCAGCGCAAAGGCGTGGTGCTCAAGAAAATCGTGGGCAGTTACCCTGAAGCGGCGAACAAGTCGGCAACCTCGGTGATTTCAGTCACGGAAGACAGCGCCCGTTATTTGTCGCCCATTACCCATCTGATGTCCGGTGAAGTGGAAGCCTTGAGCACCAGCGAAACCATCATCCGCCTCAAGCGCGAGCAGGCGCAGAGTATTCTGTTGCGCGAGTACTACGACCAGGCCAAGAGCCTGCTTGATACCAACCAATCGGGCGAAGCGCTGCTGCGCGGCCTTGAAGCGGTGAAGGAAGGCGTCTTCAAGACCAAAAACCTGAACGATGAAGTGGTCAAGGAAGTGTATAACATGATCACGATTGATAACCAGCGCTCCATCAATTTGTATCTGGAAAAGAGCCGCTTCATCGCCGGCCCTACCTTGCCTGAGAAACGCAATATCCGCATGTCCGCAGTATTGTTGCTCAGTCTGCTATTCGGCTTCTTCCTGTCCTCGGCGATCGTCTTGCTGCGTAAATGGTGGGCGCTGAATATGGATGGCGTTCGTCCTTGAGTGGGACGCGGCAGTCGCTAGGTGCCTGGCAGCTGTGTTGGCCGACGCATGCATCGGTTGATGGCATCTGCTGGGCGTGCCACCGCGAATGCCGTCTGCTGCCTCTTCTCACTGTTCATGTTGGAGCGGATTAACTGATGGAATCGTCGAAAATGGTTCATGCAGAGGGCGTGACAATCACACTCTCCACGGTGGCATCCGAGGCCTTGAAAGCGTTGTTTTGGGAGGTTTTTTTCCAAAGTAAAAACCGTGGTGTGACGCTGCAGCGTCATTTTCCCTGGCTGTCGGCGGCACCGAACGGCGTGATTTTTGCCGAAGCGCGCATCGGCACGGTGACTGTCGGCGGACTGGTGTTGCGGGAAAAACAGTATCCGCTGGGTGAGTGCACGCTCCGTATCGCGATGATCGGCCTGGTCTGCGTGGCACAACGGGAACGCGGCAAGGGTATCGCCAACAGCATGCTGGAAGCCATTGTTGCCCATGCGAGAGAACAGCAGTTAGATTACCTGACGCTGTGGACCAGCCAGTATTCGGTGTATGAAAAGCATGGCTTCCAGGTGGCGGACCGCTGGATGTATGGCTGGGTCAGGGGGGGCGAGGGCAACGATCAGCAGCCATTCGAGCCCGATGGCAACCTTGTGCCCGACACCAGCTTGCCCTTGCCGCCGTTTGCGCGCGCCGTATATTGCTATCGCGATCCCGTGTGCTCGATGGTGGTGCTGGAGGATACCCATGGCGCCATTGTCACGGCATACGACGGCTTGCCTGCTGCGGCCGCCTCGGCGATGGTGCGCCATCTACCCTCTTGCTGGCGCCTGAACGTGCTTGCACAGGATGCGATTTTGCATGAGTTGCAGCTGCATGGCAGGACGCTCGAGCTGGCCCCCGTCCGGCTCCAGATGTGGCTCCCACTGCGCGATGTCCTGCCCGTGGAGCAGCTGCTCGAGCATGTGACGTTCCCGGTGCTGGATAGAATTTGACGCAATCCCGCTGCTCGACAATACTTGCAAGCTTTTGCTTCAAGTAGATATATTGTCATGTATTTTACTCTGATCACGATGACGCGAATGAGCGACAAGTGCGTGGAAAACGCCGAAAGAAAAGGTTGCACCGATGATTTTTAGTTCCGCTCAGTTCATTCTGTTATTCCTGCCTGTCTCGTTCTTTGGCTATTTTTTCCTTAACCGGATACGGCTTGTCGTGCTGGGTAAAGCATGGCTGGTAGCGGTCAGTCTGTTCTTTTACGCCTACTGGAATCCCGCCTACATCCATTTGTTGCTAGGCTCGATTCTGTTCAATTTCTCGATCGGTAACCACCTGGCTTCGGATTTCCGTTCGCGGCATTTCCCTTTGTCGCGGCGCAGCGTCCTGACGCTGAGCATAGGCTTGAATCTCGCCTTGCTCGGCTACTTCAAGTACACCAATTTTTTGGTCGACAATATTAATGGCGTGTTCGGCGCCGCCTACGTGGTGCCGCAGATCTTGCTGCCATTGGGGATCAGTTTTTTTACGTTTACGCAAATTGCCTACCTGGTCGACAGCTATCGCGGCGAGGCCAAGGAATATGATTTCCTCAATTACGCGCTGTTCGTCACCTTCTTTCCGCACCTGATCGCCGGTCCGATTCTTCATCACCACGAGATGATGTCGCAGTTCAAGTCGCACCGTAATCTGTCTATCCGTCATCGTAATATCCTGCTGGGACTGTTCATTTTCAGCATCGGCCTGTTCAAGAAAGCCGTGATCGCCGACACCTTTGCCATCTGGGCCAACGCGGGTTTCGACGGCAAAACACAACTGGATTTTTTCAGCGCCTGGCTGACCAGCCTGTCGTATACCTTCCAGCTGTATTTTGATTTCAGCGGCTATTGCGACATGGCGATCGGTGCATCGCTGCTGTTCAACATCTGGTTGCCGATCAATTTCAACTCACCATATAAGGCGCTCGATATCCAGGATTTCTGGCGCCGTTGGCACATGACGCTGAGCCGTTACTTGCGCGACTACCTGTACATCCCGCTCGGCGGCAATCGCTGTTCGCCTGGACGTGTCTATTTCAATTTGATGGCCACTTTCGTCCTGGGTGGCCTGTGGCATGGCGCCAGCTGGATGTTCATTATCTGGGGCGCGCTGCACGGCGGCGCGCTGGTGCTGCACCGCTTCTGGAGCGGGCGGGGCTGGAGCATGCCGAAACCGCTGGCCTGGCTGGTGACTTTCCTGTTTATTAATGTCACCTGGGTCTTCTTCCGCGCCAAGGATATGGACGATGCACGTCGCATTCTGGGCGGCATGGTTGATTTTGCATCGATTCAGCAGTTGCCTCTGGCCGCGGTCCCCAGCAGCCAGCTGGCCTGGGGCGGCTGGCTGACCGACTATCTGCTGCGCTGGTTGCCTACCGGATTGGCGGCGAACTTCCTGTGCTTCTGCGCAGTCGTGGTGGCCTTTGTGATTGTCCGACAAAAGAATTCCTTTGACTTGATGCAGAGCGGTTTGAGCCGGGCAAAAATGGCTGGTGCCCTGTTCCTGTTTTGCTTTGCAATGTACTCCGTGCTGGTGACAACGACGTCCGTCTTCCTTTACTTCAATTTCTAAGCGGTATCATCATGAAAAAAAGGATTCTTGCCTTTATCGGCCTGGCATTGCTGGCCTTGTCGCTGGTACCCCTGATTAACCTAAGCTTGGGCAAGGTGCAAAAAAAGCCGGGCGAAGCCTGGTGGCACCGCGCCGTGCTGTACAACCTTGATTTTGCCTTGCCTTACTGGAGCCGGGCACTGTATGGCTTTGGTATTTCCACCAGCCCCAGCCAGGTGACGATAGGCCGTGATGGCTGGTTGTATCTGGGGGACCAATATGAACAGACGCTGACGGTGACCCGGCGCGGCAGCACACCTGCCGATGTCGAAGCGGCGAGGAAAATTGCGCTGGCCACCGCGGGCTGGGAGCAATGGCTGGCATCGCAAGGCGTGCAGGCTTTCCACATAGTCCTGGGGCCGAACAAGGATAGCGTGTATGGCGACATGGCACCTGGCTGGGCGCAAGCGCTCAAGCCATCGGCTACCGATACCCTCGTCGCTGGCATGAAGCCAGGCCAGTATGTCGATGTGCGGCCTGCCATGCTGAAAGCCCGGACAGAATTTTCGCAAGCCCTTTACTACAAGACCGACACCCATTGGAACCGGCTTGGTGGATGGGTTGCCATGCGAGCGCTCGGCGACGCGCTGGCACGCACGGCACCGGGACTGCAGACGCTTTCCGGACAACAGGTGCGGCCCGGTACGGCCAGCCAGCGCAACGGCGGCGACCTGGCCAACTTCCTCAAGTTGAGCGAGACCTTGCATGACAGCGAGATTCCAGTCGAGATTGATATCGGGCGTCCGGTGGAAACGGCGAAATATGACTTTGATACGGGCCGTCTGCTGGAATCGGGCGGGAATCCGGAAGTGGGCGCGCCGCGCACGCCGGTGCTTGTCAAATCACCCAATGCGCTGAATCGAAAGAAAGTGCTGTGGCTGCGCGATTCTTTCGGTACGGCCATGTCGCCCTATATGGCAGCGACGTTCAGCGAAACCTTGCAGATTCATTATGGGGTGACCGATGCCGCCATGGTGGTGAAGCTGGTGCAGAAGTATCAGCCCGATTATGTGTTTTTCACCGTTGTCGAGCGCGATGCGAGAGCTCCCCGCTTCGAGCAGGCGCCGCCCCTGCATGTGACGGCCAAGCCGGCCAACTTCGTGGCCATGGCGCGCGGCACGGAGTCCTCGGCAAATGACCTGGCAGCGGTGCCTGCTTCCCGGGCTTACCGGGTCACCGGTGGCGATGCTTTCCTGACGTTCAAGCTCGCACCGGCAGTGCGTGCCGCCGAGGCGTCCAGAGTGACGTTTAACCTGGTCTGCGACGACAAGTCCGTGGCGGTGCCGGTACAACTGTTCTGGCACGCTGCGGACGGCCATCCGGGCGAAGCGCTCAGCGTACGTTTCATGGCTACGCCTGGCAGCAACTCCATTGATCTGGCGACGCTGCCGGCATGGCAGCCAACGGCCATGATCGCCGGCTTGCGCATAGACCTCGATTCTCCCGATGCTTGCTCGATGCTGACGATCGATGCGGTGGCGCTTGGCCGCTAGTGTTTGGCCTGGCTGGCGCGTGCTGCCAGCCAGATGATGATGGACAGGCTGGTGGCAATGATGCACCAGTAGATATAGCGGAAATCGGCTGACGGCACGCTCGCCAGGTAGCCCAGGAAGTAGCCGAGCGCCGAGGCGTTCAATGCCAGTATCTGGGTCTTCTCCAGCGACGGCCGCATGCGCCAGCCAAGCACCATCATGGCGATGGCCAGCAGCAGCCAGGAATACGGCTTGAAGAGTTCTCCGAGCGGCGTGACCTGGCTGCCTTCGACATAGGCTTGCATCAGGTGCGCCAGTTTCGGATTGTCCAGTTTGATTCCCAATTCATTGTCCATGATGCCTGGGTGCCAGGCATAGTAGGGTTCCAGCGTGGGCGAGCGCAGGAAATACAGGAATGCTCCGCCCTTGATCTGCAAGTACGGCAGCGGATGCCCGAGGATGGTCTTTTTCCATAAGGCGTGGGCCTCCGTATGCGGCATGCCGGCAAACAGGCTGCCGCTGGGGTCGTAACCTTTGCGTACAAAGCACATCGCCCGCTCATATTGGATAGGCATGGGTGAGCAGGCGGCATTGTCTTCAGGCTTTACCCAAGGCATCAAGTTTTCGCCCGTCATGAAGGCGATCCTGGCCACCTCATCCCCCATCGTTAATGTTTCAAAGTGTTTTCTTTCCGCGTGCAGGACGTTGTAGCTGAGAACTGACGTGGCTAGGGGCAGGGTGGCCGACAGCAGCACGCTCAGGATCGCCATTTGTACGATGGATCGTGTCGGCCAGAAGTGGCGCAGCGCACAGTAGATGAGGGGCACGATGGCCAGGATGGCATTGTGCCTGACTGCGGAGGCGTAGAAGATGAAAGGGATGGCCAGGGCGGCGACTCGCCAGTTCTTGGTCCTTGTATACAGCAGTCCCGTCGCCACGAGCAGGGCGAAAGCCATGCCCACGTCTTTCCACAGTACACCGGCAAAATTGACGACCCATGGCAGTAGGCACATGGTGGGAATCAGCAGGGCCCAGCCACGCTGTGCCATATTGCCGTACCAGATCAGGATGCCCGCTGCCAGCAAGGCGAGATGCAGCAACAGCAGGCTTTGCGGGCCGGAAACCAGGTACAGGCACAGATGCCACACGTAGGACATGATGGCGGGATTGCTATCCGTATAGTACTGATTCAGTGCCGTCTTGTATTGCACCATGGAATCATATGACATGAAGCCGGGAGCAAAGCAGAACCAGATGACAGCCAGGACGATGGCTGTCAGGGCAATGGCCAGGGGAGTGAAAACCTGATTTTTCATGGGTAACTTCAAATTCGAGCAAGAGAATGGACCAGCACCGTGGGTGGCGGCGACAGGGTGCTTATGCCTTTGTGGCAACAAGGATGCCGACGATGATCAGCGCGACACCGATCATGTATTGGGTTTGGAAACGTTCGCCAAAGAGAAAATGGCTGCCGATCGGCACCAGTACAAAGGCCAGCGCCATCAGCGGGTAGATTCGGCCCAGTTCGATGCGCTGCAATACCCAGACCCAGGCCAGCGTCGTCAATCCATAGAGGCAGATGGCCGCCGACAGTGCGGCCAGGGTTTTGACGGAAAAAAAGCTGCCGCTCTGCAGCAATCCATTGGCACTGATTTTAAACAGGATTTGCCCGGCTGCGATGCCAAGCACACATAACAGGGCCACGATGTAAGTCATTCATTTATCTCCATAGAGTTGCTGGGGGTGATCTCCCGTGCGCCATACTCCGCACGGGCGCAGCCTGTAGTGTGTCCGTCAGGCAATGCCATCACGCCTTCACTTCCTGCCGCGCCGAATGCGGTGGAACGGTTTTTTAGGGATCGAGCTGATATCGTGTCCGAGAAAGGCCAGGATTAATTGCAGGCCGACAATCACCGGCAAGCCTGACAGCATGACTGTCCCTGCCGAGGCCGGCATATCGTCATGGACGGAATGCAGCCATTGCGTCGCACCAAACACGCACCCGAAGGCAACCATCAGGACACCGATGGGCAGTTCAATGGAGGCAATGGACAGGTCCCGTAAATAATAGTTGTAGAAAATGCGTTTGAAGAAATTGCGCAGATGCTTGGCAAAAAATTCCAGCACCACCTGGGAAATCTTCAGATTGCTGACCTCATCGCCATATTTTGCATCCATGGGGATATCGGCGACGACGGCGCGCAATGTATTCAGGCGAAACAAGATATCAGTTTCAAAAAAATAGCGGCGGCTGATTTTTTGCATCGGCAGGTGGCGTACCACCTCGCAGTGGATGGCGGTGTAGCCGTTGGTCGGATCGAAAATATCCCAGTAGCCGGAAGAAATCTTGCTCATGAAAGACAGGATCGCGTTGCCAAAAAGACGCGCCTTGGGCATGCTGCGCACGCTTTCCAGATCGTAGAAGCGGTTGCCCTTGGTGTAGTCGGCTTCGCCAGCAACAATGGGCGCGATAAAGTCGGGAATGCATGCGGGATCCATCTGGCCATCGCCATCGACCTTGACGATGATATCCATGCCGTCGTCCAGTGCGGCGCGGTAGCCTGTCATGACGGCGCCGCCGACGCCCTGGTTTTCTGCATGACGCAACACGACCACGCGCTTGTCGCTGCAGTGCTCCTCGACCAGGTCGCCGGAGTGGTCCGGACAGCAGTCGTCGATGACATAAATTCGGCTCACTTCGGCGCCAATCTGACTGATGACAGAGAGGATATGCCTATCGACCTTGTAACTGGGTATGACGACCGCAATGGCCAAGCCTTGTTTTGTCATCTTGTTATTGCTTGTCTTTACTATGCATGGTGGCGTTCCCGGAATCGGGCAATATTGTGAATTATGACATGCGCAGTTGGCGCGCCTCTGGCGCTGGCGGGGAGTGGCGCTGTTGCGCGCCACCAGGCGCGCATGGGCAAGGCAGGGGCTAGTTCTTGTTGCCGTAGCAATGCGGGCAAGACACCTCATACACGTATTCCGGCGCCAGCTGCTGGCGCGGCGTGACGACGGCGCGGCAGACAAAACACTGCACCGTTTCCGTCGGTTCCAGTTTCGGGTTCAGCGCCGTGCGGTAGTCGAAGACGAAGCAGTCGCCCGTGTAGTGCTCGCCGCCCACTTCCTCGAAATATTTCAGGATGCCGCCGTCGAGCTGGTACACGCTGTCGTAGCCGATTTCCTTCATGTGGATGGCGGCCTTTTCGCAGCGGATGCCGCCCGTGCAGAAGGTGACGACGGTCTTGCCTTCCAGTTCATCCTTGTGGGCGGCAGCCACGGCCGGAAATTCCGTAAACTTGTCGATGCGGTAATCAAGCGTGTTGTTGAACGTGCCCACGTCCACTTCAAAGGCGTTGCGCGTTTCCATCATGACCACGGGTTTACCCGCATCGTCGACGCCGGCGTCGAGCCAGCGCTTGAGCGTCTGCGCATCGACGGACGGGGCGCGGCCCAGTTCCGGCTTGATCAGCGGCATGCGCATGGTGATGATTTCTTTTTTCAGCTTGACCAGCATGCGTTTGTGCGATTGCTCGTTCGACAAGCTTTCCTTCCATTCCAGATCGGCCAGACGTTCGTCGCTGCGGACCCAGGCGAGGAAGGCATCGATATGTTCGCGCGTGCCCGACAGGAACATGTTGATGCCTTCCGGCGTCAGCAGGATCGTGCCCTTCAGTTCCAGCGCCAGGCATTGCTCCTGATACAAGGGACGCATGGCTTCCGTATCGGCTAGCGTGATGAATTTATACGCGGCAATATTGACAAACGTGGCGGCCAGGGGGCTGACGGCGGCGGAAACGGCGGGTGTGGCAGGGGTGATGGCTTGCATGATGGCGATCGGGTTAGACTGAACAGCCGATATTATAAGCCCGACAGGCCAGGCAGGATACCCGGCCAGCCACGTTTTGCCGTGCCGGCGGGCTGTGCACGGCAGGAATTTCTTGCCCGCAACCGAGGGCCGCACCGCCGGTCCGGGGCCGCGACGCGGTAGAATAGACCCCATTGAATTTTGCACGAAACGGTACACAGGATGGAAATGGTAATGCAAGAGGCCGGCGCTCCGGCAGGTTCACAGCAAGCGATGCAGCCCGGTCCTGCCTTCGTCCATTTGCGCGTGCACTCGGAGTACTCGATCGTCGATGGCCTGGTGCGCATCGACGACGTGGTCAAGGCGGCGGCAAAGGACAAGCAGGTGGCGCTGGCCGTCACCGACCTGTCGAACCTGTTTGGCATGGTCAAGTTCTACAAGGAAGCGCGCGGCAAGGGCATCAAGCCCATCGTCGGCGTCGACGTGTGGATCACGAATGACGACAACCGCGAGAAGCCGTCGCGGCTGCTGCTGCTGGCGAAGAACCGCATGGGCTATCTGCAACTGTGCGAACTGCTGTCGACGGCCTGGCTGACGAACCAGTACAAGGGCCGCGCCGAACTGCGCATCGAGTGGCTGCAGGCGCTGGCGACGAATACCTACGACCTGTACCCGGGCGAAAGCGCGGCGAATGGCTTGATCGTGCTGTCGGGCGCGCATTTCGGCGATGTCGGCACGGCCATCGAGAATGGCAACCTGGCCCTGGCCGAGCGCAATGCACAGCGCTGGGCCGAGATTTTCCCCGGCCATTTCTATATCGAAATCCAGCGCGGCGGCCAGGCCAACCAGGAGGCGCAGGTGCGCCATGCGGTGGCTCTGGCGGCCAAGCTGGGTTTGCCCGTGGTGGCCACGCATCCCGTGCAATTTATTTCCCCTGAAGAATTTATTGCCCACGAAGCCCGCACCTGTATCGCCGAAGGCGAAATGCTGGCCAACGCCAAGCGCGTAAAACGGTTTAACGACAGCCAGCGCTTCCTGTCGCAGGCCGACATGGCGGAACTGTTCGCCGACCTGCCGGCCGCGCTGGCCAATTCCGTGGAAATCGCCAAGCGCTGCAACCTGACCCTGACCCTGGGCAAGCCGCAGCTGCCGAACTTCCCTACGCCGGACGGCATGACGATCGACCAGTTCCTCGTTGCCGAGTCGCAGGCAGGCCTGGAAAAACGCTTATTGCAGCTGTATCCGGATCCCGAGCGCCGTGAAAAGGAGCGCCCGCGCTACGAGTCGCGCTTGAAATTCGAGACGGACACGATTTGCAACATGAAATTCCCCGGCTACTTCCTGATCGTGGCCGAGTTTATCCAGTGGGCCAAGGAAAACGGCGTGCCCGTCGGCCCGGGCCGCGGTTCGGGGGCGGGTTCGCTGGTGGCATATTCGCTGCTGATTACCGACCTCGATCCATTGCAGTACAACCTGCTGTTCGAGCGCTTCCTGAATCCCGAACGCGTCTCGATGCCCGACTTCGATATTGACTTTTGCCAGGAAGGGCGCGACCGCGTCATCCAGCACGTCAAGGATTTGTATGGCAAGGAGGCCGTCTCGCAGATCGCCACCTTCGGTACCATGGCGGCCAAGGGCGCGATCCGCGACGTGGGCCGCGTGATGGATTTCGGCTACAACTTCTGCGACGGCATCTCCAAGCTGATCCCGTTCAAGCCCGGCAAGCCCGTGTCGATCGCCGACGCCATCGAAGAGGAACCGCTGCTCAAGGAACGCCTGGAAAACGAGGAAGAGGTCAAGCAACTGCTGGACCTGGCGCAGCAGGTCGAAGGCATCACGCGCAATATCGGCATGCACGCGGGGGGCGTGCTGATCGCCCCGGGCAAGCTGACGGATTTCTGCCCGCTGTACACGCAGGGCGGCGATTCCGGCGTCGTATCGCAGTACGACAAGGATGACGTGGAAGCCGTCGGACTCGTGAAGTTCGACTTTTTGGGTCTGACGACCCTCACCATCCTTGACCGCGCCGTGCGCTATATCAAGCAGCTCGATCCGGCGCAGGCGAACTTCGACCTGGCCACCTTGCCGCTGAACGACAAGCCGTCGTACGACTTGTTGACCAAGGCCAAGACCGTGGCCGTGTTCCAGCTGGAGTCGCGCGGCATGCAGGGCATGCTGAAAGATGCGCGTCCCGACCGCTTTGAAGACATTATCGCGCTGGTGGCGCTGTACCGTCCGGGCCCGATGGACCTGATTCCCGATTTCTGCAAGCGCAAGCACGGCGAACGTTTCGATTATCCCGATCCGCGCACGGAATCGATTCTGTCCGAAACCTACGGCATCATGGTGTATCAGGAGCAGGTGATGCAGATGGCGCAGATCGTCGGCGGCTACTCGCTGGGCGGCGCCGACATGTTGCGCCGCGCCATGGGTAAAAAGAAAGCCGAAGAGATGGCCGAGCACCGCGAGATCTTCCGCGCCGGTGCGGCGAAAGATGGCTTGACGGCGGAAAAGGCCGACGAGATATTCGACTTGATGGAAAAGTTCGCCGGCTACGGTTTCAACAAATCGCACGCCGCCGCCTATGCCTTGCTGTCGTACCACACGGCCTACCTGAAAGCGCACCACACGGCCGCCTTCATGGCCGCCAACTTGTCGCTGGCCATGGACGACACGGACAAGATCAAGATCCTAGTGGAAGACTCGCTGGAAATCTGCAAGCTGACCTTGTTGCCGCCGGATATCAACGAATCGGACTACCGCTTCACGCCAAGCGGTGCGGCGCCGTCCGTGAGCGGCAAGAAAGTCACGCAGATCCGCTATGGCCTGGGCGCCGTGAAAGGTTCCGGCCAGAACGCCATCGAAGCCATCATCGCCGCGCGCGAGGCGGGCGGGCCGTTTACGAGCCTGTTCGACTTCTGCAAGCGCGTGGACAAGAAGCAGATCAACCGCCGCACCATCGAGTCGCTGATCCGCAGCGGCGCCTTCGATTGCCTGAAGGTCGACCGCGCCATCCTGCTCGCGTCCGTGGCGTTCGCCATGGAGTGCGCCGACCAGGCCGCCAAGGCGGCAAACCAGGTGAGCCTGTTCGGCGGCGACGACAGCGACATGGTGGCGCCGCCCGAGTACGTCAAGGTTCCCGTGTGGACGGACAAACAGCGATTGACGGAAGAGAAGATCGCGCTGGGCTTCTACCTGTCCGGCCACCTGTTCGATTCGTATGCGCCCGAGGCGCGCCGTTTTGCGCGCACGAAATTGTCGGAACTGTCGCCGTCGCGCGAACCGCGCATGATGGCGGGCGTCATCACGGGCTTGCGCACACAGATGACGCAGCGCGGCAAGATCCTCATCGTCACCCTGGACGACAAGAGCGGCACGGTGGAAGTGACGGTGTACGGCGAATTGTTCGACTCGAACAGGAAAATCTTCAAGGAAGATGAATTCCTGGCCGTCGTGGGCAAGGTGTCGGAAGACCGTTTTTCGGGCGGCTTGCGCATCACCGCCGAGAGCGCCTTCGACATCATCGCCGCGCGGGTGCAGTATGGCCGCCAGCTGGGCTTGACTCTGCCCACGACGCTGGACATGAAACGCATCAGCGACGTGATCACGCCGCACCGGGCGGCGGACGGACTGCCGATCGCAGCCAAGATCAGCCCGCAAGGCGTCAGTTGTGTGCTGCAGTTTGGTGACGAGTGGAAAGTGGCGCCATCGGATGAGTTGCAGATGGCGCTGGAGCAAATGCTGGGTGCGCAAGAAGTGGCGGTCGAATACTGACCGGCACCGCCCGGCGCATACAACAAAGCCAAACCGCGGACACGCTGGTTTGGCTTTTTTCGTTTACATGTCTTTCAGGCCCGTGATCGCATAGCCCTTGGCGGCGATCTGCTGGTGCGGCTGTTCGATATGGTAGTTGGGCAAGGCCTGGGCATCGTCGGCCACTTCGCTGGCGCGTACTTCCAGCTGCCAGTCGGTATTGGTAACTTCTTCCGGGATGAGCTTTCCTTCCGGCACGGCGAGGTAGGAAAAAATGCCGTCGTGCTCGGCCCGGCGGTAGATGTCTACGCGCATGACTTGCCTCCTAGTAAGCGTTGGGGGAACCGGCGCACCACATGTGCATACCGATAGCGCTAGCGTAACAGGATTGTGCCGCGCACGGGTTGAAGCGTGTGCCGCAGGAGGAGGGGCGGTGCTCAGGCGGCGGCGGAAGCGTAGTCTTCGTCGTCCATATCTGCCGCTTGCCGTGCCTCGTTGGCGGCTGCCGCAGTGCCTGCCGTGGCGACCTGCAGCGGGCTGCGATGGGTGTCGAGGCCGCTACGCAGGCTGCCGATCATGGCCAGCGTCAGTTCGTGGCGTTTGCGTGCTTCCGAGCGTTTTTTTGACGGAATGTCTTCCAGGGCAGGCAGGGGCAGATTTTCGCATGGCAGCTCAAAATCGCCATCCTTGCGTGCCTGGGCGCCAAGTTCTTGCCAAAGGGCATTGTAGTCGGCGAACAAACGGCCCTTTTTGGCGGAATGGTGGACGGCGCGGTTGGCGTTACCTACAAGTACCATGTTGCGGCAACCATGTTCATGTCCCAGCTGGCGCACCAGGCGCACCATCAGGGCCTTGGGGCGCATGCCATGCAGGTCGCGCGTAGCCTCGCGCACGCGGCGCAAGCCTTCCGCACCGCGCGGACCCTGGATGCAACCGATGCCCACGCCCATGCTGGCGCGCGCGCGGGAACCGAAGAAGGTAAAGGCGACCGAGTAGATCACGTCATCGCCATGTGCCAGTTGCAATACCATCTCGCCTTCGCGGTCCATCGGTTGTAGCGAACACAGCTGCAGGTGGTAGGGTGCGCCCGATTTTCCCGGTACGGTACCCAGGCGCACGGGAGCGCGCGCCGCCTGCGTCATCAGCTTGCCCCAGCCTTGTTGCAGGATGAAATGATAGTGCTCGACCAGCAAGGCGACGCGCTGGCGGCACGACAGGTTCGTGCTCAGGTAGTGGCGGTACACCTTGTGCATCATGCGCGGATAGGCTTGCAGCAAATCCTGGAACACGGGATGGGAATTGAGCAGCTGCAGCCAGATGCGCGTCTGCCGGCGCTGCAGCTGTGCCCGCAATTGCAGCTTGAGCAGCTCGCGCACGCGTGACATGCCTGGCGGCATATTGCTCAGGCCTGCGTGCAGGGTAATGGCTTGTGTCATCAAAGGGTTCCATGTGTATGTGGATGGGCCTGGCGCCGGCGGCGCTTCAGGCAGGCGGCGGTCCGCTCATGCCGTCGGTATCGGCCAGCAAGACCGTGGCGCTGCGCGTGGCGCGCGCCAGCCTGCGTGCCAGCGCTCCGGCCCTGCGGCGCTGCCAGGGACTGTGCCGCAGGGCCGGCAGGACGATTTCGTGGCAGCCGAGCAGTTCAGCCGTATCGAGGATCGTAAACAGCAGCTCGCCGGCGACAATATGCGTGCTGAAGGCGAGCTGCGAACGGCTCAGATACAGTCCCGCCTCGTGCATCATCTGCTGCGTGGCCGGGTCCAGCGCATGGCATGCGCCGGCGCTGTGCCGGGGCAAGCCATCGGCCTGGCGCGGTGGCGCCGCTATCACGTGCAGCAGGCTGACGCTGACCTGGATGCCCCATTCCTGCAAGCGCCTGGCGTAGCGCGCGCCGTAGATGATGTCGCTGGCGCGCTTGACGGGCAAGAGCAGCAGCAAGGTATCCTGGCCCGGCTTGCCGCCCGCGCCCGCGGCGCTGTCTGGGGCGCGGTGACGTTGCGGGGCAAGGCGCGATGCATGCATGGAAGGGATGGCCATAGTCGGAAAACCATGTCATGTTATCCATGCCACCCCCCTGTGTAAATTGGCGAAACAGCGTACGGGTTCCCCTTATGCCGTCCCGCTCTTAATAGCGGTAGGTGACATAGACAGCGCCGATCGGCGATGTCTTGCGCTGCACGATGGGGCTCTTGGCCGCGTCGCCCAGGCGGCTCTCGACGCCGACCAGGGTATTGATGCCCCAGCGCGCATCGAAGCGGTGCTCCCAGTTGATGGTGGCCTGTGCTTCATAGAAACCGCCCTTGGGCGTGTATTGCTTGAACGAGGTATTCGCCGCCTGGGTGGCCGTCACGCCATACATGGTTTGCACGTACTTGCGCTCGCCCCAGCCCAGCTGGCCGCTGATGTTCACGCTGTCTTGCTGCACGCCCTTGGCATCGGCCCGGCCGTAGATCTGGCCTGTCGCGCCGAAATGCACGTTGGCGCCGTTTTCGCGGTTCGACAGGGGAATGTCGCTCGACACGCTCAACGACAGGCCCGGCAAGGGCGAATAGCCCGCGCTGAGCAGGGCGCTGGCGTTGCCCTTGACTTCGCCCATGCCCTTCAGATAATCGCTGCCGCCCCAGCCGTTGGCACCATTGCGCTTGTGGTCTTCGCGATTGCCGCGGTAGCCCAGCGCGGCGCTGTAGCTGAAGGGGCCTGCCTGGCCGCCATAACCGATGCCGCGCGAAGTGCTGAAGAACAAGCCATTGGCCATGGCGTAGTCGAGGATGATCAGCGGCGAGGCCGACAGCTTGTCAGCACCGGAATAGCTGGACACGGCAGCGACGCCGCCGCCGATGGTGAAGACATTTTCCGCCGCCGGTTCGGCCGCCGCGGCGGCCAGGGGATTCAAGCTCAGGCCGCAGGCCAGTGCCAGCGAGGTCAACAAGGTTGTAGATGCGTGCATGGAGTTTTCCGTCAGGTGGAGAACCGAGTCCGGAGTGGCTCGATTGACAGCCGACAGTATCCATCCTTGCCATGAAGGAAAAATGAGCCTTTTATTAAGATTGTATGAAGAACGCTTCTTTACCCATTCTTCAGCTTGCGGTGGTTTAATACTCCCCATGAAGATACTGCTGATTGAAGACGATATGGACCTGGGCAATGGCGTGCGGATTGCCCTGCGCGACCAGGGCATGCAAGTGGTCTGGGTGCGCAGCCTGGAGGATGCGGCGCGCAGCATCGAGCACGACAGTTGCGAACTGGTGCTGCTGGACCTGGGCTTGCCCGATGGCGATGGCCTCGATTTGCTGGCCCGGCTGCGCGCGGCGCGCCTGCCGGTGCTGATCCTCAGCGCCCGCGATACGCTGGAACAGCGCTTGCGTGGCCTGGACGGTGGCGCCGATGACTACCTGGTGAAGCCGTTCGTGCTGGCCGAGCTGCTGTCGCGCGTGCGCGCCCTGGCACGCCGCAGCTATGGCTTCGATGGCGACACCATCGAATTGCGCGGCTTGCTGCTGCAAGTGCCCACGCGCAGGGTCAGCGTACATGGCCGGCCCGTGGAGCTTACGGCCAGTGAATATGCCCTGCTGAAGACCTTGCTGATGCGTGCCAACCGGGTCATCACGCGCCGCGTGCTGGAAGAGCACATCCTGCCCGGCGGGCTGGCCAATGCCAGCAATACCCTGGATGTGCATATGGGAAACCTGCGCCGCAAGATAGGCGAAGGTTATATCCGTACCGTGCGCGGCGTTGGCTATGTCATCGACCAGCAGGGCGAGACATCCCCCCCGCCGGGTGCTGGCGCATGATGGGGCGTTTCTGGGCCATGCTGCGCCGGCCTACCCTGGTGCGCCGCCTGATGATGGCGCAAATGCTGATGCTGACCGTGCTGTGGAGCCTGGCCGTGGCGTATGTGCTGTTCGAGGGGACGAGCGAAGCGAGCACGGTGAGCCGCGGCGTCCTGCACGCCATTATCAGCGTGGCCGATAACCTGGCCGAGCAGCCGCAGCGCCAGGAGCAAAGCTTGCGCGCGATCGACGAAGCCTTGCGCGAGGAATTTGAAATGGGCCAGGTACCTGAGCTGGCGCCGCGCATCCTGGTCTGGCGCGAAGGCAAACTGGTCTACAAGTCCCCCGCGGCGCCCAGCGGCATCCGCAGCGCCGGCCCCGAGCAGATGGAAGTGGTGTACATCAAGGGCCAGGCTTGGCGCAGCCGCAGCCTGGCCGAAGGGACAACCCGCGTGACCGTGCTGGAAGTGGGGGGCGCCTGGCAATTTTTCGTCACGATCAATTCACGTGGCTACTACCTGCTGCCGTTGCTGATCAGCCTGCCGTTCCTGCTGGTGCCGGCCTGGCTGTCGATCCGCCTTGCCATGCGCCCGTGGCGCAAGGTGGCGCAGGAGGTGGCGGCGCGCGGACCGCAGGATTTGCGTCCGCTGGCGTTCAAGCCGCCGCATGGCGAACTGGCGGCGCTGGTCGATAATATCAATGCCCTGCTGCAGCGGGTCGATGCCAGTGCCTCGCGCGAACGCAGCTTCATCGCCGATGCAACGCATGAGCTGCGCACGCCGCTGGCGGCCATGCGCGTGAATGTCGAGGCTCTGCAGGGGCAGGCGCATGATGCACGCCAGCAAGAGCTGTTGGACGGTATCTTGAACAGCGGCAACCGGGCCGCGCGCCTGGTGGGCCAGCTGCTGCAGCTGACGCGCAGCGAAGTGCAGGCGGGCGGGGGCGAGTTGCCGCGGCGGCAGGCGCTCGATACCTTGCTGCAAGACCGGCTGGCGGCCTTGTCCGGCCTGGCCCAGGCGGGCGATATCGAACTTGAGTTGCAAGCCAGCGTTTCGCTCAGCGTAGCCGGACAGCGCGAGAGCCTGGTCTCGCTGATCGACAATCTGGTGGAAAACGCCATCAAGTACAGCCCGCGCGGCAGCAGCGTGACGGTGTCGCTGCATGCGGAGCGGGGCCAGGCCGTGCTGCATGTGGCCGATCAGGGGCCGGGCATCGCGCCGGCCCTGTATGAACGCGTGTTCGACCGCTTTTTCCGCGCACCGCAGCAGGTGCAGCCAGGCAGCGGCCTGGGCTTGTCCATCGTCGCTTCCGTCGTGCGCCAGCACGGCGGCACGATTCAGTTGCACAGAGGTAATGGCGGCCTGGGCTTGCTGGTGGAAGTGCGCTTGCCGTTGGCCGAAGCCTGACGCTGCCTGCCTGCGTGCCTTGCGATATTGCATGAAGATTATTTCATGTGCTTATAACGCAAGTTGGCATGGCGTGGCGCACGCTTGCGATGCATAATGCGGGACAGTTAAAAAAACACCGTTATGCGCCTATTTCTGTCCCGCTACCTGCCGTATCCCGCCTTTGTCGGCTTGTATCTGCTGTTTGACTGGGCCACGTATATCGACCCGATGTACGGGCTGAACATCACCCCCTGGAATCCCGATCCCGCGCTGGGCCTGGTATTTTGGCTGATCCACGGCCGCAAGGCGGCGCTGCCGTGGTTTATTGCCCTGGTGGCAGGCGAGGTACTGGTGCGCGGCATGCCGGCAGGCTTGCCCCTGACCTTGCTCTGTTCGGCGTGGCTGGTGCTCGGCTATGGCAGTATGGGCGCAGTCTTGCGCCGCAGTTTCAGCAGCAGCGACATCTTCGACAACCGGCGCCGCCTGAGCGCCTGGGTCGCCATCGTGCTGTTTGGCACCGTGCTCAATGCGCTCGGCTATATTTCCCTGCTGTCGCTGACGGGACGCATCCCGGCCGGCGAATGGGGGACGGCAGTCTGGCGTTTCGGCATCGGCGACATGGTCGGCATGCTGGTGTCGATGCCGCTGATCTGGGTGCTGTTCAGCGAACGGGGGCGCGAGCGCCTGCATGCCGCCGTCTGGCGCTGGGAAACCCTGGCGTATCTGGCACTCGCCAGTTTTGTGCTGTGGAGCCTCTTCGGTTCCATCGTGCGTTCCGAATACAAGCATTTCTACTTCCTGTTTCTCCCCGTGATCTGGGCCGCCTCGCGCCAGGGATTGCACGGCGCCGTGCTGGCCGTGTTTGTATTGCAACTGTGCATCATCACCCTGGTGAAATGGACGCATGCGGTGGATATCCAGTTTTATGAATTGCAACTGCTCGATGCCGTGCTGGCGCTGGTGGGATTTTTTATCGGCATCGTCGTCGATGAGATGCGCCAGGTGGCCGACGAACTGAAACACACGCTGCGGCTGGCGGCCGCAGGAGAGATGGCTGCCGCGCTCGCGCATGAGCTGAACCAGCCGCTGACGGCCTTGTCGACCTATGGCAAGGCGTGCGAATACTTGCTGGAGCGGGGCGAGACGGGCGCCTTGCTGCAGGGCGCGGTGGGACACATGATCGTGGAATCGGGACGCGCCGCGGACGTGGTGCGCCGCCTGCGCGACTTTTTCCGCACGGGCGCGATGCAGCTCGAAGCGGTGGAGGCGAGCGCCTTGATCGAGGGCATGGCGCGCCAGTTCACGCCGCTGTTCCATGAACATGGCATCGAACTGGTGCTGGTGCCGCCGTCGCCGCTGGCCGTCAACGCCGACCGCCTGCAAATCGAGCTGGTGTTGCGTAATTTATTGGCCAATGCGCAGGATGCGGTGATGGGTCAGCCGCGCGGACGGCGCCGCATCACGGTCTCGGCCGAGCGGCTCGAAGGCGGGCGGCTGCGCCTGTCCGTGGAAGATAGCGGCCCCGGCATTTCCAATAGTCTGGCGGCGCGCCTGTTCGAACCGTTTGTCTCGAGCAAGGCCAGCGGTCTGGGTCTGGGGCTGGTGCTCAGCCGCAGCATCGTCGAAGCGCATGGCGGCCAGCTATGGGCCGAAGTGGGCAAGCATGGCATTTTTCGTTTTGTCCTGCCCCTGGCGCGCGCCAGTGCGGCTGCTACAGGAGAGTATGGTGACAAGTAATTTGACGGTGTTTATCGTCGACGACGATCCCGCCGTGCGCGATGCGCTGGGTTTGCTGCTGGGCATACGCGGCTACCGCACGGCCCTGTTTTCCTGCGGCGAGGATTTCCTGCACAGCTGGCGTCCCGAGTGGGCTGGCTGCCTGCTGGTCGATATCCGCATGTCGGGCATGGATGGCCTGAGCCTGCAGCGCCGCTTGCTGGAGCTCAAATGCATGCTGCCCGTCATCATTATCACGGGACACGGCGACGTCGCCCTGGCACGCCAGGCCTTCAAGGCGCAGGCCAGCGATTTCCTGGAAAAACCGTTTGACCACGACAAGTTGCTGGCAGCTATCGATGAAGCGTTTTCGCGCGAGGCGCATGCGCGCGGCCAATTGCTGCGCCAGGTGGAGGGGCAAGCCTTGCTGCGCGCCTTGACGCCGCGCGAGCGGGAAGTGATGCATCTGGTGGTGACAGGCCAGCACAACCGCGATATCGCCCCGGCACTGGGCATTTCCGTGCGCACGGTGGAAGTGCACAAGGCGCGCCTGATGGACAAGCTGGGCGTCGACAATGTGGCCGACCTGGTGCGCATCAGCATGCTGGGCACCGGTTAGCCACTGCAGTGTTGTCTAGGCGATGGTCTGCAATACCTGGTCGACCGAGATCGCCTTGACCCAGTCGCTGCGCCGCGCCACCGTGATGACGGTGCTGTTGGCGCTGTCGAACGGCGCCCATTCCGGATTCTTCTTGCGCATCAATGCCACCACCGGCACATGCACGGCGTTCGCCAGGTGCATGATCGACGTTTCCACCGAAATGATCAGGTCGCATTGCGCCAGCATGGCGGGCAGCTGGAAAAAGTTGTCGACAGCGCTGAAGGCTTGCGTGCGCGGCAAGCCACGCGCCTGCACGACCGCATCGACCTTAGCCAGTTCCTGCGGCATGGCATTGATCAGGAAGCAGGCATTTTTCCACTTCGGCATCGCTTGCATGCGCGCGATCAGTTCGGCGATGCGTTCCAGCGGCCAGCCGCGCTTGTGCGACTTGGCAAACGGGTTCAGGAGTACGAGCGGACCCTGGCGCGGCGCAAAGCCCCAGGTGGCCAGCTGCGCCTGCGCTTGCTGCAGCGCCTGCTCGGGAATGTGCACGAAGGGATAGCGTTCGGCCACGGGAATGTCGATTCCCGTCAATTGATGGAACCAGTCCGCATACACGCTGCTGATATGGTGCTCGCCGGCATCCTGTCCCGCATACGAGGCCAGCACGGCATCGATCTTGCGATAGGCCAGGTAATGCCAGGGACGCAGTGGGCTGAACGGCTTGCGCGTGCCGATCACCAGCCCGTTCGGGCTGATCGCGCGGGCAAGATCCGCGTATTGCTGTGGCCGTACGTGGGCCAGTGACACGACGACAGGATAGTGTTCCGCCTTGGCTTCGCGCAGTGACTCTTCGTAGAGCGCCGGGCTGTAGGTCTTGCGGTACACCTTGGCGAACAGGCCAGACTGCTCTACCCAGTCATACAGCGAATAGGTGCGCAGGCTTTCCCATTGTTTCGCGTCGGACGTGCGGCGCACTTCGTCGACCCACAGGTGGATCTGAATATGGGGATAGGCCGCGGCGAAGGCGCGGAAACCGTTTTGCAGGTAGGTAAAGTCTCCCAGCGCCAGATGGGCGATGAAAAGAATTTTGTCCGACTTTTGTAGAAGTTCGGCGGGAATCAAAGGCGTCATGTATCAGTACGATTTCAGGTATTCATTCGATGGTGTCAAGCCACTTGCTGGGAAAATTGCAGGCGATGCAGATTGGCATAGGCGCCGTTGGCATCCAATAATTGCTGGTGACTGCCGGTTTCCATTATTTTCCCATGTGACAATACCACGATACGGTCCGCACGTTCAATTGTTGATAGCCGATGCGCAATAACGAGGGTGGTTTTACCTTGCATCAGATGTTCCAGCGCCGCTTGCACGGCCCGTTCCGCTTCCGTATCCAGTGCCGAGGTCGCTTCATCGAGGATCAGGATGGGCGCATCCTTGTAGATCGCGCGGGCGATGGCCACGCGCTGGCGCTGGCCGCCGGACAGGCGCGAGCCGTTGTCGCCCAAGCGCGTTTCCAGGCCGTCGGGCAAGCCGCCGATGACGTCCGACAGGAAGGCGGCGGCCGCAGCCGCTTCGATGCGTTGCCGGTCCGGCGCCGCATCGCCATACGCGATATTGGCGGCCAGGGTATCGTCGAACAATACGACTTGCTGGCTGACCATGGCGATCTGGCTGCGCAGGCTCGTCAGGGCGATGGTATCGATATTCTGCCCATCGAGCAAGATCTCGCCACTGCTGGCCGAGTAAAAGCCGGGCAGCAGGCTGACCAGGGTTGATTTGCCGCCGCCGGACATGCCGACAAAGGCGATCGTTTGTCCTGGCGCAATGCTCAGATCGATGTGTTGCAGCGCCGGTTCCGGATGTCCGGGATAGGCAAAGCTCACGTCCCTGAACTCGATGCGGCCTTTGCTGCGCCCGGCGAGCGGCTGGCCGCCCGTGCGCTCCGGCGTCTTGTCGATCAGCAAAAAGACTTCTTCCGCGGCGGCCATGCCGCGCTGCAGGGGGCCGTTGACTTCGGCTAGTTGCTTCAAGGGCGTCAGCAACATCAGCATGGCCGTGATGAAGGACACAAACCCGCCGACCGTGATCTGCCCCTGCTCCGACTGGAACAGGGCCATCACGATGACCAGGGCCACGGCGGCGGCCGTGATCACCTGCGTGATGGGGACGGTGGCGGAAAAAGTGGTGGTCATGCGCATGCTGTAGCGGCGCAATTGCTCGGCACGCTCTTCGAAGCGTGACTTTTCGTAGTCCTGGCCGCCGAAGATCTTGATCACTTGCTGGGCGCGCGTGGTTTCCTCGATGACCTGGGTCAGCTCCGCGTTGACGGCCAGGGAGTCGCGGTTGAGTTTTTTCAGGCGCTTGCCCGTGGTGCGTACGACGATGGTCAGCAGGGGCAGCAGCACGAGGGTCACGAGGGTCAGCACCCAGTTCAGGTACAGCAGCCACGCCAGCAGGCCTAGCACGGTCAGCGAGGAGCGCACGATCGACGTAAACACCTTGGTCACCATCTCGATGATCTGCTGTACTTCGAACATGATGGAGTTGATGACTTTGCCCACCGTGTGGGTGTTGTAGAAGTCGATGGGCAAGTTGAGCATGCTGGCAAACATCCTGCGCCGCAACTCGTTGAGGATGCGCGTGGAGACATAGCTCATCAGGTAGCTGCTGGCAAACGTCGACGCGCCGCGCATGGCGAAGATGCCGATGACGATCAGCGGCACGAGCCAGAAGGAAAAATTCACCTTGCCGCCAAAGCCATTGTCGAGCAGCAGCTTGAGCGCATACGGCAGCAGCGGTTCCGTCGCCGCCGTGACGACCATCGCCAGCAAGGCCAGGGCCAGGTGTTTCTTGTAGGGCGCGTGCAGTGCGGTGAGGCGCTTCAGGTCGGGCGTGAGCATCGGTATGGTTCCTTGCAGGGGACAGCAAAAACGGTCAGGCGGAAGCTTAGGCAATGCGTTCTTGCTGGCGCAGCATGGCCCACAGTATCACCATCGGGAAGACCAGCATGATGATGCCGATATTCAGGGTGAGCGAGTTCGTCGTCAAGCCGAACGTGATATAGCAGGAAAGCAGGATGACGCCGGCCAGCGCATAGGGTTGTGTCGTTTGTCCATGTCCTGCCGCCCGCAGGGACTGGGTGAACAAGCGCAGCGGGAGGAAAAACAGCACCAGCAATGCTAACAGGCCCAGCATGCCGCGCTTGACCAGCGAATCGATATAGTCGTTGTGCGCATTCGTGAAGTCGCGCGCCACGGCATTCATCTTGCCTTCGGCTGCCAGCTCCTGCTTTTGCGCCAGATAGCCATTGCGGCCGATGCCCAGCAACAGGTTTTCATCCGACATGCGCAGCGCGGAGCGCCACATTTCCACGCGTTGGCCAACGGAAGAGTATATGTTGCCGGAATCATTGAAACTGTTCAGTTCGTTGATGGCGGCGACGCTGCGCTCCCGCACCGGTGAGTTGGGGAGGGCATAGACGAGGGTGCCGAATACGACAAAGGCGGCTGCGACACTGAAAAGGTAACGTTTGCCGTGTTTTCTAGCATGATGCAGGGCGATGATGCAGACACAGATCGGCAATGCCAGCCAGCCGCCACGGCTACCGCTGATGATCGAACCGGCAATGCCAGCGATGCAGCCGCACAGCATCAGCACTGTCCACAGGCGCTGGCGCGATTGCGCGCGTGCCCACGTGACGCCGCATAGCGAGAGCATGCCCAGCAGCATGCTCACATTGCCATAATGGATGGCGTTGCTCGTGGCAGCTTGGGGACGAGCAATGTCATGGACAAAGAATTGCCAAAAAGCCAGTGCAGCGCCGCCGATGGCACCAATGGCAACACCGCTCCACCACGCTTCCGGCCGCGGCGGATAGGCAATCAGCAGCAGCAGCACGGGCGCGGCCAGCAGGGCCCGCAGGGGCATGTCGAGTTCGCGCGCCGGATCGGCGTGATACAGCATGTTGGCGGTAAAGATGAAGAAGTACAGCAGCAGCGTGCCGAGCATCAGGTAATCGCGGCGCTGCAGATTCAGACGGGGGCGTTTCCACAGCAGCCAGCTGCTGGCCAGCAGCAGCACCAGCGCGCCAAGGGAATATCCGCTGTTGACTGCCAGCGCCAATGCCGAAAAGAGAAAAACACAAACAGAGGTCAGGCCGAGCATGAATATCCTTGGTAACGCACGACGTCGCCATTATGGCAACTGTAGCAACATAAAGTAGGCGTCATTGTAATCGAAGGGGGCAGCAAAAACGGCACCCGGGAATTTACTCTTCGATAACTATATAGGCGGTCTCAAGGGGGAAATGAAAAAAACCATGGTTTTCAGCCATGGTTTTTTTGTAAGCAATGGTAACTTGCTGTTATTTTGCTAAGGCAGGATCGCCTGCCACGCGTATCAGGCGACTGCTGGCACGCGGGTGGCGACGCCGGTGGCGATGGCTGCTTGCGACACGGCAGGCGCGACCCAGCTGCGCAGACGCTCGTCGAACGGCGACGGTATCAGTTGCAGCGGCGTCAGGGCGCTGCTTTCGTGACCCGGCAACGGCTCCTTGGCCAGCGCGGCGATGGCGCGCACGCAGGCCAGCTTCATTTCTTCATTGATGGTGGTGGCGCCCACGTCGAGCGCGCCACGGAAGATGTACGGGAAGCACAGCACATTGTTGATCTGGTTCGGGTAATCCGAGCGGCCCGTGGCGACGATGGCGTCGTCGCGCACGGCGTGCACTTTTTCCGGGGCGATTTCCGGATGCGGATTGGCCAGGGCGAAGATCAGCGGCTTGGCGGCCATCGATTCGACCATCTGCGCGCTGACCACGCCGCCCTTCGAGACGCCGATGAAGATGTCGGCGCCGACCATGGCGTCAGCCAGGTCGCGGTCGCTCGTGTCGTTCGCGTAGCGCGCCTTGTTCTCTTCCATGCTGGCATCGCGGCCCGGGTAGATCACGCCCTGGCTGTCGCACACTTTCAGCAGCGACTTGTTCAGGCCCAGCGAGACAAGCAGGTCCAGGCAGGCGATCGACGCGGCGCCAGCGCCCGAGACGGCCACTTTGACGTTGCCGATGTCCTTGCCGACCAGTTCCAGGCCGTTCAGGATGCCGGCCGCGACGATGATGGCCGTGCCGTGCTGGTCGTCGTGGAAGACGGGAATATTCATGCGCTTGCGCAATTGCTGCTCGATGTAGAAGCAGTCGGGCGCCTTGATATCTTCCAGGTTGATGCCGCCAAAGGTCGGCTCCATGCGCACCACGGTGTCGATGAACAGGTCGGGATCGTTTTCGGCCAGTTCGATGTCGAACACATCGACGTCGGCGAACTGCTTGAACAGGCAAGCCTTGCCTTCCATCACCGGTTTGCTGGCCAGCGGACCGATATCGCCCAGGCCCAGCACGGCCGTGCCATTGGTGATCACGGCCACCAGGTTGCTGCGCGACGTATAGATGCCGGCCGTGCGCGGATCTTCCACGATGGCTTCGCAGGCAAAGGCCACGCCCGGCGAGTACGCCAGGGTCAGGGCGCGGGCGTCGCCCAGAGGTTTGGTTGGCGTGACGGAAATCTTGCCTGCGCGGGGTTCCGCATGATAGGCGAGGGCGGCTTCTTTCAGGTTGAAGGTTTCGCCGTTCTGTTCGGCGTGCTTGCTGTGCGAAGTAGACATAGGAATTCTGTGAGGGGCAACCAGGCCCGAGTGGTAAGTCCGAGTCATGGTATGCAAGCGTTTGCACGCTGTCAAGGCTGGATTGTACTTAAGCCGGCCAAAACCGCTTTGGGCAACGGCATTATTTCAATGCAAGCGTTTGCTCGGTTTTTGACGGCGGGGGCATTTTTTGCGATAAAATCACCGTATTGCGATCCGGGAAGCCCATGACAAACAAGAACCCCACCTTAAGCGACGTCGCGCGGGCCAGCGGCGTGCACTTTTCCACCGTCTCGCGCGTGATGAACCCGGCAACGCGGCAAATGGTCAGCGCCGAGGTGGCCGCGCGCGTGCTGGCCGAAGCGGGCCGGCTCGGCTACCGGCCGAACCGCGCCGCCTCCACCCTCGTCACCCGCAAGTCGCGCATCATCGGCGTGGTCTTGCCCGACATTACCAACGCTGTCTTTCCACCGATCCTGCTGGGCATCGAGGAAGGCTTGCGCAAGCATGGCTACCTGGCCATCGTCGCCAACGTGGGTGCTGACGAGGAAGAGCAGCTGTTCGTCATCAACCGCCTGCTGGGACAGCAGGTCGACGGCCTGATTTTGGCTACCGCACGGCGCGACGATCCCGTCATCAAGATGTGCATCGACCAGAATGTGCCCGTCGTTACCGTCAACCGCAGCGACGAGACGGGCGTCGCTTCCTGCGTCGTCAGCGACGACGTGGTTGGCATGCGTCTGGCGGTGGAACACTTGCTGGCGCTGGGCCACCGCCATATCGCGCACATTGCCGGCCCGGAAAACCTGTCCACTGGCCACGTGCGCCGCCTCGGTTTCCTGGCCGCCATCCAGGCCAGCGAACTCGATCGCTCGCAAGCGTTCGTGTTTGAAAGCAGCGGCTATTCGCGCGAATGCGGCAAGGCGGCCCTGCTGGAACTGCTGCGCCAGTCGCCGCGAACGACGGCCGTGGTGACGGGCAGCGACCTGGTGGCCCTCGGCTGCTACGACGCCATCCGCGAATTGGGTTTGAGTTGCCCCGAAGATATTTCCGTGGTGGGCCACAACGACATGCCCTACATGGACATGATCCGTCCGCCCCTGACCACCATCCGCATCCGCCACCACGGCATCGGCACGGAAGCGGCCCGGCTGATCCTGCAAACCATAGCTTCGCCCGATTCCCCGGTGCTCGACGTGCGCCTGAAACCCGAACTGGTGGTGCGCGAATCGACGGCGGCGCCGCGCGCCTGAGTCTGCCGCTTGTTGCCCTTCTTTTGCAGGAGTATGTTTAAATCTTGATATTGATAATGATCAAGATAACCCCATGCAGACGACATATAGGCGACAACGGCGGCATGCACAGCAGGGAGGCCGCTGATGCCGAAGAATTTCGGCATGCCTGGCAACGCCTGGCGCTATGCGCTGGGCAGCGACTATGGCTATTGCTCGCCCTTGCTTGACGGCATAGAGTTTGAAAACGAGTGGGTGACGATACGCGAATCGGCGATCCGCATCCGCGCCGGCTATGCCTGGGATGGCTGTTCGCCCTGTATCAGCGTGCTCGGCCTATTTTATGTGGGCACGCCCGATGGCGCGCAGCACCTGGGCTTGCCGGCGACGTATCATGCCAGCCTCGTGCATGACGTGCTGTGCCAGTGGCGCGCCGACATTCCCGTCACCCGCGCGCAGTCGATCGCCATTTTCCAGCAGTTGCTCCGGGAGGTGCGCTTCCCCCTGGCGGGGCTGTATGCGGGCGCCGTCTTCCTGTTCGGGCCACGGCGTGACTTCATGCGGCCTGGCGCGCGCGCCGCAGTGGCCGCCCCGCACCCGCCAGGGGCAACATTAAAGCGGCGCTAACGCCGCCGCCGACGCGCCATGGTGTTAAACTGGCGGCCCTCAACGTATTTTGCCCTCCATCGCCATGACCAAAACCAACACGCCCTCCCCGAAACGCCGCGAAGAGGGCGTCGCCAAGCTGACCGTCAATCCCTTTCTCGATGCCGAGTTTTACGCGCGCATGCGCGATTACACGGAACGCGATGCGGCCATCATCAAGGAATTGAAAGCGATCGCCGAGATCCGCGCCGGCAACAAGCAGCCCGATCCCCGCCTGGCGCCGTCGCTGCAAGCACTGCGCGATACCGTCAAGAAAGGTCTGACGTTTGGCGAGATGCTCGAGCGCATGGCGGCCGGCAAGGAAAAAGGCTTGTGGGAACCGTGGATGACGACCTTCGGCATTGAAATCCGCGCCGTCAACTACGGCGCCGGCCCGCGCAACGCCTGCCTGGTGCTGGACCTGGCGGCGAATGCCCCCGCGCACGCCATGTTCGCCAAGGCCGGCATCCAGAACTGGCGCAGCCTGGCCGCCGACGACTGCTCCGTCGTGCGCTCGGAAAAAGCGACGGAAACCACGCCCTTGAAAGTGTATGCCGTGTTTTACCTGGATCCGCTGCCAGCCTGATCCGCTAGCAGCACCACCGCCAGCACGATCAGCATCACGCCAGACAGCCGTTCCAGCGACGGCAGCGCGCGCGCAAAGCGCTGCCGCAGGGCGGTGCTGCCGATAGCCAGCGCCACCGCCATATCCCACGCCAGCACGGCAAAGACCATCCACGCGCCATATGCGACCATCGCAGCGGTGTTTGTCTGCCTGGAGGCCAGCACGGCGGCCAGGCTGACATAGAACAGCGCATTTTTCGGATTCAGGATGGCGGAGGCAAACCCCATCACGACACTGCCGCGCCAGCGCGCCTTGCCGGTGGCGGGCTTGGCATCCAGGCCGCTCTTGCCCGCATGGCGCAAGAACAGCCAGCCCAGGTACAGCAGATAGGCGCATCCCGCCAGCCGCACCACCATGAATGCCGTACTGCCCGCCCGCAGCACCGACAGTCCTCCAAATGCCGCCACGATAAACACCGCATTGGCCACGGTAATGCCCATGCACGTGCCGGCAGCGGCGCGCCAGCCGTGGGCCAGCGAGGTGCGCGCGATCAGGAAAAAATCGGGACCGGGCGACAGCAGGGAAAGAAAGTGGGCGGCGGCGATCAATAAAAAGTCCTGCATGGCTTGCGCTCCGTAACGATAGGGAGGCGAGTATGCAATGCTGCTGCCGGCGCGTATTGAAGAAAATTGCAGGCTAGCGGTAGCGCCCGGGCGTGATGCCCGCATGCGCCTTGAAGACGCGCTGCAGGTGGCTCTGGTCGGCAAAGCCCAGCTCATGCGCCAGCTGCGCCAGCGCCGTCCCTTCCTGCAAGCGGCTGCGCGCGCGGTTGACGTGCATATTCAGCTGGTAGGCATGCGGCGTCAGGCCCGTGGCGGCGCGAAAGGCGCGGATCAATTGATAGGGGCTCAGGCCAGCCGCCTCCGCCAGTTGCCGCAGGCTGGCCGAGGGCTGCGCCTGCAGCGTTGCGAACACGGGCGCCAGTTGCCGCGGCAGCGGCTTGCGTTCCGACGGCAGCACGTCTGCGCAGGCGCTGGCGCAAGCGCCAAGGAACGCCAGCAGCGCCGCATTTTTCTCCGCCGCGCCGGCCGTTGAAAACAGCAGCGCATTCATGGCGCAAAACTGCGCATACAGCAGCGGGCAACGCAACACCGTCGCCGTGTCGCCATCGAGCGCCGGCGCGTGTGCTTGCAGCCACCGCGCATCGAGATGCAGCATCTGGTAGCTCCACGGGGCGTCAGGCAGGGGATTGCAGGCGTGCACGCAGCCGGCCGGCACCAGCACCAGGCTGCCATTACCGAGGGCGACCTTGCCGTCTTTGCTGCCTGTAAAGATGCTGCCGCCTGCGTCGACGGCGCCGATGGAAAACGTGGGATGGCTGTGCGGCTTGTAGCACGCCCGGCTGTGGCAGGCACGCCGGCTCTCCACGTGGGGGAGAGACGGGTCGCGCCAGAAGGCGGTGCTGCCCGGCATGACTACATCAGGATCACGTCGTACTGCTCCTGGTGGTAGGCATTCTCCACCTGCAGCGAAATTTTCTTGCCGATGAAATCACCGAGCATGGCCAGGTGCTGCGATTCTTCTTCGAGGAACAGATCGACCACCTCCTGCGAGGCGAGGATGCGGAATTCGCGCGGGTTGAACTGTTTCGCCTCGCGCAGCAGTTCGCGCAGGATTTCATAGCAGATCGTGCGCGAGGTCTTGACTTGTCCCTTGCCGGCGCAGGCGGGGCAGGGTTCGCACAGGATGTGGGCCAGCGATTCGCGCGTGCGCTTGCGTGTCATTTCCACCAGGCCCAGTGGCGAGAAGTTGCTCACCGAAACCTTGGTGCGGTCGCGCGACAGCGTGCGTTTCAGTTCGGCCAGCACGGCGTTGCGGTGCTCGGCATTGTCCATGTCGATGAAGTCGAGGATGATGATGCCGCCCAGGTTGCGCAGGCGCAGCTGGCGCGCAATGGCGTGCGCCGCTTCCAGGTTGGTCTTGAAAATCGTGTCGGCGAAGTTGCGCCCGCCGACAAAGCCGCCCGTGTTGACGTCGATGGTGGTCATCGCTTCCGTCTGGTCGACGATCAGGTAGCCGCCCGATTTCAGGTCGACCCGGCGGCCCAGTGCGCGCAGGATCTCTTCTTCCACGCCATACAGGTCGAACAGCGGGCGCTCGCCCGTGTAGTGCTGCAGGCGCGTCAGTTCGCTGGGCGTGTAGATTTCCGCGAATTCGCGCAATTTAACGTAGTTCTCGCGCGAATCGACCTGGATGGTGGCCGTTTCATCGCCGACGAAGTCGCGCAGCACGCGCTGCGCCAGGCTCAAGTCCTGGTGCAGCAGGCTGGTGGCGGGACGCGTGCGCGCACCGTGCGTGATCGTGCTCCAGGTCTTGCGCAGATAGTCGACGTCCGCCTTCAAGTCCGCGTCGGACGCATCCTCGGCCATGGTGCGTACGATGTAGCCGCCCTTTTCATCGGCAGGCAGCAGGCTTTGCAGGCGCACGCGCAACTGCTCGCGCTCCGCTTCCTTTTCGATCTTCTGCGAGATGCCGATGTGCTTGTCCTGGGGCAGGTACACCAGCATGCGTCCGGCGATGGAAATCTGCGTCGACAGGCGCGCGCCCTTGGTGCCGATCGGGTCCTTGATCACCTGCACCGTCAGCACCTGGCCGTCGAAGAGGATTTTTTCGATCGGCGCCGGTGTCGCATTCTGGCCGTCGTGGCCGCGCGCTTCCCAGATGTCGGCCACGTGCAGGAAGGCGGCGCGCTCCAGGCCGATGTCGATGAAGGCCGACTGCATGCCCGGCAGCACCCGTACCACTTTGCCGGAATACACATTGCCGGCCAGGCCGCGCGTGAGCGTGCGCTCGATGTGCAATTCCTGCACGGCGCCCTGCAGGATGAGGGCGACGCGCGTTTCTTGCGGCGTGATATTGATCAGGATGTCTTCGTTCATGGAGGCGGGGAAGTGGAGGCGACGAATGACATCATACCCGGGATCAGGGCAGGGGCAAACCTGCTTCACGCAGCAATTGCGCCGTCTCGTACAGGGGCAGGCCCATGATGCCGGAATGGCTGCCTTCGATATGCTCGACGAACAGGGCGGCGCTGCCCTGGATGCCGTAGCCGCCGGCCTTGTCGTAGGGCTCGGGCGTGGCGCAGTAGGCGGCGATGGAGGCCGGCGAGAGCACGCCGAAGCGCACTTGCGACACCTGCGTGCGCTGCTCGGCGAAATCCTTGTAGTGCACGGCGATCGAGGTGAGCACCTCGTGCGTGCGGCCCGACAGCTGCTGCAGCATCGCCACGGCCTCAAGGCGGTCGGCCGGCTTGCCGAGGATGATGCCGTCGATGGTGACGGTGGTGTCGGCTGCCAGCACGGGGCGCGGGGTCAGGTGGCGGCGGCGCACCAGGTCCCAGGCGAAGGCGGCTTTTTCATTCGATACGCGGGCGACATAGTCGAGCGCCGATTCGCCGGGCAGGACTTCCTCTGTGACGTCGGCGCCGCGCGGGCCGTCGCTGCGCAGCAGCAGCAATTCGAAATCGATGCCGATCTGGCGCAGCAGTTCGCGCCGTCGCGGGCTTTTGGAGGCAAGGTAGATCTTGTGATCAGCCGTTTTCATGGGGGAGTTCAGACGCGGTGATAGGGGTGGTTTTGCGTGATCGACCAGGCACGATACAGCTGCTCGGCGAGGATCACGCGCACCACGCCGTGCGGCAGGGTCATGCTGGAAATGCGCAGCATGCCTTCGGCACGTGCCTTGAGTTGCGGATCGAGGCCGTCGGCGCCGCCGATCAGGAAGGCGGTGTCGCGGCCATCCTGCTGCCACGCCATCAACTGCTGCGACAGGCCGACACTGGTCAGGTCCTTGCCGCGTTCGTCGAGCGCGATGATGCGCACGCCCTTGGGCAGGACGGCTTCGATGCGTTCGCGTTCCAGCGCCATCGCCGTGGCGGCGGTCTTGCTGCCGGAACGCTCCACCGGCTTGATTTCTTTCAGCACGATGCGCAATTCCGGCGGCATGCGCTTCGCGTATTCCGCGAAGCCCGTCTCTATCCAGGCCGGCATTTTATGGCCGACCGCAGCGATGATGAGCTGCATCGAGGCTTACGCTTCGACTTTTTTGATACGCTTGATCACGGTTTTTGCCGGTGCAGCATCGGCTGCCGGCTTGGCCGCGCGTGGGGCGCGCACTTTTTTCTCTGGCAGCGCTTTCAAGGCTTTCACGGCAGCCGCTTCGGTCTTGGTTGGCGCGACTTTCACGGTCTTGCCGACAGCTTTGGAAGCGGTGGCTTTTTTCGCCGGGGCTTTCTTGGCGGCGGTGGCGGCCGTGGCTTTCTTGGCCGGTGTCTTTTTCTCGATCACGGGCGAAGCTTCCACATTGGCCTTGCTCGCTGCCAGATGGCCGCTGACCTTTTTCGGCTCGTCGCCGGCCGCTTTTTTCGGCGCGCGCTTGGCGGCACCCAGCTTGACCGGCGTGTCGCCCCAGATTTCTTCCAGGCGGTAGTAGGCGCGGATAGGCGCTTGCATGATGTGGACGATCATGTCGCCCAGATCGACCAGCACCCATTCACCCGTTTCCTCGCCTTCCATGCCGATGATGTCGCCGCCGGCGTCCTTGACCTTGTTGCGCACCGAGGCGGCCAGCGCCTTGGTTTGACGGTTCGAGGTACCGGAAACGATCGCGATGCGGTCGAACAGGCTGGTCAGGTGACTCGTTTCGAAGACGGCGATGTCTTGGCCTTTGACGTCTTCAAGGGCGTCAACGACGAGGGTTTGCAGTTTTTTGATGTCCATTTAGCTTTTGTATAAATTATGTTGTTCAATATAGTCTAGCACTAGCGGGGAAACAAGCGAGTTTGCCCGATTCCCCCGTTGTAATGCCGCACGTATTTCGGTGGCGGAGATATCCACCGCGAAGTCCTGTGCCAGATAAGTCAGACCGTGCGGCGTGTTGCGGATGCTTTCCAGTGACCCCAGGCGGCGCGAAAATTCTTCGGCGACCACTTGTGGCACTGCGGTGTCATTCAGCGCGAAGCCGGGGCGGGCCGCGACGCAGATATGCGCGTATTCAAATAATTGCTGCCATTCGCGCCATGTCGCGAGCCGCTGCAGCTGGTCGGCGCCCATCAGGAAAACGATGGATGCGCGCGCTCCCAGCTCGGCGCGTACCTGGCGCAAGGTATCGATGGTGTAGCTGGCCTGGCCATGTTCGCTGCGCTCGATTTCCTGGCGGTCGATCACGACCGGCACGGGCAGGCCGGCAAACGCCAGGCCGGCCATCTCGGCGCGCTGTTGGCCGGTGGCGCCCAGGTTGCCCTTTTGCCAGGGCGCGCCGGCCGGAATCACGCGCAGTTCATCGGCGTGCAGCAGGCTGGAAAAATGCGTGCCCAGCGCGACATGGCCCATATGCACCGGATCGTAGCTGCCGCCCAGCAGCGCCACGCATGGGGTATTGCCGGCGATGCCATGCGTCGTGCTAACTCCGGTCACGCCTGCAGCCAGTCGCGATGCACGAGGAAGTCAGTATACAACGCCGCTTCGGGACTGCCCGCTTCCGGGTGCCAGTCGTAGCGCCACTTGACCACGGGCGGCATCGACATCAGGATCGCCTCGGTGCGTCCGCCCGACTGCAGGCCGAACAGGGTGCCGCGGTCGAACACCAGGTTGAACTCGACATAGCGTCCGCGCCGGTAGCACTGGAAATCGCGTTCGCGTTCGCCGTAGGGCGTGTCCTTGCGGCGCGCCAGGATCGGCACATAGGCCTTGACGAAAGCGTCGCCGGCGCTGCGCATCATCGCAAAGCTGTCGTCAAAGCCCAGGGCATTGAAATCGTCGAAGAAGATGCCACCGGCGCCACGCGCTTCGCGCCGGTGCTTCAGGTAGAAATAATCGTCGCACCACTGCTTGAACTTCGGATGCAGTTCGTCGCCAAACGGCGCCAGCGCATCATGGCACACCTGGTGGAAGTGCTTCACGTCGCCCGCGTCGCCATAATACGGCGTCAGGTCCATGCCGCCGCCGAACCACCATACGGGTTCGCCATCGGCATTGACGGTGCTGAAAAACCGCACATTCATGTGCACCGTCGGCGCATACGGATTACGCGGATGCAGCACCAGCGACACGCCCATCGCTTCCCACGCCTTGCCGCCCAGTTCAGGGCGCGCGGCCGCTGCCGATGGCGGCAATGCGGCGCCGGTAACGTGCGAAAAGTTCACGCCGCCCCGCTCGAATACATTGCCTTCCTCGATCAGCCGCGAAATGCCGCCGCCGCCCTCGGGGCGCTGCCAGGCATCGGTCAGGAAGGGCTTGCCGTCCTGCGCTTCGAGTGCCTGCACGATACGGCTTTGCAAATCGAGCAAATAGGCCTTGACGGCCGAAGGAGAGGGAGTTGACGACATCGCGTGGGCCGACGAGGCCGAAATAAAAAAGTAAGGACGGATTGTACCCTGTTACGGATTTTTGTGATAGCAAAACCGGCGCTGCTGTTGCCGACCCTGCTTTACCGAGGCGGCTTGTCCTGCACCACATGGACATCGTATTGCACGCTCTCATGGCCCGGCTGGCGGGCGGCATCGAGTGCTTGCGCGGCACGCTGCTGCCGGTCGTCGCGTTCCACCGTGTCGGCCGGCTGCGCCAGCGGTGCCGCAGGCGTTGGCTGCTCGCGCTTGAACCACAACGGCCCCACAATCGCCACGAGCATCAGCATTAGCAGCATCAGCACTATCATCAGGACGTTGAACGGGCGCGCGGCGCGCCGGCCATACTGAACCGGCGGTTTGCCGGCAGCATCGACGATCACGCGCGCCAGTGGCGAGCCGTGCGTGCGCGTGCGCGCTTGCAGCTCCTGGTATTGCAGCGGCGATAGCGTGCCCTGTTTCAGCATATGCCGCAAGGCCGCGACGGGCGTGGCGGCCAGGTGACCGGCTGGCAGGCTGTCGTGGGCGGCGTCGCGCTGCCACGGGTTGATCAGGTTCTGCTGGTACAGCGCGTCGACCGCCTGCCGGTTCACCTGCTGCAGCGCGGCGCTGGCCAGGTGCCGGCGTGGTTCATCGGCGGGCAGCTTGCGCAGCATCTTGAAAAAACGGTCCTCGGGCACGAGCTCGGCGCTCAGCAGCCAGGCCAGCGTCCCGATCTGGTCGGCATTCATCGCCAGCTCCGGCACATCAATGTCTTCGGCGGCATTGTGCGCGCGCTGCAGGTCGATGATCTCCAGTTCGGCCAGCGTATCGTCGTATTCGTCGCTGGTGATCAGGCCGAGGCGCAGCAGTTCTGCCAGCGGCAGCAGGCGTGGATCGGTGCTCATGGCTGCAGGCTTCCGGTAAGCACGCCGTACACGACGGACATGACCAGGATCAGCCCCAGCACGATCAGCGCGCCTTTCCAGGCCGGTGGGCGCTTGTACGGGATGCGGTCGTGACCATGGCGCAGCCTGGACGCTTCCATGATGTCGCGCGCCAGTTCGCTGCCATGTTCACGCACGTGCACTTCCAGCGCTTCGAACTGCGCCGTCGGCAGGATGTTGTTTACCACCAGCCAGCGCATGGCGATCCAGGGCGTATAAAACATGCGGTCGGCTGGCGCCGCCGCGTGTGCCGCATCGCGCTGGAACTGGTTCAGCAAATCGAGCTCGTACAAGGCGTTGACCTCGCGGCGGTTGTAGTGCCGCACTCCCTCTGCTGCCAGTGCCTGTTGCCGGGGTGGCAGTTTGGCCACGCGCTTGTCGAAGTCATTCTTGGGCAGCAGATCGGTCAGCAGCAGCCAGCCCAGGGTGCTGGCCAGATCGGCGTCCTGCGCCAGTTCCGGCATGTCGACGGGATCCTCGGGCGGGTGCAGGCGCTCATGGGCGGCGACATCGCGTTCCGAGTTGGCCTCGTCCAGTTCCTGCGCGGTGATCAGGCCAAGCTGGTGCAGCTGGTCCAGCGATGCGTGGGGCGGTTCGATCTGCATGGACTTACTCTTTTACTTTGGCCAGGCGCGGTTCGCCGGCAAATTGCGGCGTCACCGACCAGCCATTGCCGGCCGCGTCGCGCTGGCGGCGCGTGAGCAGCTTCAGCACATGCAGCGCCTCGACGGAAGTATGCGTGGGCACAGGTGGATTGCTTGTCATCGGGAGTGGGTTTGTGAAGAATCAAGATGGTAAATTTTACAATGTAATCTCGTTTCTCCAGCGCACTATTGAAGTTGCGCCTGCTCCAGTTCTGTCCTGAACCGCGGTGTTACCGACCAGTTCTTGCCATCCTCGCTGCGCTGGAAAGTAAAGTCGCCTTGTTGCAGTACCGACACTGCCAGCACCTTTGTTGCGGCAGCGGGCGCAAGGTCGTTGCGGGCCAGCAGCAGGCGGCAGGAAACTACGCCGGGCAATACTTCCTTGCATGGTCCCAGCGCTTCAATATCGCCGATTTCACGGTAGTGCTGCGGCGACACCACCGCGTTGAGATTGACATGGTAGAGCGGCTTGCCGCGCAGTGCATCCATGCCGGCCAGCATCGCATTCTTCAGCACATCGCGCCCGATGGGCTGGCCCTGCTGCGCAAAGCCGCCATGCCAGGCGATGTCGGCAAAGCGCGCTTGCACGATGCCCGGATGCGCATGGTCATACTCCAGCCGGCTTTTGCGGCGGCCTTCCACGCGCGAAATGGTCCAGGCGTATTGCATCGGCTTGCTGTCCTGGATGACGGTAGCCAGGCAGCCACGGGTTTTTTGCGACCAGGCATAGCCGGCCTGCTTGATAGCGTGCAGGCTGAATTTGCCATCCGTGACCGCGGCCACGGTTTGTCTGGTATCACAGCGTGGTACGGCATAGCTGCTGAACCAGTACCAGGCCAGGCCGGCAACGAGCAGCAAGGCAAGCGTCAGCCATGCCAGGGGGCTCACCGGGGCATCGCGGTGTGGTGCGGCAAGGCCGGGTGGAATGGTCATGGCGAGGAATGTGGGGCGATCAAAATGAAAACGGGCCGGGGCGGATGCATTCCGCGCCGGCCCGCCGTGTGATCGTTATGGGGCGATCAATGCTTCAGACCGCGCCAGCCGATGTCGCGGCGGTACTGGGCGCCGTCGAAATGGATCTTTTCCACGGTTTCATACGCCTGCTTCTGCGCCATCTTGATGCTGTCGCCCAGGCCCACCACGCACAGCACGCGGCCGCCGTTGGTGACCAGGCGTTCGCCTTCGATGCGGGTGCCCGCATGGAAGGTGACGGAATCGACGGTTTCGGCCGGGATGTCGCCGATGGACGTGCCTTTGACAGGATCGTCCGGGTAGCCGGCGGCAGCCATGACGACGCCGACGGCCGTGCGGCGGTCCCATTCCAGTTCCACGGCGTCGAGCGTGCCGTTGACGGCGTGCTCCATGACGGTGACCAGGTCGGTTTTCAGGCGCGCCATGATCGGCTGCGTTTCCGGGTCGCCCATGCGGCAGTTGAATTCCAGCGTCTTCGGCGTGCCCTTGTCGTCGATCATCAGGCCCGCGTACAGGAAGCCCGTGAACGTGATGCCATCCTTGGCCATGCCCTGGATGGTCGGCACGATGATTTCGCGCATGACGCGCGCATGCATGGCCGGCGTGACGATAGGCGCCGGCGAATACGCGCCCATGCCGCCCGTGTTCGGGCCCTGGTCGTGGTCCTTCAGGCGCTTATGGTCCTGGCTGGTGGCCAGCGGCAGGATGTTCTTGCCGTCGCACATGACGATGAAGCTCGCTTCTTCGCCGGCGAGGAATTCCTCGATGACGATGCGCGCGCCGGCGTCGCCGAACTGGTTATCGGCCAGCATCATGTCGACCGCCTGGTGTGCTTCTTCCAGGGTCATGGCGACGACGACGCCCTTGCCGGCGGCCAGGCCGTCGGCCTTGATGACGATGGGTGCGCCCATGGCGTCGATGTAGGCGTGCGCGGGAGCGACGTCGGAAAACGTCTGGTAGGCGGCTGTCGGGATGCCGTGGCGCTGCATGAAGGCCTTGGCGAAGTCCTTCGACGATTCCAGCTGCGCCGCTTCTTTCGTCGGGCCGAAGATTTTCAGGCCGCGCGAGCGGAACAGGTTGACGATGCCCGCCGCCAGCGGCACTTCCGGACCGACGACCGTGAGGCCGATGTGTTCCTGTTGAACGAAATCGGCCAGCAATTGCGGGTCGCTGATGTCGAGATTGACCAGGCGCGCATCGCGCGCGGTGCCGCCATTGCCCGGCGCAACATACACCATCTGTATGCGTTCGGACTGGGCCAGTTTCCAGGCCAGGGCGTGTTCGCGGCCGCCAGAGCCGACTACCAGAATTTTCATAGGTACCGTTCGTTCAATGTGGGTTGCAGGGCGGCGGTGCCGCCCTTGATGTTGTTGCTTAGTTCTCGATCAGGGCGTTCGTAAACACTTCCTGGACATCGTCCAGCAGTTCCAGCGCATCGATCAGCTTTTGCATCTTGATGGCGTCGTCGCCCGCGTAGACGGTTTCCGTCGCCGGCTTCATGATGACTTCGGCCACTTCGGCCTTGAAGCCGGCCGCTTCCAGCGCTTCCTTGACGGTGGCGAAATCGTGCACGGGAGTGACCACTTCGAAGCCGCCCTCTTCATCGGCGATGACGTCGTCGGCGCCCGCTTCCAGTGCCGCTTCCATCAGTTTGTCTTCGTCGGTGCCCGGCGCGAACAGCAACTGGCCGCAGTGCTGGAACATGAAGGCAACCGAGCCTTCATTGCCCATGTTGCCGCCATTCTTGTTGAAGGCGTTGCGCACCTCTGCCACCGTGCGCACCTTGTTGTCGGTCATGCATTCGACGATGACGGCTGCGCCGCCCACGCCGTAGCCTTCGTAGCGCACTTCCTCGTAGTTGGCGCCGTCGACGCCGCCGCTGCCGCGGTTGATCGCGCGCTGGACGTTGTCTTTTGGCATGTTCGCATCGGCCGCCTTGTCGACCGCCAGGCGCAGGCGCGGATTGGTGATGGCGTCGGTGCCGCCCATGCGGGCCGCGACCGTGATTTCCTTGATCAGGCGCGTCCAGATTTTGCCGCGCTTGGCATCGGTGGCAGCCTTTTTATGCTTGATGTTGGCCCATTTGCTATGTCCTGCCATGTCGAATCTTCCTTAGACGGGTGTTCAATTGTGGCCGACATTTTAGCATATCGGCCCCCTGCGAAGCGGCATGGCCCCGTCATCAGGATGACACAATCTGTTGCTAAAGTGACGCGCTTTCACCATATCGAGGGCGCGACATCATGGCAAGTCAAATGGATAGGCGGCAATTTCTGAAATTGGGCGGCTTTATCACGGTCTCCGTGGCGACCGCCGGCCTCGCCGCCTGCGGCAGCACCGATTACAGCGATCCTGGCGTGCCGCTGGCCTCGGGCAGCGACTGGAAATTCCCGCAAAGCGTGGCCTCGGGCGACCCGCGCGCCGACAGCGCCATGCTGTGGACGCGCGTCGTGCCCGCCAGTTTCGATGCCGTCGCGCCCGCCGTGGCCGGCAAGGATGAGGTTGCCGTACGCCTGATCGTCAGCGCCAGCGACAATACGGCCGCCCTGGGCGGCAATACGGCCCTGGCCGGCACGCCCATCGTCGATGCCAAGCTGCCGCTGAAAGCCGATTTCGACAATACCCTGCGCCACAAGGTGACGGGCTTGCAGCCGGGCCAGGTGTATTTTTACCAGTTCATCGCCGGCGACGTGCGCTCGAACGTGGGCCGCTTCAAGACGGCGCCCGCCGCCACGGCCGACGTGCCGCAGCTGCAGTTCGCCTACCTGACGTGCCAGGACTGGAGCATCAACCACTGGGGCGCGCTGTCGCACATCGCCGCCAATGAAAACCTGGATTTCATCGTCCACCTGGGCGACTACATCTATGAAACGGTGGGCGAGGCCTTCCAGAGCGGCGCCGTGGAAAGCCGCCACGACCAGCTGAAACTGCCGGACGGCACGTATAAAAGCGGCACGTCCGGCGCGAAATATGCCACCACGGTGGCCGATTACCGCTACCTGTACAAGAAATACCGCACCGATGCGCGCCTGCAAGCCGTGCACGAGCGCTTTGCCTTCATCGCCATCTGGGATGATCACGAATTCACGGACGACGCCTGGCAGGACGCGTCCACCTACGAGGGCATCGTGGCCGCCGACGGCAGCGATTTGCACCAGCCGGCCCGCCGCCGCAGCGCCAACCAGGCGTGGTTCGAATACATGCCGGCCGACGTCACGTTCGATGCCGCCGCGACAACGTTCCAGAATATCCAGATCTACCGCGATTTCCAGTTCGGCAAACTGATGCAGCTGGTGATGACGGACGAGCGCCTGTACCGCGCCGACCATGCGATCGCGGAATCGACCATCAACCCCGCCACGGGCAAGCCGCTGGGCAGCATCGGCAGCCGCTATCTGGTGCCGCAAGCGTTGTTCGACAGCGTGGAAGGGCAGAAGATGGCCGCCGCCACCAAGGCCGGCGCCGACCCGCTGGCTGCCGTCGGCATGCTGGGCACGACCCAGCGCGACTGGTGGAAAAGCAAGATGAAGGCAGCGACCTCTACCTGGAAGCTGTGGGGCAATGAAGTGTCATTGCTGCGCATGGGCTTGAATGGCACGGATGCGATCGCCACCTTGCTGGCCCTGAGCGCCATGGTGAACGTGGGCAAGGCCATCGCCAGCACCCTGCCACTGGTGGGCGGCAGCGTGCCGCTGGCCTCAGGCATCGTGGCCGCTTCGACGGCAGGCGCATCGGCGACCGTGGCGCAAGCGGCGGCCATAGCGATTGCCGGCGCGGCAACCAATGCAGGCGCGCAGGGCGCCGCCGCCGTGGGCGCCGGCTTGAGCGCGGCCCAGGCCGGCATCACGGTGGCCGCCTACAACAGCGGCTCGCCGGCCGCCGCCGCGCAAGTGATCGCCTTCGGCTGGATCAAGCCCGACGTGCAGGCCAAGGGCGCCGCGTCAAGCTTTGTCGCCGCTTCCGGCCAGCAGGCGGCGCTGGCGCCATTCTTCACGCGCTTCCTGCTCAATTGCGACCAGTGGGATGGCTACAACAGCGAGCGCAAGAATTTGATGGCGCACCTGAAAAACAATGCCATCGGCAACGTGGTGGCGATTACGGGCGATATCCACTCGTTTTTTGCGGGCACGGTCAGCGACGATTTCGACGCCGCCGGCGGCGGCACGCCCGTCATGGTGGACCTGGTGTCGGCCGGCGTCAGCTCCGATTCCTTCTTCAGTTACCTGAAGTCGGCCGCCGGCAGCATGGGCGATATCGGCACCCTCGTCAGCTATCCGCTGGCCATTCCCGTCACGGGCCTGGGCACGGTGAATCTCGACATCAACCTGCTCGACTACACCATGGGCAAGGCGGCGCCCACCATCGACAGCCTGCTGGAGCAATTGCGCGTGCAGCTGCGCGGCGCCCTGGCCGCCAAGGGCGTGTCGGAGGCGCAGCTCGATGCCACGGTAGCTGCCGTGCAGGCCGGCTTGAAAGCGAGCACTGACTTCAGCGCAACCCTGCTGGGCCTGGCGCAGCAATTGTCCGGCCTGGGCAACAACCCGTGGATCAAGCATCTGAATACGGATGCGCAGGGCTACACGGTGGTTACTTTGACGCCGGGCAAGCTGGTGGCGCAGTTCAAGCAGGTGCATAAACTGATCGGCACGGCGGCACCAGGCAACGTGATTGCGCGGGTGACGACGGCGACGGTGACGGCGGGCGCGGCGGCGGTGGTGGTGTCTTAAAATTATTTATTAAACGTCAAGCCCAAAGCAAGGGCTGGGTTCAGACCCTCAGGGTCCGACCCCGGTTTTTGCCGTCGGGCTTATCAGCCGCCTGTCGCTTTTGCCTTACAATCTGGAGATGAGCTCCAGTTCCCCGCAAGTATCTCCTCCCTCGCTTCCCCGTTCCGTCTACCTCGGTGGCCTGGCCATCGCCGTGGGCGGCGCGGTGCTGTTTTCCACCAAGGCTATCGTCGCCAAGCTGCTGTACCGTTACCAGATCGACGCCGTCACCCTGATCGCCTTCAGGATGATTTTTTCGCTGCCCGTATTCGCCGTCATCGCCTGGTGGAAGATGCGCACGGAGCCGCCGCTGTCGACCAGCGACCGGCTGCGCCTCGTCGGGCTGGGCCTCGTTGGCTACTACCTGTCCAGCTATCTGGATTTTCTGGGCCTGCAATACATTTCCGTGGGCCTGGAGCGCTTGATCCTGTTCCTTACGCCCACCTTCGTACTGCTGATTACCACCGTGTACTTCAAGCAGCGCATCAGCCGCCTGCAGTGGCTGGCACTGTTCACGTCCTATTGCGGCATCGTGCTGGTGTTCGTGCACGACTTGCAGGGCGGCGCCAGCAATGTGGCGCTGGGGTCGACTCTCGTGCTGGGTTCGGCTTGCGCGTATGCCGTGTATCTGCTGGGCTCGGGTGAACTGGTCAAGCGCATCGGCTCGATGCGCCTGGTTAGCTATGCGATGTGCGTGGCCAGCTTTGCCTGCATCTTTCAATTCTTCATCCTGCGTCCCGTCGAGCTGCTGATCCAGCCCATGCCCGTGTATGGCTTGTCTTTGCTGAACGGCATCTTTTGCACGGTGATGCCCGTCTTCATGACGATGATCGCCGTCGAGCGCATCGGCGCGCCCGTCGCCTCGCAAGCGGGCATGATCGGTCCCGTGTCGACCCTGTTCCTGGGCGCCATGATTCTCGATGAACCGATCACCAATTGGCAACTGGCTGGCACCAGCCTGGTCTTGGCCGGTATCTACTTGCTGTCGAAAAAGAAATAATTCCTCCACCCACTGAAATGGTCCTCACCATGAAAACACGTATCGCCCTGATTGCCCACGACAAGAAAAAAGATGACATGATTACCCTGGCGGGCGAATACCTGGACTTTTTGAAGGGTTGCGAACTGTCGGCCACGGGCACCACGGGCGGCCGCCTGATCAACGAACTGGGCCTGGCGGTCGAACGCAAGCATTCCGGTCCGTTCGGCGGCGACTTGCAGATCGGCTCGCTGCTGGTGGAAGGCTTGATCGATTGCGTGATTTTCCTGCGCGACCCGATGACGCCGCAGCCGCACGAGCCGGACATCAACGCCCTGGTGCGCGCCTGCGACGTGCACAACGTGGCGTGCGCGACGAATCTGTCTTCGGCGCACCTGGTGCTGTCGCAGTTGCAGGCGCGGGCCAGCGCGGCCGCCTGATTCCCCAGACAAGGAGATGAGCATGAGTGCAACGATTACCACCAAGGCCATCCGCGTGCAGCGCGTGGGCGGCCCGGATGTGATGGAATACGTGGACGTGGAACTGCCGCCGCCCGGCCCCGGCGAGGCGCGCGTGAAACACGAGGCCATCGGCCTCAATTTCATCGACGTGTATTTCCGCACTGGCCTGTACCCGCAGCCGCTGCCCAATGGCCTCGGTGTCGAGGGGGCGGGCATCGTCGAGGCAGTGGGTGAGGGCGTCACGGAAGTGAAAATCGGCGACCGGGTGGCGTATGCGGCGCGCATCAATGGCGCGTATGCGCAGCAGCGCAACTTGCCGGCGGCGCTGCTGCTGGTGTTGCCCGAGCGCATCGCTTTCGATACGGCCGCCGCCATGATGCTGCAAGGCTTGACGGTGCAATACCTGTTCCACCGCACGGTGGCCCTGAAGGCGGGCGATACCGTCCTGTTCCACGCGGCCGCGGGCGGCGTGGGCCTGATCGCCTGCCAGTGGGCGAAAGTGCTGGGTGTGAACCTGATCGGCACGGCCGGTTCCGATGAAAAGGCGGCGCTGGCCAAGGCGCATGGCGCCGCCCACGTCATCAACTACAACACGGAAAACTTCGTCGAGCGCGTGCGCGAGATCACGGGCGGCAAGGGCGTCTCCGTGGTGTACGATTCCATCGGCAAGGATACGTTTACGGGTTCGCTCGACTGCCTGGCGCCGCTGGGCATGATGGTCAGCTTCGGCAACGCGTCCGGTCCCGTGCCGGCCTTCACCCTCAGTGAACTGGCGTCGCGCGGCTCGCTGTTCCTCACGCGCCCGGCCCTGTTCAGCTATGCCTCGAACCGTGCGAACCTGGAAGAAATGGCCACCTCGCTGTTCGGCGTCGTCAGCAGCGGCGAAGTGCAGATCGAGATCAACCAGCGCTACAGCCTGGCCCATATCGCCCAGGCGCACACGGACCTGGAAGGGCGCAAGACGACCGGTTCCACCATCATCGTGCCATGAGCGGCAGCGATGACGGCACGCCGAAGTTCGGCCGCCTGCTGATCGTGCTGTTATTGGCCGTGGCCCTGATCGGCGCGCTGACGTTTGCGGCCGAAGCGTATTATTCGTAGACATAAAAAAACCGGCTTGCGCATCGCTGCACCAGCCGGTTTTTTTAAAGTACTCCAGACTTCTCGCGCCTGACAAAACCGTAGCGAGCGGCAGTGATTTGTGGCCGAGAAGCGCAACCGTACTTTAGTACGGTGAGCATCGCCGGCCGCAAAGCGCGACGCGCAGTAGGTTTTGGCTGGCGCTCTCAGTCTATCTTGACTTCCACCTTGCGGGGAACGCCGCTTTGTCCGGGGAAGTCGGCAAAGGCGCTGGCGACCATGGCCGGCATCACCTGCGACGTGGCGCGCTTGTTGCTGGTCGATTGCACGGTCACGTCATACAGTTTCTTGCCGGTGCGGTCATTGATCGTCACGCGCAATTCGCGTTCGTATTTGTGGCGCACGCTTTCTTCCATGTCCATCGGACCATACCAGTAGGGGTTATAGCCAAAGCGGCCATAGCCTGGCCACGCGCCGTAGCGGTAGCCGTAGCGGCCAGGCCAGTAGCCAGGGCCATACCAGAATGGATCAGACGCCTGCAGCACGCGCTCAGGATAGTCGACGGTGGAAAACTGCATCGCCACGCGCAAATTGGCTGCCGCCGGGCCGGAAGCTTCGCCGAAGCCGTGCTTGGCCAGTTCCGCGCGCACCAGGTTCTGGTAGCTGCGGTATTCCAGCGTGTCGTTTTCCGCCGCTGGCGCTTCAAACGCATACGATTTGTCCTGCAATTGCGCAGGCCACTCGTGGAAGACGGTGACGTCGCTGCGTATGGTGGTGGCGCATCCGGTCAGCAACACGGTCAATGCGGCCATCATGATGGTGAGATAACGTTTCATTGCATGACCTCCTGATAGTAGACACAATTCATCGCTTAGTATTATAAGAATAGTTCTATTTGTTTCTATTCATTATTACAGAATGTTACCGAGCATGTCGGCGTGTAAGGGAATCCAACATTCCTGGCCTGAATCGCGACTATCGGGGGCTGGTGTTGGTAAAATAGGCTTTTGCCTCCGCTCCCACCCAAATCCCTATGCGCACAGACAGCCCTCAGACGATTTACCGCAAAGATTACACGCCGCCCAGCTTCCTGGTCGACAGCGTCGAACTTGGTTTCGATCTCGATCCCGCCCGCACAGTGGTGGCGAGCCGGATCCGCATGCGCCACAACCCGGCCAGCACCAGCCGCAGCATCGAATTGCACGGCGAACATATTGAACTGGTGCAAGTCCGCCTGAACGGCAAGCTGCTCAAGCCGTCGCAGTACAAGCTGACGGCCAGCATGCTGACCATTCCCAAGGCACCGGACGATGTTACGCTCGATATCGAAACCGTGCTGGCGCCGCAGGACAATACCTCGCTGTCCGGCCTGTACGTGTCGAACCATAATTTCTTCACGCAATGCGAAGCGGAAGGCTTCCGCCGCATCACCTTCTTCCCGGACCGCCCGGACGTGATGGCCAAGTACACAGTCATGCTGCGCGCCGACAAGGAGCAATATCCGGTACTGCTATCGAACGGCAACCTGATCGAAGAGGGCGACCTCGGTGACGGCCGCCATTACGCCAAGTGGGAAGACCCGTTCAAGAAGCCGTCCTACCTGTTCGCCCTGGTGGCGGCGCGCCTGGTGTGCCAGGAAGAGTGCTACACCTTGAAGTCGGGCCGCGAAGTGCTGCTGCAAGTGTGGGTGGAAGACGGCAACCTCGATAAAACCGACTACGCCATGCAGTCGCTGAAAAACTCGATCCGCTGGGACGAGGAGCGCTTCGGCCTGGAACTGGACCTGGACCGCTTCATGATCGTCGCCGTGGGCGACTTCAACATGGGTGCCATGGAAAACAAGGGGCTGAACATCTTCAACACCAAGTATGTGCTGGCCAATGCGCGCGTGGCGACGGACGTCGATTACGCGGGCATCGAAGCGGTGGTGGGCCATGAATACTTTCATAACTGGACCGGCAACCGCGTGACGTGCCGCGACTGGTTCCAGCTGTCGCTGAAGGAAGGCTTGACGGTGTTCCGCGACCAGGAATTCTCGGCCGACATGATCGGCACGGATACGGGCCGCGCCGTCACGCGCATCGACCAGGTGCGCACCCTGCGCCAGGCGCAGTTCCCTGAAGACGCGGGCCCGATGGCCCATCCCGTGCGTCCCGACTCCTTCGTCGAGATCAATAACTTTTATACGGTCACGATCTACGAAAAGGGCGCCGAAGTGGTGCGCATGTACCAGACCCTCGTGGGCCGCGACGGCTTCCGCAAGGGCATGGACCTGTATTTCGAGCGCCACGATGGCCAGGCCGTCCAGTGCGACGACTTCCTCGCCGCCATGGCCGACGCGAATGGCCGCGACTTCAGCCAGTTCGAGCGCTGGTACAGCCAGGCCGGCACGCCCATCGTCACCGCTTCCACGCGCTACGATGCCGCCAGCCAGACGTTCGAGCTGACCCTGGCGCAAAGCTGCCCCGCCACGCCGGGCCAGCCGAAGAAACTGCCGTTCCACATTCCCGTCACCGTCGGCCTGCTGGCTGCCGATGGCGGCGACCTGCCGCTGTACGTGGATGGCGTGGCATCGAACGGCGCTACCAGCGTCGTGCTGGAATTGACGCAGGCGTCGCAGACTTTCCGCTTCACGAATGTGACGCAAGCCCCCGTGCCGTCGCTGCTGCGCGACTTTTCCGCGCCCGTGGTGCTCGAATACGGCTATACCGACGCCGAACTGCTGCACCTGTTCCGCCACGACAGCGATTCCGTGAACCGCTGGGAAGCGGGCCAGCGCCTGGCCATGGAGCGCCTGCTGAAACTGACCGGCGCCGTCGCCGCAGGCGAAGCGCTGGCGCTGGACGACACCTTCATCGAAGCGCAGCGCGCCTTGCTGGCCGATGAAACGCTCGATCCTGCCTTCCGCGAGCTGGCCCTGATCCTGCCGTCGGAAACCATCATCGCCGAGCGCCTGGCGCAAGTCGACCCGCAGGCGATCCATGCGGCGCGCCAGTTCATGCGCCGCACCATCGCTGCCGCGCTGAAACCTGAGCTGCTGGCGCAATACCACGCCAACCAGACGCCGGGCGAGTACAGCCCGGACGCCCTGTCGGCCGGCAAGCGCGCGCTGAAGAACCTGGCCCTGTCGTATCTGCTGATTGCGCCCGCAGCGGCGGAGCTGGACCTGGCGCGGCTGCAGTTCGACAATGCCGGCAACATGACGGACCGCGCCGCGGCACTGGCGGCGCTGATTCATTCCGGCTCGCAGCCGCATGCGCAGGCGGCCCTGGCCAGCTTCTATGGCGATTTCGAGAACGAGGCGCTGGTGGTCGACAAGTGGTTCGCCATGCAGGCGGCCGCGCCATCGACCGATGTGCAAGCCGTGCGTCAACTGATGACGCATCCGGCCTTCACCCTGAAAAACCCGAACCGCGCGCGCAGCCTGATCTTCAATTTCACCAACGCCAATCCGTCGCAATTCCATGCGGCTGACGGCAGCGGCTATGCCTTTTGGGCCGAACAAGTCATCGCGCTCGATGCCCTGAACCCGCAAGTGGCGGCCCGCCTGGCGCGCTCCATGGACCGCTGGCGCCGTTACGTGCCCGCGCTGCAAAGCCACATGCGCGAGGCGCTGGAAAAAGTCGCCGGCCAGGCCAGCCTGTCGAATGACGTGATGGAAGTCGTCAGCAAGGCATTGGCCAATTAACACCGCAATAATCATCAAAACAGAGGGATTTCATGAAACGCATCAGTCTTACGCAATACCTGGTTGAAGAGCAGCGCTCGAACAACAGCATTCCGGCCGAACTGCGCCTGCTGATCGAAGTCGTCGCGCGCGCCTGCAAAACCATCAGCCACGCTGTCGGCAAGGGCGCCCTCGGTGAAGTGCTGGGCACGGCCGACACGGAAAACGTGCAGGGCGAAGTACAAAAGAAACTCGACATCATCTCCAACGAGATCCTGCTCGAAGCGAATGAATGGGGCGGCCACCTGGCGGCCATGGCGTCGGAAGAGATGGAATCGATCCACCCGATCCCGAACCGCTATCCGAAGGGCGAATACATGCTGCTGTTCGACCCACTGGATGGTTCCTCGAACATCGATGTCAACGTGTCGATCGGCACCATCTTCTCGGTACTGAAAGCGCCGGACGGCATGGGTCAGCCGACCGAGCAGGACTTCATGCAGGCGGGCAGCAAGCAGGTGGCGGCCGGCTATGCCGTGTACGGCCCGCAAACCATGCTGGTACTGACCTTCGGCAATGGCGTGAACTGCTTCACCCTGGACCGCGAGATGGGTTCGTGGGTCCTCACGCAAAGCAATATGCAGATTCCGCCGACGACGAAGGAGTTCGCCATCAATATGTCGAACGCGCGCCACTGGCATCCGCCGGTGAAACGCTATGTCGATGAACTGCTGGCCGGCGACACGGGCCCGCGCGGCACCAACTTCAACATGCGCTGGATCGCCTCGATGGTGGCCGACGTGCACCGCATCCTGAACCGCGGCGGCATCTTCATGTACCCTGCCGACCTGCGCGACACCTCGATGCCGGGCAAGCTGCGCCTGATGTACGAAGCGAATCCGATGGCCTTCATCGTCGAGCAAGCCGGCGGCGCAGCCACCGACGGCCAGCAGCGCATCATGGACATCGCCCCGCACAAGCTGCACCAGCGCGTGCCCGTCTTCCTCGGTTCGAAAGACGAAGTGGCCCGCGTGACCGCCTACCACGCGGAGTAAAAAGCCGCACTTTTCCACGATTTTTAGCGGCCCGCAGCCGGGCCGCTAAAAAAATGCAAAAAAGTTCGCGTTGACACTAGCAAATTTTGTGCATTGTTTGTAGAATGTGGGTCTTCGCCGTTGTAGCTCAGTTGGTAGAGCAGCACATTCGTAATGTGAAGGTCGCCAGTTCGATTCCGGCCAACGGCACCAAGTTTCATCAGAAAACCCGCTTGCTTGCAAAAGTCAGCGGGTTTTTTGTCGTCCTCGATTTCAGCGCCATGGCTGACGGGACCAATCTGTATTGGAAGCCGACCGCGAGCTCGAACCCAGGCGCGTTGCTCCGCTGGCATATACGTCTGCAGGCTACAATATTGCATTGGCTTTCACATCAGCGGAACTCTACCCATGCCCGAAAAACTGTCCCAGTACCTGGCCTCGCTCGACGCCTACGATGGCGATGCGCCACCCGTGATTGATCTCGATCTCTACTTTGCAGGCAATACCGACGAAGAGTCGATCGCGCCGAACCAGTGGGGCTATGGCCGCCCGCCGATTGCGCAGTTGTATGAAAGGTTCCGCGAGATCGCCGCCAGGCCGGACGTGGAAAAGGTGCTGGTCGGCTTGCACCAGGATTGGTGCGACTATGGCGAGGCGGACGTGGACGCGAAACGTTTTCCGCCTGCGGAAAACGTGCATATCTTCACGTCCGCACGCCAGGACGAGGTGGAGCGCTGGATCGCCGGCATGGAAGCCGACGGCGTCATCCCCGGCTGGCCTTACGGCAAGCCCGACAACGCTCCTGACCCGTCACAGGGCTATACCGTACTGTCGGTCTGCTGGGACTGAGCGCCGCTCAGAAGTTGTGCCTGATCCCCAGCGCCACGCCCGACATGGTGGCGCCCGCCCTGCCTGTTTCGTGTCCCAGGCTGTTGATGGCAAAGTCGGCGATGCCGTGGCGGCTGTTGGCCAGGCGCGTGTAGTAGGCATACAGGCTGCTGCGTTTCGACAGCTGGTAGTCGTAGCCGGCGGTGGCGTGGGTGGCGCCCGTATCCGCTCCCGCACGCACGGTGCCGATGCTTTCCAGCGCGCTGCCGCTGGCGCTTTGGGCATGCGCCAGGCCGAAGCGCAGGCCGTGGCGGCCGAACTGGCGCGTGGCGGAAAAGTAGGCCGTGCGGCGGCGCAGCTGGCCCGTGGGCGTCGCATAGCGCAGGCTTTCCAGCACCAGCGCCAGCTGCGTGGCGCTGTCGACGCGCCAGGCCAGGGCCAGCTTGCTGCCACGGTCGGAGAGTCCGCGTCCCTGATAGTCGTGGTGTGCCTCATGCGCCAGGGTGGCGTACAGGGTGCGACCGTCGTAGATCAATGCGGCCGAGGTCAGTGCCGGATGCGCGCCGCTGGCCAGCCGTTCTTCCGCCATGCCGCGCGCCACGCGCAGCGACCAGCCTTGCCACTGCGGCGTCCAGTAATGCACGCTGTTCTGCTGGCGCCGGTCGAAGGAATACGTGTTGCTGGTATTGCTTTCGGTGGCGCCCGCGCCGTTGCCCATCAGGCTCATGTAGCCGGCCGTGGTGGGGTAGAACGGGTCGAGCGCGGATGTGGCGCTGTTGTAGGGCAGGGTCCAGTTGCCGGCAAAGAGCGTACCCCACGGCCCGGCAATACCGACGCGCGTGTCGCGCGCGGCGATTGATCCTGCGCCAGTATCGGGCGACAAGGTGCCCTCGACCTGGAACAGCGCCTGCCAGCCGCCGCCCAGGTCTTCGCTGCCGCGAAAACCGAGTACCGAGCGGTTGTTGGATACGCGCTGCACGCTGTCGCCGCTGGCGGACGAGTGCAGCGCTTCGAGCGCCACGTTCAGGCGGCCGTACAGCTGCACATTGTTCTGTGCCGCGGCGGGCAGGGTAGCCGCCAGCGCGAGCGCGCCGGCAGCCAGCAGGGGCAATCGCGTCAGCATGGCCTCAGAACGCAAAGCAGCTGCACCCCAGCGCGCCCCAGAAGCCGGAATGGCTGGAGACGGGCACGGAACTCTTGCGCGCCACGTCATGGGCGTGGGCGTGGACGCCGCAGGCGCCCTGGCACTGGTGCTGTTGCATCACGCTGGTCGTTTGCGGCGGCGCGGCGCGGTAATGGCCGGCCACGTTTTTCACGGGCGACCAGTCCGGCAATACGGGGATAGGAGGCGGCGCCAGATTGGAAAATTCCGCCTGGCCGTAGACGATCTTGCCGCCGACGATGGTGAGCACCGATTCGATGGACTTGATCGCCTCTTCAGCTATGCTGAAAAAATCCGCGCTCAGCACGGCCAGGTCGGCCAGCATGCCCTCCTGGATGCGCCCCTTCTTGCCTTGCTCGCTGGAGAACCAGGCGCTGCCCGCCGTCCATAGTTCCAGCGCCGTGTCGCGCGACAAACGGCTGCCCGCGTCGTACAGGCGCAAGCCGCCGACGGTGCGGCCCGACACCAGCCAGTACAGCGCCGTCCACGGGTTGTAGCTGGCGACCCTGGTGGCGTCGGTGCCGCCGCCTACCGGCACGCCCGAGGCCAGCATGCGCGCGATCGGCGGCGTGGCCTTGGCTGCTTCGGCACCGTAGCGGTCGACAAAGTACTCGCCCTGGAAAGCCATGCGGTGCTGGATGGCGATGCCGCCTCCCAGCGCCTTGACCCGGTCGATGTTTTTCGGCGTGATGGTTTCGCAGTGGTCGAACATCCAGTGCAGGCCGTCGAACGGAATGTCGCGGTTGACCTTTTCAAATACCGTCAGCATGCGGTCGATCGATTCGTCATAGGTGGCGTGCAGGCGGAAGGGCCAGCGTTTGGACACCAGGTGGCGCACAACCTTTTCCAGTTCGTCATCCATGCCGGGCGCCAGGTCCGGGCGCGGTTCGAGGAAATCCTCGAAGTCGGCGGCGGAAAATACCAGCATTTCGCCGGCGCCGTTATGGCGGTAGTAGTCGTCGCCCTGGCCCGGCGTGACCATCTCCGTCCATTTTTCAAAATCCTCCAGTTCGCGGCCCTTGTTTTGCGTGAACAGGTTGTAGGCGATGCGTATCGTCAGCTGCTCTTTTTGCGCCAGTTCCTCGACCACCGCGTAGTCTTCCGGATAATTCTGGAAGCCGCCGCCCGCGTCGATGGCGCTGGTCAGGCCGAGGCGATTGAGTTCGCGCATGAACTGGCGCGTGGAATTGACTTGCAATTCTCGCGGCAGGGTCGGACCCTTGGCCAGGGTCGCATATAAGATCATGGCGTTTGGCCGGGCGATCAGCATGCCCGTGGGGTTGCCGGCAGCGTCGCGCACGATTTCGCCGCCGGGCGGGTTCGGCGTGTTCTTGTCGTAGCCGACCACGCGCAGGGCGGCGCGGTTCAGCAGGGCGCGGTCGTACAGGTGCAGGATGAAGACCGGGGTGTCGGGCGCGGCCGCGTTGATTTCATCGAGGGTAGGCATGCGCTTTTCCGCGAACTGGAATTCGTTCCAGCCGCCCACCACGCGCACCCATTGGGGATTCGGCGTGCGCAAGGCTTGCTCCTTGAGCATGCGCAGGGCGTCGGCCAGCGAAGGCACACCTTCCCAGCGCAATTCCAGGTTGTAGTTCAAGCCGCCGCGGATCAGGTGCAGGTGCGAGTCGTTCAGACCGGGAATCACCGTGCGGCCACCCAGGTCGATCACGCGGCTGTCGGGCGCGCGGTGGCGCATGACGTCTTCAAGATCGCCCACGGCGAGGAATTTGCCGTCGGCGATGGCCACGGCGCTCGCTTGCGGGCAGCTTTTATCGACGGTATGGAAGCAGCCATTGAGCAGGATCAAGGGTGCGGCGGCGGGGAGGGTGTGTTCTGGCATGGTGCAGCTCCATGGTTGCGGTGCAGGGGGGGGAGGGGGCCGGCGTGCGCGGCGCGAAAGTCACGTCGGCCAGTGTAGCGGACGTCCCGCGCTTGAACACGGGCCAAAAGATCAGGTGGCGCGTCGCGCACTGGCCGAATGGCGGGGGCGGCGGCCGGCCGCATGGCTTACCATGCAGGCAGTGGCGCCGGGGCGCTTCCCTGGCGCGTTTTTCGTTTTTTAGTGCATTGCACGGTATCGGGAGTCATTCGATGGATCAGCCACCACATAGCCGTTTATACGGCACCAGCCTGGGCTTTTTGGCCGGGTATGTCGATACCCTGGGCTTTATCGCCCTCTTCGGCCTGTTTACGGCCCATGTCACGGGCAACTTCGTGCTGATCGGCGCCGCCCTGGCCGAACCGACGCGCATCCCCATCCTGCTGAAAATCCTCGCTTTTCCCGCCTTTATCGCGGGCATCGTCGTCACGCGCCTGATGGTGCTGGCCATCGAGCGCCGCGGCGGTCCGGCGCTGACGCTGGCCTTCCTGCTGCAATGGATCTTGCTGGCCGGTTTCATGGTGTTTGGCGTGCTGGCTGAGCCGGTCGGCAAGGATGCCAGTTCCATGGCCATGGCGGCAGGCTTGCTGGGCACGGCCGCCATGGGCGTGCACAGCGCCACCAGCCGTCTGCTGCTGGCACACCTGGCGCCAACCTCCATGATGACGGGGAACGTGACGCAGATCGTGCTCGACACCGTCGACGTGCTGCGCGGCGCGGCCGACGAGGGCACGCGCGCGCGCTGCGGCAAGTTCTTCTGGCCGCTGCTGGCCTTTGCGCTGGGCGCCATCGCTGCCGGCTTTGGCTACCTGGTCTTCGGTTTCGCGGCGCTGGCCGTGCCGCTGGTGCTGCTGGGCGGCCTGATCGTCGTGGCGCAGCGTAGCGGTCGGACCGCCGTGCCCGTGCCCTGACAGCCGCCATGCGCGCCTTCCTGCTGTGGCTGATGTTCATGCTGGCCAGTCCTTGCGGGCTGGCCATCGATGCCGCACGCGGCATCCATCAGCTGCAGCACACGCGCTGGATGGCCAGCGATGGCGCGCCCGACGATATCATCGTCATGGCTCAGGGCAATGACGGTTTCCTGTGGCTGGGCACGCATGCGGGCGTGCGCCGTTTCGACGGCCTGCGCTTCGAGCCCGTGCGCGCGCGCCAGGGCAGCTTTCCCGACACGGTGGCACTGGCGCTCAAGCGCGCCGCCGACGGCGGCATGTGGATAGGCTGGCAAGTGGGCGGCATCAGCCACGTCAAGGATGGCGTGGTGCGCAATTACGCCGAAGCGCAGGGCGTGCCAGCGGGCGCCATCTGGGGCTTTGCCATCGGCGGCGACGGCGCCGTGTGGGCGGCCGGCGTGTCCGGCATCTCGCGCTTCGACGGCCGGCGCTGGCAGGCGATGGGACCGGCGCAGGGCTACACGGCGCAAAAGGCGTCCGCCGTGTTTGCCGACCGCGATGGCCGCATCGCCGTGTTCAGTGAAAACGGCCTGTTCATGTGGCAGGCGACGCAGTCGCGCTTCGCGCCGCCCATCGGCCGGCTTGACCTGCGCGCGCCGCCGCAGCAGGGACCCGACGGCCGCATTTATTTGCTGGAGATGCGCGGCATCCGCATCATCGAGTCGCTGGAACGCTACGAGCAGCTCGATCATCGGTGGATCTACCGCGATACCAGCGGCACCAGCGGCAGCATGCTGGTCGATCGCGCGGGCACCCTGTGGTTCGACAGCCAGTACGGCTTGCACCGCACGCGCAGCAGCGGCGCGCTGGCACCGGGACAGCTGGGCATCAGCAGCGACACGGAATCGTTCCTGCCGCGCGATGGCTTGAGCAATGTTCTCGTCGGCTCCATGTGCGACGACAATGAAGGCAATGTCTGGGTTGCCACGTACGGAGGCCTGGACCGTTTCCGCCAGGCCGCGCCAGTGGTCCTGCGCACGCGTGCCGCGCCCGGCGTGGCCGAAGTGTTCCGTACCCAGGAAATGCTGGCCGGAGCGGCAGGCGCGATGTGGCTGTCGCGCGATGACGTCCTGGGGCCGCTGCTGCTGGCGCGGGCCGACGGCACGGTGCTGCGCGCGCCGCGCCTGGGGCCCATCAGCGCCATCCTGGAAGCGCCGGGCGGCCTGTGGGTGGCGGCCCTCGCCGGCCTGCAGCAGCTGGCCGGCGAGGATGGGCGCGTACTGCGCACGATCGCCTATCCATCCGGCGCTGCCGCGGTCAAGCGCATGCGCGCCGGGGTGCTCGCGCCCGATGGCAGCATCTGGGGCGTGTTCAGCGGCGCCGGCGTTTTCCAGTATCGCGACGGGGCCTGGCGGCGCGAACCGCTGCTGCCCGATGGCGGCGCGAAAGTGCCGCTGGCGCTGCTGGCCGACGCGGCCGGGCGCCTGTGGCTATCGTATGCCGATGGCAGCGTCTCCATGCTGGAACGGGGGCGGCTGCACACCTTCGGTCCCGCGCAGGGCCTGGACCTGGGCAAGATTCCCATGCTGATCGAATACCGCGGGCAGGTGTGGGCGGGCGGGCAGCGTGGCGTGGCGCTGTGGCGCGGCGGCCGCTTCGTCACCCTGCGCAGCGAGCCGGCCAGCGCCACCGAGGGCGTGGTGGGCCTGCTGCGCGTGCGCGACGGCAGCCTGTGGCTCAATCACGGCAGCGGCGCCGCGCACATTCCCGCCGCGGAAGTGGACCTGGCGCTGCGCGACGCCGCCCATGCCATGCGCGCCACCTCGTACGACGCCGTCGATGGCTTGAACGGCAGCATCGGCATGCTGCACAACCGCTCGGTTGCCGAAGCGGACGATGGCAAGATCTGGTTTTCGCGCCAGAGCGCGACGTTCTGGATCGATCCGCGCCAGACGCTTGCTCCCTTGCCGGCGCCACGCGTGGAAATCGGCGCGCTGCTAGCCGACGGCCGGCGCATCGATCCGCCCGCAAGCGCCGGCCTGCAGCTGGCGGCAGGCACGCGCGACGTGCAATTCCATTACAACGCCGCCAGTCTGGGCACGCCGGAGCGTTTGCAGTTCCGCTACCGGCTCGACGGCTACGATACACAGTGGCAGCAGGCGGGCGTCCGGCGCCTGGCGCAGTACACGGGCCTGGGGCCGGGCAGCTACCGCTTCGAAGTAATCGCGGCGAATGGCGACGGCGTGGCCAGCACGGTGGCGCAACTGCCGTTCCGCGTGCTGCCCGCCTTCTACCAGACATGGTGGTTCCGCAGCCTGTGCGCGGCGGCGCTGCTGGCGGCCGCATACGGCGTTTGCCGCTGGCGGCTGCGCCAGCACGCCGCGCGCCTGCAGGCGCGGATGGAGGCGCAGCAGGCCGAGCGCGAACGCATCGCGCGCGAGCTGCACGATACCCTGCTGCAGGGCACGCAGGCGATGATCCTGCACTTTCACAATGCCAGCATGGCCATCGCCGAGGATGATCCCGCGCGCGCCGCCATGCTGCGCGCGCTTGACGATGCCGACCGCATGCTGGGCGAGGGACGCGATCATGTGCACGACCTGCGCGCGGGCGACGATGCGGGCGCGCGCTGGAGCGCCATCCTGCGGCGCGAAGGCGAGCGTCTGGCGGCGCAGCACGGCATCGTGTTCCGCTATGCGGAGGAAGGCGAGGCGCGCATGCTGCATGCGCGTGCGGCGCATGAAATCTACCGCATCGCCAGCGAAGCGCTGCGCAATGCCTTCCAGCATGCGCGCGCGCAGGTGGTCGAGGTGGCGGTGCGCTATGCGTGCGGAGGCATCGAACTGCTCGTGCGCGACGATGGCCAGGGCTTGCCACCGGTGGTCGCGGCGAACGGGCAGATTCCCGGACACTGGGGCATGCCCGGCATGCGCGAGCGCGCGGTGAAACTTGGCGCGCGCCTGACTGTGGGCGGGCGCGATGGGGGCGGCACGCAGTGGCGCCTGCGGGTGCCGGCGCACCGCGCCTGGCCGTTGGCGCACGGCCCGCTGCGCCGCTGGTGGCAGCGCTGGCGCCGTTCAGGCGTCGAGGATGCCGCGCCGTAGCGCGATGGTGACGGCGTGCGTGCGGTCCCGGGCGCCCAGCTTGGCCAGGATGGTGCTCATGTGCGCCTTGACGGTTTCTTCCTTGATTTGCAGCAGGGCGCCCGTCTCGCGGTTGGAATTGCCTTGCGCAACCTGCTTGAGCACGTCCAGTTCGCGGTTCGACAGCACGTCGCTGCAGGCATACAGCGCCAGTTCCGCCTCGATCTCGGGCGTGATGTGGCGCCGCCCCGCGTGCACGTTCTGTATCGCCGCCAGCAATTCGTGGCGCAGCGCGCTTTTCAGCACATAGCCGCATGCGCCCGCGCGGATGGCGCGCAGCACCTGCGTGTCGCCCTTGTAGGTGGTCAGCACAATGATGCGCGCCTGCGGATGGCGTGCGCGGATGGCGCCGATGGCGTCAAGGCCGTTCATGCGCGGCATCTGCAAATCCATCAGCGTGACATCGGGCTGCAGCGCGTCAAACTGCTGCACCGCCTGCTGGCCATCGGTGGCTTGGCCCACCAGCGCCACGCCGGGAAAGGCGCGTAGCAGGGCCGCGATGCCGTCGAGCAGTAACTGGTGGTCGTCGGCAATGAGGACGCGTATCGGCGCCGTATCGCTGCGCATGATGTTGCCTGGCAAAGAGGAGTTATCGATCAAGAGTCGTCGGAGCATGGTGAGCAAAAGGTATTTTACCGCAGCGCCCGCCCTCCTGCAGGGGGCATTTCCCGGAGGCAGCCTGCATGCCAGCCTATATTTAGATAGTGGTGCGGGCACGCCGCCAGGCATACGATGCACGGCAGTACCCACTCAACCCTTTCTTCATGGATGACATCATGACCAATCCGAAACTGGAAGTCCTCACCCCCGATAATTGCCAGATCATCTTCATCGACCAGCAGCCGCAGATGGCGTTCGGCGTGCAGTCGATGGACCGGCAAGCGCTGAAAAACAATACCGTGGGCCTGGCCAAGGCCGCCAAGGTATTCAACATCCCCACCATCATCACCACCGTCGAAACGGAAAGCTTCTCCGGCCATACCTATCCGGAACTGCTGGACGTCTTCCCCGGCAAGGATATCCTCGAGCGCAGCTCGATGAACTCGTGGGATGACCAGAAGGTGCGCGATGCGCTGGCCGCCAACGGCAAGAAGAAAGTCGTCGTTTCGGGCCTGTGGACGGAAGTGTGCAACAACAGCTTCGCCCTGTGCGCGATGCTCGAAGGCGACTACGAAATCTACATGGTGGCCGACGCTTCCGGCGGCACTTCGAAGGAAGCGCACGATTACGCCATGCAGCGCATGATCCAGGCCGGCGTGGTGCCCGTGACGTGGCAGCAGGTGCTGCTGGAATGGCAGCGCGACTGGGCGCACAAGGCAACCTATGACGCCGTCATGGCCATCGTGCGCGAACATTCGGGCGCCTACGGCATGGGCGTCGACTACGCCTACACGATGGTGCACAAGGCGCCGCAGCGCATCCATGGCGAACACGCCACCCTGGCGCCGGTGCCGGCCAAGTAAACGCCATGCGGCAGTGCCATGCGCCGCGCGCCTGACCGCGCGCGGCGTTTTTTTTCATCGAAAGGAATGCGCCATGAAGTTATATGTGATTTCGCTGGCGGTGGGTTTGCTGGTCGGCATCATCTACGCCGTCTTGCAGGTGCGCTCGCCGGCGCCGCCCGCCATTGCCCTGATCGGCCTGCTGGGCATGCTGATCGGCGAACAGATCGTCCCCGGCGTCAAGCGCCTGATGGCGGGAGAAGCCATCACCGTGTCGTGGCTGCGCAGCGAATGCGTGCCGAAGATCAGCGGCGTGGAAGCCAAGCCGACATTGGCCAAGGCTGAGCCGCAGCAGAAGGACGACAGTGCCGCCTGATATTCCCGGCAGCTAGAACGCGCCCAGCAAGCCGCGCCGGGCGGCCACCGTGGCCGCCTCGGTGCGGCTTGATACGTTGAGCTTGGTCAAAATATTATTCACATGAAATTTGACGGTGCCCACCTCGATGCCGGCGCTGCGCGCGATCATCTTGTTGCTCTTGCCCGCTGACAGGTGCAGCAGGATGTCGTGCTCGCGTTTCGACAGGCGGTTCGCCTCGATGCGGCCGGCTTGCTGCGCGGCCAGTTCCGGCGGCAGGTAGTGTCTGCCGGCGGCCACCTGGCGGATGCACTGCGTCAGTTGCAGGAAGCCGGAATCCTTCAGCAGGTAGCCGCGCGCGCCGGCGCGCAATGCCCGGTGCACGCTGTCCTCGCCCTGGTAAGTGGTGAGGATGACGATCTTCGCTTGCGCGTCGTCGGCGCAGATGCGCTCGATCGCCTCGACGCCATGCATTTCCGGCATGTTCAAATCCATCAGCACCACGTCGGGCCGCAGTTGCCGGTACAGTTCCACGGCGGCGCTGCCCGTGCCGGCCTGGCCCAGCAGGAGTAAGCCAGGCAGTGACGCGATCAGCGAGGCCAGGCCGGCCAGGATCAGCGGGTGGTCGTCGGCGATCAGCAGGGTAATCGGCGGATCGGCCGGGGGCATGGTCGTGTGCATGGTTGTGCTCATGGCGCTGGCAAGGTGAAGTGGAAGACGCTGCCGTGGGGCGCGCCGGGCGCATGCCACAGGCGGCCGCCATGCGCGTCGAGGATGCGGCGGCAGATGGCCAGGCCCATGCCCATGCCGTCCGGTTTGCTGGAATACAGGGCGTGGTACAGGCGGTCGGCCGCCTGCGGCGCGATGCCGGCGCCATTGTCGGCAATGCTGAAGTGCTGCACGCTGCCATCCAGGCGCGAAGACAGCAGCACCGTGCGCGGCCGGCCGCCGGTGTCGCGCAGAGCCTCGATGGCGTTCATCAGCAGGTTCAGGATGACTTGCCGGAATTGCACCGGGTCGGCATGCAGCAGCGGGCGGCCCGGCGCCAGCTGCGTATCCAGATGGATGGCGTGGCGTTGCAGTGGCGCGCGCAACAGCGGCAGCAGGTCTTGCACGGCGTCTTCGGCCACAAAATGACCGTGGCTGTCCGGCGAATTGCAGGCCAGGCCATGCACGCTGCGCAGCACGGCGCTGGCATGGCTGCCGGCACTGGCGACCAGGGCCAGCGCCGCGCGCGCCTCGTCGAGGCGGGGCGGATCGTGATCGAGCCAGCGCAAGGCGGCATCGGCATTGAGCGCGATGGCCGCCAGCGGCTGGCGCACCTCGTGCGCGACCGATGCGGCAAATTCGCCCATACCGTCCATGCTGCCCATGCGCTGCGCCTGCGCCGGGCCGGGGTCTTGCTTCTGAGGGAAATAATGCATGCTGGCCATCGCGGAACTCCTGTCGTTCGCTGCGGCGTATGCCGCGCTGCAACAAGTATGCACGGCGCATCAGGCATGGCAGTTATACGAATGGGGGAGGCGGGCGGTTTTTTTTGCGCGGCGGGGAAGAGTAGCACCGCCGGGCGGGCCGGCGGTGCGGGAAGCGCAGAACGGTCAGGACTTGATAAAGGCCAGCAAGTCTTCGTTCAGGCGGTCCTTGTGGGTGGCCGGCAAGCCGTGCGGCGCGCCTTCATAGATGACCAGCCTGGCGTTCTTGATGAGCTTGGCCGCAGCCTTGCCGGAAGCGTCGATCGGCACGATCTGGTCGTCGCCGCCGTGCACCACCAGGGTGGGCACGGAGATTTTCTTCAGGTCGGCCGTGAAGTCCGTCTCGGAAAACTGCTTGATGCAATCGTAGGCGTTCTTGATGCCGCATTGCATGCCCTGCAGCCAGAAAGTGTCACGCATGCCTTGCGACACCTTGTTGCCGGGACGGTTGGCGCCGAAGAACGGCACCGTCAGGTCCTTGAAAAATTGCGAACGGTCGGCCAGCACGCCGGCGCGGATGCCGTCGAAGACGGACATCGGCAAGCCGCCGGGATTCGTCTCCGACTTGACCATCTGCGGCGGCACGGCGCCCACCAGCACGGCCTTGGCCACGCGCTTTTCGCCATGGCGGCCGATATAACGCGCCACTTCGCCGCCGCCCGTCGAATGGCCGACCAGGGTCGCGCCCTTGATGTCGAGCGCGTCGAGCAGGGTGGCCAGGTCGTCGGCGTAGGTATCCATGTCATTGCCCTGCCATGGCTGGCTGGACAGGCCGTGGCCGCGGCGGTCGTGCGCGATCACGCGGTAGCCGTGGCTGGCCAGGAACATCATCTGGTCTTCCCAGGCGTCGCCCTGCAATGGCCAGCCGTGGCTGAAGACGACGGGCGTGCCGCTGCCCCAGTCCTTGAAGTGGATGACGGTGCCGTCCTTGACGGTGACGCTGTTGACGGTGAGCTTGCCCGGTGCCACTGCAGTGCTGGCGGCTGGCTTGGCGGCGGCGCTGGCGCCACCGGCGGCCAGCAGGCCGGCGCCGGCGGCGACACCGGCGACGCTGACGAGCAGCTTGCGGCGGGATGTGACTTCTTCGGCTTCGATTTTCTTCGACATGATGCATTTCCTTCGGGGATGGGGGAGGGACCAGTTACGGCCTGAGCCAGTAATGGCATCGGCCAGTCTAGGCCTTCGCGCGCGCCGGCGCCTCTGCCAAAAGACCAGTCGCGCCCAGGCGCCCGCCTGCCTATGATGGCTGGCAGCGGCGCGCCGCGCCGCCTGGCTTTCCCACTGGAGTAATCATGAAGAAACACTGGATGGCGGCGCTGGCCGGCCCCTTCTTGCCCGATGCGGGCTTGCTGTTTGCGCGCGTGACGGGCGCGCTGCTGGTGCTGCACGTGCACGGTTTGCCCAAACTGCTGCACTTCTCCGATGAACTGGCGCATATCGACGACCCGCTGCACCTGGGTCGCGCCGTCACCCTGTACTGCGCCCTGTTCGCGGAAATCCTCTGCCCGCTGCTGGTCGCCGCCGGCTTGCTGACGCGCCTGGCCTGCCTGCCATTGCTGTTCCTGCTGGGCGTGTCGATGCTGCTCGTGCACCCGGACTGGAGCATCGCCGACGGCCAGTTCGGCTGGCTGCTGATCATCGTCTTTGGCACGATTGCCATCAGTGGCGCGGGACGTTATTCGCTCGATGCGCGGCTGCGCCGTTAGATGACGAATTCCCGGGGCACCGCCGGCTTGTGCGCCAGCAGCAGTGATAATTTCTTTAATGCGTTGGCCAGGCGCGCGCGGTCGCGGATGCTGCCCAGCGAAATGCGGATGGCATTCGGTGGGCGGTTGTCGTAGAAGGCGTCCGAGGCCGTGACGGCCACGCCCTGGGCGCGGGCCGTGGCGGCCAGTTCGCGCGAGGTCCAGTAGCTGGGCAGTGAATACCATACGTGGATGCCGTTGCTGTGCGGCTGGCTGGTGCCCGTCAAAATCGTGCGGATGACGTCCTGGCGCGCGTCCGCTTCGCTGCGTATGCCGGCCAGCAGCGCGTGCGCTGAGCCGTCGTGTATCCATTGCGTCGTCAGCGCCGTCGTCAGGGGCGTGGCCATCAGGGAAAACGAGCGCATGGCCTGCAGGAAGCGTTCGCGCAGCTGCACCTCGGCGATCAAGGTGTAGGCCATGCGCAGGCCCGGCGCCAGGCATTTCGACAGGGTGGCGATATACGACACGTGGGCGGGCGCGTAATGGGCCAGCGGGGGCGGTGCGTCGGACGCCAGCAGCCAGTACGGGTCATCCTCGATGATGTGCATGCCGCAGCGCTGCACCACCTCCGTGATGGCCAGGCGGCGCGCGGCCGGCATGGTGTGCGCTGTCGGGTTTTGCAGGGTCGGGTTCAAATACACAAGGCGCGCCTGGTGCTTGCGGCACGCCTTTTCCAGCGCTTCGGGCAGCATGCCGTCGGCATCCGTTTCCACGACGATGGCCTTGCGGTTCAGCTGGCTCGCCGCCAGGCGCAGGCCGGGGTACACGGCGCTTTCCGTCAGGATGCTGTCGCCTGGCCGGCTGAGAGTCAAGATCAGCGCCGCCAGCGCCGCCTGCGCGCCGGGACAGGCCACCACATGTTCCGCATCGACGTCGCCGAACATGGGCGCGAGCCAGACGGCGCCCGCCGCGCGGTCGGCCTTGCCGCCGCCGCCCAGGTGATAACTCATCAACAGATCGCTGTCCGTGCGCATCAGCACTTGCGCCACGCCCTGTTTCAGCAAGTCGCCGAAATCCACGCCCACGGGCGGCGGCGGGATGTTCATGCTCAGGTCCAGCATCTGCGTCAATTCCACTTTCGGCGCCGCCACATAGGTGCCGCGCGCGCCATGTCCCTCCAGCAGGTTGCGGCGCTTGGCTTCGTCGTAGGCGCGCGTTACCGTCGTCAGGTCGACCTGGTACAGGGCGGCCAGGCGGCGCTGCGGCGGCAATCGGTCACCCGGGCGCAGGCTGCCGTCGGACAACGCGCGCTCGAGCATGTCGGCGATCTGCAGGTAGCGCGGGCCGCCATGCTGCACGAACGGCGTGATCCACGCGCTGGCCTGACTTTCTTCTTGTATGGATTTGGATTGGGGCATTTTGTTTTATGTATGGGTATTGCTTCTCGTAATTATGGGCTTAAGCCTTGAAAAAATCCATACATTTATGCGTGGCGGGCTGTATCTTCAGGACGATGCATGACGGATGGTTTGCCCGCCCGTCCCGCCAGGCCGGCGGGGATTGCTATTTCCAACAGGCATTTAAGTCTGCGTCTCAAGGTGTGGCAGCGCACGGTGGCGCGAGACAGGCGCGGTTAAGGTGGTACCAACAGCTTGCTGCTGATCCACTGTTTGATATGGCTCAGCCCGGCAGCGTTTAGCCGCTTCTTTTTCCCCGAAGCGAGGAGAATCATGATTCGGTCACGGCATCGAGCATGGTTGAAATTATTCACTGTTAAAGGAAACCATCATGAACGCGATTGAAAAAACCAGCTCCGATTTGAACGGCACCGTCCAGGATACCCGCCAGGATTTGCACCGCACCATCGACAAGGTGGCAAGCCAGGCCCAGCCTCTGGCCGACAAGGTGGCCACGCGCGCCCATGACGGCGTGGACCAGGTGGGCGACCGCATCGGCCAGGTCAGCGACACCGTCAACAAGGCTTCCGAAACCTTGATGGCGCGCGGCAAGCAATTGGGCGCAGCCTGCCAGCGCGCCGGCGAGACGGGCCGCGATTATGTGCGCGAGCGTCCGGCCGTGTCCTTGCTGATTGCGGCGGCAGCCGGTTATGGCCTGTCGAAACTGCTGGGTTCGCGTAAGTAACTGTACGCAGCCAGGCAAGGTCGTTGTCGTGGGCGCTGGCCCGGTCTGCCTTCATTGCGGGCCGTGCCAGCGCCCACGCGCACAAGGTAGCAGCAAGCGGTAAAGGAGAGTGATGATGCGCTCCATTTTGTTGTGGTTGATCGGCATACCTATTCCCATCATTATTTTGATTGCCCTGTTCGTGCGCTGAATGAGGGAGTTGTAGCGTTACTTCCCGGGGCAAATTACTCACAGGAGATGTAATGGCTAGCAACAAGAAAACGCCGTCCACGGACGGTGCGGGTTCCGTATTGAGCAGCATGTCCGGCCCATCCGACAGCAATGCGCCGCACAGCCTGGGCGCGGACAACGACGTGGCCCGCGCGCTGCTGCAAAAGACGGCCGCCGGCCAGCAGCTGGCCGCCGCCATGGCCGTCAATCCCAAGGAGGATGGCCAGTATGGCGAGGCGGCGCGCACGCCGGTCGAAGGCGTGCATGTGGCGAGCGGCGAAGCGCTGGCCACGGCCAGCACCACGGGCGAAACGCTATCTTCTCCGAAGACGGGTGACGGCCAGCCCGCGCTGGGCGAGAATGCGCTGAATAGCTCGCTGGATGGCGCCCGTAGCGACGATAGCGGCTGCGTGCTGACGACCAACCAGGGCGTGCCCGTGGGTGACAACCAGAACTCGCTGAAGGCGGGCTTGCGCGGCCCCACCCTGATGGAAGATTTCATCCTGCGTGAAAAGCTCACGCATTTCGACCATGAGCGCATCCCCGAGCGCGTCGTGCATGCGCGCGGTTCGGCCGCCCACGGTTACTTCGAATGCTACAAGGAGCAAAGCAAGCATACGCGCGCCAGGCTGTTCGCCAAGGCGGGCAAGCGCACGCCCGTCTTCGTGCGCTTTTCCACGGTGGCCGGCGAACGCGGTTCGACCGATACGGCGCGCGACGTGCGCGGCTTTGCCGTGAAGTTCTATACGGACGAAGGCAACTGGGATTTGGTCGGCAATAACATCCCCGTCTTCTTCATCCAGGATGCGATGAAATTCCCCGACCTCGTGCATGCGGTCAAGCCCGAACCGCACAATGGCATGCCGCAGGCGGCCAGCGCGCACGACACCTTCTGGGATTTCGCCTCGCTGTCGCCGGAAATCACGCACATGCTGATGTGGGCCATGTCGGACCGCGCCATCCCGCGCAGTTACCGGATGATGCAGGGCTTCGGCGTGCATACCTTCCGCCTCGTGAATGCCAAGGGGCAGTCCGTGTTCTGCAAATTCCACTGGTCGCCCATGGCCGGCACGCACTCGCTCGTGTGGGACGAAGCCGTCAAGATCAGCGGCGCCGATTCCGACTTCCACCGGCGCGACCTGTGGGAAGCCATCGAGTGCGGCGAGTATCCCGAATACGAGTTGTCCTTCCAGGTCTTCACGGAAGCACAGGCGGAAGCGTTCCCCTTCGACGTGCTCGATCCGACCAAGCTGATTCCCGAAGAACTAGTCCCTCTTGTCCCCGTCGGAAAAATGGTCTTGAACCGCAATCCGGACAATTTTTTCGCCGAGACGGAGCAGGTGGCGTTCTGCACGGCGCACATCGTGCCCGGCATCGATTTCTCCAACGACCCGCTGCTGCAGGGGCGCATCCATTCCTATGTCGATACCCAGCTGACGCGCCTGGGCGGCGCCAACTTCCATGAAATCCCCATCAATGCGCCGCTGGCGCCCGTGCACAACAACCAGCGCGACGGCATCCACCGGCAGGCCATCAACCGGGGCCGGGTCGCGTACGAGCCGAACTCGCTGGCGGGCGGCTGCCCGTTCCAGGCGGGCGCGAAGGGTTTCAACAGTTTTCCCGCTTCCGCCGAAGGCGACAAGGTGCGCGGCAAGCCCGAGAAATTCGCCGAGCATTATGGCCAGGCGCGCCTGTTCTGGACCAGCCAGACGCCGGTGGAACAAGACCATATCGTGCATGCGTTCCGCTTTGAGCTGAGCAAGGTACAGACGGTGGCCATCCGCCAGCGCATCGTCGCCATGCTGCGCAATGTCGACGAGACCCTGGCGCAGCGCCTGGCCGATGGCCTGGGCCTGGCGCTGCCGCCCGTCATGCCGCGCGCCTCCCTGGAGCCGCTGCCGGCATATCCGCCATCGCCAGCCCTGTCGCTCTTTTTCCGCCCCGGCAAGACGGGTATCCATACCTTGCGCGTGGCCATCCTGGTGGGGCCGGGCAGCGATGGCGCGCAAGTGCGCAATATCTATGCCTCGCTGCTGGCCGATGGCGCTGTGCCGCGCCTGGTGGGCAGCCACCTGGGCAAAGTCGACACCAGCGGCGGCGCGCCGCTCGACGTGGAAATCTCGCTCGAAGCGGGACCGTCCGTGCTGTTCGACGCCGTGGTGCTTCCCGACGGCCAGGGCGCCGTGCAGCAGCTGGGCAGCGACGCCAACGCGCTCGACTTCCTGCGCCTGCAATACCGTCACTGCAAGCCGATGCTGGCCAGCGGCGCCGGCAAGGACTTGCTGGACAAGGCTGGCGTACCGGCGACCCTGCCCGATGGCAAGCCGGATCCCGCCATCATCGTCGCGCCTTCCGGCGACGTGGTGAAAGCCGTGGCGGCCTTTAAAAAGGCGCTGGCCGCGCACCGGGCGTTTGCGCGCGAGACGGATCCGCCGAGGGTGTGAGTGGCGGCATCAGCACGGGGGCCGGATCCGCCGGCCCCGTTGCCTACGCTGTTTGAGCGGCATGCGCAACGCCCTGCAACAATGTAAACAATAAAAACGTCCTGCGGTGATATGCTGCTGACTAGAACTGTTCATTTGCAACTATTTGCTTGAAGGAAGCAGAACAGCAGCAAGGAACGGCTTCAGCAAACCGGATCGCGATTACTGCATGGACAAGTACACACCTCGCACCTGGGGGCCGGGCGAACGCCCGACCTTGCCCGGGTCGCCATCGATGCCCGAACATTCGACGCCCAAGCGTGTCGCGTATTTCATCGTCGGCCTGATCGTCGCGCTGACGGGGGGACTGGGCAACGGCCTGGTGACGGCCAATTTGCTGAACCTGCAAGGTTCGCTGGCTGCCTATGCCTACCAGATGCAGTGGCTGCCGGCGGCCTACGTGATGACCATCGTTTCCATGAATCTGCTGCTGGTGAAGTTCCGCCAGCAGTTCGGCCTGCGCCTGTTCACGGAAGCGTTCCTGGTGCTGTATGCGCTCGTCACCTTCGCCCACTTGTATGCGAATACCTTGCCGTCCGCGATCGCCGTGCGCGCCGCACATGGCATGGTGGGCGGCGCGCTGGGCGTGCTGGGGCTGTACTACACCCTGCAGGCGTTTCCCGCGCGGCACCGCCTGAAGGGCGTGGTGCTGGGCCTCGGTTTTGCCCAGCTGGCGCTGCCCCTGGCGCGCATCTTCACTTCCGAACTGCTGCAGATCGGCGAATGGCATGGCCTGTACCTGTTCGAACTGGGACTGGCCCTGCTGGCGCTGGGCTGCGTGCTGGCCCTGAAACTGCCGCCCGGCGACAGGGTGCAGACGTTCGAGCCGCTCGATTTTCTCACCTTCATCCTGTTCGCGCCCGGCGTGGCCCTGCTGTGCGCCGTGCTGGCGCAGGGGCGCACGGCGTGGTGGATGGAATCCGAGTGGGTGGGCGTGTGCCTGGCATGCTCGATCGTGCTGATCGCCGCCTCGCTGGCCATCGAGCATAACCGCGCGCGCCCGCTGCTCAACACGCGCTGGCTCACCACGGGCAAGATCGCCAAGCTGTTCTTGTCCGTGCTGCTGTTTCGTATCGTGCTGTCCGAATCGACGGGCGCCGTCGGCTTCCTGCAGGCGCTGGGCTTGAACACGGACCAGATGCAAAACCTGTTCGTCGTCGTGCTCCTGGGCAGCGTGGCGGGCCTGGTGGTCAGCGCGCTGACGATCAATCCGGCGACGTTGAACCGCTCGCTGATGTTCGCGCTGCTGCTGATCGCTGCAGGCGCCCTGATCGACGCGCATGCCACCAGCCAGACGCGCCCCGTCAACATGTATGTCAGCCAGTTCCTGCTGGCCTTTGGCGGCACGTATTTCCTCGGCCCCACCATGGTGGCCGGCATGGGCGCCGTCATCGCCGAACCGCGCAACCTGGTGAGTTTTTCCGTGATGTTTACCATGACGCAGAACCTGGGCGGCCTGCTTGGTGCGGCCATCGTCGGCACCATCCAGACGGCGCGGGAAAAATACCATTCCAGCTACCTGGTCGAGCATCTCACCATGCTTGACCCGCAAGTGGCCGCGCGCGTGCAGTCCGGAGCCGCAAGCTATGGCGGCGTGCTGACGGACCCTGCCTTGCGCAGCGCCCAGGGCGTGGCGCGCCTGGGCGCCATTGCCACGCGCGAAGCCAATGTGCTGGCCTACAACGATGTTTTTTTGATGATCGCCGGCGTCGCCATCGCCACCCTGATCTGGATGCTGGTCAGCCAGTCCTGGACCCGCATCACCACCGGCGCGCGTCGCCTGGTCGGCCCCGTGCGCGATGCGCAGACGGCCATGGCCATCGTCCCCATTACCAATTCGGAACCGAGCAATGACAGAAAATAACACCACGCCGCCAGTACCAACACCAGCACCCGCTGCGCCACCTGCCCCGGCGCCCGCTGCAAGCAGCACGCCGCCGCAGCCGGACCGGCGTCACCAGTGGCTGTCCGCGCTGGCCTTTGCCGCCGTGGCCCTGGTGGGCGTGCTGATCGTGCTGTATGCGTGGCGGCTGCCGCCGTTCACCAGCCCCATCGTGACGACGGAAAACGCCACTGTGCGGGGCCAGGTGACCATCATCGGCACGCAGCTGTCGGGCTATGTGGTGGAAGTGACGGTGCAGGACTTCATGGACGTCAAGGAAGGCCAGCTGCTGGTGCGCATCGACGACCGCATTTACCAGCAGCGCTACGAACAGGCGCAGGCCCAGCTGGCCGCGCAGCAGGCGGCGCTGTCGAACTGGGCGCAGCAAAAGGCCAGCGCGCAAGCGGGCATTTCCGTCAGCGAGGCCGTGATGGCCAATGCGGAAGCGCAGGCGCGCAAGGCCAGCGCCGATCTGAATCGCGTGGAGCAGCTGGTGGCCGACGGTTCCCTGTCGCAGCGCGAACACGACCAGTCGCGCGCCGCGCAGGCGCAGATGGCGGCGGCGCTGGCGCAGGCGCGCGCCAACCTCGACATCGCCCAGCAAAGCGTGCATAGCGTGGTGGTCAACAAGCAGGCGCTGGAAGCGGCCGTGGCGAATGCGCAGGCGGCCGTCAAGGCGGCGAAGATCGACCTCGATAACACGCGCATCGTGGCGCCATCCGACGGCCAATTGGGCCAGGTGACGGTGCGCCAGGGCGCGTATGTGAACTCCGGTGCGCAGCTGATGGCGCTGGTGCCGCGCCAGATGTGGGTGATTGCCAATTTCAAGGAAACGCAAATGAATGGCGTGCAGGAAGGGCAGAGCGCCACCTTCCACGTCGACGCGCTCGATGGCGCCGTGCTGACGGGTCAGGTGGAACGGATCTCGCCGGCCACCGGCTCCGAGTTTTCCGTGCTGCCGGCCGATAATGCGACGGGCAACTACCTCAAAATCGCCCAGCGCATTCCCGTGCGCATCCGCATCGATGCGGGCCAGGCGAATGCGCGCCGCCTGGTGCCGGGCATGTCGGTGGTGGTCAGCGTCGACACGTCCGCCGTGCTGAACGACTCGGCGGACAATCCCGCGCCACCGCCTGCACCGAAAAAGGCGACCGCGAAGGCCAAGCCATGAGGCGCCGCCTCCTGCTGATTGCCGGCGTGCTGGCGCTGGCGGGCTGCGCCGCCAACGCGCCACCGCAGCCCGCATCGGCCCTGCAACTGCCGTCCGGCTGGCGCGCGCAAGGCGAGGGCGGCGCAGCGTCCGCGCATGGTACACAGGTGGAACAGCTGTGGTGGCAGGCGTTCGGCGATCCGGTTTTAAGTGATCTGGTGGGCGAGGCGCTGGCGCGCAATGGCGACTTGCGCGTGGCGCGCGCCCGCGTGCAGGAATACCGCGCGCGCCTGGCGCAGGCCGATGCGAACCGCGCGCCCAGCCTGGCCTTCGATGGCTCGCCGACGCGCACGCGCACCCTGGCGTCGAGCGGCAAGCCGTATGTGACGAACGTCTTCCAGGCGGAACTGCAGGCCAGCTATGAAATCGATGTGTGGGGCCGGCTGGCCAGTCTGAGCGATGCAGCGGGCGAGAGCTACCGTGCCGAACAGGCCAGCCTCGATGCGGCAGCCCTGTCGATCGCCGCCAGCGTGGCGACGAGCTACCTGAACTTGCGGGGCCTCGACGCGCAGCTGGCGTTGACGCAATCGACCCTGCAGCTGCGCGAACAGTCGCGCGAGCTGGCGCGCAAGCAGTTCGAGGTGGGCTACAGTTCGCGTCTGGAATGGCTGCAGGCGCAATCGGAATACCATGCGGCGGCCGAGCAGGTGCCGCAGCTGCAGCGGCAGATCTTCGAACAGGAAAACGCGCTGGCCGTCCTCGTCGGCGGAAATCCCGGTCCCATCGCGCGCGGCTTGCCGCTGGCCGAGCTGGCGGCGCCTGGCGTGCCTGCCGGCTTGCCTTCCGAATTGCTGCGCCGGCGGCCCGACATCGCGCGCGCGGAACACAACCTGGCGGCAGCCAATGCCAGCCTGGCCGCCACGCGCGATCAGCTGCTGCCCTCGTTCAAGCTGACGGCCGTTGGCGGCGGGCAAGCCACAACCCTCACCGATTTCCTGCATGCGCCCACCGCCCTGTGGCGGCTGACGGCGCTGGCGGCCGGTCCCCTGTTCGATGGCGGCAGGGTGCAGGCGCAGACGGATGCGGCCGGTGCGCAGCGCGACCAGCTCGTGTACGCGTATGAAAACGTGGTGCGCAACGCCTTCGCCGAAACGGAGAACAGCCTGGGCGCCATCTACCGCCTGCGGCAGCAAGCAGTGGAAAACGAGGCGCGCCGCGCCACCGCTGCGGATACCCTGCGCATCGCGCACAACCGCTACCGCAATGGCTACGCCTCGTACCTGGAAGAACTCGACGCCCAGCGCACCCTGTACAGCGCCGACGTGGGGCTGCTGCAACTGAAGACGCGCGTCCTTGTCGCCTCGGTCGACCTGTACCGGGCCATGGGCGGCGGCTGGTCCGCCAAGACGGAATAGGCGCGCGTGCACGACGCGGTCGTTTGCCGTGGCCAGTGTAATATTCTGACCGGGGAAAGCGGCGGCATGGTGCCAGCTGCTCCCGTCACGAACGAGGTCGCAGCATGACGATTTTTGGCATAGGCATCCACATCCTGATCGCGGTATTTTTTGCGGTTCACGTGGTGCGCAACGGGCAGCAGCTGTACTGGCTGCTCATTTTATTCATGTTTCCGCTGCTGGGCAGCGTGGTGTATTTCTTCGCCATCTACCTGCCCAATTCGCGCCTGCCGCAAGGCGCGCGCAAGGTCGCTTCGGTGGCCGTGCAAGTGCTCGATCCGAACCGCGAACTGCGCGAGGCGAGAGCCGCTTTCGAGTACACGCCGACGGCGCAAAACCAGATGCGCCTGGCCAGCGCGCTGCTCGAAGCGGGCGATGCGCAGGAAGCGGCATCGACCTACGAAGCCTGCCTGCGGGGAGCGTTTTCATCGGACCTGGAAATTCGCCTGGGCGCGGCGCGCGCCTATCTGGAATGCGAACGGGGCGCCGAGGCCTTGACGCACCTGGAATTCATCCGCCGCACGGATATCCATTTCCGTCCCGAGATGGTGTCCCTGCTGACGGCGCGCGCCCTGGCGCAAAGCGGGCGCCAGGTGGAGGCGAAGGCGGAATTCGACGACGCGCTGACGCGCTACAACAGCTTCGAGTGCCGCGCCGAGTGCGCGATCTGGGCGTTGCAGCAGGGCGACAAGGTGTTGTCGGAACGCCTGCTGCTCGATATCGACAGCGCCATGGCCCGCTGGAGCAGCCATACGCGTGCCATGTATGCGCCGCTGCTGGTGCGGCTGGAGGCGGCGCGCAGGTAGCTGGCGTGTGTGGGGTCAGACCCGGCGGGTCCGATCCCGTCAAACGCCAGGCACCGTGTTTTTCCCTTCGATTAATTTATATCCCTTGCCATCGAAAGCATAGCGCGCGTGTCCGTTCAACGGCGTGGCGATGCGCGGCGGATCTTCATCCGGCTTGACCGTGACGCCGGGCTTGATCTTCTCGGAGGCGCCCTTGAAATCGATCAGCAAGTCATCGTAGGCGCCGCCATTGCGCGCGGGGGCGAAGCGCCACTTGCCTTCGACCATCCAGCATTCATCCATGTCAGGCGTGCAGGCGCCCATATTGTCCGAGTACAGGTCCATGCCGCCATCGAGCGCGGTCACCTTGCCGTCGCCGATTTCAAACAGGGCCAGTTGCGTGATGGTGTAGCCCTGGCCCGTATAGCCGTGGCGGATCGCCAGTCCCGGCTTGTTCGCGCCCAGCATGACCCAGTGGACTTCACCGAGCTGCCCCGATGAACCGAGGGCGGCGATGTTTTCCAGGCGTTTCACGACTTGCCACTGGCCGTCTTCCGGCTGGCCCTTGGGCGCCAGGAAAAACACATTCAACAGTCCCGACGAGGCATGTGCCGATTCCGCCGTGCCTTCCGTGTTGGCCGTTTCCGCATTCGCCACCAGGATGGCGCGGCCACCGGGCAGGAGTTTGTGGCTGACGGCACTGACCACGTAACTGAGTTTGTCGACATGGTTGTCAGGATCGGGCAGGTCGGCCAGCGCATCCTCGCTGTCGCTGCGGTAGTCCTTGCCGAAGATGGCGCGCATCATGCCCACTTCACGCTCGCGCGCCTGCGGCGTGTTCATCTCTTCCGTCCTGGGGGCGGTGGCGGCCGGCGGCGGCACGTGTTCGGCCGATGCGGCAGCGTCAGCGGCAGCGGGGACATCGCTTACCACGTCAGCGGCCAGGTCGGCGCTGGCGGGAGCGGTCTTTTCCGAGCAGGCGCCGAGCAGCGCAGATACCAGTAGCAGGACGAGCGGGGTGCGGTAATTCATAGGCAGGGCAGATTGCGTTCATGGAGAATGGGCGCAGTATGCCAGATAGATGGAAGCGAGGGAGCGCGGCCTGGCGGCCGGTCCTTCGCTTCCTTGCCCGCGAGGGGCGATTTTGCAAACAATGGCGACGCCTATTTTTCCAGCGCTACCTTGTCATCGCGCCGCAGCGGCGCCTTCTGGCGGCGCAGTCTGGCCATGCCGCGCTTGAGCAGGTGCTCCAGGTCGTCGATGTAGGTGAACACGGCCGGCACCACCAGCAGGCTCAATAGGGTCGACGTGATCAGGCCGCCGATGACGGTAATCGCCATCGGCGAACGGAAGCTGGGGTCGGCGCCCCAGCCCAGCGCCAGCGGCATCATGCCGGCGCCCATGGCGATCGTCGTCATCAGGATGGGGCGGCTGCGCTTGTGGCAGGCGTCGACCAGCGCATCGAAGCGGTTCATGCCGGCCTGGCGCGCCAGGATCGCATAGTCGACCAGCAGGATGGAGTTCTTCGTGACGATCCCCATCAGCATGATCAGGCCGATCATCGATGGCATCGACAGGGCGCTGCCCGTGATCAGCAGCGCCACGAAGGCGCCGCCGATCGACAGCGGCAGCGCCGCCAGGATGGTCACCGGCTGCATGAAGTCCTTGAACAGCAATACCAGCACGCAGTAGATGCACAGCACGCCGATCAGCATGGCCAGGCCGAAGCTGGCGAACAGCGAGGCCATCTCCTGCGCGTCGCCCAGTTCGGCGATCTTCACGGATGGCGGCAAATTCTTCATCGATGGCAGCGCGCGCGCTTCCACGTTCAATTCACCGAGGGTGCGCGAACCGAGTTCCACGTCGAGGGTCACGTTGCGGCTGCGGTTCAAGCGGTCGATCTGCGCCGGGCCGCTTTCCATCGTGACGCTGGCCACGTTCGCCAGGCGCACTGGGCCATTCTTGCCAGGCACCGTCAGGCGCTCGATGGCGGCCAGGTCGGCGCGCACGCTGTTGGGCAGCTTGACGCGGATCGGCACTTGCCGCTCCGGCAGGTTCATTTTCGTCAGATCCGTGTCGTAGTCGCCGGCCGTGGCCACGCGCACGGTCTCGCCGATGGCTGCGGCCGTCACGCCCAGGTCCGCCGCCTTGGCGAAATCCGGACGCACGATGATTTCCGGGCGCACCAGCGAGGCGCTGGAATTGACGTTGCCGATGCCTTTCAGGCCGCGCAGTTCGCGCTCGACCTTTTGCGCCGCCGCCATCAGCGCCACCGGGTCTTCCGAGCGCAGCACCAGCTGCATCTTGACGCCCGTGTCGGGCGGCCCCACCGTGAAGCGGGCGCCGGGGATCGTATCGAGCTTGTGGCGCAGCTGCGTTTCCAGGTCCGCCATCGATTCCTTGCGCTCCGTGCGGTGCACGGTGGTCAGGGTCAGCACGGCGCGGCGCGCTTCGGCCGCCGCGCCGGGGGCGAAGGCGTCGCCGCTCGAGCCGCCGCCTATCGAACTGAATACGCCCTTGACGCCCGGCGTGCGCATGGCCGCGTCGCGCGCCATGGCCGCCACGGCTTGCGTTTCGCCCAGGGTGGAGCCGGGCGGCAGCTCCAGGTTGATCTGCGTCTGTGCGCGGTCGGCGGCCGGCACGAAACCGGTCGGCAGCAGCGGCACGAGCGCGATGGCGCCGACAAAGAACAGGGCCGCGGCGATGGCCGTGATGCCGCGGTGGTTCAGGCACCAGCGCATGACCGTCAGATAGCGCGTCATCAGCCAGCCATCCTGCTCTTCCTTGTGCGGCAGCGGTTTCAATATGTAGGCTGCCATCATCGGCGTGAGCAGACGCGCCACCACCAAGGATGCGAGCACGGCCAGCACGGCCGTCCAGCCGAACTGCTTGAAGAACAGGCCGGGAATGCCGCTCATGAAGGCCGTCGGCAGGAATACTGCCACCAGCGCGAAGGTGGTGGCGATCACTGCCATGCCGATTTCGTCGGCCGCTTCCATGGCCGCTTCCATGGGCGACTTGCCCATGCGCAGATGGCGCTCGATGTTTTCGATTTCCACGATGGCGTCGTCGACCAGCACGCCGACGACCAGGGCCAGCGACAGCAGGGTGACGGTATTGAGCGTGTAGCCGAACCAGTAGATGCCGAGGAAAGCCGGCATCACGGACAGGGGCAGGGCGGCGGCGGCGACCAGGGTGGCGCGCCAGTCGCGCAGGAACCACCACACCACCAGCACGGCCAGCAGCGCGCCTTCGTACAGCAGCTCCATCGAGCCGTCGAAGTTTTCCTCGACGGGGAAGGCATTGTCGATCGACTGCTGCAGCACCACGTTGGGGTTTTCCTTCTGCAGGTCGGCGATGGCGTCGCGTGCGCCCTTGGCGACGGCCACTTCACTGGCGCCCTTGGTGCGGAACACCTCAAAGGCGACGACCGTCTTGCCATCCTGCTCGGCCAGTGCGCGCGGTTCGGCGACCGTGTCGCGCACGGTGGCCACCTGGTCCAGGCGCACATGGCGGCCGTCCGGCAGCGGCACTTCCACGCGCGACAGTTCATCGGCCGTTTTCACGGTGGCGATGGTGCGCACCGATTGCTCGGCGCCGCTGATGTCGCCCCGGCCGCCAGGCGCTTCGCGCTGCACCAGGCGCAACTGGCGCGAGACGTCGAGGGCGGAGACCTTCAATGCCGCCATGCGCGCTTCGTCGAGTTCCACCTGGATCTCGCGGTAGACGCCGCCCACGCGGGTGACGGCGCCCACGCCGGGCACGGTCAGGAGGCGCTTGGCCACCGTGTTGTCGACGAACCAGGACAGGTCGGGAGAATCGAGCGGATTGTCGACGCCCGGCTTCGCCGTGGCGATAAAGGTCAGCACCACGCGCCCGGCCGTGGACGCCTTGGTGACGGTGGGGTCGCGCAGCTCGGCCGGCATGTCCGCCTTGACCCGCGCGACGGCATCGCGCACATCGTTGACGGCTTCGGCGATCTGCTTTTCCAGGATGAATTCGACGGTGACCGTGACGACGCCATCGAGCACCTTGGTATAGATGTTTTTCACGCCTTGCAGGGTGGCGACGGAGTCTTCGATCTTGCGCGCCACTTCCGTTTCCAGCTGGGCCGGCGCGGCGCCTGGCAGCACCGCGCTGACGGTGACGATGGGCAGTTCGATGTCGGGGAAATCCTGCACCGGATTGGCCTTGTAAGCCAGCAGACCGGCCAGGGTCAGCAGCGCGAACAGCATGATGGCCGGGATCGGATTCTTGATCGAGAGGGAGGAAAAATTCATGGCCTCTCCTTACTTTTTCGCTGCGGCCGGCTTGGCTGCTGCTACCGGGGTTGCTACCGGGTTTTGAACATTGCGTACCAGGTCGCCGTCATTGAGGAAGCCTGCGCCGCTGACGACGATGGTGGTGTCGGCAGTGATGCCGCCTAAAATCTCGATGCGGTCGCTCAGGCGCCGTCCGGCCTGCACCTTGATCTGGCTGACCCGCTGGTCGGCATTCAGGCGGAAGACATAGCTGAAGCCATCGCGCACGGCGATCGCCTGCTGCGGCACCGTCAGCGCACCCGAGTTACCCAGTTCGAATTCGCCGCTGGCGTACATGCCGGCCTTGAACGGCGCATTGTTGCCGGCGCTGGCCGGCAGGTCGACATACACGAGGGCGGAACGCGTCTGCGGATCGACCGTAGGGGCGATCATGCGCACCTTGCCCGTCAAAACGCTGCCGTTGGCCGCCTTGACCTGCGCCAGGGTGCCCGGTTTCAGGCTCATGAGCTCGGTTGCCGTCACTTCGGCGCGCCATTCGAGGCGGCCCTGGCGGATCATGCGGAACAGTTCCGTGCCGGCACCCACGACGGAGCCGACGGTGGCCGAGCGCGAGGAAATGATGCCGCTGTCGGGCGCCAGCACCTGCGTGTATTTCAGGCGCAGCTGCTGCGACGCCAGTTGCGCCTTGGCGGACGCGATGCGCGCGTTGGCCGTTTGTTCGGCCGTCAGGTACTGGCTGATCTGCTGCGCGCTGATGGCGCCCGTGCTTTGCAGCGAGCGGGCGCGCTGCGCGTTGGCGGCCGCTTCCGCCGCATTCGCTTCCGCTTCCAGCACTGCGGCCTTCGCCTGCGCCACGTCGGCGTTCACCGTGTCGTTCGAGAACACGGCCAGCACCTGGCCGGCGCGCACGACGTCGCCGACATTCACGCGCACCTCGGTGAGGCGCAAGCCGTTCGATTCGCTGCCGATGACGGCTTCCTGCCAGGCGGCCACGTTGCCGTTGGCGTTCAGCTTGATGGGCAGGCTGGCCGTTTGCGGCTTGGCCGTGGTGACGGTGAGCGCCGGCTTTTGCGCCGCGTTCTTATCCTTGGCGTCGTCGGCCGCCGTGGAGGAAGGGGAGTACAGGGCCACGCCGGCGCCCAGCACAACGCAAAGGGCGGCCAGGGCGAGAGCCATCGGTTTCAGGGTCATTTTTTTCATGTTGTCGTATCCGTCAGGGGGCATTGTTGGCGATGGCGCTGCTGCTGCTGCTGCTGCTCCAGCCGCCGCCGGCGGCGCGGTACAGCGCCACCCAGGCGGCGCTGCGTTCGCGCTCGAGGTTGACCACCGTGTTTTCGGCGGCCAGGCGCGTGCGGCGCGCGTCTTCCAGTTCGATCAGGCTGGCCAGGCCATTCTTGTAGCGGTCCTCGGTGGCGACAAACGACACGCGGTAGCCTTCCAGGGCCGTTTTCGCATGGCCGCTGCGCGCGTCCGTACTGGCCAGGTTGACCAATGCCTCTTCCACTTCGCGCACGGCCTGGCGCACGCCGGCGCGGTATTTCACGACGGCTTCGTCGTAGCGCGCCGTGGCCGCGTCGACCTGGGCGCGGCGGGTGCCGCCGTCGAAGATGGGCAGGCTGACGGCCAGCGGGCCGATGCTCCAGGTACTGGCCGTGATGCTGGTGCCGCCGGCGCGGATATTGCCCTTGCCGATGGAGCCGGCCAGACTCAGGCGAGGGTAGCGCTGCGCCTGCGCGCCGCGCACTTCGAAGCTGGCGGCCGCCACTTCGCGTTCGGCGCTGTAGATGTCGGGACGCTGGTCCAGGGTTTGCGCCGGCAGTTCCGCAATCGCCACGGGCGAGGGCAGGACCGCCGGGCTGGCCCCCAGCTTCTGGCGCAGCGAGTCTTCCGGCATGGCCGACAAGGCCACCAGCGCCTTGATATTCACGTCGCACGCGGCCCGTTGTTCGATGGCGCGGCTGGCGCCTTCGGCGGCGCTGGCGCGGGCCAGGGCGGCGTTGGCGGGCGGCTGGAAGCCGGCGCCGGCGCTCAGTTCCGTCAGGCGCGCCGAGTCGCGGCGCGAGACGGCGTCCTGCTCGGACACGGCCTGCAATTGCTGGCAGGTGCGCAAGGCGTAGTATTGGTTTGCCACTTCGGCTGCGACCGAGACGCGGGCCTCATGCCAGAGCGCGCGGGCGCTGTCGTAGCGCTCCTGCGCCGCATCGCGCGTGGCGCGGTTGGCCCCAAACACATCGATTTCCCACGACGCCTGCAGCGCGGCCTGCGAGGTGGTGCCGCTGGGCTGGGCCGATTGCTGGCTGGTGCGCACCACGCTGCCTGTCGCGTCGAGCTTGGGCGCCAGCGCGGCGCCGCTGCCGATGCTGTCCGCGCGCGCCTGCGCGATGCGCGTGCCGGCGGCGGCGATGGTCGGGCTGACCTGCTGTGCGTCGGTGATCAATTCCACCAGCAGGCTGTCGCCCTGGCCCTGCCACCAGCTGGACAGGTCTGTCAGCTTGCCGTTATGCGGCAGCGGCGCCTGCCACTGCGCGGGCGTGCTGGCGGCCACCGCTGCGGGCGGTCCCTGCAGGGCGCAACCGCCCAGCGCCAGCGCGATGCTGGCGGCCAGGACGCGTTGAACGGTGCATCGAATAGTCGTCATGCTTGTCCTTCTGCTTGTTGTTGAGCGGTAGGGTGGGAGGGAGGAGTGGCCAGGCGCCGGCGCTCCACGTCGGCCATGGCCAGCGCGTAGTCGGTCATGCGCGCCAGCCAGGTATCGATGGCGTGCGGCGTTTCCATCAGTTGCGGGCGCAAGGTGTGCAGCACCTCGGCGCCGACCATGTGCTGCAGGGCCAGCGAGGCGATGGAAAAGGCCAGGCGGTGCATGTCGTCGCTGTTGTCGGGCGCGCCCAGGTGGCGTGCCAGCACACGCGTGAGCGCCTCGTGTTCGGCACGGATGTTCTGGTCAACCTCGCGCGCCCACAGGCCCGTCGGTTCGAGCATCTCGCGGCACCACAGGCGCATGCAGTCGCGCGCGATTTCTCCCTGCTGCATGGGGGCGAGCAATTGCGCATAAAAGCCTTCCAGACTTTGGCGCAGGGTGAAATGGGGTTGCTCGTACAGGGCGATATTGTCTTGTGGATTCGATAGTTGATGGGAGAAGGCGGCGCGGTACAGGCCCGCCTTGTCGCCAAAATAGTAGCTGATGGCAGCCGCGTTGGTGCCGGCCGCCTGCGCCAGTTCGCGCGTGGACGTCTTGGCGTAGCCCTGCTCGGCAAACAGGCGGATGGCACTGTGCAGCAGCCGCTCGCGCGACTGTTCGCCATCGGAACGGGGCTTGCGCCCGTCGTCGGCGGGCACGGTATGGGAAATGTTTTTTTCAATCATGTCGGAGATTTAATCATATATCTCAAACGATTGATATAACTAAATCGTTTGATTTAGTTAAGAAAGGATGAAGATGCGTGAAAAACGCAGGCAAAAAAAAGCCCGCGGTTGTATTCACGGGCTGAATCCAATGTTCGGAGAACGAATTGGAGGAGACAGTTCTACTATAGCGCCGAAAATGGTGCAGTGCAATACCGTAGAACTACTGTATCGGTCTCTTCTGGATGGCAAAAAGTCAGCATTCCATGCTGCGGCGCACAGAAAGTCAGGCTTTGCTGCGCAGTGCCAGCGTAAACGTGCTGCCGGAACCGTAGTCGCTGTTGAAGAACAGCGCGCCGCCGATGGCGTTGGCCAGGTTCTGGCACAGGTACAGGCCCAGTCCCGCGCCTTCCACGTGGCGCGTGGAGGTGGAATCGAGCTGCGAGAAGGCCTGGAACAGCTTGGCCTGGTCTTCTTCCTTGATGCCGGCGCCGCTGTCGGCGATGCTCATTTCCGTCACCAGCACGCCGTCTTCGTCGCGCTGGGACAGGCTGATGCGCACCGTGCCCTGTTCCGTGAATTTGATGGCGTTGTTGAGCAGGTTGATGAGGATTTGCGTCAGTGCGCGGCGATCCGTGTCGATGATGGCGGGCGGCTGGCCCGCTTCTCCCAGTGCCATTTCCAGCGCCAGGCCTTTTTGCTGGGCCAGGGGACGCAGAGTGTCGGCCACGTCTGCCATCAGCTCCTGGCAGTGCACGGGTTCGATCGACAGGGTCAGCTTGCCCGCTTCGATCTTGGCGACGTCGAGGATGTCGTTGATCAGCGAGAGCAGATGGCGCGCGCTGGCGCGGATGGTATTGAGTTGCTTGTCCTGGTCGGACGTCAGGGGACCGGGAAGTTTCATCAGCAGCGCGCCCGTGAAGCCAATGATGGCGTTCAATGGCGTGCGCAGTTCATGCGACATGTTGGCGATGAAGGCCGACTTCATGCGGCTCGCTTCGGCCAGTTCCAGGTTTTTCAGGGCGATTTCGCGGTTGATGGTTTCCAGTTCGGCCGCATGGTGCGCCAGGCGCATGTTCAGTTCGATCACCTGGCGTTCGCGCGCCTGCAGCTCGCCGTTGACCTGCACCGCCTGCTCATACGTGGAGATCAGCAGGTCGAGGATTTGCTGGCGTTCCGCATTGATGAAATGCTTCTGGTCGCCCAGGTACAGGGCGATGCCGATTTCCACGTTCTGGTTCTTGCGCAGCTTCTGGTTCATCAGCATGTGGCTGATGCGGTTGAGCAGATAGTCTTCCGCGTAGGGCTTGCGGATGAAATTGTCGGCGCCGCATTCGATGCCGCGGATGATGTCCTTCGGATCGTTGAGCGAGGTGACGAGGATCACGGGGATGTCGCGCAGGGTCGGATCGGACTTGATGGCGCGGCACAGGTCGTAACCATTCATTTCAGGCATGACGATATCGGACAGCACCAGGTGCGGCTTGCGCTCGCGGATGGCGGCCAGGGCCAGCTGCCCATTCGCCGCCACGCGCGCGTTATAGTGCAGGGACTGGATCAGGCGGCGCAAGCGCTCCGCCTGGGTCGGGCTGTCCTCGACGATCAGGATCTCGATTTCGTCAGGCTTGATTTGGTTGTTGGAGTCCACAGACCTCTCCTAGGATTTCAGTGTGGTGATGCTGGGCGCAGTGAGCGCGCAATATCGACATCGTATGACTATATCGGATTTAGGTCTGCAAAAGTAACTTCCAAGTAACTATTTTGGCCACAGGGAATGCTGTGGCCGCTTGTCAGTTTTCGCCCTGGAACTGGCCTGCGCGATAGGTCAGCACGAGCGTATCGCGGTGGCCATGTTCGCCGATGGGCTGGATCGGGGTCGATTCGTGGATCACGGCGGCATCGTCGAGCAGCAGCAGCGACCACGGTTCGGTCAGGGTAAAGCGCTTTCCGTTGGGGCCGTCTGCTTCGAAGATGCGCGTCTCGCCGCCCTTGACCTGGTCGCGCCCGATCAGCAGCACGGCGACGAAATCGACGCCGTCGCGGTGCGCGCCTTCCGGCGTGGGCCGGCCGATGCCATCGGTCGTATCGATGCGGAACTGGTGCGCCTCGATGAACCAGGGCTGGCTGCCCTTCACCTGCGAGCAGACGTCGCCCAGCGCGCGGATCAGCTGCTGCCAGGCCGCTTGCGCGACGATAGCCGCTTCGACCGGTTCGAACAGGCGGTGCATGCCGCCGTGCAGGGCGTTGTATTCCACCGGTTGCCAGTGCGGACGGTGCGCCGTCTGGGTCAGGCGCTCGCCATCCTGCACGAAGCACGAGTGGCGCCGGCGGCGATAGCGGCCGCCATCCTTCAGGTAATTGTCCAGCGCCAGGGTATTCCAGCTCGGCTCCAGCGCGCGCAGCGCGGCCAGCGGGCAGCCGGCCAGCGCGGCCACGTCCTGCGGGCGCAGCACGGCATAGCCGTCATCGCGCAAGGCATCCTTGACGTGGGACGGGTCGGTAAAGATCGGTGCGGAAGTGCTCATGGCGGTGCTGGCCGCAATGCGGCCTGTCTCAGTTTATCCAGCCTGGCATTCTACGACTTCGCGGCGTTTCCTGTGCAGTGCGACAGGAATTATTCTTGTTGAGTTAAAAATTCTTTACCAGGGTCAGGCGCAGCGAGCGCGATTCCACCGGATGGAAGTGGATGTCGTCGATGGGCTGCGCCTCGCCGGGCAGGCGCGAGGCATAGTAGTAATCGATGGCCGAGTCGCGCCGGTTGGCCAGGTTGTAGCCTTCCAGCTCCACGCGCAAGGTCTTGTCGATCTGGTAGGCGATGCGCCCGTTCAAGCCCACGCTGGCCGACGAGCGCACGCTGTTGTCTTCAATCAGGGGGCGCGGACCGAAGTAGCGCAGGCGCAAAGAACCCGACCACGGCCCTGGCGGCGTCACCGTCATGGCCAGCTGGGCTACGCCTTCGATGGCGCCGGGGATGAAGTCGCCCGCCGGGTCGCTGCCGCGCGAGCGTGCGCGCGCATACGCCAGGTCCAGGTCCAGCGACAGCCAGCTCGCCGCCTTGTAGTAGCTGGAAAACTCGATGCCGTAGCGGCGGCTGGGGCGGCCCGCCTCGGTGGCGCCCGCGTCGCCGATGAACAGCAGTTCGGAATCGAAGTCCAGGCGGTACAGCGACAGCGAGGTTTGCAGGCCTGCGATGGCGGCGCTGCGCAAGCCCAGTTCCAATCCCCGCGAGCGCGCCAGAGGCGTGACCTTGTCGGCCGCCTCGCCCGTCTTCGGGTCGACCGTGATCGTCGTGCCGCGCGCATCGTTGCTGTGAAAGCCATTGCCGATGTTGAAATACGCTTCCGTATCGCGCCACGGCCCGGCGATCACGCTCAGGCTGGGGCTGAACAAATGGTCGCTGGCCTTGCCTGAATTGGCGGCGCGGTCGCTGCGCACGTCGAAGCGGTGGGCGTCCGCGCGCAGGCCGGCCACGGTGCGCAGCCAGCGCGACCAGCGCGTGCTGTTTTCGCCATACACGCCGAGGCTCGATTCGACGATATGGTCTTGCCGCGTGGTTGACAGGATCTGCCGCTGCCGCGTGTTGTACAGGCCATTGTGGATATTGTCGTTCTGTAGCTGCAGGCCGATGGTGGTGTCGCTGCTGCCCCTGTCCGTGTGGCGGTGCCAGGTGTGGCTGGCGTTGATACCGGAGGTCACGCGCCGGTCCGGCTGGGCGAACTGGTCGCCGTTATCGGGGTCATCCATCGCGTACGTGAAATTCGAGAACAGGGCCAGGCGGTTGGCGATCACATATGCGCTGACCCTGGACGACATGTCGTCCGTTGTCTGGCGCCAGGCGCCCGAGAGGCTGTAGCGCTGCGCCTTGCCGCCGTCGCTGGCATCGATGGCGTCGAAGCGTCCCAGCGTGCCGTCCTGCACGGCGCGCAACGGAATCTGGTCGGTGGCGTTCCAGCTGGCGTCATACGCCATGGCCGTGACGTTGAAGCCGTTGTTGGCATAGCCTTCGCTGTAGCGCAGCACGCCATTGAGCTTGCGGTAGCGGTCCGGCTGCGTGAACGGGCCATCGTTGTGCTGCGCTTCGAGCGCGTACAGCAGGCTGCCGTCGCTCGCATCGAGCGAATCGGCCAGCAGGGCGCGGCGAAAGCCGTTCTGCCCGATGCCCACGCTGGCGATGCCTTGCGTCAGGCGGTTCGCGTAGACGACGGACGCCGCGCCGGCCGAGGAGAAATCGCCTTGCTCCGCTGAATACGGCCCCTTTTTGTAGTCGAGGCGCATGGCCAGTTCGGGGATCAGGAAGTTCAGGTCCGTCCAGCCTTGGCCGTGGCCATGACTGCGCTGGTTGACGGGCATCTCGTCGACGGTGGTGCGCAGATCCGTGCCGTGATCGAGATTGAAGCCGCGCAGGTAGAACTGGTTGGCCTTGCCCTCGCCGCTATGCTGGCTGACGATCAGCCCCGGCACGGCTTCGAGCAGTTCGCCTGGCCGGTAGCTGGTGCGCGCGTCAAGCTGCTGTTGCGTGACGCTGCCCGCGTTGGCCGAATCGGCCACGCCCAGCTGGTTCAGGCGCGAACCGTCGACCAGCACGCGCTGGAAGATGTCGTCGGCGTGGGCGGTCGCTGCGGAAAACAGGGCGGCGAGGAGGAGGGGAAGATGGCGTGGCGTCATGGGTGTAGTGGGACTTGGCGGATCGGCAGTTCCGTGTTCTGGCGGTCGAAGATCAACGTCTGGATGCTGCCGCTGTCCTGCACGTTGAGGGTATTGCGCTGGCTGGGCAGGAAGTCGATCAGCAACTGGTTATGGATGCGCGTGGCGGGGGCCAGGCGCGTGCGTTCGATTTCCTGGAAGATCACCACGTTGTCGGCATTGACCTTCATGCCGACCCAGTTCAGGCGCAGGCGCTTGCCATCAGGCCCCACGAGGTAAAACTGTTTTTCGACATAGCGGCGCAGGGCCGCTTCGCTGTCCTCCTGGCCCAGGTCGAACTGGCGCTGGTACAGGTTCGTCAGCAGCGCCTCGACGTCGTGGCCCGTGTAGGTATGCACCACTTCCGTGCTGCCGTTGGCCGCGTTATAGCTGATGTCGGCGATACCCATGTGGAAATTGTGGGCGCCGGCCGCCATGCTGGCGCAGGCCAGCGTGGCGGTGGCCAGCGCGCGCCAGCGCTTCATGCCTCGTCGCCCTTGGCCGAGCCGCCATTCTTGCCTTTCAATGGCGTATGAAAGTCGCGCATCAGGTTATCCTTGGGCGACTTCTCGCTCTTGAACAGTTCCAGGCGCGATGGCGTGATTTTTCGCGGCCAGCTATTGTTGCTGGTGTCGATGTCGGCCGTTTCCCAGTACGGGTCCTGCACCAGGCCCACCATCGGCTCGTCCGTGATGACGACCTTGGTGATTTTCTTCGGCGAGTAGCGCCACACTTCGGCCGGCACGCGCTCGACGTACTTCTTGCCGCTTTTCAGTTCGATTTCGAGTATCAGCGGCATGACCATGCCGCCCACGTTCGACAGGTCGACCAGGTACAGGTGCTTGCCCTGTTTCAGCAAGTCCTTTTCCCACGGTTCCAGAGCGGCCAGCGCCTCGGCATAGGAGTTGCGGTCCTTGTTGGTCACCGTGAAATCGTCGTGCTGGTTGTAGAAATCCTTCAGCTCCGGATGCGCGTCGACCCGGCGCGGCATGCCCTTGTTGGCGCGGCTCGTGACGGATTCCGGCTGGGCGTCCTTCTGCGCCTTCTTCCAGGCCTTTTCCGTTGCCGGATCTTTTGAACTTACGCCGTATTCGCTGATGCCGTCGATGCTGATGTCGACCGGGTCGGTCGTATAGAACCAGCCGCGCCAGAACCAGTCCAGGTCCGTGCCGGAAGCGTCTTCCATGGTGCGGAAAAAATCGGCGGGCGTGGGGCGCTTGAATTTCCAGCGCTGCGCATATTCCTTGAACGCGTAGTCGAACAGCTCGCGCCCGAGGATGGTCTCGCGCAGGATGTTCAAGCCCGCCGCCGGCTTGGCGTAGGCGTTGTTGCCGAACTGCAGCAGGGATTCGGAATTGGTCATGATCGGTACCTGGTCGCGGCTACGCATGTAGTCGACGATTTCGCGCGGTTCGCCGCGCGAGGCAGGGTAGTTTTCTTCCCACGCCTGCTGTGCCAGGTATTGCACGAAGGTGTTGAGGCCTTCGTCCATCCACGTCCACTGGCGCTCATCCGAGTTGATGATCATCGGGTAGTAGTTGTGGCCCACTTCGTGGATGATCACGCCGATCAGGCCATACTTGGTGCGCTTCGAATACGTCAGCTCGCCCGTTTTTTTGTCTTTCACCGGGCGCGGGCCGTTGAACGAGATCATCGGATACTCCATGCCGCCCACGGGGCCGTTGACGGAAATGGCCGTCGGATACGGGTAGTCGATGCTGTACTTGTTGTACTGTTCTATCGTGTGCACGATGGCTTGCGTGCTGTACTTTTCCCACAGCGGATTGCCCTCTTTCGGATAGTAGGACATGGCCATCACATCGCTGCCGCCCTTCTTGTAGCCCTGCGCATCCCAGATGAATTTGCGGCTCGAGGCCCAGGCGAAGTCGCGCACGTTGGCCGCCTTGAAGTGCCACGTCTTTTGCGCGCGGCTGACGGATTTTTCGGCCGCTTCCGCCTCTTTTTGCGTGACGATGACGACGGGCTTGTCGCTGCCGCGGGCCTTTTCCAGGCGCTCGCGCTGTGCGGAAGACAGCACGTCCTGTGGGTTTTGCAGCTGGCCAGTGGAGGCGACGATATGGTCGGCCGGAACCGTCAGTTGCACGTCGTAGTCGCCGAATTCCAGGGTGAATTCGCCCGAGCCGAGGAACTGCTTGTGCTGCCAGCCTGCCGCGTCGTAATACGCCGCCATGCGGGGGAACCACTGCGCCACTTCGAACAGGGCGTTCTTGTCGTCGAAGACTTCATAGCCGGCGCGCCCGCCCAGCACCTTCTGTTCGTTGATGCGGTAATCCCAGTCGATCTGGAAGGCGAAATCCTGGCCCGGTTTCAATGGCTGCGGCAAGTCGATGCGCATCATGGTGCGGTTGATAACGTACGTCAAAGGCCGGCCATCGGCGCCTTTCAGGGCGCGGATATTGAAGCCGCCCTGGAAGTCGCCGCGCGCCAGGAGGCCGCGCAAGCCTTCGAATTTCATGGTGTCTTCGCCCGCCGTCCTGGCCCACGCCTGGCGCGACGGCGCCGTGGCCATGCGGCGCGCGTCGGAATCGGGCTTGTAGATATTCTGGTCCAGCTGCACCCACAGGTAGCCGAGGGTGTCGGGCGACTGGTTATGGTAGGTGATGGTGCCGCTGCCGGCGATCTCGCGTTTGGTTTCGTCCAGGGTGGCGCGCAGCGTGTAGTCGGCGCGCTGCTGCCAGTAGGCGTGGCCCGGCGCGCCTGAGGCGGTGCGGTAGGTATTCGGGGTAGGCAACACCTCTTCGAGCTGGCGGAACTTGTCGTCGAAGGGTTCGGCGGCGAAGGCCGACACGGTAAAGCAAAGAGCCAGCGAGGCTACGGAGCCGAAAGGTATGCGCATATTCACCCTGATGTTGTTGTAAGGAAATAGTGGCAACTATTCTATACGCAGGGTGAGGCCATCCATGTATCGATTTGTAATAAAGAAAGGCGGATTTTGCGCCAGCTTTTGCCTTGCGCCGTCAGGGCAATGCTTTACCTGATTTTGCTCGGAAAAGCGGCGTTTTTACTCACTTTTCATCAGGCTGTCGCGCAACTGGTTCAGCTGTTGTTTCATGTCCACAACTTGCTCCACGCTACAGTGGCTGGCCGTCAGGATGGCTTCGGGCAGCAAGGCTGCTTCATGGCGCAGCTGGTCGCCTTGCTGCGTGAGGGAAATGATGACTTGCCGCTCGTCGCTGGCGGCACGCGTGCGCGTCAACAGGCCCGACTGCTCCATGCGCTTGAGCAGGGGGGTCAGGGTGGCCGAGTCGAGGAACAGGCGCTCGCCCACTTCCGACACCGTCAGGCCGTCGCGTTCCCACAACACCATCATCACCAGGTATTGCGAATAGGTAAGGCCCAGCTTGCGCAGGAGCTTGCGGTACAGCTTGTTCATGGCAAGCGAGGTCGAGTACAGCGCAAAGCACAGCTGGCTGTCCAGGCGCGGCACCTGGTGCAAGGGGTTGGGGGAGGTGGTGGTATCCATGGGCACAGTATATATAGCGCGCTACTTAATGACAAGCATGGCTGGTATGCACGCGTGCACCGGACCGGCTGGCCCGGTGCATGGAGAGTGCCTGTGACGAACTACTGCGCGTAACGCGCGCGCAGCAGATGCAGCATGGCGACGTTCTGTTCCCAGGCATCGCTCACGGGCTGCTGCGTCCAGGGCAGGGTTTGCGTGTATGGCGCGGGGCCGAATTCCGGCGTGAACGTCATGCGCTCGGCGCCTGCGGCGCGGCGCAGGGCGACGATGGCGTCCCACCAGGCCAGGTGGGCGTCGAGCGCCGGTTTCGCTTCCGGCGCGCGGAAGTCGGCTACCTGCGGACCCTGCGCATGGCCCACGCGGGCATGCACGTGGCGCACCAGCGGCAGTACTTGCGCCAGCGTCTGCGGCTGGTCTTCCAGCAGGGATTCGCAGGCGCAGCACCAGTGCGACAGGTCGGCCGTCAATGGCAGCTCGGGATACTGCGCCAGGTAGGGCAGCAGCAGCATCGGGTGGCCGGAAAAGCGGCTGCGGTGGATTTCATGCACGATGGGCACGCCGTGTTTTTTCGAGATGGCGGCGGCCAGGTCGATCAGCTGCGCGTTCTGCGCCTGGCTGTAGTAATCCTTGCCCGTGTGGGTGTTGACCAGCACGGGGCGCGCCAGGCAGGCGTTTTCCAGCAGTTCCGCCAGGGCGGCGCGGTGCTGCTCGAAGTCGCTGTGGAACACGGTTTCCCACTGTGCGGCGATCAGCTGCAGTCCCGCCTTGGCGATGCGGTCCGTCCACTCCTCGCGCAGTGCCGCATCCAGCGGCAGCGACATTTCGATGCCGTCGAAGCCGGCCGCCGCTACCTTGTCGATGAAGACGTCGGGCGCCAGCTCGTTATTGCCCCAGTGGGCGGCAAAGACGTCGATGCGCATCAGACGAAGCCCCGCACGGGGAAGGTATCGTCGCGCTGTATCCAGTTGTGGGCCGCGTATTCCGTCTGGCCGTCCGTGGCGTGCAAGGTGTAGGCGTGGCGCGAGACGGGCGAGCGGTTTGGTGCGCTGTAGTGGGGCAGCAAGCCGTGGAAGCAGACGAGGGCGCCGGCCTTCACTTCGAGTGGCACGGCCGTGCTGTCGTCGGGCCAGGGCATGCTATCGAGTTTTTCCACGCGCACCTGGTCGCCGTTGCGGATGAAGCGTTCGCGCAGGGGGCCGCGGTGGCCGCCCGGTTCCGCCCACAGGCAGCCATTGTCCAAGGTGGCGTCTTCCAGCGCGAACCAGAAGGTGGTCACGCTGACTGGCGTGGTTTCGAAATACGTGGCGTCCTGGTGCCAGCGCACTTCGCCGCCGATGCCGGGCTGCTTGAAAATGTACATCGATTGCCAAACCTGCGCGTCCGCCAGGCCCAGGTCGCGTGCCACTGCGGCCAGTTTTGGATCGGCAGAAAAGCTGCGGAAGACGGGATCCAGGTCGTGCATGGCGTGGCCGATCTTGTTGATCGACAGGGACTTGGCCTGCTTCAGCTGGCCGTCCGGACCAAACGCCTCTTCCTCGAAGAAGCAGCGGATGGTGTTGTCGGAAGCGAGGAAATAATCGTTGGTGTTCTTGGCCTGGTCGCGCGTGGTGAAGATCGACTGGCTGACGCTGGGATCGAATTCGTTGACAATCTGCTCGGCGCGCGCGCGCAGGGCGGCGATTTCGTCCGCACCCTTGAAATCGGGCAGGATGATGTAGCCGTCGCGTTGGTATTGTTCTTGTTGCAGGATTGTCAGCATGGCGGCGGCTCCGGAGGTCAATGGAAAGCGCCATTGTAGGATGGGCGAGGGCGGCAAACAATCGCCCAGCGGTTGACAGATTGTCGCCAAAACGATGACAATCTTTGACATGGATCAATTAAAAGCGATGGAAATTTTTGTCGAAGTGGCGCGTCAGCGCAGCTTCACGCTGGCCGGGCAGCGCCTGGGTCTGACGCGGGCCATGGTCAGCAAGACCATCATGCAGCTGGAAGAGCGCTTGCATGCGCGGCTGCTGCACCGCTCCACGCGCGAAGTGAGTTTGACGGATGCGGGCCGCGCCTATCTGGCGCCGTGCATGGCCACCGTCAGCCAGGCGCAGGAGGCGGTGCGCATGGTGGCGCACGTGGCGCAGGCGGGAGCGGGGGCGGAGCTGGCCGGGCCGCTGCGCATCCAGGCGCCATCGAGTTTCGGCAGCGCGTGGCTGGCCGATGCCGTCGCCCGTTTCAGTTTGCTGCACCCGCAGGTGCAGGCCGAGTTGTTTGTCGACGATGCGCTGCTCGACCCGATACGCCACGGTTTTGATTTGACCATCCGCGTGGGCGGCATCCCGGACAGCAGCGCGCTGGCCATGCGCCCGCTCGCGCCGTGCCGCGCCGTGCTGTGCGCCAGCCCAGCCTATCTGGCGCAATGGGGCGTGCCGCAGACGCCGCAAGAGCTGTTGCAGCACCAGTGCCTGCATTTCAGCCACCTGACGGATGGCACGAACTGGCATTTCCAGCGTGGGGAAGGCGGCAAGCAAGAAGAGGTGAGCGTGCGCGTGCAGGCCGGCTTCACGGCGAATAACGGCCTGGTGCTGCACCAGGCGGCGCAGCGGGGACTCGGCATCGTCTACAGCACCACGTTTCTCGCCTGGCGCAATCTGCTCGATGGCAGTCTGCTGCCCGTGCTGTCTGGCTGGGAGCTGCCCCTGAATCACCTGAGCGCCCTGTATCCGGCCAGCCGCCAGCCGTCGCCCAAGGTGCGCGCGCTGATCGATTTCCTGGTGGCCGAATACCAGCCCGTGCCGCCGTGGGACCGCGAGCTGGCAGCGGCAGGTTTTTTCAGCTGAGGGTCAATTGAGGCTCAGTTGAGTGCGAGGGGGGCCACCGTCCACGCGCCATCCGCGTACACTCTTTCGTCGTCGAGGTAGACGGCTTCGGTGACGGCGAAGATGTCGACGTGGTAGCGCGCATCCTTGCGCTTGAATTGCGGCTTGGCGTAGACGCCGTGCTTGGCGCCCAGCGACAGGTGGATGCCGCACATGCGTTCATACGTGCCGATGTCGTTGACCAGCTGTTCGCGCGAAAAGGCGCGGTTCATGCCGAAGCCCAGTTCGCGCACCCATACTTCACCTTCGTGCGCGCGGATGATCTCCAGCATGGCGGTAAATTCCGGCGTGGCGTGCTCCGTGCCCGTCACTCTGCCCTTTTCGATGATCAGGGTGATCGGCGTGTCGGGGCGGTTGACCATGAAATGCGTATCGCCAAAGACGAAGATGCGCACCCGGCCGTTCACGGCTTCCAGGTCCTGCGCTTCCGTAAACACTTCGCCCAGCGGGAACTGGCCGCCGATATTGTTCATGCCGCTATAGTCGCCAATATTCAGCTTGGCCGATTCGAACGGCGAAGCAAAGACCAGCTGCTCGCCGCCGCTGTCGACCATGCCGTGGCGGGCGCCGTCGATGCGCGCTTTCAGTGCATGGCCCACGCCCCGGTAGTAATCGGGATCGTACGCTAGCGAAGCGATGTAATGCAGCCCCTGCACGCCGGGCATGCGCGACAGGTGCACGTGCTCGATGACCTTCAGGCCCCGCTTGAACAACTCGATGCGGATGCGGAATGCTTCCAGGCGGAAGCTGGTCGACTGGATCAGCACGACGAGGCTGCCGGCGGGCAACTCGGCAAAGGCAGCCAGCACGGCATCGGGCGTGACCTCGTCGAAATCGATGAAGGTCGCGTCGGGCAATGCCTGGCGATACGCTTCCGTCAACACGACATTGAGCCAGCTGCGCTTGTCGCAGACGATCAGGGACGGTTCGTCCGGGCGGTGGCAGATGGCCATGGCCAGCAGGTCGGCCACGTTTTGCGCGGCCACTTCGGTGGCGGCGGCGCTGATGGCGTCGAGCCGGCTGGTGTCATTCTCGGGAAGCGTCATGGTGCGGAGGTGGGGACGTGAAGTAATCGCAGCATTATAAGGCGATTGCCGCTGGGCACACCATTCCCCATCCGGCGGAGGACAAGCGGCTGCCGCGTCCCTGATTATCTTGTGTAGTGCTTTACGGCAATGTATTATTTGACAAACAGCCTGGAATCGGCCCGGCGCAGCGGCAAACGCGCGCATGCGCATGGCATGCTTTCAGTGATGCAGGGACAACAAGCCAGCAGGCGATGACTAAGAGTGTGATGTGATGAGCATAATCGGACAAGATATTCCCATGGAACGGCCGGATACGGATGGGCGCGCCGCCGTCTTCGTTCCCGTCACGGGCGTGAAGGAAGATGTCCTGTTGACCATACGCAAGGGGGCGGCCATCGTCGGCTTTGCCAACCACGACCGCACCATCACCGTGTATTTTGAAAGCAACCGTTTTGACGATCCCGTGCTGGCCAAGTGGGAGCACAAGGCGCGCAAGGCCTACGACCGCCTGGTCGACAATGCGCCCACCGTATCGAAACTGACCACCAGCCCCGCCAATTTCGAGCAGATAGGCTATATCAATGGCAAGGGCATCACCATCCGCCGCATGGAAAGCCTGCAGCGCTGGCTCGCGTATTCGGATGCGATGGAGTCTTGCCCGGCAACGGATATCATTCCGCGCACGCTGATCGCCAAGCCCGAAAGCGTTAAAGTTTAAGAGCGGCTGATATAACACCCTCGGTGTTGTTGCCTGCCCTGCATTTACCTCACTGTACTGAAGTACTGTCTTCGGGGCGGCGCCTACCCTGAGCATTTTCTCAGCCGCTCCTGATGCGCATAAGGGAGCCAACGATGTTGTCGGATTAGCGCGGCTTTGCCCCGCTGATCCGACCTGCGCGACCTACGCCTGACCTCGCTCACGCCCCCCTCACACCACGACGATATTCGCCTGCGCCTTGAGCGGACAGGGCAGGGTGTCGTCGAAGGTGATTTCGATGGCGCTGGCGATGAACATGCCGCCGATGTGCTGGGCCGCGATTTCCGGCGGCGTGCCGGGCTTGGTCAGGTTGACGTCCTGGGCGAAGACGAATACGCGCCAGGTGCCGTAGACCTTCTGGTCGTATTGCAGCAGGGTGCGATAAGCCCGCTTCAAGTCCAGGCTGCCTGCGTAGACACCATCGTTGGCGCCCGGGTCGAAGCCCAGGCCGTCGTCAGTCAGCGATTCCACGAAATACAGGCCCTGGGGGGCCTGGAACAGCACGAAGGCATACAGCTCCGTGCCGCGGAAGACATTGCCATTGTCGCGCTTGAAGCTGGCGCGTATCCACAGCGGTTCGTAAGCTTGCACGACGGCGGGCGTATCCGTTTCCACGGGCCCCGCCACATGGATGTTGACTTGCGTTTCGGTGACGGCATGCTGGTAGGTGGCGCCTGTCGTGAAGCGTTGGTACTCCCAGTTGATATCGGCCGTGTAGGGCAAGCCCGCGTTCGGCGCTTCGGGCAACACCCATTTCGCCACCACGCGCTCGGCCAGGGTCAGTTCGCCGGCGGCCGGTGATGTTGCTTCCTGGCCACGCCAGAACGGATCCGCGATATCGGAACAGGCGACGGCGATGGCGCCCGAGGCGATGGCCGAGGCGACGCCCGCTACCGTGAATTCGGGCTGGCCCGAGCCGGCCCCTTCGAGCGAGCAGCAGTCGACGCTGGGATCGGTTTCCTCGAAGGTGCCGCCCACGCTGAAGCTGGCCTTGCCGGACCCGAGTGCGGCTGAAATGATGGCCACCAGCGCGGCGATGATGGCGATGATGATGGCGAGTATCTTCCACCACGGGTCGGCAAACGGCAGCTCGCCATGCGTGCCCGCGTAGGCGGGGTTCGGCGTCCAGACGAGGGTCATGCCGGTCGGTACGATCGGCCCCAGGCCGGGCGGACAGCGGCACGCATTTTCCCCACCTTTGCCATCCGTGCCCCTGCTGCCCCAGCGCTTGCCAGGCAGGTGGCCTTGCGGCTTGGACAGTTCCAGGGTGCCTTCCTCGACCGTGCACGTGTACGTATTGGTGGCGCTGTCGAAGCGCGTTTGCGAGACGAAGATTTGCTGGATCGAGCGGCGCGGCGCGTAGCCGTCCGCCTTGGCGACGAAGCTGACGAGGCGCTTGCCGGGCGCCGCATGCTGGAAGTCTGCATCCCACATGACGAGCATGGCCGCGCCGGCGGGAATGCTGGCAAAGAAGAAAGTGCGCGCCACGGGCACGATGCCGGGGTCGCCCACGCTTTCCAGGTACACCGTGACATTGTTCAGGGCGCTGCCGGACATATTGGTGACGTGGGCGGCGATGCGCAAGCCATAGATGGCATTGTCGAAGATGCCATCGGGCAGCATGATATTGGTGACGGGCTCGATCGCGAACGGCCGCGTCAGTACCTGCAGGGGGGTATCGCTCATGATGCTTGCTCCTCGGGGCTTTGCTGCTCTTGAGCTTGCTCTTTCTCCAAGTCGGTGACGATATACGTGATGCCGCCCATGACCTCGCCTTCCTGGCTTTCCAGCACGCGCAGCAGCGCATACTGGCGTGGCGGCAAGGCTTCGGCGCGCACGCTCAGATATACGGCCTGCGCCTGGCCGCGCGGCACTTCCAGCGCCAGCTTTTGCTCGCCAGGCGCATCGCCATTGCAGTGGGGCGTGCGTGCCAGGCCTGCGACCAGGCGCGCTTCCCTGGCCGGCTGCCATCGCTCAAGCCCCAGGGTGGCCAGCAGGCGCTCCGGCAGCTCGCCGCCCTGTTCGATCTGCAATTCCACTTTTTTCGTTGCGCGGGGCAGGGCCGCCACCGCGATGCTCAGCAATTGCGCGCGCCTGGCTGCCAGCACCACGGTGACATTGCGCTGGGCGATCTGCTCGTGCTGCTTGGGCTGGAAAGGAAAACCGTTGGGCAGGGGATCGGGCAGCGGATTGATGTCGCCCGGGCCGTGGGCGACGGCCAGCAGGCATTCGTGGCCGCCATTGACGATGACGGGGACCCAGGGTACCAGGCACAGCACTTCCTGCGTGGCGCCGGGCGGCAGGTCGGCAAAGGCAGAGCCGATCTGCGTGGCGGCGCCGACGGCGATCTGGCCGGAAGGGTCGGCCCAGTAAAAGTCCACGCGCACGCCGTTCGAGGCGCTGTTGCCCGTGTTGTGCACGCGGCCCCACAGGTAATTGCTGGTGCCGGCGATGGGCGCGCCGGGCGGGCCATTCGGATCATTGCCCGGCACGACCCAGATATCGGCGCTGTCCCACCACGAGGGCTGGCCGTCTTCGATGATCAGGTGGGCTGGCATGGCGTTCTCCTTGTCCTTGGCCGGTTCTTCCAGCTTAGGCCGCGGCGGCGTATGCTTTTTGATCGGTATCAAGGCGATGGAACACGGCGCCGGTGCACCGTTGCTGTGCCCGCGTAAGGTAATATTGCGGCAGAATGCAGTGGAATGACTCCAGGAAAAGGTTGGAATGTGCTTGAAACAGTGAATGACGTTTGCATCAACGCCGCTTGCGGCCGGACCTTGCCGCTGCGCGTGGCGCATTGCCCGTTTTGCGGCGCGCGCCAGATGGCGCAAGCGCCTGTTCTGGAGAAAGCCGTAGCGCCGCCGCCCGTGCCGCGCATGCCACCGCCGGTGCCCGTCGCTCCGCCTCCGCCCATTCCTTCGCCTGCTCCTGCGCCCACCCCCGTGCCGCAGCCCGCACCCGTTCCCCAGGCAATTCCGCCAGCGCCTGCCGCGCCGGCGGTTGCGCCAGCCAAGGCGCCGCCCGCCAAGCCTGCCACCAGGGGCTCGGTGCCGCCGCCGCGCCCGCCCGTGCGCTTGCGCACATGGATCGCGGCGGCAGTGGTGCTGACCGGTATCTGGTTTTTCAACAAGCCCGCCGACAAGCCTGCCAGCGTGGCGGAACAGGTCGAGGCCGCCACTGCGCTGGCGGCGCAGTGCGACCTGGATGGGGCGCGCAGCGCGCTGGCCGTGCTGAAAAGCGCCAAGGCGCCCGCCGCGCAGATCAAGCGCTTGCAGGCAAGCATCACCAAGTCCGCCACTACCTGCGACAGGCAACAGCAGCGGGCGCAGGCGTGGCTGGTGCTGCAAGGCAGCGTCAACCAGGCCCTCGACGCGGGCAAGCCGGAGCTGGCCGCCACGCGCCTGGCCGTGCACGTCAAGCGCTGGGGCGACGATCCCGACACGCTGGAACTCGACGCCAAGGTGAAAGTGGCGCTGGCCAGCGCCCAGCTCGACCTGGCCGACGCCTGCCTGGCGCGTTCGGACCGGGTGTGCCTGGAAAACAGCCTGATCGCCGCCGAGCGCTACAAGCGGCCGGAACTGGCGGCGCGCACGCAGGCGCTGCGCACGGCGTTGTCGCAATTGCTCGAACGTTCGCTGCTCGATGCGTCCCCCGGCCAGTAGCGCCAACATGTAAAACGCCCGCTGGGGTCAAGCCGGGCGGGCGCACCTACTCAGCCTTACTCTTGCGGCACCAGCGCCAGCGCCGCGCTGAAGTCGCCCATCGGCTTGCCGCCATGGGCCACCAGCGCCTTGTCGCGCGTGCTCAAGCCATCCAGTACGGGCAGGGCGAAGCGGTGCGTGATGGCGCGCAGGATGGACGCCGAATCATATTGCGTATGGTCAACTAATCCCTTTTTCACGTACGGCGAAACGAGGATGGCCGGCACACGCGTGCCCGGACCCCAGCGGTCGCCCTTCGGCGGCGCGGCGTGGTCATAAAAGCCGCCGTTTTCATCGTAGGTGACGATGACCAGCATGTTCTTCCACTGCGGACTCTTTTTCAGCTGGGCGATGACGCTGGCGATGTGCGCGTCGCCGTCGGCCACGCTGGCGTAGCCCGCGTGCTGGTTCAGGTTGCCCTGCGGCTTGTAGAAGGTGACGGGCGGCAGCTTGCCGGCACTCGCGTCGGCCAGGAACTGGCTGTCGAAGTCGCGCAGGTGGGCGGCGCGGTAGGCGGGCGCCTTCACGGGGTCCATATTCGCAAAGTAGTTGAACGGCTGGTGGTGGAACTGGAAGTTCGGCGGATTCGGGAAGCTGCCGGCGCGCGCGCTGGCCGTGGCCAGGGTCGTCGTGTCCTTCCAGGCGCCCGCATACCAGGCCCAGTCGATGTTCTTGCCAGAGAGCAAGTCGCCGATATTCGTCTGTGTTTGCGGCGGCAGGGTGGTGGCCTTGGCCGTGTCCGCATACAGCTTGCTGCTGTCGCCCGAGGCGGGCGCGTTGCTGCTGGGCTGGAATGGCGGCTGCATGGTATTGACGGCGTAGAACATGCCCGTGCTGTCGGCCGGCGTCAGCGCGCCGTCGTTGGCATAGGCAGGCGCGCCGTTCAGGACGGTGCTTGGCGCCGTGGCGGACGGCGTCAGGCGCAGGAAGTTGCCGTTGGCGTCGACGTCGATCTTCGCGATCGAGCCCTTGGCCACCGAGGTGTCCGCGTTCGGATAGGTGGGCGCGCAGGCGCAGATCAGGTACTGGTGCGTGAGGAAGGAGCCGCCGAAGGCGCCGATGAACAGGTTGTCGGCCAGCGCATACTGTTTGGCGATGTCCCACAGCTGCATCTTGCTGCCGTCGTAATAGCCCATGCTCAAACCGCCCGCATCGGAATACGCGGCGAACTTGTCGTTGGCGCCGCCGTTGATCTGCATCTGGTTGTTGTAGAAGCGATGGACCAGGTCGCGCGTGATGACCGATTGCGGCAGGTACAGGGGGCTGTTGGCGTCGTCGATCTGGAACGGCTTGTTGGGCAGGTTGGCCGATTGCGACTGGGTGATGACGGTGCCCTGGCCGGCTGCCGTCATGCCGCCCCAGGTGGGCGGCAGCACGGGCAGGGTGCTGCCGTCGACGTCCTTCTGCTGCACGTAGGCGGAGGTCGACGTGGGATTAACGCCCGGCACGCCGTTGGCGCCCGGGAAAAGGCCGTACAGATTGTCGAAGCCGCGGTTTTCCGCATAGATGACGACGATGGTCTGGATATTGTTCAGCGCCAGCGCGCTGTTCAGTGCCGCCAGCGCGTCGGCGGGCGCCGCCTGCGCGCTGGCGCTGGCGATGAATGCCGTCACGCTGGCGTTTTCCGCCTTCAGTTTCGCCAGCTCGTCGCCGCTGGCCTTGTTGAAGTCGGACGCCAGGGCCGCTTCGGACACGCCGAGGCGCGCGGCCAGCTTGCTGCTGGCAAACGCAAAGTCGCCGCCGTTGCCGTCCATGACTTGCGCCAGTTCCGTCGACAGGGCGCTGACGAAACCGCTGTGCCCGGCGGGGGCGCGCAGCAGCAGTTTTTGCGTCACCTTGCTGCCGACGTCGCCGATGGCGTCATGGCGGATGGCATCCGTGCCGATGGTCACCAGCACGGCGCCCTGGCCGTCCAGCGTGTAGCTGCCGTCGGCGGCCGTGCGCACCGTTGCCGAGCCACTGTCGCAGGTCAGCTTGGCTGTGCTGCTTTCCAGGCACACCTGGGCGTTTTCATAGTAGCTGCCGATCACCTGGCCATGGGTGCTGGGCGTGATCGCATAGTTGCTGCCGCAGGCGGCCAGGCCCAGCGTCAGTAACAACGGCAGGGGCCGTAAAGAGGTTTTTGCGTGCAAGTTCATTTTCATGCCTTCTGGGTGGAAAACGTCGCATGCTAGGCAGGCAATATGTCAGCTGCGTGACATGTCGGCGCCTGTTACATGACGTAATGTACGGACTTGATACATGAGGTTTTGCAGGGTTTTGTCACGCAGCTGTCACATGCCGTTGCTACGCTGCCAGCCCATGATGAATACGAATCCCTCCCTGCTGCTTGCCTTTGTAGCCGCCTGCCTGCTGGCCGCCTGCCATCCGGCAGCGCAGAAAGAAGCCGCGGCCAAGCCCGCCTATCTGTCGGGCGCATACGCCCCCACCCTGCAACGCCAGCCTTCCGTGGCCCAGATGACGGCCATGGGCCGCGCCATGTTTTTCGCGCCCAGCCTGTCCGTGTCGGGGAAGATGTCGTGCGCCAGCTGCCACAGTCCGGATCACGCGTATGGCCCGCCAAATGCCCTGGCAGTGCAGCTGGGCGGCCCCGAACTGAAGGATGCGGGCACGCGGGCCGCGCCGTCGCTGCGCTACCTGCAGACGGCGCCCGCCTTTACCGAACATTTCCATGACGATGATGGCGACGACAGCGTCGACGCGGGCCCCACGGGCGGGCGCAACTGGGATGGCCGCGCCCAGTCCGGCCACGAACAGGCGCTGGCGCCGTTGCTGTCGCCGCGCGAGATGGGCAACCGCGATGCGGCCGCCGTCGTCGCCAAGTTGCGGGCCGGCCCTCTGGCGGCGCAGTTCCGCCAGACGTATGGCGCGGATATCTTCGAACAGCCGGGCCAGGCGCTGCGCTGGGCGCTGATGTCGCTGGAAGTGTTCCAGGAAAGCCCGTTGGACTTCTATCCGTACACGAGCAAGTACGACGCCGTGCTGCGCAAGCAGGCCGTCCTGAGCCCGCAGGAAGCGCGCGGCCTGGCCCTGTTCAATGATGAGCGCAAGGGCAATTGCGCGTCCTGCCATATCAGCCAGGTGAGTGCCGGCGGCGCCTTTCCCCAATTTACGGATTACGGCTTGATCAATATCGGCGTGCCGCGCAATGGCAAGCTGCCCGTCAATGCGGACCCGGCGTTCTTCGACATGGGCTTGTGCGGTCCGGACCGCACCGACTTGATGGAGCACAAGGAATACTGCGGCAGCTTCAAGACGCCATCCTTGCGCAATGTCGCCCTGCGCAAGGTGTTTTTCCACAATGGCAGCTTTGACAGCCTGGAGCAGGTGCTGCGTTTTTACGTGCAGCGCGATACGGCGCCGCAAAAATGGTATCCGGCAGATAAGCACGGCAAGGTGCGCAAATACGACGACTTGCCGCCCGGCCTGGTGGCGAACGTGAACGTGGAAGCGCCATTCGACCGCCAGCCGGGCCAGGCGCCCGCCCTGAACGAAACGGAGATCGCCGACGTGATCGCCTTCCTGCATACCCTGACGGATGGCTATCAGGCACCCCGCCCGGCACAGGGAAAACATGGCTGAAAAGATATCAGGATACCATTGCTTACAACTACGCCACAAAAGCCTGTTTTTATGTGCGTTAGCGCACGCTAGAAAATTTTAGGCAGGTGTATATTGCGAACTGATCTGTGTCTTTTGATAACAATGAAAGGGAATATCATGAAAGTAAGCAAAAATTGGATGACCGTGTGCGCCGCCGGGATGATGGTTGTGGCACTGGCTGCCTGCCAGAAGAAGGACGATGTCGCTGCCGGTCCTGCTGAACAAGCTGGCCAGAAGATCGATGCGGCCGCCGCCAAGGCTGAAGCCGACATCAAGGCCGCCGCTACCAAAGCTGACGCTGCCGTGAGCCAGGCCGCTGCCGACACGGGCGCCAAGATGGACCAGGTCGCCGCTGACGCCGACAAGAAAATGAGCGAAGCGGCCGATGCCGTCGGCAAGAAAGTGGAAAAAGCCGGCGAAAAGATGCAGGAATCCGCGCACAAGTAATCAGCGTAACAAGCGCGCCAGGGCCGGCCACTTCCGGCCGGGCCCCGCAGCTGTCGTCAGGTGATGGCGGCTGCGGCGACGCCATCGCTGGCCTGGCCGCCTGGCCTCTTCTGCCCCACCGTCTCCGTTTTATCCACCCCGTCCGCGCTCCCCAGTACCACGCTCAAATCGACGAAGCCGTCGCGCCACGCGCGTTCCAGGTCTTGCTCCACCGCTTCCAGGGTCGTTCTTTCCACCTGCTGAAAACCGCGCAAGCCATACGCCCGGTTGCGCCCGTGCGCCTTGGCCAGGTACAGCGCCATGTCGATCAGGTTGACGCTGCGCTCCCACGTGAGCGGCCGTCCCAGCGGCGCCAGCGGATAGGGTGCAAAGCCCACGGACACGTGTACCTTGATGGCTTGCCCCTGGTAGTGGATGCTTTGCGCCGCCATGCCGTTGAGGATGCGCCGCGCGATGTCATCGAGTCCGTCGCGCGCGACGGCTGGCAGGAAGGCGAGGAATTCTTCGCCGCCCCAGCGCACGATCATGTCCGTTTCGCGCAGCACTTCGTGCAGGGTTTCGGCGATCGTCGTCAGCACCAGGTCGCCTGCCGCATGGCCGTAAGCGTCGTTGATGTGCTTGAAATGGTCGACGTCGAGCAGGAACAGCGCACCCACGACATCGGCGCCGCCATAGGACGGCTGCGGCTTGCCCGCATGGCTGCGCATGAATTCCTGGAAATGGCGGCGGTTGTACAGGGCCGTCAGCGGGTCGCGCGAGCTCTGGCGCTTGAGTTCCTGATTTTTCACCTTCAACTGCACGTTCGCGTGGCGCACCTTGCGGTACAGCAAGCCGACGATCACGGACGCCATGGCCAGTACCAGCGCCAGCAGCCACCATACGCGCTGCTGCAGGCGGCGGTTGTCGATTTCCGTGCTCTTGATCTGATTCTCGCGGCTCAGCAGCTCGATTTGGCGCTGTTTTTTTTCCGCCTCATACTTTTCCTGCAGCTCATATACGGCCTTTTGCCGCTGTTTCTCGAACAGCTGGTTCGAGATGCCCCGTTCGCGGTGATACGCCGTGACGGCGCCGCGCAGGTCGCCTGCCTTTTCCAGCGCCATGCCGTATTCCAGCATCACGGCCTGCATTTCCGGCTGGTTGGCCGTGCGTTCGTAGTAGGCCAGGCCCGTGGCCACGCTTTGCTTGCCTTCCTGTAAACGTCCCTGGCCGATCAGCGCCTGGCCGATGTTCAGGCGCGCCGTCGCCTCCACCTGTTCATTGTTGACCAGGCGCGCCGCCGTGATGGCTTCATTCGCAAAGCGCAGGGCGCGCGTGTAGTCGCCTTCCTTCAGATAGCTGTCCGACAGATTGACGAGGGTGACGGCGACCATGCCGCGCGCGCCCAGCTGGCGCTCCAGCGCCAGGGCCGCCAGCAGGGCGCGCTGGCCCCGCTGCGGCTGCTGCGCGTCGAGCGCCAGCCCGTATTCCGTATTCTTTGCCTGCGCCATGCGGCCCGGCGATGCCAGGGTGCCGGATACGGCCAGCAATTCGTCGAGCACCTCGAAGCCCTTGTCGTATTCGCGCATCTGCGTGTACAGCAGGGTGAGGGCATTCAGCGCGGCGGCCAGGCTGGAGGGGGAGTTGCTCTGGCGCGCCAGGTCGACGGCCGCCTGCAGCTTGGCCAGCGCAAACGGGAAATTGCCTTCCTCAGCCCAGGACTGGCCCGCGCTGATGGTGGCCTGCACGCGCACGGGCAAGTCGTCCGTGCGGTTGGCGATGCGTTCCGCCTCAAAGGCCAGCAGGTGCGAGGCGCGGCGCTCGTTCATGGCGAACGTGACATAGGCTTTGCAGAGGATGCCTTTCGCCAGCGCCACGTCGCTCTTGTTCTGGCGGGCGTAGGCGATGAGTTCCTCGGCCAGGCGCATGGCGATATCGTTCTGTCCCAGGCGCATGCGCACGGTACTCAGCTGTGTCAGGAATTCCGCGCGCACCAGCAGGGGAGCGTTGCGCGCCTGCGATTCCACCTCCTCCAGGCGCTGCAGGGCGCGCGCGGGGACGAAGCGGCCATCCTCGCGCACGGCGGCAATATGCTGCTCCAGCTTGCTGACCTGGGCATGGCTGGCGGGCGGCAGCAAGCAGGCCAGTACCAGCAGCCAATGCGCCTTTCGCCATGATGCCCGATTCTGTCTGCCTGCCAACGTCCCGCTCCCGCAATGACACCTGTCTGTAACAGATTATATTCTGTTGCAATCAAGAAATATCATGCAGGGCACAGAAATTTGCGAAAGTGCACACTGCCGGCATTGACAAGGCCCCTTTACTGCGCCAGCTGCTGCAGCAGGTACAGGCGCTGGTACAGGCCGCCTTCGATCTGCATCAGGGCATCGTGCGGTCCCGCTTCCGTGATGCGGCCGTGGTTCAGCACGATGATGCGGTCGGCCTCGCGGATGGTCGACAGGCGGTGGGCGATGGCGATGATGGTCACCTTGCCGCGCAACTCGTTGAGGGCCTGCTGCACGATCTGCTCCGTCTGGCTATCGATGCGCGACGTCGCTTCGTCGAGCAGCAGAATGCGCGGTTGGCCGGCCAGCGCGCGGGCAATCGCGATCAGCTGCTTCTGCCCCGATGACAGGCGCGAGCCGCCTTCGCCCAGCGGCGTGTCGTAGCCGTGTTCCAGCGCGGCGATGAAATCGTGCGCATGCGCGGCGCGGGCTGCCGTCTCGATTTGCTGCTGCGTGTAGCCACGGCCCATGTCGATGTTTTCGCGCGCCGAGGCCGCCAGCAGGAAGGGGTCTTGCGGCACTAGGCCCACGTCGGCGCGGAAGTGCTCGTTGTCGATGCTGTCGAGGGCCACGCCATTGATGGCGATGCTGCCCCGCGCGACGGGATAAAAGCGCAGCAGCAGCGACAGCAGGGTCGACTTGCCGCTGCCCGTATGGCCGACGATGCCAAAGAAGGCGCCCTGCGGAATCGTCAGCGACAGGTCGTGCAGCACGGGCTGGTTTTCCACGTAGGCGAACGTCAGGTTCTGGATGTCCACGGCGGGCAGGTCGCTGCCCGCTTTCGTCTGCCGCAGGGCCGGTGTTTCCCTTCCCTGTGCATGCTCGAGCGCCTGCGCTTCGTCCAGCAGGGCCGAGACGCGGGCCGTGGCCACCACCGACTGCTGCAACTGGCTGAATTGCATGGTGATCTGGATCAAGGGTTCGATCACGCGCGCGATGTAGCTGATGAACGCATACAGCACGCCCACTTCCACGGCGCCCATCTCGCGCCGGCCGAAGCTGAAGATGACGACGGCCAGCAGCACGATGTTGAGCATGTCGAGCGCAGGGCGCAGCAGCCAGGCGTTGGCGCGCAATTCCTGCATGCGCGCCGTGTAGTGGTCCTGGTTGATGCCCGTGAAGCGCGCGCCGAAGCGCTTTTCCGCGTTATTCGCCTGCAGCACGCTCATGCCGCCGATCGATTCGGCGATCTGGCCGTTGATCTCGCTGCGCAGGGCGCGCGCGCGCGTGACGGCCGGCGCGCTCCAGCGCTGGTACAGGAAGACGATGGCCAGCACGGCCGGCAGCAGGGCCAGCACGATCAGCATCAGCCGCCAGTCGAGGAAGGCCATGGCGGCCATGGTGCCGACCAGCACGATGGAGCTGTCGAGGATGACGAACAGCACCTGCACGTACAGCGATTTCACCGCTTCCGTGTCGTTGGTGACCCGGCTGACCAGTTGTCCCGTGATGGCGCGGTCGAAGAAGGCCATGGGCAGGCGCAGCACGTGCTGGTAGACGGTTTCGCGCAGGCGCTGCACCGAACGCATGGCCAGGCCGGACAGGCGCACCAGCTGCAGATAGCGCAGGCCGGAAGCGACCCAGCCCGTCAGCAGGCATCCGCCCAGCAGCAGCGACATGCGCGTCCAGTCCAGGTTGCGCGGCAGCAGATGCTGGTCGATCAGGGCCTTGCCCAGAATCGGCCCCGTCACTTCCAGTGCGGCGGCGAGGATCAGCCAGAACGTGGCCCAGTACAGGTGGCGCAGGTCGGGCGCGGCGGCGCGGCGCAGCAGGCCGATGGCTTGCGCGGCCTGGCGGCGCACGGATTGCGTGGCGGTGGTGGCTTGGTCGGTCTTAGATGGCATCGAGGCTGGCCTCCAGTTGTTGATAGCGCCACTGGCTGGCATACCAGCCGTCGCGCTGCATCAGCGCGTCGTGGTTGCCCGTTTCCGTGACGTGGCCGTCGCGCAGCACCAGGATCAGGTCCGCGTTGACGACGGCGCTCAGGCGGTGGCTGGCGATGATGGCGCTGCGCTCGGGGCGCTTGCGGCGCAGTTCTTCCAGGTGCTGCAGGATGCGCGTTTCCGTACCCGTGTCGACGGCGGACAGCGCGTCGTCGAGCAGCAGCAAGCCGTTGTCGGCCAGGAGAGCCCGGGCAATCGCCACGCGCTGGCGCTGGCCGCCCGACAGGGTGATGCCTTTCTCGCCCACGTGGGTGGCATAGCCGTCGGGGAATTGCAGGATATCGGCATGGATGTCGGCCAGCTGCGCCGCCCGTTCCACTTCCTCGCGCGTGGCGCCGGGACGGGCCAGGGCGATATTGTCGGCGATGGTGGCGGAGAACAGGAACGATTCCTGCGGCACCCAGCTGATGGCAGCGCGCAGCGCGTGTAAGGTATACGCGTCCAGCGGCTGGCCGCTCCACGTCGCCGTGCCCGATTGCGGCGTGACCTGGCGCAGCAGCACGCGCAGCAGGGTCGACTTGCCGCTGCCCGTCGGGCCCACCAGGCCCAGGGTCTGGCCCGGCTGCAGGCGCAGCGAGATGCCGGACAGCGCGGGCGCCGTCTGGCCTGCATAGGCAAAGCCGACGTCCTGCAATTGCAGGGGCCCGGGCGTGAGGGTGGCGATGGTGCCATGGTCGTCGATGGCCAGAGGCGCGTCCAGCATGGGCTGCAAGCGCTGCCAGGCGGCACGGCCCCGTTCGATCAGGGAGAGCACCCAGCCGGCGGCGAACATGGGCCAGATCAGCTGGCCCAGGTACATGGAAAAGCTCGTCAGCGCGCCGATGGTCAGCTGGCCTTGCCACACGAGGTAGCCGCCCAGGCCCAGGGTCAGCGCCGTGGCGGCCGTCAGCGTCAGGCCGACGGCCGGTTCATACGCCGCTTCCCAGCGCTGCGCCGTCAGGCTGGCGTTCGCCGCGTGGCCGGCCAGGGCGGAAAACTGCTGGCTGCTACGCTCTTCCAGGCCCAGCGCGCGCAGGGTGCGCACGCCCGACAGCGATTCCTGCACATGGTCGTTCAGCGCGGAAAAGCGCTTCAATGAATCCGTCGATGCCGTGTGGATATGGCTGGAAATGCGCCAGAAGGCCAGTCCCATCAGCGGGAAGGGCAAGAGGGCGATGCAGGCCAGGCGCCAGTCCACGCCCAGCAGCATGATGCCCAGCACCATCAGCAGGGTCAATGTGCCGTCGAAGCCGGCCAGCATGGCTTCGCCGGCGGCCATTTCGATGGCGTCGATGTCGTTCGTCGCCAGCGCCATCAGGTCGCCCGTGCGCTGGTTCTGGTAGAACGACGCGCCCTGCTGCGACATGCGCGTGTAGAAACGCGTGCGCAGCATCACGCCCAGCTGGTAGGCGGCCTTGAACAGGGTGATGCGCCAGCCCACGCGCAGGAAATAGATGACGACGCCGACGGCGAGCAGGGTCAGCAGCTCAAGCCACAGTTCGGCAGCCGTCATGCGGTGCGCGGCCAATGCGTCGATGATGGCGCCCACGCGGCGCGGGATCCAGACGGTCAGTGTTGCCACGCCTGTCAGCATGACGGCAGCGGCGGCATACGCCGGCCAATGCTGACGCACGAAGCCGGCGATGAGCCTCGATAAACTCATGGTTACCTTTTGTTTTTAGTAATGGGGTGTCGCGGGGCGGAAGGACGGGCACGCGGACGGAAAGTACGCGTAGGATACAACAAGGTAGAAAAGCGCGCTGTGGACGGGCACGCAAAAAACGGGCCGTAGCCCGTTGTTTTGCTGCGTCAGTGGCGTGCGCGACGCTTACTTGCGGCCGCTGCCTTTGCCGCCCAACATGTCGAGCTGTTTCGATGGCGTGCCTTTGGGGGCGGCCTTGGCTGCCGGCTTGGCGGCTGGCGCAGGAGCGTGCTTCACGGCGGCCTTGGCCACGGTCTTGCCGACGGCGCTGGCCGGCTTGGCGGCCGGTTTGGCCGGTGCTGGCGCGGCGGCGGGTGCAGGTGCGGGCTTGGCCGCTTCAGGCTTGGCAACCGGTTTGGCTTCGACCGCTTTCACGGCGGGCTTGTCGGCGGCCTTCTCGGCCACCTTGGCAGGCGCTGCCGCTGGCTTGGCTGCCGGTGCGGCGACAGGCGCGGGCGCTGGCTTGGCGACAGGCTTGGCCACTTCGGCAGGCTTGGCGGCAACGGGCGCTGGGGCCGCTGCTGGCGCTGGCGCAGCGACAGGGGCAGCGGCAGGTGCGGCGATGGCCGGCGCAGGCTTGGCTGCGGCAGGGGCAGGGGCCGTTGCGGCGGCAGGGGCTACCGCATCGAGGCGGGCCTTGGCCGAGGCCAGCAATTCCGCCTGGGTGCTCGAGGCGATGCCGAACAGCTGGCGGCTGTAGGCCAGCACGCTCTCGATGTTAGGCTGCGCTTGGTTGCTGCTGTAGCTGAAGAAGTCGCGCGGGTCCTGCGTTTCCAGCAGGTGCTGCGCCGTTTCCGCTGTCTGCGACAGGGCGGCCTTGCTTGCGTTCAAGTTCAGGGCGATGATTTTCTCGGCGCTTTCAAAGACTTTGCTGGTCAGCGTGCTGAAGATCTGCAGCTGGTTTTCCAGTTGCGACTTGGCGGCGCTGGAAATTTGTTCAGGAAGCGGAAACATATTTACTCCTTTGTACGGATTAAAATGCTGGCAAAACGCTCTGCAAAATCCCGAAAACCAGAGTTGGCCGCGTTTTGTAAAGCGGGTAGCGTGCTGAATAGCTGATCATAGGCTGATTTTGATGCAACGCAATATGAATATTCTAGCGGTGATTCGAGTTGGTTGAAAGTTATTTTTATCGCGCCGCCCTGTCATGGCGGCATAGTATTCATCAGCTTGTTGCTGTCTGACGAATGTTTGCGCCCGCGCAAGGCGCGCATCGTGATTCTATGGCTATGTTTTTGCCAGTCGCTATATTTTTGCACTGCAGCATTCGCACGGAAGTAGATGTAATGGCAATGATGTCATTGCCCCCAAGTAGCCAACAGAAGGAGTGTCCGCATGGACCTTGTCATCCGCAATGCCAGCCTGCCCGACGGGCGCCGCGCCATCGATATCGCCATCGAGGGCGGCCGCATCGCCGCCGTCGGCCCCGCCTTGCCCGTGGCGGGCGCGCAAGAGATCGACGCCGCCGGCGACCTCGTCACGCCGCCGTTCGTCGACGCCCACTTCCACATGGACGCCACGCTCAGCTACGGCTTGCCGCGCGTGAACGCCTCCGGCACCCTGCTCGAAGGCATTGCCCTGTGGGGCGAACTGAAGCCGCAATTGACGCAGGACGCCCTGGTGGATCGCGCCTTGCAGTATTGCGACTGGGCCGTGGCGCGCGGCTTGCTGGCCATCCGCTCGCACGTGGATATCTGCGACCCGCGCCTGCTGGCCGTCGAAGCGCTGCTCGACGTCAAGCGGCAAGTGGCGCCGTATCTCGATTTGCAGCTGGTGGCCTTCCCGCAGGATGGCATCCTGCGCAGCCCCGGCGCCTTCGACAATCTGAAGCGCGCGATTGCCATGGGCGTCGACGTGGTGGGCGGCATCCCGCATTTCGAGCGCACCATGGCCGACGGCGCGGAATCCGTGCGCCTGCTGTGCGAATTTGCCTGTGAACGTGGCCTGATGGTCGACATGCACTGCGACGAGTCGGACGACCCGCTGTCGCGCCACATCGAAACCCTGGCCTTCCACAGCCAGCGTCTTGGCATGCAGGGCAGGGTGACGGGGTCGCACCTGACGTCCATGCATTCGATGGACAATTATTATGTCAGCAAACTGCTGCCCCTGATCCGCGAGGCGGGCGTGGCGGCCATCGCCAACCCCCTCATCAACATCACTTTGCAGGCGCGCCACGACACGTATCCGAAGCGGCGCGGCATGACGCGCGTGCCCGAGATGCTGGCCGCCGGCATTCCCGTCGCCTTCGGCCACGACTGCGTGATGGACCCGTGGTACAGCCTCGGGTCGGGCGACATGCTGGAAGTGGCGCACATGGGTTTGCACGTGGCGCAGATGACGGGCCAGCAAGCCATGCACGACTGCTTCCTGGCCGTGACGGAGACGCCGGCGCGCATCCTGGGCCTCGATGGCTACGGCATCGCGCCCGGCTGCCATGCGGACTTGCTGATCCTCGATTGCAGCTCCACGGTGGAAGCGCTGCGCCTGCGCGCGGCGCGGCGCCTGGTGCTGCGGCGGGGGAAAGTCGTCAGCGAGGCGCCCCGCGCGCAATCGCGCCTGCACCTGCCGGGACGGCCCGAAACGGTCAATTTTCGCCTGGGGCGCTGATACAATCATCCATCACTTGTTATCGGGAGTACCGCTTTGAAAGAAATTGATATCCGCCCGGCCAACGAAGCCGACTTCGACGCCATGTGGCCGATCTTCCAGACTCTGGTTGCCGGCGGCGACACCTATACCTTCCCCGCCGATACCACGCGCGAAGAGTGCCATGCCTACTGGTTCGGCCCCGGCGTGCAAAGCTTTGTCGCCGTGATGGGCAGCGAGCGCCTGCTGGGCATGTACAAGCTGGTGGCGAACCAGCCGGGCCATGGATCGCACGTGGCCAATGCCTCGTTCATGGTCGATCCCGCCGCGCAGGGCGTGGGCGTGGGCCGCCTGCTGGGCGTGCACTGCATGGAAGAAGCACGCCGCGCGGGCTACCTGGCGATGCAGTTCAACTTCGTCGTCAGCACCAACCTGGCTGCCGTCACCCTGTGGAAAAAACTGGGCTTCACGGTCGTTGCCACCCTGCCACTGGCCTACCGCCACGCGCAGCTGGGCTATGTCGATGCCTACGTGATGTACCAGCTGCTGACCGACCCGATGCAGTGGCCGGCATGAGCGGCGCCATGACAGAGCCGATCACCGTCATCGAGACGTCCCGCTTGCGCTTGCGCACCGCTACCCTGGACGATGCGGCCTTCTACATGGAGCTGGTCAACGACCCGTCGTGGATCGCCAACATCGGGCAGCGCAACATCCACACCCTGGAAGCGGCCCGCGCCGCGCTGGAAACGGGACCCATGGCGCAGTTCCGCGCGCATGGCTATTCGCTGTACATCGTCGAGCGCCGCAGCGACGGCGCGCCTGTCGGCATGGCCGGCCTGGTGCGCCGCGACAGCCTGCCCGGCCCCGATATCGGCTATGCCGTGCGCCCTGCGTACTGGGGCCAGGGCTATGCCTGGGAAGCGGCGGCCGCCATCGTGCAGCATGCGCAGCACGTGCTGCGCCTGCGCACCCTGTACGGCATCACTTCGCAGCAGAACCAGGCGTCGATCAACCTGCTCAACAAGCTGGGCCTGCGCTTCGAGCGTTTCTCGCGCCTGCCGCCGGATGGCAAGGAGACGAATGTCTACCGCAAGGATTTTCGTCTGGACTGAGACGGCAAATGCGTATCAGGGAAGTGAAAAAAAGTATTTAGAAACCCGCGCCTTTTGTAGTGGTGGCGCGCGGTCTTTGTTTTTATAGTTGGCATACCGGTGGAAAACCGCCGGACTATAAAAATGGAGACGTGTTATGAAAATCATGACTGCTGTTGCATGGGGCGCCCTCATGTCCGCCGGGTTCGCAGACGCCTCGGCGCAAAGCTGCTCGGTGCCTGTGCTCAAGGTGCTGGCGCAAAAAAGCCTGGGCCTGACCGTGATGGAAAAGACCCTCGCCGAGTATGAAAAGAAAAGCGGCACCAAGGTACAAATCAGCTATTTCGGCGAAAACGACCGCCGCTCCAAGGCCAGGCTCGATGCTTCCACCAAGGCCGGTTCCTACCAGATCTATTACATCGATGAAGCCAACGTGGCCGAATTTGCCACTGCCGGCTGGGTCGTCCCCCTGCTCAAATACCTGCCCAAGGACGCCGACTACGACGACTTCCTGCCGGGCCGCCGCGCAGTCGCCTCGTACAAGGGCGTGGCGTATTTCGCGCCCCTGATCGGCGGCAGCGACTTCCTGTTCTACCGCCGCGACCTGCTGGAAAAGGCCGGCATCGCCGTGCCGAAGACGCTCGACGAACTGGTCGCCGCCGTGAAAAAACTCAACAGCCCGCCCAACGTGTATGGCTGGGCGGCGCGGGGCCAGCGCGGCTCGGGCATGAATGTGTGGCGCTGGTCGCCGTTCATGCTGGCCGCCGGCGGCAAGTGGGAAAAGGACGGCGTGCCGACCTTCAATTCGCCGCAGGCCGTGAAGGCCACCACGCTGTACCGCGACCTGTTCAAGTATTCGCCGCCGGGCGGTGCCACCTACGACTGGAGCAATGCGCTCGAAGCGTTCAGGTCGGGCAAGGTGGCCTTCATGATCGAGTCGACGCCGTTTGCCGACTGGATGGAAGACCCGAAAAAATCCTCGGTGGTCGACAAGGTGGGCTATGTGCGCCCGCCCGCGCCGCTGGCGTCTGCCGCCTATGGCCACGGCCTGGCCATCTCCGCCACGGGCGCGAAGGATGAATGCACGCGCCAGGCGGCCGGCAAGTTTATCGCTTTCGCCACGGGCAAGGAACAGGAGCAGGCGCGCCTGAAGGACAACGTCTTCAGCGACTACAACCGCAGCAGCACCATCGCCAGCGACTACTTCCGCAAGCACGTCAAGCCGCAGATCCAGGCGGGCCTGACGGACACCACGCCCGTCTCGCGCGTCACCATCTGGCCTAGCCCCGAGTGGCCGGACATCGGCGACAACCTGGGCGTGGTGCTGGAAGAGGTATTTACGGGCACGCGCGGCGACGTGCAAAGCGCGCTCGATGAAGCGAATGAGTACGCGACTGAAGTGATGCAACGGGCTAGCAAAAGAAAGTAAGCCGCATGCCGTTCCGCCGCCGCCCGCGAAGGCGGCGGCCAGCTTCCCTGTGCCTGACAGTCCGTTGCGAGAGTCTCTCCTATGCCACACACTATCCGTAAAAAACGCCATACCTGGCTGCCGGCCGTGTTTCTGACACTGCCGCTGCTGGTCCTGCTGATACTGGGCCTGGTGCCCAGCATCGCCGCCATCAACCTGGCCCTGCAAAATCGCGTGCTGCGCTACAGCGACAGCGATTACGTCGGCTTTGCCAATTTCATCCGCCTGTTCGGCGACCGCCGCTTCGTCAATGCCGTGCAGGTATCGGCCATCTGGGAAGTGGTCACCGTGGCCGGCTCGCTGATCGTCGGCGTGCTGCTGGCCGTGTTCCTGTTCGAGAGAGTCAGGGGACGCACGCGTGACGTCATCGCGCTGCTGCTGATCGTGCCCGTGCTGCTGCCGCGCGTCTCGGCCGCCTTCATCTGGAAGTTCATGTATTCGCCGCTGATGGGCATCCTCAACTGGCTGCTCGAGTGCGTGGGCCTGGGCGGCACGGCCTTGCTGTCCGATCCCGCCACGGCCCTGTACGCGGTGGCGCTGGTCGACATCTGGCAGTGGGGCCTGTTCTTCGGCGCCGTCATCCTGAAGCTGCTGGAAACCCTGCCCGCCGAACCGCTGGAAGCGGCGCGCCTCGATTACGCCAGCACGCTCCAGGTGTATGCGTACATTGCGCTGCCGATGCTGAAGGTGCCCATCATGAGCCTCGTGTTCATCAAGATGGTCGAGTCGCTGCGCTCGTTCGACCTGATCTACGTGATGACCAAGGGCGGCCCCGGCATCTCCACCGAAACCCTGGACATGTACGCGTATGCGCAAGGCATCGGCCTGATGGGCAAGGTGTCGTATGCGTCCAGCATGGCCGTGCTGATGATGCTGGCCACGACTGTCATCTTCACTTTACTCTGGAAGCGTGTCGCCAAATGGGAAAACTGACTGTTCGGCGCGGCATGGACCATGCCGCCACCACCGCCATTACCACCGCCATCGTGCTGGTGGCGCTGTTTCCCATCCTGTGGGCCGTGCTCAATTCCTTCAAGGAGCTGATGGATATCGTCACGCCCGTGCCGCGCTTTTTCTTCAGCCCGACCCTGGCCAACTACAAACAGGTGCTGGCCAGCCCCGAAGTGCTGACGGGACTGGGCAACAGCGTGGCCATCGTCGGCGTGGCCGTGTTGCTGGGCGCCGTGCTGGGCGTGCCGGCCGCGTATGCGATCGCCCGCTATCCGATCCCGGCCAAGAAGGATATCCAGTTCTTCCTGCTCTCCCTGCGCTTTTTGCCACCCGTCGCCGTCGCCATTCCCTTGATCTCGATCTGGATCGACCTGGGCCTGTACGACTCGCGCCTGTCGATGGTGGTGACATATCTGCTGGTGACCCTGTCGACCATCATCTGGCTGTCGATTCCCGCGTTTGCCCGCATCCCGAAAGAGATCGAGGAAGCGGCGGCGCTGGACGGCTACGGCCCTTACCAGGTGTTCTGGCACGTGGCCCTGCCGGTGGCCTCTAAAACCCTGATGGGCGGCATCGTCTTCAGCTTCGTGCTGGTCTGGAACGAACTGATGATCGCGCTGGCGCTCACCTCCTCGAAAAGCATGACCCTGCCCGTGGTGGCGTCGGCCTTCACGTCGATGGGCCAGGAAGTGCCGTGGGGCGTGGTGAACGCTTCCACCGTGCTGCTGGCGCTGCCGCCGCTGCTGTTCGTCGGCATCCTGGGACGGCTGCTCAACTCCATGCTCAAACATAAATAAGGAAGGCTATCATGCAAGCACTCGTACTGGAACAGGCGCATTCCATCACCCTGCGCGATATCGACGTGCCGCTCGCCGTCGGCCCGCGCGACGTGAAAATCAAGATTCATACCGTGGGCATCTGCGGCAGCGACGTGCATTACTTCAAGCACGGCAAGATCGGCCCCTTCGCCGTCGAAGCGCCGATGGTGCTTGGCCACGAGGCATCCGGCGTCGTGGCGGAAGTCGGAGTGGAAGTGACGCACCTGAAAGTGGGCGACCGGGTCTGCATGGAGCCGGGCGTACCGCAGTTCGATTCGCCGGCCACCATGCGCGGCCTGTACAACCTCGATCCCGCCGTGCGCTTTTGGGCCACGCCGCCCATCCACGGTTGTCTCACGCCATATGTCGTGCATCCGGCCTCGTTCACCTTCAAGCTGCCCGACAACGTCAGCTTCGGCGAAGGCGCCATCGTCGAACCGCTGGCCATCGGCCTGCAGGCGGCCAAGAAGGCGGCCATCAAGCCGGGCGACGTGGCCGTGGTGATCGGCGCCGGCACCATTGGCGCCATGAACACCCTGGCCGCGCTGGCGGGCGGCTGCTCGCGCGTGATCCTGGCCGACCTGGTGCCGGAAAAACTGGCCCTGTTCGCCGGCAATCCCGCCGTGACCACGGTCGACGTGCGCCAGGCCAGCCTGGCCGACACGGTGCGCGAGGCTACCGATGGATGGGGCGCCGACATCGTCTTCGAGGCCAGCGGCAGCATGCGCGCCTACGACAATATCATCGATCTGCTCTGCCCGAACGGCTGCCTGGTGCTGGTCGGTATGCCGCCAGATAAGGTACCTTTGGATATCGTCGCCATCCAGGCCAAGGAAGTGCGCATCGAGTCGGTGTTCCGCTACGCGAACATCTTCCCGCGCGCCATCGCCTTGCTGGCCTCCGGCAAGATCGACGTGAAGCCCTTCATTTCGCGTACCTTCGGCTTTGCCGACGGCGTGCAGGCGTTCGAGGAAGCGGCCAAGGGCCATCCGCGCGACGTCAAGATCCAGATTGAACTGGCAGGAGACTAACCATGGCAAATATCGCCTGCAGGCAGCTGCACAAGACGTATGACGAGAAGACGGCCGTGCTGCAGCCGTTCGACCTGGAAATCGATGACGGCGAATTCATCGTCCTGCTGGGGCCATCGGGCTGCGGCAAGTCGACCTTGCTGCGCATGATCGCGGGCCTGGAAGACATCAGCGGCGGCGAGCTGCTGATCGGCGGCGCCGTCGTCAACGACTTGCCGCCCCGCGCGCGCAACGTGGCGATGGTGTTCCAGAATTACGCGCTGTATCCGCACATGACGGTGTACGACAATATCGCCTTCGGCCTGCGCCGCCTGAAGGTGCCGAACGACGAGATCGAGCGCCGCGTGCGCGAGGTGGCGGCCATCCTCAGCCTGGACAGCCTGCTCGAGCGCAAGCCGCGCGCCATGTCGGGCGGCCAGCAGCAGCGCACGGCGATTGCGCGCGCCATGATAAAGACGCCGCAAGTGTTCCTGTTCGATGAGCCGCTGTCGAACCTGGACGCCAAGCTGCGCGCGCAGCTGCGCGCCGACATCAAGCGCTTGCACCGCCGCCTGCGCACCACCACCCTGTACGTCACGCACGACCAGCTCGAAGCGATGACCCTGGCCGACAGGGTGGTGCTGATGAAGGGCGGGCATATCGAGCAGATCGGCACGCCGGCGGAGCTGTACAACCGCCCGCGCACCCTGTTTGCGGCCGGCTTCATCGGCACGCCAGCCATGAATTTCATCGACGGCGTCATCGAAAAAGAAAACGGGCAAACGGTGCTCGTATGCGCCGGCTACCGCTGGCCGCTGGTCTCGCCCCGCTTCGCGGCGCTGCCGGCCGGCGCGCGCGTGGTCTTCGGCCTGCGGCCGAACCACTTGCGCGCGGCTCTGCCGCAGGAACATGCCGGCAGCCATGGCCTGGCGTGCGCCATCGACCTGGTCGAGCTGCTGGGCGCCGAAGCGCTGATCAGCTTTCAGTGCGGCACCTTGACCTTGTCGGCCCTGCTGCCGGCGAATGCGGCCAACAGCGCGGCGCAGGTAGGGCAGACCCTGGCGCTGGCCTTCGACGAAGAGCACATGCATCTGTTCGACGCCGACAGCGGGCTGGCCGTGGCGCCCGGTGGTCAGTAAGTGGTTAGAATAGGGTGACCAAGACCGTGCAAGGGAACTGCCGTGACGCCTGACCTGGAACTGATCCATAAACCGATCCACGAATCGTTTCGCGCGTGGGCGCACGGTTTTCCGCACACCGTGGCGAAATGGCATTTTCATCCCGAGTACGAGCTGCACTTCATCATCACATCGAATGGCAAATTTTTTATCGGCGACCATATCGGCAGTTACGGGGCAGGCAATCTGATCCTGACAGGGCCGAACCTGCCGCATAACTGGGTCAGCGAACTGCCGGAAGGCGTGGTCCTGCCCGAGCGCGACCTGGTGCTGCAGTTTTCCAGCGACTTCATCGAACGTTGCGCGCTGCTGTTCCCGGAGATGGCGCCCCTGAAAGCTCTGCTGGCCGAGGCGGGCAGGGGCTTGCAATTTCCCGATGCGCTGGGCCTGCGCCTGGTGCCGCTGATGAAGGAATTGACGACGGCGCAGGGCTTGCGCCGGGTCGAACTGTTTACGCGCCTGTTCGGCGAGCTGTGCGACTGCCGCGAGCGGCGCCCGCTGGCCAGCGTCACCTACCTGGCGCAGGCGGGCCGCTACATGTCGTCGACCATCAACCTGGTGCTGGCCTATATCAAGCAGAACATCACGCTCGATTTTTGCGAGCAGGACGTGGCCGACGTGGCGGAGATGAATACGCTCAAATTCACGCGTTTCTTCCGCAAGCATACGGGCACCTCGTTCATTCAATACGTCAACCAGGAGCGCATCGCGCTGGCCTGCGAGCTGCTGATGAACACGGACATGAAGGTCACCGATATCTGCTATCGCACGGGCTTCAACAACCTTTCCAATTTCAACCGCCAGTTTTTGGCACACAAGCAGATGTCGCCGTCGAAATTCCGCTCCTGCCTGCTGATGAACATGCCCGAGCCGTCAGGCGACGGCCATTCTTAACTTTCTTTTGGAATCAAATGACTTATCTCGGTATCGATATCGGCACTTCCGAAGTCAAGGCCATCCTCACCGATGATGCCCAGGCCATCCTTGCCAGCGCCGGCGTGACCCTGCGCGTCTCCAGCCCCCATCCCGGCTGGTCGGAACAGAATCCCGAGGACTGGTGGCACGCCACCCTGGACGTCATCGCGGCCATCCGCGCCGCGCAGCCGGTGGCGTTTTCCGGCCTGCGCGGCATTGCCCTGTCGGGCCAGATGCATGGCGCGACCCTGCTCGACAAGCAGCAGCACGTGCTGCGCGCGGCCATCCTGTGGAATGACACGCGGGCGTTTGCCGAATGCGTGGAACTCGAGGCGCTGGTGCCCGAGTCGCGCGCCATCACGGGCAACCAGGCGATGCCCGGCTTCACGGCGCCCAAGCTGCTGTGGCTGCAAAAGTACGAACCCTCGCTGTTCCGCGCCACGGCCAAGGTCTTGCTGCCGAAGGATTACGTGGCGCTGCGCCTGACAGGCGAGTATGTGTCCGACATGTCCGACGCTTCCGGCACCCTGTGGCTGGACGTGGCCAGGCGCGACTGGTCCGAGCGCATGCTGGCCGCTACTGGCTTGACGCGCGAGCATATGCCGCGCCTGGTCGAAGGCAGCGACGCTGCGGCGCAGGTGCGCCCGTCCCTGTGCCAGGAGTGGGGCATCGCGCATCCGGTGCTGCTGGCCGGCGGCGCGGGCGACAACGCAGCCGCCGCCGTGGGCCTGGGCGTGGTGGAGCCGGGCGCCGGCCTGCTGTCGCTGGGTACCTCGGGCGTGCTGTTCGCGGGCAGCGATGGTTTTGCGCCGAATCCGGGCCAGGGCGTGCATGCGTTCTGCCATTGCCTGCCCGAGCGTTGGCACCAGATGAGCGTGATCCTCAGTGCCGCGTCCAGCCTCAGCTGGGTGGCGCGGCTGACGCAGTCGAGCGATATCGGCGAACTGGTCAGCCTGGCGGAAAATGTCGAGGCGCGCACGGCGCCGGTCTTCCTGCCCTACCTGAGCGGCGAACGCACGCCGCATAACGATGCCTCCGCGCGCGGCGTATTTTTCGGCTTGTCGACGGAACACGGGCGCGCCGAACTGGCCTACAGCGTGATGGAAGGCGTGGCCTTTGCCATGGCCGACGGCAATGCGGCCTTGCGCAGCGCCGGCACGCATCTGGAAGAAGCGTCGTTCGTCGGCGGCGGCTCGCGCAGCCGCTTCTGGGCGCAGCTGTGCGCGAATGCCTCGGGCTTGCACGTGCTGCGCCACGACCACGGCGTGGCCGGCGGCACCATGGGCGCGGCGCGCCTGGCGCAGATGGCGGTGACGGGCTTGCCGCCCGCGCAGGTGTGCACGCGCCCGCCCATGCAGGAAACGGTGGCGCCGCAGGCTTCTGCCGTGCTGGACGACCGCCTGGCGCGCTACCGGCGGCTGTATCCGCTGCTGCGCGAAGAGTTCGCGGGAGCCGCTGTGGTGGCGCGCTGACGCTGCCAGCAAGCTTGCCCGGATGACCATAACGGTGACGGAAAATCATGACCATCCAGTCAACCTTGTGCTGTAATTTGTTGTTTCTATGTTGAAAGTGTTTCTCTAACGAAAGCGCTGCTTGGTTTTTCACGGGGTGCGCCGCATGATTTCTTCATTTGGTGAGAATTGGTTAGTTTTGGCGGCGCCTTTGTTGCCATCCTGTTCTTGCTGCCGGGAGAAACACATGCAACTCGCGAATCTGAAAATTTCCGTCCGCCTGGGTCTGTTGGGCGCCTTCTTTTTTCTTGCGCTGGTGTTCGTGGGCGTGCGCGGCTGGAGCGCTCTCGACGCGGCCAGTGCGCGCAGCGCGGACGCCATGCAGCGTTCCGTCGCCTTGACGGAAGCGGTCGACGCGGCGCGCAGCGCGCAGGTGGAATTCAAGATCCAGGTGCAGGAATGGAAAAACATCCTGCTGCGCGGCGGCGATGCTGCCGCCTTCCAGCGCTACCGCGAAGCCTTCGTCGCCAGCGGCGCGCAGACGCGCAAGGAATTGAAAAGCCTGCAAGCGATGATGGGGGCGCTGAAGCTCGACACGGCGCCCGTGGAGCACGCGCTGCAGGCGCACGACGCGCTGGGCGTCAGCTACCTGGCGGCGCTGCAAAAGTATGATGGCGCGCGCGCCGACAGCGCCCAGACCGTCGATGCGCTGGTGAAAGGCATGGACCGCGAACCGACGCGCCAGATCGACGCCATCGTCGCGACCATCGGCAAGCAGTCGCACACCCTGATGGCGCAGATGAAGGAGCAGGATGCGGCCGCGCACCGCAGCGCCAGCATCGCGATGCTGGCCACCGTGCTGGTGACCCTGGTCGTCGGCAGCGTGACCGTGTGGTGGCTGATCCGCAGCATCACCGTGCCGCTCGGTGCGGCCGTCGGCATCGCCCAGCAGGTGGCGGCGGGCGACCTGCGCGCCGTGGTGGCCGACGGCAGCCGCGATGAAATCGGCGACCTGCTGCGCGCCTTGAAAGCCATGAGCGGTAACCTGGCCGCCATCGTGGGACGGGTGCGCGCCGGCACGGACGCCATCGCCACGGCGTCCGGCGAAATCGCCAGCGGCAACATGGACCTGTCGTCGCGGACGGAAGAACAGGCCAGTTCGCTGGAAGAAACGGCTGCCTCGATGATCGAGCTGACGTCCACCGTGCGGCAGAATAACGACAACGCGGACCAGGCGCGCCAGCTGGCCGGCGGCGCCTCCGACGTGGCGCAGCGCGGCGGCGAGGCCGTGGCGCAGGTGGTGCAGACCATGAGCCATATCAATGCTTCGTCGAAGCGTATCGTCGATATCATCGCCGTCATCGACGGCATTGCTTTCCAGACGAATATCCTGGCCCTGAATGCGGCCGTGGAAGCGGCGCGGGCCGGCGAGCAGGGACGCGGCTTTGCCGTCGTTGCCACCGAGGTGCGCAACCTGGCGCAACGTTCGGCAGCGGCGGCCATGGAAATCAAGCAGCTGATCGGCGAATCCGTGCGCACGGCGGAAGAGGGCAGCGTGCTGGCCGGCCAGGCGGGGCGCACGATGGATGACGTGGTGAGCAGCGTGGAGCGCGTCAACGCCATCATTGGCGAGATCGCCGTGGCCAGCGTGGAGCAGCGCGACGGCATCGAGCAGATCAGCATCGCCATCAGCCAGATGGATGGCGTGACGCAGCAGAATGCGGCCCTGGTGGAGCAGGCCGCCGCCGCTGCGGACGCGCTGCAGCAGCAGGCGGCCAGCCTGGCCGACGCCGTCAGCATCTTCAAGCTGCATGCGGCGCCCGGCGCGGCCGCACCGGCCGGTGTCGCGCTGGCCCGGAGGCTGTCGCTGGCCTGACGAAGACCTGCCCCGTTCCGCTTGATGCCAGTCAAGCGGCCCCCGATCAGGCAAATATCGCGCCCAAATTCTTATACTATTTCCTTTCCGCATGGTTCTGCGCCCGGCCGCATGGCGCGCGTTGCAAAGGAAAAGCATGTCTTCCAAATCTTGCCTGCCGGGTGACGCATGACGGCGCTGCTGCTGGCGCTGTGCCTGGTCCTGGCCGTGGTGCTGAGCTTGCTGCTGGCCTGCCAGTGGCAGGCGGCGCGCGCGTGGCGCCTGCGCCATGCGACGGGCGTGGTGCTGCAGGCGGCGCAGGGCCAGCGCATGGCCGATGCGCTGGCCCTGTTGCAGGCGCTGCCGGCGGCCGTCATCGGCACGGACCACGATGGCGTGGTGCAGTACCTGAATCCCCGCGCCAGCGCCATGGGCGGACTGCTGGGCGACGGTGGCCTGGGCCAGCCCGTGACACAGCTGCTGCCCCTGTTCCATGACGGCACGCCCATCGATGCGGCGCGCCAGGTGCGCGACTGCGTGGCGCAGCAGGAAGTGCTGGAAGTGGCGCGCGGCGCCGTGCTGCTGCGCCATCTCGACGGCAAGCGCATCGACGTGCAGTACAGCTGCGCGCCGCTGGCGCAGGGTGGCGCCGTACTGCTGCTGCACGATGTGTCGGCGCGCCGGCGCGCCGAGCAGCAGCTGGAATTCATCGCCCACCACGACGGCCTGACGGGGCTGCCAAACCGGCTGCATTTCCAGATCCGCTTCGAGCACGGTATCGCCTACGCGCGCCGCCACCAGGCGTTGCTGGCCGTGCTGTTTGTCGACATCGACCGCTTCAAATCCATCAACGACAGCCTGGGGCACGACGTGGGCGACCAGGTGCTGACGGAGTTCGCGCGCCGGGTGCAGCAGTGCGTGCGCAAGGTCGACACGGTGGCGCGCCAGGGCGGCGACGAATTCATCATCCTGCTGACGGAATTGCGCACGGCGCACGATGCCGAGCGGGTGGCCGAAAAAATCGTCGGCGCCATCGCCGCCCCCTTCGTCATCGGCGAATACAGCCTGTCGGTGGCGGCCAGCGTGGGCGTGGCCCTGTACCCGGACGACGACGACGACGTCAATGCGCTGATCGAAAAGGCCGACCTGGCCATGTATGCGGCCAAGCGCCGCGCGCCCGGTACCTGCCTGCGCTACGCGCCGCGCATGCAGACGCAGTCGTATTCGCGCACCATCCTCGAGACGGCCCTGCGCCACGCGCTCGAACGCGATGAATTCGCGCTGTACTACCAGCCGCGCATGGACTTGAAGATGCGCAGGATCACGGGCGTGAAGGCGCTGCTGCGCTGGAAGCACCCGGAACTGGGCCTGATGATGCCGCTCGACTTTTTACCGGTACTGGAGGAAAGCGCCCTGATCCTGCCGGTTGGGGCCTGGGTGATGGCCACGGCGGTGGAGCAGGCGCGCAGCTGGATCGCGCAGGGGCAGATGCTGACGGTGTCCGTCAGCCTGTCGGCGCGCCAGTTCTACCAGCGCGATATCGCACGCAATTTCGCCGCTGCGCTGGAGGCGGCCGGCGTGCCGGGGCATTGCATTGAACTGGAAATCGCCGCCGGCATTCTGATCGCCCGCAACCAGAACTGCGAACTGATACTGCGCCAGTTCCGCCAGCTGGGCATGGCGATTGCCATCAGCGATTTTGGCACGGGCGACGCTTCGCTGAACTACCTGAAACGCTTTCCCACGGATGCCGTGAAGATCGAAAAGTGTTTTGTCGACGACGTGGGAAAGCCGGGCGGCGACGGCGCCATGGTGCGCGCCATCGTGGCGATGGCGCGCACGCTCGGACTGCGCACCATCGCCGGCGGGGTGGAAAGCGGCGAGCAGCTGGAACTGCTGGCCGAGATGGGCTGCGACGAGGCGTTTGGCTACTACCTGGGCCGCGCCATGGCGCCCGAGGGTATCGAGGCGCTGCTCAAAAGTGGCGAAGCCATTCAGAACTGATAGCGCAGCGACAGCATGGCGTTGCGCGGATCGCCGTAATAGCCGCCCATGCCCGTCGAGTAGTAGCGCTTGTCGAAGACATTGTTGACGTTCAGGGTCGCCACCAGTTGCTTGCTGAGCTGGTACTGCGCCATCAGTCCCGCCACCGCATAGGCCTTCTGCGTGAAGCGTTCGCCGTTCGGCCCGCGGTCATCCATGTAGATATCGCTTTGCCAGTTCACACCGCCGCCCAGCACCAGGCCAGGCACGCCTTGCGCCAGGCGCCAGGTGGTCCACAGCTTGGCCATGTTCTGCGGCTGGTTGGTCTGGATGCGTGCGCCGGCGGCATTGCGGATGCGGCTATACGCATAGCTGGCCGTCAGTTGCCAGTCGGGACGCAGCTGGCCAGAGACTTCCGCCTCGAAGCCGCGCGTGGTGGCGCCCTTGACCGTGTGGTAGGCGTAAGAGCCGCCGCCCGTGCCGATGATCCAGACATTGCCCGGATCGGCTTCGGCCAGGTTTTCCTGCTTCAGCTGGAAGAGGGCGGCGCTGGTGGTGAGCTTGCCGTCGAAGAATTCGCCCTTGGCGCCCACTTCGTAGTTCTTGCCTTCCAGCGGCGCCAGGAAGCGGCTGTTGACGTCGCGCTGGCTTTGCGGCGTGAAGATGCTGGTGTAGCTGGCATAGGCCGACCAGTGCCGGCCCAGGTCGTAGACGAGGCCCGCATACGGCGTGATCTTGCCGTTTTCGCGCATCGCGTCGTACAAGTCCGTGTCGGCATCGTAATCGCTGCGGATGTCGCGCTTCCAGTACGACAGGCGCGCACCCAAAATCACCGACAGCGCATCCGTCGGGCGCAGGCGCAGGGTCGAATACAGGCCGCTTTCGCGCTCCTTGTCGTACGAGCTGCCCAGGCGCGTGCCGCTGTAGTCGGGCACCGGCATGGCGCCATTCCAGGCGTGGATATCCGGCACCGTGTAGTCGTAGCCAGTCAGGCGCCAGCCCGGATAGATGGGGCTATTCGTCTTGAGTTCCGAGGCGCTCACGCCCAGCACCAGTTCATGTTTGCGGCCGAAGGCCTGGAACGGGCCGCTGACGTAGGCGTCGAGCGAGGTCTGTTGCGGCTTGCTGTGCCAGTTGGCCAGCCACAGCTTCATGCCGCCGCCCGTTACGCGGTCCGGGTAGCCGTTGCCGGAAAAACCCTGCAAGGCATCGTACTGGTTGCTGCTGCGGCTGACGGCCACCTTGGCGATCCAGTCATTGTCGAAATAATGGTCGAGCGTGGCGAACAGCATGCTCTGTTCGCGGTCATACGTGCTCCACGCGGCCGTGCCGTTCATCGAGCGGGAAAAATGGGTTTGCGAGCCGTCGGCATAGAACATGGGGAATTCGCGCCCCGCGCCCTTGAGCTTTTCCTGCTGGTAGTTGATGCCGGCGCTGAGCACCGTCGACGGCGTCAGGTCCGCTTCGACGATGGCGTACAGCACGTCCTTTTTCTGCTGGTAGCGGTCGATGAACGAGCGCTGGTCTTCATGCGCGGCGACGATGCGCGCGCGCACCTTGCCGTCCGCCGTCAACGGCGTCGAGACATCGCCTTCGATGCGGTAGCGGTCCCAAGAGCCCAGCTGCGCGCCGGCCGCGGCGGCAAACGCGCGGCCCGGGCGCTTGCGCACGAGATTGATGGCGGCCGACGGACTGCCCGTGCCGCTGATCAGCCCCGTGGCGCCTCGGATGATTTCGACGCGGTCGTAGATGGCCATGTCGTAGGTGCGCGCTTCCAGGTTTTTGCTGGTCGGGATGCCGTCGAACATGTACGACGTCACTTCGAAGCCGCGTGAAAATACCTGGTCGTATTCGCGCGTGCTCGACGAATGGTCGACCGTGATGCCGGGCGCCTGCACTAGCACGTCCTGCAAGGTGCGCAAGCCCTGGTCCTCGATCTGCTGGCGCGTGATGACGCTGACGGCTTGCGGTGTTTCGCGCAGCGACAGGTTCAGGCGCGTGGCGCTGGTCAGGCCCGCGTAGCCGCGCTTGCCTTCCGTGGTGCCGTCGCGCAGGGCGCTGGAGCTGACGGCTACTTCGCCCAGGGTCGCGGCAATCGGCGCGGCGGGCGATGCCGTGCCTGCCTTGCGCAGCACGTAGCTGCGTTCCCCGCTGGGCAGCGCATCGAGGCCCGTGCCAGCCAGCAGGCGGGCCAGTGCCTGCGGCACCGTGTAGCTGCCGCTCAGGCCCTGCGTGCGCACGCCTTGCAGCAGGTCGGCCGCCGCGCCCACGCTCACCTTCGCCTCGATGGCAAAGCTGGCGATGGCGGTGGATAGTTCGCCGGCCGGCACGTGGAAAACCGTTTGCGCGGCGGCTGGCGTGATGGCATCGGCTGCCATGGCCGGCGCCTGCGCCAGCGACAGCAGGAACACGGCGCTGCCTATGGCGCGCGCGAGGGGAGTCAAACGGGGTGGGTGCATGGTCTTGCCTTTCCTGTGAGTGTCGTTGTAATACTCACAGGACAGGCCATGCCGAAAAAAGGGGCCAATTCTTGTCAACTATTTTTTGCGGGCCGCGATGGTGACCCAGTACGGGGTGCGGTACAGCACGTCGACGGGCAGCATGCGCGCTAGGCTTTCCAGCACGGCGTCCGTGTCGTCGAGCTGGAAGGCGCCCGACAGGCGCAGGCCCGCCACTTGCGGCTCCACGCGCAGCAGGCCGGGGCGGTAGCGTGACAGCTCCAAGGCGAAGGCATCGAGGCGCATGTCCTGCGCCGCCAGCATGCCGCGCGCCCACGCATCGGCTTGCGGCGGGGCCGGCGTGGGCAGGCCGGCGTGGCTGGCGTCGAAGCGGCTTTGCTGTCCCGCCATGAGCGTGCGGACGGTGGCCGACGGCGCGCGCGGCGTGATTTCCACCGCGTGCTCCAGCACCGTCACGCGGCTGCTGTCGTCGTCGACGCGCACGGTAAAGCGCGTGCCCAGCGCGCGGATGCGGCCATGGCAGGTGGCGACGATGAAAGGGCGGCTGCCCGCATGATCGGCGCGCGTCTGCACCAGCGCTTCGCCGCGGCGCAGGGTCAGCAGGCGTTCGCCGGCGCCATACGCCACGTCGACTGCGCTGTCCGTGTTGAGCACCAGGGTGCCGCCATCGGGCAGGGACACTACACGCCGTTCTCCCACGCCGCTGCGGTAATCGGCCAGCATTTCGTGGCGCACCAGCAGCCACGCGGCGGGCGCCGCCATCAGCGCCAGCAATACCTGCACGGCCACGCGGCGCTGCGGCCGGCGCAGCACAGGCACGGCCAGATCCGGCGGCAGCAGGCCAGCCGTCTGGCTCACCTGCTGCACCCTGTTCCAGGCGCGCGCATGTTCCGGGTCGCGTGCGCGCCATTCGGCGCTGGCGGCCAGGTCGTCCGGCGTGGCCTGGCCCGACTGCTCCAATAAATACCATTCGACGGCCTGGCGCGCCACCTTGCGCGACAGCGGAGGATATGGCGAAGCAGCGGCGCTCATGCGGGAAAATCCGGCGCCAGCAGCACGCATTCCGTCAGCGCCTCGGCCATGTAGCGTTTCACGGAGCGCTCGCCGATGCCCAGCAGCGCGGCGATATCCGCGTAGGCATGGCCTTCGATCTGCGCCATGATGAAGACGGCGCGCACCTTCGGTTTCAGGCCGTCGAGCATGGCATCGACCGCTTGCAGCGCCTGCAGGATTTCCACGCGCTGCTCGGTCGATGGCAGATGCTGTTCGGGCAGGGCGGCGAGCGTTGCCAGCCACGCCCGTTCCAGCGACTGGCGGCGCAAATGGTTGATCAGCAGATGTTTGGCGACGGTCGCCAGGTAAGCCTTGGGGGCGCGCAGGGCCGGCGTTTGCGGCTGCATTGGCGCGCCGGCCAGCAGGCGCGCGAAAGTATCCTGCATCAGGTCGGCGGCCTCGGCAGCGTTACCCAGGCGCCGTTGCAGCCAGTGCGCCAGCCAGCCGTGGTGTGCGCGGTAATGGCTTTCCAGCTGCGTGGCCAGCAGGGGAGAGGGCGCGAACGGACTGCCTGGCATGGCCACGATATCTACAGAATGGCCAGCGCGACGGCGGCCAGCACGGCAGCCACGCCGATCATGCGCGCCAGGCGCATGGCCTGGTGCGGCGCATAGGGCAGCAGCCAGATCAGCAGCAAGCCGCAGCCCGTCAGGCTGCCGACCCAGTAGACGAGGCCGTAACCGCCGCCGGCGATGTGCATGGCCCAGGCCAGGCCGGCGGCCAGCGCCAGCCAGCCGGCCCATTGCAAGCGGCGGCGGAGTGGCGCGGGCGGTTCGGCGCCGCGTCCGTGCAGGTCGGCGTAATGGCGATCCATCGCCAGGCACAGCGAGGACAGGCCCGCATAGCACAGGGCAAACACGAGGAAGTTCGACAGCAGCTCCATCACGCGGCCTCCATCGTTTGCGCCGGTTTCACCGCTGCTGCCTTGGCCGCCTTCACGGGCAGCGGTTTCAATTTGAACGCCGCATACGCGAGGCCCAGGCCCAGCACCAGCACCACCAGGTCGAAGGCGGCGACCGCCACGGGGCCGCGGCCCAGGAACAGGGTCACGCCCAGGTGCGAACTGGTCGTGAAGACGTTCAGCACAGGCAGCGATGCCAGCAGGAAGGCGCCGGCGGCCAGCTGCATGCGCCACATGGCGCGCGACGGGCGCAGCTGGGCGATGATGGCGGCCAGGGCCCAGGCGCCGAAGAAGCAGGCGATTTCCTCTTTCGGCCGGTCTTCCATCGTCACGGACAGCAGGCGGTTGGCCCAGAAGTAGGCGCCAAAGGCGATCGGGATGCCGGCGATGGCGCCGATGTTGAGCGCTTCGACCAGGCGCAGGCCGAAGCTGGCGCGCTTGCCGGCGGCCAGCGCCTTGGCCTGCTTCTGGCGCGTCTTGACGGCCCACAGCAAGGCGCCCGTGGCGACCATGGCGCAGCCGGCCAGGCCGGACAGGAAGAACAGGGCGCGCAGCAGCGGGCCGCCGAAATGCGCGACGTGCAGTCCAACCATCACGCCTTGCGTGGCTGCCGCGCCGGGCTGCGCGTCGCCATCGCTTGACAACAGCTTGCCGGAAACGCCATCGAATTCCATCGACGGCTGCTTCGACGACATGTCGCGTCCACCGGCGCGCGTCAGCGAAATGGTGGCGTTGGCGTCGCCCGGGTGGTTGACGGAAATGCGCTCGACCTTGCCGCCGCCCCAATGCTGTTCCGCCTGGCGCACGAGGGGCGCCAACCGTGCCAACGGCGCGGCCACGCCGGCTGGCTTGCTGTCGCCCGAGCGGCCCGGGAATGCTTCGGCGAAGAAGGCATCCTGGTCGCCCTTGTAGGCGGCCGTGACGCCGGAAGGCATGTACAGGAACATCAACGTGACCAGGCCCGTGTAGGTGATCATGATGTGGTAGGGCAGGGCCAGCACGGCCGTCACGTTATGCGCGTCCAGCCACGAGCGCTGGCCCTTCTTCGGCCGGAAGGTAAACAGGTCCTTGAAGATGCGCTTGTGCGTGACGATGCCGCTGATGATGGAGACAAACATGAACATGGCGCAGAAACCCACGATCCAGCGGGCCCAGATGGCCGGCATGTAATGCAGGTCGAAATGCAGGCGGTAGAGGAATTCGCCGCCCCGCGTCTCGCGCGGCTTGGACAGCACTTCGCCCGTGGCCGGGTCGGCTTTTTCGCTATGAAAATTGCCGCGCCGTCCGCGTTTCTTTTCGCCGGGCTTCGAAGGCTTGCTCCAGCCCAGTTGCGTGGCCGGGCTGCGTTCGCCGGGCAGGCTGATGAACCAGCGCGTGGCGCCTTCTGCCCGCTCTTCCATCGCCTTCTGCGCCACGCTGGCCGCTTCCTCGGTGCTTACCTGGCTGGCGGCGGCGCCGTGCAATTCGGGCTGCATCCACAGGGTGATTTCATTGCGGTAGTAGCTGGCCGTGCCGGCGCAAAACACCAGCAGCAAAATCCAGCAGACGAGCAGGCCGGACCAGGTGTGCAGCCATGCCATCGACTGGCGGAAACCTTCTTTCATGCGAAACTCCAGGATAGTGCGTCCATCCACTGCAGGATGGCGGCGATGACGGTGGCGGGGATCGCAAGGCCCAGCCAGGCGCGCAGGGCGCTGCGCGTGGCGAAGACCCACATCACGGCGCAGGTGTAGATGGCAAACGACAGCAGGGTGGCTGTCATGACGGCTTCGGAACGGGCCATGGGCAGGCTTACCGACAGCAGTATGGTGACCAGCGCGGCCAGCACGTAGCCGCCAACGATGGCCGCCACGCTGCGCGAAGCCACGCCGAGGCGGTACGCTGCGTCGGCGGACAGGCGCAGGCGCGCAGGTTTTTCAATCGTTTCAGTGATGGCTGGCGCTTGCATGGTCAGTCGTGATCCTTGCTCGGCGGCAGGGCCGGGCCGGCCGGCAGCGGCGTCACGCCTTGCGGCTGCACCAGGCTCAGGGTCGTCACGAACATGGCCTTGTCATAGGCTTGCGTGCCGCGCTGGCCGGCCGTCTTGTCCGTGTGCTGCACTTCCAGCACATAGGTGCCCTTCCATGGCAGCGGGAAGCTGACCAGGCCTTGCGCATCGCTCCACGCTTCCTTGCCCCAGCCCGACTGCACCACGGCGTTGACCTTGGCTTGCGCCAGCGGCTTGCCCTGGTAGCTGACCTGGAACTGGCCTGGTTTGCCGGTCGGCACCAGGTCGAGGGTCAGCGCGGGCGCTTGCGCCTTGCCGTCGGCGATCAGGCGTGCGGCCGGGACCCACACGGTGCGCGTGCTCCTGCCATCCTTTTTCTCTTCCCACGACGGGTAGTTGTCTTCCTCGACGATGATGCTTTCGCCGGCACCCACCTTGCCATTCAGGATGAACGCGCCGGCCGTCTTGCTCGCCTGCAAAGGCTGCGTGCCCTTGGCCGACACCCATGTCACGTTCTTGATGCTGAACTTGTCCAGCAGGCCGGGCGACGCCTCGCGCAGGTTGTCGCCGAACTCGCCGAAGTACACGCTGGCCGCCTTGCCGTCCTGCTGCAGCCAGATCTGGTGCGCGCTGGCCGTGCCGGAAACGAGGGCCGCGCCCAGCAGGGCGGCAGCGAGGGCGCCGAGGCGCGCGATGGAGGTGATGTGCATGGTGTATCCCTTATCTTCTTATGTGAAATGGACAAAGCGGCCGCGCTCCCGGGGGACAGCGGCCTGCGATGCATCAGTACTGGTAGCGCAGGTTCAGCGCCACGTTGCGCGGTTCGCCGTAATAGCCGCCGTTATAGAAACCCACGCGGCGGAAATACGTCTTGTCGAACAGGTTGTTGACATTCAGGCTGGCCGACAGTTTCGGGCTGATCTGATAGCGCGCCATCAGGTTGGCCAGCACGTAGCTGCCCTGGCTGACCCGGATCTTGCTTTTGTTCGGCAGGGTGGCCGTCGTCCAGATCTCGTTCTGCCAGTTCAAGCCGCCGCCGATGGTGAGATTTTGCAGCTCGCCCGGCAGGCGGTAGGTGGTCGAGACGCGCAGCATGTTGGTCGGCTGGATGGTGTTGGTCACCACGCCCTTGCCCGTCTTCGATTTGCTGTGCGTGTAGCCGGCAAACAGCTGCCAGCCGCTCAAGGGGCTGCCCGACACTTCCGCCTCGTAACCCTTGCTTTTCGTGCCCTTGCCCGTCGAGATATAGGGACGGCTGCCGTCCGGCAGCACGAAGGTCAGCGGCACCGATTTGTCTTCCTCGCCCAGGTTGTCCTGCTTGGCTTCATACACGGCAAACGAGGCATTCACGGCGCCGTCGAAGAATTCGCTCTTCACGCCCGCTTCCACATTGCTGCCCGTAATCGGGTCGAGGAAGGCGTTGTTCTTGTCCTTCAGGTTTTGCGGCTTGAACAGGTCCGTGTAGCTGGCGTACAGCGACGTGCTCTTGCTCACGTCAAGCACCACGCCCGCGTACGGCGTGACGACATCGTCCGTCTTGTAGGCGGAGCTGCGTTTCACAAAACGGCCCTGGGTATCGTAGCGGTCGTTATATGTTTCCCATTTGGAGACGCGCGCGCCAGCCAGTACCTTGAAACTGTCCGTGACATTGATGCGCGTGGCGATGAAGGCGCCGGACTGCTTGGTGGTGGCGACGTCGCGCGCGCCCGTGCGCGTGAGCGCCGGCTCGGGCACGTCGCCGGTCCAGTTGCGGAAGTCGGGGATGGTGGTGGCAAATGGCAGCGGATCGGGCAGCAAGGTTTCATTCGTCGTGCCGCTGCGCTTCCAGCCGTTCACGCCCAGCACCAGGTCGTGCTGGCGGCCGAACAGGGGGAAAGTGCCGTTGGCCGACAGGTCGAAGTTGTCCTGTTTTTCATCGTAGGGGAAGGCGCCGCTCCAGACTTCCAGGCCGCTGCCGTCGCGTTTCGGATAGCCGCTGCCGCCGTAGAACAGCTTGCCGTTCGAGGAGCTGTCCAGGCGCCCGTAGGCGGCCTTGATTTTCCAGTCGTTGGCAAAGCGGTGTTCGAGGTAGACGTATTTGTTTTCGAATGCGCGCTCCCAGCTGCTCCACTTGGCCGCCATGTTGAACGAGCGCGGCATGTTGGCCGGCGTGCCGTCCGAGAAGAACAGGGGCGTGGTGCCCCAGCTCGTGCCTTTCGGCGTGTTCTTTTGATAGTCGATGCCGGCCGTCAGCAACGTTGCAGGCGTCAGATCCGCCTCGACGATGACGGCGCCCACCAGCTTGCGTTCCTTGTACAGGTCCATGTAGGAATGGCGGTTCTGGCCTGCCACCACGACGCGCCCGCGGATGCTGCCGTCCGCATTCAGCGGCGCGCTGATGTCGCCTTCGAGCCGGACCTTGCTCCAGGAACCCACGGTCAGGCCGGCCGAGGCGGCAAACTCCTTGCCGGGACGCTTGTGCATCATGTTGATGGTGGCCGACGGGTCGCCATTGCCGCTGACCAGGCCCGTGGCGCCGCGCACGATCTCGATGCGGTCATAGATGGCCGTGTCGAACAGCGCATTGCTGCCTGAATTGACGGCCACGCCGTCGATCTGGTAATTGCCGATGGAAAAGCCGCGCGCCGAAAAGCTGGTGCGTTCGCTGTCGTTCTCCTGCACCGTCACGCCCGTCGACTGCACCAGTACCTCGGCCAGGCTGTTCAAGCCCATGTCGTCCATGCGCTGGCGCGTCACCACGGAAATCGATTGCGGCGTTTCGCGGATCGACAGGCCCATGCGCGTCGCCGTGGCCATCTGTTTGGTGGTGTAGGAACCCGTGTGCTCGGTCGCTGCCTTGTCTTGCTGGCCCACTACCTTGATCTCGCTCAGAGTGGCTTCATCGGGCTTGGCGGGTGCCTCCGCAGCCAGGGCCGCGCCGGCGCCCAGCGCTGCCGTCAGCAATGCGGAATGCACGGCGATGGCCAGCGGACGCATGGCGACATTGGAAACTGGTGGGGAAAACGGGCCGGCAACCATGCCGGCCAGCGAACGTGCTCGCGCCATGAAACATCCTTCTTCTCGTGTGCCCGCCGTCGAGCGGCTGGCGTTTTTGGTATGGGAGGCTTGCTTGGCGGTGGTGCCTGGCTGGCGCAGCGTGTCATCCAGCCGCGCATCAGTCAGGCGACTGTGCGCAAACTCGGGTGGGAATCTAAATGTGAATGAGAACTATTCTTATTATAGTGCGGGGTTGCGAGACATGCAAGAGAGCGATGTGGTAATGAAGCCGCAGCGATGCCGTCAACGCGCACGGCCGCCCCATTGCTGGCGGCGGCCGTGCATGCGCAGGAGCGCGGGCGTTTACAGCTGGCCGCGCAGGGTCAGCATGGCGTTGCGCGGTTCGCCATAGAAGTTGGAGCCATAGGCGGCCCACACGCGCGTGTAGTATTTTTTGTCGAACAGGTTGTTCACCGTCAGCGACAGCTCCAGTGTGGGACTGAGGCGGTAGCCAGCCTGCAAGCCCACTGTGGTGACGGGTCCCTGCTCGAATTTCACGGGCCCGTTCAGGCGGTACATGCTGCTGACGCTGCGCAAGCCGCCGCCCACGCTGACTTTATCGAGCGCGCCGGCGAGCCGGTAATTAGTCCACAGATTGACATTGTGGCGCGGCGCGATGAAGGAATACAGCTGCGCCTTCTGGTCGTCGCTGCCTTCGAGGGTGCGCGTGCTGGTGTAGGAATAGCCGCCCGTGATGTTCCAGCCGGGCAGGGGACTGCCGCTCAGCTCGGCTTCCATGCCCTGGCTGCGCATCTTGCCGGCGCCGATGGAGAACAGCGGGTTGGCCGGGTCGGGCATGACGCGGTTTTCGTCTTCCATGCGGAACAGGGCCGCATGCGCGTTGACGTTCTTGTCGAACAGCTCCGCCTTCAGCCCCAGCTCGAACTGCTGGCCCGTGCGCGGTTTCAGCGTCTGGCCGGCAGCGTCCGTGGTGCTCTGGGGCGTGAAGATGCGCGTGTAGCTGCCGTAGGCCGACACCTGCTTGTCGAGCTCGTAGACCAGGCCCGCATACGGTGTGAACTTGGCCTTGATGGTGTTGCTGACATCGGTGAACTGGTTGAAATACGCGTTGCGGTTGACGGTATGGTTGTCCCAGTGCGTCACGCGCCCGCCCAAGTTGACGGCCAGGCGCTCGGTCGCTTGCAGGCGGGTGCGCGCGTACAGGCCGAACTGTTTGGTGCGGTTGTCATTGCCGTTGGAAAAGGTATAGCTGGGCCGCGCGATATTGTTATCGGGATGAAAGATGTTGATCGGCGCATTGTCTCCGCCGCCATACTGGAAATTCTTGTGCACCTGGCGGTAGTCGGCGCCCACGATCAGGTCGTGGCTGCGGCCAAACGCCTGGAACGGCGTGGCCAGGTAGGCGTCCAGGCCCTGTGTCTTCCAGTGGCTGCGGTAGTTCCAGCTGACCAGGCAGCTGTCGCCCGTGACGGGATCGGCGGAACAGTCGGACCAGCCGAAATTGCGCGACGGTTCGTCCTGCTCGCGGTACAGGGCGGTCGCCTTGAACTGGCCGCCGTTCGCCAGTTTATGATCGAGTTCGGCAAAGTATTCGGTGACCTTTTCCGTGATGTGGTTCCAGGCCGGGTCGAGGTAGGTGGAGCGGGGCACGTCGAGCAGGCGCCCGTCTTCATACGCGGGCAGGCCGAAGGCGGGACGGCCCTTGTATTGCTGGTGGGTGACGCCGCCCGTCAGTACGGTGCCCGGCGCCACGTCGATGGCAACGGTGCCGTACAGCAGCGGTTTTTCCGCATACACATGGTCGACGAAGGAGCGCCGGTGTTCATACGCGGCCACCAGGCGGCCGCGCACCTTGCCATCCGCGCTCAGGGGGCCCGTGACGTCCGCTTCCGCGTAGTAGCGGTCCCAGGAACCTGCGCTGAGCACGCCGCTGGCGGCAAAGGTGTCGCGCGCGCGCTTGCGCACCAGGTTGATGGTGCCGCCCGGGTCGCCCGCGCCCTGGAACAGGCCGGCGGGGCCGCGCAGCACTTCCACGCGGTCATAGATGGCCAGCCCGAAGCCGGCCGACAGGTCGTTGCCCGTGCTGGCCGGCGTCATCACGCCATCGACCTGCACCGAGTCAAGCGCATAGCCGCGCGAATAAAAGTTGCCGTGGTTGCCGCCCGTGCTGCTGGCCTCGACGGTGATGCCCGTCACGCCGCGCATGGCGTCATCCAGGCTCAGCAAATTCTGGTCATTCAACTGCTGGCGCGTCAGCACGGAGACGGATTGGGGAATTTCGCGCAGGCTTTGCTGGCCCTTGCCGATGCTCACCGCTTGCGCCGCGTATGACTTGGTCAGCTCGCTGTCGATCACTGCCTCCTGGCGGGCGCTGACGGTAATTTCCGCCAGGGTCGCCACCTTGCCCGTGGCGGCGGGCGCGGAGCGGATGATGACGCTGCTGCCATCGATGGCAGCCGTCAGGCCGCTGCCGGCCAGCAGACGCTCCAGGCTGTTGGCCACGCTGAGGGTGCCGCTGACGGCGGGCGCCGTCTTGCCGGCCACGAGTTCGGGCGCGAACAGCAGTTGCAGATTGGCTTGCCGCGCCAGCTCATTCAGTGCCTGGCCCAGCGGCTGGGCGGCGATGGCCAGTGTGACGGCGGGCGCCGTTTGCGCCTGTGCCAGGGAAATGGTGCCCAGGGCCAGCATGGCGGCCAGGGCGAGGGGGGCGGGTGTCAGATTGAGGCGGGGGGACCACATGTTGCATTTCTCCAGGTTAATTTATTGTCGATTAACTTGGTAGACGCGGCAGCGGGCAAAACCCTCACCTGCGAATGCGACTTATTTGCATTTATTTTTCAGGCAGTCGCATCGCAGGGGCCTGCGCCGGCATTTTTGCTGCCATGCGGATCTCGCTGGCGCCGCCGCTGCGCACGATCTGCACGGACAACAGCTGCGGCAGGGCGGCGGCGAAGCGGTCGAGCTGGGTCAGGCTGAAGCTGCCGCCGATGCGCAGCTGCGCCACGGCGGGATCGCGCACGACGAAGCCCGTGTCGCCATAGCGCTCGAATTCGGCCAGTGCCGCGCCCAGCGGCACATTGTCGAAGGTGACCCTGCCGTTGCGCCATGGCGCAACGCTGCCTGGGGCCAGGCTGGCGATGGCGGACAGGCGGCCGCCGGCGTCGGCGCTGACGCCCTGGCCGGCCCGCAGGTCGGCCAGGTCTTGTCCTGCGCCCGCCACGCGCACGTAACCTTGCTGTACGGCCACGCGCAGCTGGCCGTCGTGTTCGAGCGTATTGCGCACGGAAAACTGCGTGCCCACCACCGTCACTGTCAAGGGACCGCTCAGCACGTCGAAGGGCTGGCCCTGTCTGCTTTGCACCTGGAACAGCGCTTCGCCGTGCGCCAGGCGCACTTCACGGCGCTGGCGGTACAGGGTAACGTGCAGCTGCGTGGCCGTATCGAGTTCTACCTTGCTGCCATCGGGCAGCGAGACGGCCAGGCGCTGGCCGCGCATGGTGGCATACGACTGGCTGAACACGGCTTGCTGTTGCCACCACTGGTAGCCGCCCGCGCCCACGCTGAGCAGCAACATGGCGGCGGCCGCATACGGCAGCGCGCGCAGCCAGTGGCGGCGGGGGCGGGAGGATGACGCTGCGTGGGGCACTACCCAGCGCGCGGCGACCTGCGCGGGAATCTTGCGCGCCACGCGGTGCGTGTCCCGCAGCTGCGCGTACGCTTGCGCGTGCAGCGCGTCGGCTGCCAGCCAGGCGGAAAATTCGGCCTGTTGCTGTGCATCGAGGTTGCCGCGCCGGCCAAACCAGCTTGCCGCGGCCAGCGCCACGCCGTCCTGCGTGGCGGCAAAGTCGGCGTACTCGCGCAAGTCCGCCTCGTCCTGCGCGGACGGGCCGAAATCATGGCGGGGCGGGTGGGCGGTCATGGGCGCCATTATGTGGCTTCCCGCAAAGAATGCAACTGCGCCTGGCAACTGAGCATGCCCCGCGCGATATGTTTTTCCACCATGCTCACGGAAATGCCCATGCGCGCGGCGATCTGCGCGTGCGGCAATTCCTCGAAGACGTGCAACACGAAAGCGTCGCGGCAGCGGGGCGGCAAGGCGTCGATGGCGGCCACGCAGGCTTGCCAGTCCTGGCTGCTTTCGAGCGCCTGGTCCGGCTGCAAGTGGCGCGGCGCGGCCGGATGCGCGGCCTCGGGCAGGGCGTCGAGCTCCTCATGCTGGCGCAGGGCGGCGCGGCGGTGATTGTCGATCAGCAGATTGCGCGCCGTGCGGTACAGCAGCGCGCGCGGTTCGCGCACGGCCGCTTCGCCCAGCACGCGCGCATAGCTTTCCTGCACCAGGTCGGCAGCAGCTTCGCGGTTGCGCAAGCTGCGCCAGCAAAAGTTCAACAGTTCTTGGTAATAGCGTGCAACCACGGCGTCCGATGTATGAGTCCGCAGCCAGGAGTGCCGCATATGAGAATGATTCTCATTATATGGCATGCCGGAGTGTAGCGCTAAGCGGCTTGGCGCACCGTGGCAGGCGTACAACGCTTTGCCGCTTGCCTGGCATGCGTTACCATCGGAAGTTAATAAGGAGGCAAGATGGCTATTCAAATCATCAACACGGCGCCGGTAGCCGGCCAGCGGCCCGGCACTTCGGGCCTGCGCAAGAAGGTGGCTGTGTTCAGCCAGCCGCAGTATCTGGAAAACTTCGTGCAGAGCGTTTTTGACACGCTGGGCGACTGCCGCGGCCAGACCCTGGTGCTGGGCGGCGACGGGCGCTTTTACAACCGCGCGGCCATCCAGACGGTGCTGCGCATGGCGGCCGCGCACGGCTACGCGCGCGTGCTGCTGGGACAGGGCGGCATCCTGTCGACGCCGGCCGTCAGCTGCGTCATCCGCAAGCATGGCGCCAGCGGCGGCATCATCCTGTCGGCCAGCCATAATCCGGGCGGCCCCGATGGCGATTTCGGCATCAAGTACAACATCGCCAATGGCGGCCCGGCGCCCGAAAAGGTCACCGAGGCCATCTACGCCTGCACGCAAGGCATCGCCGAATACCGCATCAGCGACGCAGCCGACATCGATCTCGACAAACCGGGTTCGGTGCGCATCGAGCAGATGACGGTCGAAGTGATCGATCCGGTTCAAGATTACGCGGAACTGATGCAGCAGCTGTTCGACTTCGACGCCATCCGCGCCCTGTTCGCGGGCGGCTTGCGCATCTGCTTTGACGGCATGCACGCCGTCTCCGGCCCGTATGCGACGGCCATCCTGGAAGGCATGCTGGGCGCGCCGAAGGGCAGCGTCATCAACGGCGTGCCCCTGGAAGACTTTGGCGGCGGCCATCCGGACCCGAATCCCGTCAACGCGCAGGAATTGATTGCCATCATGGCGGCCGGAGATGGTGACAATGAGGCCCCCGACTTCGGCGCCGCCTCGGATGGCGACGGCGACCGCAACATGATCGTTGGCCGGCGCTTCGACGTGACGCCGTCGGACAGCCTGGCGATTTTGGCCGCGAACGCCACCGTGGCGCCCGGCTACCGCGCGGGCTTGAAGGGCATCGCCCGCTCCATGCCCACATCGGGCGCGGCCGACCGGGTCGCCGCCGCACTGGGCATTCCGTGCCACGAGACGCCGACAGGCTGGAAGTTCTTCGGTACCCTGCTCGACGCGGGCCTGGCCACCCTGTGCGGCGAGGAAAGCTACGGCACCGGCTCGAACCACGTGCGCGAAAAGGATGGCCTGTGGGCCGTGCTGTTCTGGCTCAACCTGCTGGCAGAGAAGAAACAATCGGTGGAAGAGATCGTGCGCGCGCACTGGGCCGTCTATGGCCGCAACTATTACTCGCGCCACGATTACGAAGACATCGACAGCGCCGGCGCGCAGCAGTTGATGCAGGCCGTGCGCGGCCAGCTGGCCGCCTTGCCGGGCCAGGTACTCGATGGCTACACGGTGGCGCTGGCCGACGATTTCAGCTACACGGACCCGGTCGACGGCTCCTTGGCGACGCAACAGGGCATCCGCATCGTCATGACGGACGGCGCGCGCATCGTGCTGCGCTTGTCCGGCACGGGTACCGAAGGCGCCACCCTGCGCCTGTACCTGGAGCGCTATGAAGCCGATGTCGCGCAGCACGGCATTCCGACCCAGGAAGCGCTGGCGGGACTGATCGCCGTGGCCGAGCAACTGGCGCAGATCCGCGCGCACACGGGGCGCGATGGGCCGACCGTGACGACGTAAAAAAAGGGCGCCCAAGGGCGCCCTTCTTCATTGCTGCAGGTCAAACCGGCATCATGCTTTTGCCGGGATGGCCGCCTGGCGGTAGTTATCGACCATCTTGTAGCGCTTCGCATACAGGCCGAAGGCCAGCATGGCGACGGCGGCAAAGGCGGCGAAGAAGAACATCTGGAAGGCCGTCACGCTGATGCCGCTTTCGGCGATCTTGCCGATCACGCCTTCGTTCATGACGCTGCGGTTGACGATCAGCACCCACAGGTTGCCCACCGTGGTCGACAGATTCCAGAAGCTCATGATGGCGCCCTTCATCGAGACGGGTGCCTGGCTGTAGGCAAACTCCAGGCCAGTGGCCGAGACCAGCACTTCGCCGAACGTCAGCAAGGCATACGGCAGGATCTGCCACATGATGGAGACGGCATTGCCGCTGTCGAGGGCCAGCTGCAGCAAGCCGATGACGATCCACGCCAGCGAGGAAAAGCCGATACCGGCCGTCATGCGGCGCAGGGCCGTCGCTTCCAGGCCGAAGCGGTTGAGCATCGGGTACAGCACCAGGTTGTTGAACGGGATCAGCAGCATCACCAGCATCGGGTTCAACGCCTGCATCTGCGCCGGCAGGAACCAGCTTGGTTTTTCCATGGTGTTCGCTTGCACGATCCAGGTCGAAGCCTTCTGGTCGAACAGCGAGAAGAAGGGCGTGACGAGGGCGAAGATGACGAGGATGCGCAGCACGGCGCGCACGCCTTCGACGGCTTCGTCGGGGTGGATGCCGCGCGCGCGTTCCAGCTGCATGGCCGTGCCGATGCTGCCGAAGGCCAGCAGCAATACCAGCGCCGTACACGCGGAAATCACGAAGCCCCATTCGGGAATGCTGTAGAACGCATACAGGGCGCCGATCACGCCGACGTAGGCCACATACAGGCCGGGACGCGAACCGCCGTCGACGCGCGCCAGCAGGGCCGTGCGGGCCACGCGGGTGAACGAATCGGGGTTCGGCGGTGCCGGCGGCACGTGCACGTATTTCTTGGCGCCCATCCAGAAGACGATGGTGGCGGCCAGCATCATCAGGCCGGGGATGCCGAATGCGATCGATGGACCGTAGTCGCGCAGGAACATCGGCATCAGCAGCGAAGCGAAGAAGGAGCCGAAGTTGATGATCCAGTAGAACAGGTCGAACACCAGCTTGGCCTTGTGCTTGTTGGTCTGGTCGAACTGGTCGCCGACAAACGAGGCCACGAGCGGCTTGATGCCGCCGGAACCGAAGGCGATCAGGAACAGGCCGAAATAGAAGCCGTTGACGCTGTTTTCAAACAGGGCCAGACAGGCATGGCCGGCGCAATACACGAGGCTGAGCCAGAAGATGGTGTTGTATTTGCCGAAGAAGCGGTCGGCCAGCCAGCCGCCCAGCAGCGGGAAGAAATACACGCCGATGACGAAGGTGTGGAAGACGTGCTTGGCTTCGCCCGTGCGCTGGTCGATCGGGATCATCAGCAGCAGGGTGCTGATGAGGAATGGCGTCAGGATGTTGCGCATGCCATAAAAGCTGAAGCGTTCGCAGCCTTCGTTGGCGATGATGTACGGTATTTGCCGGGGCATCTTGCCCGTGGCGGTTTGTGTCTCGGCCGATGACATTGGCTCTCCCCAAGTTTTTTTTGTAAGCCGCGATGCTAAGGCCTGCCGCGTTTGCTTGCAACAGAAAAAACGGCCTGTCCGCTATTTCGCAGGGATTTGTAAGGTATTGATTTTCATAAAGACATTACTTTCGGCACTTGCACGCGCCGGGCGGGGCAGCAACAGCTGCATTTGCAGCATGCCATCCGATGCGGGACAGTCCTGCAGGGTAAAACCGCAAGCCAGGTACAGGGTCAGCGCCGCGTGGTTGTCCTGTGCCACGGCCAGGCGCACGCGGCCCAGCTCGGGAATGGCGCAGGCATGGGCGATGGCGGCCTGCACCAGTTGCCGTCCCGCGCCGCGCCCGCGCGCCTGCGGCGCCACGTACAAGCCCCACAGGCTGGCCTTGTCATGCACGACGGCGATCGGTTCGCGGCGCAGGCCGGCCATGGCGATCAATTGTTCCTTGGCGAAAGCGCCAAATATTATTTGGTGGGAGGTGGCGTGCAGGCGCTCGGCTATCTGTGCCAGCGGCAAGCCGCTTTCCGCCGCATGCGTGGTGCAGAAGGCAGCGGGCAGTTCGGCGATGCCGGCCAGGCGCAGCGCGCGGTAGGCGCTGGCGTCGTCTGGCGTGAGGGGGCGGACGGTGATGGCGGGCATGTGGGCGAGTATCGGGCTTCGATGCCAGAAAGTAAAGCTTGCGCTGCAACGCCGGTGTCCCTGGCCATCGCGTTGGCTTGGGGGGTTACTGCGTGGCGATGCGCTGCATGGGCGCATTGTCCTTGCGCCATTGTTCCAGGCTGATCAGGTCGCCGCTGACGATGTCGTCGACGAGGATGCGCTTGCCATCGGGCGTGACGACGAAACTCTCCCACCGGTGCGCCGCATCGGGCGTGCTTTCGAAAAAGCTCAGCTGGTAGCAAGCGACGCCATCGACGAGACGCGTCTCGGGCGACGTTTCCATCACGGCGCCGTGCGCGCGGCCGCCGGACGCCTTTTCGATATGCGCCGACCATGCCTTGATTTCCGGCAAAGCCATCAGCGCATCGACGGCGCGCGCGTTCTGCTCCGGCACCGCCGTCTGGCTGCTCGCGGTCGGGGCATTGTCTGCCTGCGGCGCGGACTGCTGATGCAGGTAGAAAGCACCGAGCCCGGCGGCCAGCAAGCCGGCCAGGATGCCGGCGATGATGGTGGTTTTGGAAGAAGAGGCGCGTGGCGGCATGATGGTGAGCGTGAGAAAGAGGGACGATGGCGGCCATGCTAAAGCAAAACGCACAGCCCGGCAATCGCCGGGCTTGCCAAACGGGCTTGCTAACGGGCTTGCCAAATGAACAGGCGAAAAAAAGCCACCTTCCGTAGAAGGTGGCTTTCGGGGCCGCCGGGAGGCGCTGGCAGCTTTTGGTCTGCCAGCCCCGTCCCTGCGTATGCGGCCAGTCGCGCCGTCGCCTGCGCGACTGGCCGACGGACATTACATCATGCCGTCCATGCCGCCCATGCCGCCCATGCCACCCATGCCGCCGCCCATGCCGCCGCCTGCTTTGTCGTCAGCGATTTCGCAGACCATGCAGTCGGTCGTCAGCATCAGCGAAGCGATCGAAGCGGCGTTTTGCAGCGCCGAACGGGTCACTTTGGCTGGGTCCAGGACACCCATTTCCACCATGTCGCCATACGTGCCGTTGGCAGCGTTGTAGCCGTAGTTGCCCGAGCCAGCCAGTACGGCTGCCACGACGACCGAAGCTTCTTCGCCAGCGTTTTGCACGATCATGCGCAGTGGCTCTTCCATTGCGCGCAGGACGATCTTGATACCAGCGTCTTGATCAGGATTGTCGCCCTTGACCGTGATGTTGGCGCGTGCGCGCAGCAGGGCTACGCCGCCGCCTGGCACGATGCCTTCTTCCACGGCAGCGCGGGTCGCGTGCAGTGCATCTTCAACGCGGGCTTTTTTCTCTTTCATTTCGACTTCGGTGGCTGCGCCAACCTTGATCACGGCAACGCCGCCAGCCAGTTTGGCGACGCGCTCTTGCAGTTTTTCACGGTCGTAGTCCGAGGTCGCTTCTTCGATCTGTACGCGCACTTGTTTCACGCGTGCTTCGATCGAAGCTGCTTCGCCGGCGCCATCGATAACGATGGTGTTTTCCTTGCCCACTTCGATGCGTTTCGCTTGGCCCAGTTCGGCCAGGGTCACTTTTTCCAGGGTCAGGCCGACTTCTTCAGCGATCACTTGGCCGCCGGTCAGGACAGCGATGTCTTCCAGCATGGCTTTACGGCGGTCGCCGAAGCCAGGTGCTTTCACTGCGCAAGTTTTCAGGATGCCGCGGATGTTGTTCACAACCAGGGTGGCCAGCGCTTCGCCTTCGATGTCTTCTGCGATGATCAGCAGTGGACGGCCAGCTTTTGCGACTTGTTCCAGTACCGGCAGCAGGTCGCGGATGTTCGAGATTTTCTTGTCGCACAGCAGGACGAATGGGCTGTCCAGCACGGCAACTTGTTTCTCCGGGTTGTTGATGAAGTATGGCGACAGGTAGCCGCGGTCGAACTGCATGCCTTCAACGATGTCCAGCTCGTCGTTCAGCGACTTGCCGTCTTCAACGGTGATGACGCCTTCCTTGCCGACTTTTTCCATCGCTTCAGCGATACGCTCGCCGATCGAGTAGTCCGAGTTTGCCGAGATCGCGCCAACCTGGGCGATTTCCTTGGTCGTGGTGCAAGGACGGGCGATTTTCGCCAGTTCTTCGACGGTGGCAGCAACTGCCTTGTCGATACCGCGCTTCAGGTCCATCGGGTTCATGCCGGCGGCAACGAACTTCATGCCTTCGCGCACGATGGCTTGTGCCAGCACGGTTGCGGTGGTGGTGCCGTCGCCGGCGTTGTCGCTGGTGCGGGAAGCAACTTCCTTGACCATTTGCGCGCCCATGTTCATGAGCTTGTCTTTGAGTTCAACTTCTTTCGCTACCGAGACACCATCCTTGGTGACGGTAGGGGCGCCGAACGAGCGCTCCAGGACCACGTTGCGGCCTTTCGGGCCCAGCGTTACTTTGACTGCGTTGGCGAGGATGTTGACGCCTTCGACCATCTTGGCGCGCGCTGCGTCGCCGAATACTACTTCTTTAGCTGCCATGTTCAATTCTCCTGAGTTTCGGGATGTATCTGTCTACAACGTGGAAACAATTACTTGACGACGATCGCCATGATGTCTTCTTCGCGCATGACCAGCAGCTCATCGCCGTCAACTTTGACGGTTTGGCCGGCGTACTTGCCGAACAGGACGCGGTCGCCCACTTTGACATCCAGAGGACGCACTTTGCCGTCGTCGAGAATCTTGCCATTGCCTACGGCAAGGACTTCGCCTTGATCCGGTTTTTCAGCAGCTGCATCAGGAATGATGAGGCCGGACGCAGTCTTGGTTTCCTGGTCGAGGCGTTTGACGATGACGCGATCGTTCAATGGGCGCAGATTCATACAAAACTCCTTAAAGTTCAATGGATAGGTGTTGCTAAATGAATACATGCCTGGCGCAGCGCCAGACCTGCTTTCAGTGACCGCCGTTGAAAGCAGCCCGCAACGGTCAAGCAAACCCCATGGCATCGGGTGCGTGCCAGCGCTGGGCAGTGGTGGCATCGCGGCGTCGCCCGCCGCGTAGCGTTCCCTGCTGTTGTCCGGCATACACCATCATGTCCTGAGGATTGCTACGAAAGAGTTTGTTAGCACTCTCTACTAACGAGTGCTAATTATAGGGACGCTAAGGGTCAACTTCAAGGGCTTATTCAAGGGGAACATATAGATAGATGCTGAGCAGAGCCTGCATCTACACAGGGTTTGCGCCAGCACAAGCCTCGTTCCCGGGCGTCAGCAACAGGCGCGACTCTAGCATGCCGTTCGGAGAGGGGGCGTTCCTGTACGCACAGGAAACAGAGTTTGACTATGAAATTTGATAAGATGATTGCAATTGCATATCAATATCACCACTCGCACCAGAAAGCACGCCATGCCATTCCCGATTTCCCATCCCGCCCTGCGCCTGTTGGGAGCTACTCTCGTCGGTCTCGCCTGCCTGGGCAATGCTGCGGCGCAAACGCCCACCATCGTCGACGAGATCACTGTGGCGGCCCTGACGCCGCTGGAAAAGGAAATGTTGCTCAATGACTTGTTCAACGATCTGAACAAGGATGACGACGACCAGGAAGCCCATGTGTGGGACAACGGCGGCGACAGCGGCGTGCTGGTGAAGGTCACATATAACTTCAGCAACTCCAGCATGACGGAACACAGTTTGAAGGCGCACGTGTGCCGCGACCTGAAATTCGTCGTCACCGCGGGCGACAAGTCGCAGGACCTGAGCCGCCGCACCTGTTCGCAGAACAGCGGACGCTGGGATGTGCAGGGCAAGGACCCGGCGCCCGTCGTGTATCCGCCATTCCTGTCCGACGTCACCATCGCCAAGCTGAATGCGAAGGAACAGAAAGCGCTGCTGACGGCCGCCGTGCGCACCTTGAAAGATGAAGAGGATGGCAAGACGCGCCAGTGGAGCAACAAGGGCCTGGGCAATGCGGTGCCGCTGGCAGTGCGCCTGACGCCCTCGGGGACGGACGCCAAGCCTGGCAGCTACCACCGTACTTGCCGCGACTTGACGATGGTGCTTGACGGCAAGGGCGGACAACAGACGCTGACGCGCCGCTCTTGCGAAAACCGCTATGGCGGACTCGATATCGAACCCGATTACGTCGACGAGTAAAACGCTGCCATCGCGGCGCCGGCGGATGCGCGCACTTGGCGAAAAGCGCCGGAAAAAGCGTGTATTGTCCGCCAACTGCCCTGCATTGATGTAAATATGTGTGACAGCGGCGTGATTCGATTGACGCCCATGGAGCGTCCGCCCTATAGTGGCGGGATGATTTCCGAATTCAACGAATTATCCGACAAAATAGGCCTGCTGGCCGAAATGACCCATGCGCTGCGCCGTGAAAACGCGCAACTGCGCAAGGACAATGCCGCGCTGGCCGCCGACAACGCCCTGTATGTGCAGCGCATGCGCGAGGCGCAGGAGCGGGTGGAAGCGTTGCTGGAAAAAATTCCCGAACTGGTGCAAGCCGGCCTGGAGCAAGCCGCTTCGGAAGCGGGCGCCTATAGTGCCGAGAACGAGAAGGAAGCGTAATGCCGCGTGTCGATGTCAATATCATGGGCCAGTCCTACAGCATGGTGTGCCGCGACGGCGAAGAGCGCGCGCTGCGCGAAGCGGCGATCTATCTCGATAGCAAAATGAAAGCCATCCGCGACGCGGGCAAGGTCAAGGGCAACGACCGCATCGCCGTGCTGGCCGCCCTGGGCGTGGCCGCGGAATTCCTCTCCGTGAAGTCGCCGCAAGGTCCGCTGTCGGAATTGACGATACTGGAAGTGAAGCAGAAAATCTCGGCCATGCACACGGTGTTGGATAGTGCATTGACGCCCCAGGAAAACCTTTTTTAAACACTGAACCAAACCTACTGCGTGTCGCGCCTTGCGGCCTGCGATGCTCGCTGTGCTCAAGCACAGCTGCGCTTCTTGGCCACAATTCATCGCCGCTCGCTACGGTTTTGTTCAGTGTTATTAATTGGATTTTAAGCGGACACAGTACGATTTGTCTTTGCGATGCGCGATCAAAGGAGTAAACTTGGGTCTACCCTGCGGTGTTCGCGATTGCCATATATTCCTTGAACCATTTATGCGCATCGGTTGCGAATTTTGTTTGATGGGAGTGAGCGTCGCTCGTTCGACGAACCCGAAATTGAACTAACGTGACCACCTTGAACCGTTTGGTTCGGGATGCCGGCATAGCGGCACAGGCGGGGCCCAATTTGCAGTACCAAGAAAACGGTTGCAGCATCGATGCGCAACCGTTTTTTTACGCCTGTTGCTTTTGATAGGGAGTGAATATGAAACAATATTGGCTGATGAAATCCGAACCCGATGAAGTGAGCATCGACGACCTCATGGCGGCGCCCAAACACACCATGCCGTGGTTTGGCGTGCGCAACTACCAGGCGCGCAACTTCATGCGCGATGGCATGCAACCGGGCGATGGCGTGCTGTTCTATCACTCGAGCTGCCCGCAGCCGGGCGTGGCGGGCGTGGCCGAAGTGGCCAGCACGGCGTATCCGGATCACAGCCAGTTTGAAGAAGGCGGAAAGTATTTCGATGCCAAGGCCACGCCAGAGCAGCCGCGCTGGATCAGCGTCGACGTGCGCGGCCTGAAGAAGACGGCGCTGCTGCCCCTGTCCGAGATGCGCCAGATGCCGGAGCTGGAAGACATGCTGCTGCTCAAGAAAGGCAGCCGGCTGTCGATCACGCCCGTGACGCCGGCGCAATGGAAAGTCATTACCGGCAAGCTGACAGGCTAGCCTTCGACCCGGTTGCGGCCATTCTGCTTGGCCCGGTACAGGGCCTGGTCGGCGGCGGCGAGCAATTGTTCCGGCGTCTGTCCTGCGTCATTGAGCGCGAGGCCGATGCTGGCCGTCACCAGGCCGCCGCGCGACGGCGCGTGGACGATGGCGGCTGAGGCAATCGCTTCCTGCATCTTGTGCGCCACGGCCAGCGCACCCGCACCATCGGTGGCGGGCAGGATGGCGGCAAACTCCTCTCCGCCGAAGCGGGCCGCCAGGTCGCTGGCGCGCGGCAACGCGGAATGCAGGGCCGCCGCGATCTGCACCAGACACGCGTCGCCATACGGGTGGCCGAAGGTATCGTTGAGGCTTTTGAAGAAGTCGATATCGATGATCAGCAGCGCCAGCGCTTGATTGTTGCGCGCGGCGCGCTGCCACTCCAGCTGCAGGGTCTGGTCGAAGCAGCGCCGGTTGGCGATGCCCGTCAAGCCATCCGTCAGCGACAGCTTTTCCAGTTTGTCGTGGGCTTCGCGCAACGCCCGTTCGCTTTGCATGTAGCGGCTTTGCAGGGTGGCCGAGCGCAGCGCGTGGACCGTCAGCGCGACAAACAGGGCGCTGGCCGCCAGGTAGAAATGTTCGCGCAGCACGACGAATCCCAGTCCCAGCAGGGCTGCCGTGAAGAAGATGGGGCTGAAGTTGTCAATCAGCAAGGTCAACGGGCGCGGCGGCCGTGCTTCTTCCTCGCCCGGCTGCACGCGCATGGCCAGCACCGCCAGCAGCAGGAAAGGCAGGCTGGGCAGTACCTCGCTGGGACCGGCTTCGGCCAGCGCATGCAGGGTCAGGTAATTATAGGCACCCGCGCAGGCGGCGTAGCACCACAGGAACACGCTGAGCAGCAGGTAGAAACGCCCTTGTGCGCCATCGCGGCGGTGCGCCAGCAGGCGCAGCGAGGCGCAACAGGCCAGGACGAGGTTTTCCACGTTGTACGTCGTCACCAGCAGGCTGGCGGGTATCGGCGCGATCGAGCGCTGGTCGAAGGGCGAGACGGAAAAGATGGCCGTATAGGTCAGGTAAGCTGCCAGCAGCACTTGCACGGCGTCCAACCATTGCAGGGTGCGCGAAGGGTGGCGGTCGCTGACGGAGGAAATGGCCAGCAGCAAGGGTGCGCCATACATGAAATAGGCAAAATCGGAGAAATACGTCGTGTCGGACGCCACATGGCCGCTCAGGTCTTGCCAGGCGGACAACGCCATGCCCGTGCTCCAGAACAGCATGGCGGCCGCAAACAGGCCCCAGCCCGTGCGCACGACGCCGGGTGTGCTCAGGCTGGCGTTGCGGCAGCAGGCGGCCAGCGCCAGCAGTGGCGCCATCACGCCGAACAGGTAGCTTACGGCGGGACCGCGCGTCCCGGCCCAAGCCGTCAAGGCCAGTTGCGCCAGCACGTAGCCGCCCGCCAGCGCCAGCCAGAATGTCGTGGTCTTCCTCGCATACTGCATGGATGGGACTCCCCGCTCGAATTGCCAACACAGCATGATTGCATGCCCTGCTCTTGCTGCAGGGTAAAGCGATCATTGCGCTATCGCAAGCGAAGATTCATTCCGCAAGGAAATTATGCTGCTTTGAGGGAAAGGTTGCCGGAGGAGGGTGATGGCGCGCCTGCCTGGCGCGCCATCGGGGGAACGGCCGTTTTACGTGTTGGCCGGGCGGGCCTTGGTGGGCGGCGTGCCCATTACCTGGCTTTTATACGCCCACACCAGCAGCGCGATGGCGCCGACGATCATCGGCAGGGACAGCATCTGGCCCGAGGTGATCGGCACGCCCAGCCACACGACTTCCCAGTCCGGCGTGCGGAAGTATTCCGTGAAGAAGCGCGCGCAGCCGTACAGCAGGGTAAACATGGCGCCCACGGCCATGCGCGGACGCTGCTTGCGCGCATACAGCCACAGGATGATGAACACCAGGATGCCGTCGACCAGCATCTGGTAGAGCGGTGACGGGTGCACGGGATACGGAATGCCTGGCCATTGCATGGCCCACGGCAGGGTTTCCGGGGCGATGCGGCCCGGCAGTTCTGCATTGATGAAGTTGCCCAGACGGCCGGCCGCGTAGCCGAGCGGCACCAGCGGCGCGATGAAGTCGAGCACATCGAACAGGTTGCGGCCCGCCTTGCGGCTCCACAGGTACATGGCCAGGATGACGCCGAGGAAGCCGCCATGGAAGGACATGCCGCCATGCCAGACCATGAAGATCTCGAGCGGATTGTGCATGAAGTATTCGGGGCGGTAGAACAGCACTTCGCCCAGGCGCCCGCCGATCACCACGCCCAGCATGCCGTAGAACAGCATGTCATCGAGGTCTTCCTTCTTCCAGCCCAGCACGGCGATATGCGGCTGCTTGATGCGCACGCGGCCCAGGATAATGAACAGGGCAAAGGCCAGCACATACATCAGGCCGTACCAGTGCACGGCGAGCGGGCCGATCTGGATGGCTATCGGGTCGGGCATCGGGTGTATCAGCATGGGGGTTTCTTTCTTTGTTTAAAGCCAAGGTTGCGTAGTATGGGGGCGCTTGCGGTTCTTTGCCTTAGCGGCCACTTAATTTATCGTGCCGGGTGGCTTATCTGCTTGCGCAACAGCGCCAGAAAGCCTTGCAGCACGGCGGACGGATTGTCGCGGCGCCAGGCCAGGCCCGTTTCCACCAGCGGCGTGGCGTCCTGCAGCGGCCTGTATTCTACGCCCGGGCGCATCAGATTCGATACCGATTGTGGCACAAGCGCGATGCCCATGCCAGCCGAGACGAGGCTGACGATGGTTTGCATCTGGATCGCTTCCTGGCCGATCTGCGGCGTGATGCCGGCCGCGCGGAACACGCCGAGGATGGCGTCGTGCAGGGCGGGCGAGATCGCGCGCGGGAAAATGATCAAGGGCAGGGACGGCACGTCGCGCAGGCGCACCGCGCCCGGCGTATTTAAAATGGCGAGGCCGGACGGCGCGGCCAGCACCAGCGGCTCGGCCAGCACGGGCAGGTAGTCGAGCGTCCCTTTGGCCTTTTCGGGCAGCGGCGGGATCAACAGGCCCGCATCCGTACGCCCGGCCAGCAATTCGTCCAGCTGCAGGTCGGAAGTGGCCTCCTGCAACTGGATCTGTACTTGCGGATAAGCCGTCTGATACGCGCGCAGCAGCGGCGGCAGCACGCTGTAGTCGGCCGAGGAAACAAACGCCAGGCTCAATCGCCCCGCCTCGCCCTGCGCGGCCCGTTGCACCAGCGCGGGCAAATCGAACGCCTGCGCCAGCAGCCGGCGCGCCTCGGGCAGCAGGGCCGTGCCGGCCGGCGTCAGCTGCACTTCGCGGCGCGTGCGCACGAACAGGGGCGCGCCCAGCAATTCTTCCAGGGCCATGATGGTTTGCGACAGGGGCGGTTGCGTCATGTGCAGGCGCGCGGCGGCGCGGCCGAAGTGCAATTCCTCGGCGACGGTGACGAAATAGCGCAGCTGGCGCAGTTCAAGGTTCATATGCGTTTCCATGGGGAATAAGTTCTGTGATATATAAAGCGACTCACAGACACGTGCATCATATATTTGACAGTGGGGCGCGCGCAAGGCAATCTGGCGTACCCCCACTGCATGCAGGGTTTTACTGCGAATTTTTTTGTAAGCCCGCACAGTCAGGCACCAACACTTTTGGAAGGTCCATCATGCCGCAATACCGCTCCCGCACCACCACCCACGGCCGCAACATGGCTGGCGCCCGCGCCCTGTGGCGCGCCACCGGCATGAAGGATGGCGACTTCGACAAGCCGATCATCGCCGTGGTCAACTCGTTTACCCAGTTCGTGCCCGGCCACGTGCACCTGAAAGACCTGGGCCAGATGGTGGCGCGCGAAATCGAGGCGGCCGGCGGCGTAGCCAAGGAATTCAACACCATCGCCGTCGATGACGGCATCGCCATGGGCCACGGCGGCATGCTGTATTCGCTGCCTTCGCGCGACCTGATCGCCGACTCCGTCGAATACATGGTCAACGCCCACTGCGCCGACGCCATGGTCTGCATCTCGAACTGCGACAAGATCACGCCGGGCATGCTGATGGCCGCCATGCGCATCAATATCCCCGTCGTCTTCATTTCCGGCGGCCCGATGGAAGCGGGCAAGGTTGTCAAGGTGGTCAACGGCACGCAGAAGATCATCAAGCTGGACCTGGTCGACGCCATGATCAAGGCCGGTGACAGCACGGTGTCCGACGCCGACGTGGCGGAGATCGAACGCTCGGCCTGTCCTACCTGCGGTTCCTGCTCCGGCATGTTTACGGCCAACTCGATGAACTGCCTGACCGAGGCGCTGGGCCTGGCCCTGCCCGGCAACGGCACCATCCTGGCCACGCACTCGGACCGCCAGCAGCTGTTCCTGCGCGCGGGCCGCCTGATCGTCGAACTGGCCAAGCGCCATTACGAGCAGGACGATTACTCGGTGCTGCCACGCTCGATCGCCACCAAGTCCGCATTTGAAAACGCCATGGCGCTCGACGTTTCCATGGGCGGCTCGACGAATACCGTGCTGCACCTGCTGGCCGCCGCGCACGAAGCGGAAGTGGAATTCACGATGGCCGACATCGACCGCATCTCGCTCAAGGTACCGTGCCTGTGCAAGGTCGCGCCGATGACGGACAAATACCATATCGAAGACGTGCACCGCGCGGGCGGCATCGTGGGCATCCTGGGCGAACTGGCACGCGCCGGCTTGCTGAACACGACCCTGCCGACCATCCACGCGCCAACTCTGGCCGACGCCATCGCGCAAAACGACATCATGTGCACGGACAATCCGGCCGTGCATGAATTGTTCCGCGCCGCCCCGGGAGGCGTGCCGACGCAGACGGCGTTCTCGCAATCGGAGCGTTTTGCGGCAGTCGACACGGACCGCAGCACGGGCTGCATCCGCGACAAGGCGCATGCGTACTCGCAGGATGGCGGCCTGGCCGTCTTGTACGGCAATCTGGCGGAAAAGGGCTGCATCGTCAAGACGGCAGGCGTCGATGAAAGCATCCTGAAATTCTCGGGCAAGGCGCGCGTGTTCGAAAGCCAGGATGCCGCTGTTGAAGCGATTTTGGCCGATACCGTGCATGAAGGCGACGTCGTCATCATCCGCTACGAAGGCCCGAAAGGCGGCCCCGGCATGCAGGAAATGCTGTACCCGACTTCGTACATCAAATCCAAAGGTCTGGGCAAGGCGTGCGCGCTGTTCACGGACGGGCGCTTCTCGGGCGGTTCCTCGGGCCTGGTGATCGGCCACGCCTCGCCGGAAGCGGCCGAAGGCGGCGCCATCGGCCTGGTGGAAGAGGGCGACTTCATCGACATCGACATCCCCGAGCGCACCATTAATTTGCGCGTGACGGACGTTGAACTGGCCGCGCGCCGCGCCGCCATGGAAGCGAAGGGCGACGCGGCCTGGCTGCCCGTCAACCGCGAGCGCTATGTGTCGCAGGCGCTGCAGGCGTATGCGGCGCTGACGACGTCGGCTGACCGGGGCGCCGTGCGCGATCTCTCCCAACTGAAGAAGCGCTGACCACACCAGGCAAAACCTACTGCGCGTCGCGATTTGCGGCCTGCGATGCTCACTGTGCATTCGCACAGCTGCGCTTCTCAGCCACAACTCGCTGCCGCTCGCTACGGTTTGCCAGGTGTTGGATACTGTTGTGCAGGTAAGACAGCCGGCCCCGATTTGCTGCGCGGGGCCGGCTGTCGTTACATCGCCTTACAAACAACATGGTCATGGACGCGCAGATGGGGCAGAATATGCATGCCTCCTGACTACATTGCGTTACTACATTGAAACGCTTGATCTGGGCTCGTGGTGCATCTGCGGAAACACAGTAAAATGCCGCAGGAAGTAACTTTGGAGAAAAGACAATGAAACGTTTTATGTTGGTGAGTGTATTGGCCGTATCGGCTTTGGCATCGCAAGCAGCGTTGGCCAATCCGGACCTGGCGAAAGCAAAAAACTGCATGGCTTGCCACGCGGTGAGCACGAAACTGGTGGGCCCTGCGTTCAAGGACGTGGCTGCCAAGTATGCCGGTCAGAAAGACGCGGAAGCCAAGCTCGTGGCGAAAGTCATGAAGGGCGGTTCCGGCACCTGGGGCGCGATCCCGATGCCAGCGAACCCGCAAGTGAGCGATGCGGAAGCCCACACCCTGGTCAAATGGGTACTCGCACAGAAATAATCTGTGCCGCAGTACCTGCAATCAGCGCGCCGGCAATCCCGGCGCGTTTTTTTTGCCCGCTGCCTTCTGCAGATTACCCATGCCTTCCAATGTAGCCCGCACCGCCTCGTCGAGCGGCGTATGCGGCTCCTGGCCCAGCACGGCCAGCAGCCGCGCATTGTCCATGGCCAAGGGCGTGTGCCACAGATAGCGCATCTCGCGCATTTCGCGCAGGGTCGCCACGAACGGCGACGCCAGCGCCACCAGCCACCACGGAAAACGCCGGATGGCGGGCGCAGTTCCTGTCGCCTGTTCCACCACGCGGGCAATCGCGCCCGTCATTTGCCGGCCGTCGTGGTCCCAGTGGCCGGCCATGTGAAAGCGAGAGAACGCGGGCAACGTGGCGCGCATGGCCAGCAATTGCAGCATTGTGCGTGCCACGTCGGGCAGGTAGGACCATTGGTGGCCCACGCCGTGCGTACCGGGATACAGCACGCTGCGCACGGGATGGCCCGGTTTCACCAGCCCCTGCGAAAACCAGTTGTTGCCGGCGCGGGGGCCGAAGAAGTCGCCCGCGCGCACGATGATGACCCTGGCGCCCTGCGTGCTGGCCCATTCCAGCCGCGCTTCCAGTGCCACGCGGATGGCGCCCTTGCGCGTGAGCGGGCGTTGCGGCGCATCTTCCGCAAGTAAGTCTCCCGATGCGGGAAAGGCGTCGGGACCGAAGTTGTACACGGTGCCCGGCAGCACGATGGTGGCGCCTTCGGCAATCGCCGCTGAAATCGTGTTGTCGAGCATGGGCAGTACCAGCCGGCCCCAGTGGCGGTAGCCGGGCGGGTTGACGGCGTGCACGATGACGGCGCAGCCTTTCGCGGCCGCCAGCACGTCCGCGCGCGACAGCGCATCGCCGCGCAGCCACTCGATGTTATCGCCGCGTGGCGATGGCGTTTCTCCCCGCGTCAGGGCGCGCACCTGCCAGCCTGCTGCCTGCAGTTGGCGGACCATCTCGCCGCCGATGCCGCCCGTCGCGCCCAGCACCAATACCGTTTTGTCCATATTGTCCTCCGTGTGGTTGATGGAGCCAGTATCTGCCGCGCAAGGCTAATTGGGAATTGACGAGCATCGACCATGGGCTATACATTTATGTATGACTACCTCGATCGCCTGGGAATACTACCGTTCGCTGCTGGCCGTGCTGAAGCACGGTTCCCTGTCCGGCGCCGCACGCGCGCTGGGCATCACGCAGCCCACCGTCGGCCGGCATATCGCCGCGCTCGAGCAGGCGCTGGGCGCAACCCTGTTCACGCGCTCCCAGCTGGGCTTGCTGCCCACGGAAGTGGCCCTCGCGCTGCGGCCCCATGCGGAAACCATGGAACATACTGCCGCCCTGATGCAGCGCGCCGCCAGCAGCCAGGGGCAGGGCGTGGCCGGCGTCGTGCGCATCGCGGCCAGCGAAGTGGTGGGCGTGGAAGTGCTGCCGCCCATCCTGGCCCGCCTGCGTGCGCGCCATCCGGGCTTGACCATTGAATTGGTATTGAGTAACAAGGTGCAGGATTTGTTGCGACGGGAAGCGGACATCGCCGTGCGCATGCTGCGGCCTCGCCAGGAACAGCTGGTGGCGCGCAAGGTGGGCGATATCGAACTGGGCCTGCATGCCCACGTGGATTACCTAGCGCGGCATGGCACGCCGCTGGTACTGGCCGATCTGGCGCAGCATGCCGTCATCGGCTACGACGAGGCGAGCGCCTTCGTGCGCAACGCGGGCGCGGCTTTCAACGGATTTGCGCGGGAAAATTTTGCCTGGCGCAGCGACAGCGACCTGGCGCAACTGGCCCTGATACGCGCGGGCGCCGGCGTCGGCGTGTGCCAGGCGGGTCTGGCGGCGCGCGATCCGGCCCTGCGGCGCGTGTTGCCGCAAGCGTTTGCGCTACCGATGGAAACCTGGATCACCATGCATGAAGACTTGCGCGGCAGCCTGCGCTGCCGCGCCACCTTCGACGCGCTGGCCGAAGGGTTACTGGCTTACGTGGCCGGACAGCAAGAACCGTAGCGAGCGGATGTGAGTTGTGGCTGAGAAGCGGAGCTGTGCGAATGCACAGTGAGCATCGCAGGCCGCAAATCGCGCCGCGCAGTAGGTTCTATTATTTGACCACTTCCATCTTGGTCTTCTTGCCATCGCGGTAAGTGAACAAGGTCAGCGCGCCATCCTTGATGTCGCCGTTGGCGTCGAACGAGATCGGGCCCGTCACGCCCTGGTAGTGCACCTTGGCCAGGAAAGGCAGGTAGACGGATGGTTTCGACGATTTCGCGTCGGCCATGGCGGTGGCCATGGTCATCACGGCATCGTAGACGTATGGCGCGTACAGCTGCACTTCCATATTGTATTTCTGCTTGTAGCGGGCGCGGAAGTCGTCCATGCCTTTTTGCTGCGCGCCCGTCACGCCGCCCGCTTCCGCGCAAGTGACCATGTCTTCGCCCACGGCGTCGCCTGCCAGCTTGCCCAGCGGCTCCGTGCACAAGCCATCGCCGCCCATGAACTTGGCCTTGATGCCCAGCGCCTTCATCTGGCGCAGCATGGGGCCGCCCACGGAGTCCATGCCGCCAAAGAAGATCAGGTCGGGATTTTTCGACTTGATGCTGGTCAGGATGGCATTGAAGTCCGTCGCGTTGGCATTCGTAAATTCCTTGCCGACGATTTGCACGCCTGGGGCCGCCTTCTTGGCGCCCTTGACGAATTGTTCCGCCACGCCCTGGCCGTATGCCGTGCGGTCATCGATGACGGCGATTTTCTTCGCCTGCAGCTTGCCTACGGCATACGCGCCCAAAGTTCCGCCCAGCTTGTTGTCATTGGCGACGACGCGGAAGGCCGTGTTGAATTTCTGCTGGGTATACGTCGGGTTGGTGGCCGCCGGTGAAATCTGTGGAATGCCGGCATTGAAGTAAATGCGCGAGGCGGGAATCGTCGTGCCCGAATTCAGGTGGCCGACCACGCCGTTGACCTTGGCGTCGACCAGCTTTTGCGCCACGGCCGTGCCCTGCTTGGGATCGGCTGCGTCATCTTCGGGGACCAGCACGAATTTCACGGCTTTGCCGTCGATCTTGAAGCCTTTGGCGTTCAAATCCTCGATCGCCATCTTGGCCGCGTTCTCGTTATCCTTGCCCAGGTGGGAGCTGGCGCCAGAGACCGGGGCGACGTGGCCGATCTTGATGATTTCCTGTGCGCCCGCATGGCCGGCAAAGGCAAGGGCGACGGCGAGAGGAAGGACTTTGGTCTTGAGCAGCATAAACATTCTCCAATGGATAAAGATACGGCGGCGTCTCGTGAAAACCGCTTCGACAGGCGGTACGTGTGAAGAAAGGTACAACAAAAAACAGGCGGCGCAAAGCCGCATTTCGGGCTTTTTACATTTTGTCGCAACAATCACCAAAGTGAGGCGCGATGCACCGATTTCGCAGGCGCGAGCGCACCAAAGAATGGCGTTGCAAGAAGGAATAGGGTAGATGGGTAGGTCGGGTTAGCGCGCAGCGCGTAACCCGACGATGCGCAGCAAGTTTAGGGTTGCAGCGCCTGTGCGGGAGGGTGCAAGTGTCCCAGCTCATGGCTCACGGCATGCGCGACGATCTGCTCCAGCGACTGCTGCAAGTCTTCGCGCAGGGCGCCGCGCATGCCGATCAGGGCGTTTTGCAGGGCCGTCTGCAGGACGTGGGCGATGCGCTCTTCCAGCAGATGGTCGATCTTGCCCTGCACCTGGTGCAGGATGCGTTGCGTCAGCCGCTGTTCGATGGCGTCCCAGTCGGGTTGCGCCACCGTTGGCGGCAACGCCGGCGCTGCCTCGACAACAGGCTCGACTGGCATGGCGGGCGCCGCCTCCGGCCCCAGCAGCACCTCCGTCAGCAGGGGGATGCCCTGGTCGAATGACGGTTGATTCATGTCTTTCCTGCCACGAAGTGGGTCGGCTGCACGTTTTGCTGGCGGTAGTGCAGGAAGCGCTGGCGGCCCGCCTGCGCATCCTGCTCATCCATGGAAACGATCTCGAAGACGCGCTGGAATTGCGCGTAATTGGCGGGCGGCAATTGCGACAGGTTGACGAGGATGTCGTGGTGCGGCAGTTCGGCCGCTTCGTCATCGGTCAGGATGATGGGCGTCTGCGCCGCCAGCGGATCGCCGGCCAGCACGTGGGGCAGGAAATCCGTGGCGGAAATGGTCCACATGGCGCTGTTCAAGGCGTCGAGCTGGGCGCTGTCGGCCGCCAGCACGACGACCTTGTTGCCGGCCATATACGCCTTGCGGGCCAGGCGGCAGGCGTAGGCCAGCTTGTCCGGCACATTGCTGTGAAAATCGACGCGGCTCATGGCGATCAAGCGGCCATGCCGCTGTGGCGCAGCAGGGCGTCGATGGACGGCTCGCGGCCACGGAAGGCCGTGAACGATTCCAGCGCGGGGCGCGAGCCGCCGACGGACAGGATTTCTTGCAGGTAGCGCTTGCCTGCCGCCGTGGTGGCGGCCGGTCCCAGCGCCCTGGCTTCTTCAAACGCTGCATAGGCGTCGGCGGACAGCACCTCGGCCCATTTGTAGCTGTAGTAGCCAGCCGCATAGCCGCCGGAGAAGATATGTCCAAAGGCATTCTGGAAGCGGTTGAACGGGGGCGGGATGAGCAGCGAAAACTTGGCGCGCACGCCGTCGATCAGTTGCTGCACGCTTTGGCCCGTGCTGGCATCGTAGTCATAGTGCAAATGCATGTCGAGCAAGGAAAACTCCACCTGGCGCAGGGTTTGCAAGCCGGACTGGAAATTCTTGGCGGCCAGCATCTTGTCGTACAGCGCGCGCGGCAGCGGCGCGCCCGTGACGGCATGCGCCGTCATGTGCTCGAGCACGTCCCATTCCCAGCAGAAGTTTTCCATGAATTGCGACGGCAGTTCCACAGCATCCCATTCGACGCCGGCAATGCCCGACACGCCCAGCTCGTCGACCACCGTCAACATGTGGTGCAGGCCGTGGCCGAATTCGTGGAACAGGGTGATCACTTCATCGTGCGTGAACAGGGCTGGCTGTATCTTGCCGTCGACCACGGCCGGTTCCGTGAAATTGCAGGTGAGATAAGCGATCGGCGTTTGCACGTGTTGCGCGTCGGCGCGTCGTCCGCGCGCGTCGTCCATCCAGGCGCCGCCGCTTTTCCCCGCGCGCGCATACAGGTCCAGGTAGAACTGGCCGACCAGCTGGCCGTCGCGCTCGATGCGGTAGAAACGCACGTCCTGGTGCCACACGGGCGCCGTATCGGGCTTGATCTCGACGGCGAACAGGTTCTGGATCTGGCGGAACAGGCCGTCGATCACCTTGTGTTCAGGGAAGTACTGTTTGACTTCCTGGGCCGAGAATGCGTAGCGGCGTTCCTGCAGTTTTTCGGAAGCGTAAGGCACGTCCCACGCTTGCAGTTCCGCAATGCCTAGCTCTTCCTTCGCGAATTGTTTTAGTTCTGTCAAGTCTTTCTCGGCGAACGGGCGCGCGCGTTTCGCCAGGTCTTCCAGGAACGCGATCACTTGCGCGGGCGAGGTGGCCATCTTGGAGACCAGCGACACTTCGGCGAAATTGGCGTAGCCGAGCAGTTTTGCCTCTTCGTCGCGCAATTGCAACAGAGTGACGATGTTGTGCGTATTGTCCCAGTCCTCTTTTTTGCTGAAGACGTCACCTTGGTCCGAGGCCTTGGTGGCGTTGGCGCGATAGATGGTTTCGCGCAGCGCGCGGTTGTCGGCAAATTGCAGGATCGGGTAGTAAGAGGGAAAGTGCAGCGAGAATTCATAGCCCGCTTTGCCAGCCTTTTCGGCGGCGGCGCGCGCGGCCGCCTTCACGTCGTCGGGCAAGCCGGCCAGTTCAGCTTCGCTCTCGACCAGCAGCTTGTAGTCATTGGTGGCGTCGAGCACGTTTTCGGAAAAGCGCGTCGAGACGGCCGCATGTTCTTCCTGGATGGCGCCAAAGCGCTCTTTCTTGTCCTCGGGCAACTCGGCGCCACCGAGGCGGAAATCGCGCACGGCATTGTCGACGATGCGGCGGCGCGCTGGCGACAGGCTGGCGAAATCGGCGCGCGCCTGCAATTGCTTGTATTTGCCGAAGAGGATTTCGTTCTGGCCCAGCTCGGTCCAGAATTCCGTCACCTTGGGCTGGTTCGCATTGTAGGCGGCGCGCAGCTCGGGCGTATCGATCACGCTGTTGAGGTGGTTGACGATGCTCCAGGCGCGGCCCAGGGTTTCGGCGATCTGGTCCTGGGGCGCAACGAAGTTCTCCCAGCTTACTTCTTCCATGGGCGCTTCCAGCTGCGCCACCGTGGCGCGCGCCTGGGCCAGCAAGGTATCGATGGCAGGCGTGACATGCTCGTGCGTGATCGCGTCGAAGCGTGGCAGGCCGGAAAAATCAAGCAGGGGATTGGTATTCATCGTCGGTTCCATATATTAAAAGGGGCGGTCAGGCCGCCCCGGTGTTTTTACACGCGCTCTGCCGCCTCGACGGTATTCATCAATAACATCGTGATGGTCATCGGCCCCACGCCACCCGGCACGGGCGTGATGTGCGACGCGACGTCTTTCACGCCGGCAAAATCCACGTCGCCGCACAGCTTGCCGTTATCGTCGCGGTTCATGCCCACGTCGATCACGATGGCGCCCGGACGGACCATGTCGGCCGTCAGGGTGTTGCGGCGGCCGACGGCGGCGACGACGACGTCCGCCTGGCGCGTGTACAGGCCCAAGTCCGGTGTCGCACTATGGCAGATGGTGACGGTAGCGTTCGCTTGCAAGAGCAGCAGGGCCATCGGCTTGCCGACGGTGTTGCTGCGGCCGATGACGACGGCGTGCTTGCCGCGCAAGTCCACGCCCGTGCTTTCGATCAGTTTCATGCAGCCATACGGCGTGCAAGGGCGGAAGCCGGGCAAGCCCGTCATCAGTTCGCCGGCGCTCAAGACGGAATAGCCATCCACGTCTTTCGTCGTGGCGATCGCTTCGATGACCTTGTGCGGGTTGATGTGCTTGGGCAAGGGCATCTGCACGAGGATGCCGTGGATGGCGGGATCCGCGTTCAGGCTGGCGATGCGTGCCAGCAAGTCCGCTTCAGGCAGGTCCGCTTCATATTTTTCCAGCACCGAGTGGAAACCCACGTCGCCGCACGCCTTGACCTTGTTGCGGACATACACCTGGCTGGCCGGGTCTTCGCCGACGAGGATCACGGCCAGACCGGGCTGGGTGCCCTTGGCCGTGAGGGCGGCGGCGCGCGTGGCGATCTCGCTGCGCAGTTTTTGGGAGAGGGCGATTCCGTCGATCAGTTGTGCTGGCATGGTAGGGAGGCTGAGAGCTGGTAGGAGGGAAAAGTCAGATTATAAAGCCGGGCGGCGCAAAGGGGCGGTTTTGGCTATGCAAAGGCGTAACAACAGCGGGCCAGAGACGCGAGCCTGAGAAAATGCCGATGGCGGCGTTGTAGCTCCTTGCCGTACATGCGTACTGTCTGCGTCGCCGCGCCTTGCCCTCGACATTTTTCAGGCCTGCTTGGCCCGGTATGCCTGTGCGGACGACTGGGGTGTTAATTCGGTTTGCTGATGTGCTCGTAGAGCAGGGGCGGCCAGGGCATGCAAGTTTTCCGGTTTCGGCGCTATTTGCTACTCTGATCACCCTAATTTCCGGACAGAATTTGCGGCAGTGCAGCATAAATTTCATAGGGTGATTTCATGATGTGAAATGCTATATCGTAATTTGAAAAATAGTAAATACGCTGTTAGAATCCCCACACTAAACCGACTTAATAGTAAATAATCAGCGAAATACCGTCCGACAGCGATCCGGAAAATCGGGGTGGGGCGTTCACAAAGGAGACTCAACAGATGTCAGCTCAACTGAACCAGGTAACGACACAGATCGGCACCGACCCGGATATGCAGGAAACCAAGGAGTGGCTGGACGCGCTCGAAGCCGTTCTGGAAAATGAAGGTCCGGAGCGCGCGCATTACCTGATGGAGCGCATGGTTGACCTGGCTCGCCGCCGCGGCGCCCAGATTCCGTTCTCCAGCACCACCGCCTACGTCAATACCATCCCCACCAAGCAAGAAGCACACTGTCCCGGCAACCTGGAATACGAAGAGCGCCTGCGCTCGTGGATGCGCTGGAACGCCATGGCCATGGTCGTCAAGGCCAACCGCGCCGACGGCGACCTGGGCGGCCACTTGTCCTCGTTCGCTTCGCTGGCGAACATGCTCGGCATCGGTTTCAACCATTTCTGGCACGCGCCAACGGCCGACCACGGCGGCGACCTGCTGTACATCCAGGGCCACTCCTCGCCCGGCGTCTACGCGCGCGCCTTCCTCGAAGGACGT